>NZ_MKVV01000015.1 GCF_001899645.1 Pseudonocardia sp. 73-21 | reverse complement strand
GATCCACTTGACACAGAGAGGAGCCGTCTAGACCTCCTCCAGAGGCTCGACCCGCTTGAGGAACGAGCGGACGGCGAGGTAGTCGGCGAGCGGCTGCTTGTGCTCACCGCAGGCCACCCAGACCTTCTCGCGGTCGGGAGTGTGCAGCCTGGGGTTGTTCCACACAACCGCCCAGGTCGCGGGGGCCTGGCATCCCTTGGCCGAGCAGATCGCTGGGCCCTCCTGGCCGCTCACCGGGTCAGTCTGGCAGGCGGGCGTGACCTGCAGCCAGGAGAGACCCGCCCGTCGTCGGCCGTCTCGACGGCCGCTCGGCTGTGCCGACGGCACGTCGTACGTCGCGGAGCAGACGCGCGAGGCGCATGCCCAGGTGATCCGCAGCCCCGGAGGCTGATCTCCTGGCCGAGCACGATCTGCCGTTAGCGTCGAACGACGCGCTGGTGATGCCGTCCGAGGCGTCGGCCGACGGCTGCGGATGACCGAGCTGGCCGGCCGGGTGCTGCTGTTGCGGTCGTGGCTGACCCGGCTGAACCGCCGCCCGTACAGCAAGATCCACTCAGTCGGCGACTCACTACCGACGGCTGGGTGGTGGATCCGGGCCTAGGCTGGGGTATGGCGCAAACATCGGGGGACGCAGGAGGGGACGCGATCAGGCCGGCGGTCCGCGACCGCCGCGCCCGACCACTGCGCGACCTGCGGATATCGGTCACCGACCGCTGCAACTTCCGCTGCGGCTACTGCATGCCGCGCGACGTCTTCGGCCCCGACCACGCGTTCCTGCCGCGCAGCGAGCTGCTGTCCTACGAAGAGCTCGGCCGGCTGGTACGGGTCTTCGCCGACCTCGGCGTCAGCAAGGTCCGGCTCACCGGCGGTGAGCCGCTGCTGCGCCGCGGCCTCGACGCCCTGGTGTCCCTCGTCGCGTCGACACCGGGCATCACCGACGTCGCGCTGACCACCAACGGCTCGCTGCTCGCCGGCCACGCGCAGAGTCTGCGCCACGCGGGGCTGCACCGCGTGACGGTCAGCCTGGACAGCCTCGACCCGACAGTGTTCGCGGCCATGGGCGACACGAAAGTCCCTCTGTCGAAGGTGCTCGACGGCATCGCCGCGGCCGCCGACGCCGGGTTGTCGCCGATCAAGCTCAACACCGTGCTGCGCCGAGGGATGAACGAGGCCGGTCTGCTCGACCTGGTCGAGTTCGCTCGCGACGGCGGCCACGTGCTGCGGTGCATCGAGTACATGGACGTGGGCAACTCCAATGGCTGGGACCGGTCGGAGGTCGTCACCTCGGCCGAGGTGCTGGACCAGATCGCCGCAATGCACCCGGTCGAACCCGTGGCGGCGGCGCGCCCGGGCGAGGTCGCCCAACGCTGGCGCTTCCTCGACGGGCGTGGCGAGTTCGGGCTGATCTCGTCGGTGAGCACGCCGTTCTGCAGCACCTGCACCCGGGCCAGGGTCACCGCGGTCGGCGAGCTCTACACCTGCTTGTTCGCCGCGCACGGGCGCGACCTGCGCGGCCTGCTCCGGGGTGGGGTCGACGACGACGCGCTGCATGCTGCGATCGCCGCTATCTGGGGCGCTCGGGACGACCGCTATTCCGAACTGCGCGGCCTGAGCACCGTAGACCTCCCGAAGCCGGAGATGTCTTACCTCGGCGGCTGATACCCGGCTTTGGTGCGGACGCCGGTCAGGACTGCGATGCCGCCGGCCAGTCGATCTTGGCCCCGGGCTGGTCGGCCGGCTCAGGGATGGTCGCCGCGATCCTGCGTCTGCGCAGGTGGGAGCGGATCGCGCGACTGGAGAACGCTTTGTCGCCCAGGACACGCCCGGGTCGCGAGCGTGGTCGTCCCGGGCCGCGGCGGCGGATCCGGATGCCGGCCATCACCGCACCGAAGGCCAGCGAGTCGTGTCGATGCCCGGCGGTGGTGACCCGCGAGATCGGGGAGAACCATCGTTGTGGGAGATGAGCCGTTCCGTCTGCTGGCCGCCGGGTGCGGTGGCTTCGTCCATCACGACCAGGTGGCGCCGCGCCAGTGCATGCTCGAGCCGGTGGTGGTGGGGCTGGTGCTGATCGGCGAGCCCGGCCAGCGGCGGGCGTTGTGGCGCGGGTTCGCCTGCGACGCCCACGCCGGCGAGCTGCTCGCCGCCCGCACGCTGCTACCCCGCCGCGTCGGCGCCGCGGGCGGCGACGCGGGCCCGGCGGCGGTCCCCGATCTCGATGACCCCCCGCCTCGCCGAGGTGGCGGTAGGCGCGACCGACCGTGGAGATGGTGGTGTCCTCACGGCGGGCGAGATCACGGATGCTGGGCAGCTCGGCACCCACCCCGAGCTCACCGGCGCCGATCTGGCGGGCGAGGGCATGGCTGAGCTGCACGTAGCGCGTCATGGCCGGACCACTGCTCTCCTGTCGGATGTGGCAGGCCGGATCGTATGCTTGCTCCGCTCTGTCCGGAACAGAAGGGAACGGCCATGCCTCGTAGGCGAGGACCCCGACACGTCCGGTTGACCGAGCCGCTGGTGCGCGAGGGTGGGGTGCTGCGGCCGGCCAGTTGGGATGAGGCTCTCGATCGTGCGGCGGCGGGGTTCGCGCGGCATCGGGGTGACGCGTTCGGCATGTTCAGCTGCTCGAAGGCGACCAACGAGATGAACTACACGGCGCAGAAGTTCGCCCGGGCGGTGATGGGCAGCAACAACGTCGATTCCTGCAACCGCACTTGACACGCTCCTTCGGTCGTCGGTCTGACGACAGTGTTCGGGGCAGGCGGGGGTACGTCGGCCTATGTCGAGGCGGAGCACGCCGACCTGCTGATCCTGTGGGGTTCCAACGCGCGTGAGACGCACCCGATCTTCTTCCACCACGTGTTGCAGGGGCTCAAGAACGGCACCCGCATGTACACGGTGGACCCGCGCCGCACCTCCACCGCGCAGTGGGCCGATGGCTGGCTGGGCCTCGACGTCGGTACCGACATCGCGCTGGCCAACGCGATCGGCCGCGAGATCATCCATGCCGGGCTGGTGAACGAGGCCTTCGTCCGGCGCGCCACCGCGCACTTCGACGAGTACAAGGCCACCGTCGAGCCGTACACGCTCGAGCGCGCCGCGGAGATCACCCGGGTGCCGGCGGGAATGATCCGCGAGCTGGCGCATGCCTACGGGCGCGCGGACCGCGCCCAGATCTGCTGGACGCTGGGCATCACCGAGCACCACAACGCCGCCGACTACGTCTTCGCGTTGATCAACCTGTCGCTGCTCACCGGGCACGTCGGGCGCTACGGGTCGGGGCTGGTGCCGCTGCGCGGGCAGAACAACGTGCAGGGCGGCGGGGACATGGGCTCCATCCCGGCCAAGCTGCCCGGTGGCTATGACGTGGGCGACGAGGAGGCTCGGGCCCGTTTCGAGCAGGCCTGGGGCGCGAGGATCCCGACGGAGCCGGGCATGCACCTGTCGCAGATGTTCGAGGCCATGGAGCCCGGGCCGACGGGTGTGGGACGGCTGCGGGCGCTGTACTGCGTCGGGGAGAACCCGGCCGAGTCCGAAGCCAACGCCACCCACTCCCGGCACCTGCTGGAGGGCCTCGACCACCTGGTCGTGCAGGACATCTTCCGCACCGCCACCGCCGACATGGCCGATGTCGTGCTGCCCGCTGCGGCGGACTGGTGCGAGTACGAGGGCACCGTCACCAACTCCGAGCGCCGCGTGCAGCGCATCCGCAAGGCCATCGACCCGCCCGGTCTGGCCCGGCCCGACACCCACATCATCTGCGCCATCGCCGACCGCATGGGCCACGACTGGGGTGAGCCGACCGCGGAGCAGGTGTGGGACGAGCTGCGGTCGGTGTCGCTGAACTGGCACCACGGCATGTCCTACGCCCGGTTGGAGGAACACGGCGGCCTGCAGTGGCCCTGCCCGACCCTGGAGCATCCCGGCACGCCGCTGCTGCACGCCCGGCTGTGGGAGCCCGACCCGGCCGACCGCGGCGCACCCGCACCGTTCGTCCCGGTGGAACACGTGCCGCCGGTGGACACCCTCACCGAGCTATATCCGATCCGGCTCACCACCGTGCGGGTCCTCGACGGCTACAACTCCGGTGTGCAGACCGGCGGGTACTCCTCGCCGTTGCGCCGCCGGGAGGCCCTGCGGATGGATGCCGAGGACGCCGCCGCGCTCGGCATCGCCGACGGGGACCGGGTGCGGGTCACCTCGCGGCGGGGGTCGGTGGAGGCGCCGGTGGCGTTCGACCCGTCGCTGCGCCCCGGATTGGCTTCGTTCACCCCGCACTTCTCCGAGGAGGTGGACGTCAACGTGCTCACCAACGACGCCTGGGACCCCAAGTCCGGAACCTCGGAGTTCAAGGCCACCGCGGTGCGCATCGAGAAGGCGTCGGCAGCGTTGCCGGTCGCCGGCCAGTAGTAAGGGAGCCACATGGATCTGCGCCTGTCGTCGGCCACACCGAGCGTCCCGGAGCGGGTGGCCGTCGACGCGGCGCTCGACGCGCTGCTCGGCGAGCAAGCCACCCCGGAGTCGCGCGACGGGCACTTCGCCGACGCCGGGCATGCCGCGCGGGGCAGGCGGCATCTGCTGCTCCCGGCCCTGCACGCGGTGTCCAACGCGATCGGCTGGATCAGTCCGGGCGCGCTCAACCACGTGGCGCGGCGGCTGTCGGTGCCGCCGGCCGACGCCTACGGGGTGGCCACGTTCTACGCGATGTTCGCCGTGGAGCCCCGCGCCCGCCGCGTCGTACATGTCTGCGACGACGTGGCCTGCGGCCCGTTCGGCGGCGAGGAGATCATCTCCCGGCTCGCCGAGCGGCTCGGGCCCGAGGCGACCGGTGAGCAGGCCTGCTGGGTGCGCAGCCCGTGCCTGGGCTTGTGCGAGCGGGCGCCCGCGGTGCTGTTCCAGCTGGCGGGCGAGCCGGACTTCAGCCACGCCCCGGCCCTGCCCGACGCGGTGCTCGCCGCCGCTGTGTTTGCCTCTGCTGTGTCCGATCCCGGTGCGGCGGAGGGGGCGGAGTCTGCGGCCGCCCGCGCCGACCTGGCGTTCGCCGACACCACCGTCAGCGTCCCGCAGTCCGGATCCGCCGGGCTCCGGTTGCTGCGCCGGATCGGCGTCGTCGACCCGGCAAGCCTGGACGACTACCGCGCCCACGGCGGGTACGCGGCCCTGCGCCGCGCGGTCCAGCTGGGCCCGACCCGGGTGATCACCGAGATCACCGACGCCACCCTCACCGGCCGCGGCGGCGCCGCGTTCCCCACCGGCGTCAAGTGGGACGGTGTCGCCAAAGCGCCCGAGCGGCCGCACTACCTGGTGTGCAACGCCGACGAGTCCGAACCCGGCACGTTCAAGGACCGCGTCCTGATGGAGTCCGACCCGTTCGGGCTGATCGAGGCCATGACGATCGCCGGCCACGCCACCGGCTGCGAGCGCGGCTACCTCTACATCCGCGGGGAGTACCCGCTGGCCACCCGGCGCCTGGTGGGCGCGATCGCGGCGGCGCGACGGCGCGGCTACCTCGGCGACGACGTCATGGGCGAGGGCTTCGCCTTCGACATCGAACTGCGCCGCGGCGCGGGCGCCTACATCTGCGGCGAGGAGACTGCGCTGCTCAACTCCATCGAGGGCTTCCGCGGCGAGCCCCGCAACAAGCCGCCGTTCCCCAGCGTGAGTGGCCTGTTCGGCAAACCCACAGTGATCAACAACGTGGAGACCCTCTACAACGTGCTGGAGGTCCTCGCCATCGGCGGGCCCGCGTTCGCCTCGGTCGGCGCTGCGCGCTCCACCGGTTCCAAGCTGTTCTGCGTCGCCGGCGCGGTGGCCACGCCCGGGGTCTACGAAGTCGAGTTCGGCACCACCCTGCGCGAGCTGCTCACCCTCGCCGGCGGCGTCCGCGGTGAGCTGCGCACGATCCTGCTCGGCGGCGCGGCGGGCGGGTTCGTCATGCCTGATCAGCTCGACGTCGTGCTCACCCTGGAAGGCACCCGCGAGATCGGGGCCAGCCTGGGCTCGGGTGTCGTGCTCGCGTTCGACACCGCCGCGGACCTCACCGCCACCCTGCGCCGGATCGCGGCGTTCTTCCGCGACGAGTCCTGCGGGCAGTGCGTGCCGTGCCGCGTCGGCACGGTCCGTCAGGAGGAGGCGCTGGCCAGGCTGGAACGCGGCGCGCCGCTCGGTTCCCGGGCCACCGAGCTCGCGCTGCTCACCGACCTGGCCCGGGTGATGACCGACGCATCGATCTGCGGGCTGGGGCACACCGCCCCGGCCGCCGTGCAGTCGGCGTTGGCGCTGGGGTTGCTCGACGCCCCATCCGCCGGCGACGGCTCGCGTAACGGGAAGGTGTCACACCCATGATCACCAACAAGTCGGCCGACGGGGCATCCGAGGCCTCCGCCGGGGGGCCGCCCGTGCCCGGGACCGACACGGTCGGCGACGGCCCGCGCACGGGGGAACACGCGGGCGAGTCCCGCGAGTCCTCCGCAGGCGCGGTCGGCCCAACCGCCGTCGATCCGGTCGACCCGGACCGATCCGGAGTCACGGGTGTGGCGCGGGCCGGGCAGGGCGGCGCGCCGGTGCTGCTCGGGCAGATCCGGCGGATCCTCACCCTGACCGTCGACGACCGTGCGGTCCGGGTGCCCGAGGGCGCCACGATCCTCGACGCGCTGCACTCCGAGGGCACCGCTGAACAGGCCGACACCCCGACGCTGTGCTGGGCGCCGAACATGAACCCGATCAACGCCTGCCGGGTGTGCGTGGTGGAGGTCGAGGGCTCCCGGGTGCTCGTGCCGTCCTGCGCGCGCAAGGTCGAGGACGCGATGGTGGTGCGGACCGACACCGAGAAGGTGCGTCACAGCCGCCGCATGGTGCTGGAGCTGCTGGCGTCCTCGACCGACATGTCCCAGGCCAGCGCGGAGGTGCAGCGCTGGATGACCGACTACGGCGTCGACCCGGGCCGCTACGGCCCGCCCGCCCCGCCCGCCGCGGCCGGGGAGCGTGACGCCCGCCACGCCGGGCACCATCACGCCCCCGACGGCACCACCGCCGCGACCGTCGCCCAACCGGTGAAGATCGACAATGACCTGTACGTGCGGGACTACGCGCGGTGCATCCTGTGCTACAAGTGCGTCAAGGCCTGCGGCACCGACGCCCAGTTCACCTTCGCGATCACCGCGGCCGGGCGCGGGTTCGACGCCCGCATCGCCACCGAGTTCGATAACGAGCTGACCGACTCCGCGTGCGTGTACTGCGGCAACTGCATCGGGGTGTGTCCCACCGGGGCGCTCAAGTCCGTCCGTGAGCATGACCTGCGCGAGGACGGGGAGTGGGACGCCGAGAGCGAGACGGTCGCGACCACAATCTGCTCGTTCTGCGGGGTCGGCTGCAACCTGGAGCTGCACGTCCAGCACGGGTCGATCGTCAACGTCACCTCCCCCGCCGACCACTCGGTCACCCACGGGCATCTGTGCATCAAGGGCCGGTTCGGATTCCAGCACGTGCAGAACCTCCCGCCCGAGAACGCCCGATCCGAGAAGGCCTAGGAGCCCCGCCATCGGACGCCTCACCGCCCACCGCCCGGTCCTGCGGATCACCCCGGCCGGCCGGGCTGCCCGGCCCGACACGCTCGCCGTGGAAGAACCACTGGAGCTACGTGTCGGCGGCCGCGCCCTCGCGGTCACCATGCGCACCCCCGGCCACGACGTCGAGCTGGCCCACGGCTTCCTGCTGTCCGAGGGGGTCCTCACCGACCCCGCCGACGTCACGCTGGCCCGCTACTGCGACTCGGTCGACGCGCAGGGCCGCAACACCTACAACGTCCTGGACCTGATTCTCGCGGCCGGCGTGCCCGCACCCGATCCCGGCGTCGAGCGCAACTTCTACACGACGTCCTCCTGCGGCATCTGCGGCAAGGCCTCCCTCGACGCGGTGCGCACCACGACCCGGTTCTCCCCGGCGGCGGACCGGATGCGGATCTCCCCGTCGACGCTCGCTGAGCTGCCCGACGCGCTGCGTGCCGCGCAGCGGATCTTCGATAGCACCGGTGGCCTGCACGCCGCGGCCCTGTTCACCGCCACCGGCGAGCTCCTGGTCGCCCGCGAGGACGTCGGACGCCACAACGCGGTGGACAAGGTGCTCGGATGGGCGCTGCTGCGCGGGCGCGTCCCGGCCACCGGGTGCGTGCTGATGGTGTCGGGGCGGGCGTCGTTCGAGCTGGTGCAGAAGGCGGTCATGGCCGGGGTCCCCGTGCTGGCGGCGGTGTCCGCGCCGTCCTCCCTCGCGGTCGACCTGGCCGTCGAGGCCGGGTGACGCTGGTGGGGTTCCTGCGCGGGGAGACCATGAACGTCTACGCCGGGACCGAACGGATCACCGAGGAGCCGATCGTCGACCCGTCGAACATCGCGGCCGTGCATGGCTGAGTCGCCGCGCCTGACCGGGTCGCCGTGCCCGACCGGGTCGCGGCCTCCCGGCGTCGAGGCGGCGCGGGCCGCCTGGCTGACGGCGTGCACGGCGGCGGGCTGCGCCAACCTGCTCCCCGCCGAGACGATCGGGATCGGGGACGCGATCGGGCGGCTCACCGCGACGCCGGTGTGGGCCCGGTGGTCGGTTCCCGCCGATCCGGTCGCGGCGATGGACGGCATCGCCATACGCGCCCTCGACGCGATCCCGGACCCGGCCGACCCCCCTGTGTCGCTCGTCCTGGCACCCGACCGCTACGACGTGGTCGACACCGGTGATCTGCTGCCCGCAGGGCGGGACACCGTCGTCATGCGCGAGCAGGTGGCCAACCACCGGGACGAGACCGTCGAGATCCCCGCCTCGGCGTGTGCCCCAGGCACCCACGTCCGGCAGGTTGGCGAGGACGTCCGCGTCGGAGAGCTCCTCCTACCCGCCCACCACCGGCTCCGCCCGGTCGACGTCGCACTCGTCGCGAGCACCGGGCACACCACCATCGACGTGCACACCCGTCCAGCCGTCGCGATCATCCCCACCGGCGACGAGATCCGCCCGATCGGCACCGACCTCGCGCCCGGCGAGATCCTCGACACCAACTCGCTGCTGCTCGCCGGGATACTGCGCGAGAACGGGTGCGAGGTCCGGGTTCTGCCCATCGAGCCCGACCGAGCGGAGCGCATCGCCAACGCCGCCCGCGCGGCCGCCCGCACGGCCGAGCTGGTCCTGATCATCGCCGGATCCAGCGCCGGGCGCGACGACCACACCGCCGACGTCCTGCGCACCCTGGGCGAGGTCGTCGTACACGGCGTCGCGGTCAAGCCCGGCCATCCCGTGGTGCTCGCCGTCCTGCGCGGCGACCGTGCGGTGCCGGTGATCGGTGTCCCCGGATACCCGGTGTCAGCGGCCCTGACCGTCGAGCTGTTCGCCCTGCCGCTCCTGGCCGGTTTGCACGCCCGCCCGGCGCCCCGGCGCCCAACCATCCCCGCCCACGTGGCGGTCCATGTCGAACCGGAGGAGATAGACCGGTACCTGCTCGTCACACTCCGGGAATCCGACCGCGCCACGGTGCCCACCACAGAGCTGTCCCGTCGGGGCGCCGGTGCCCTGTCCGCGCTCGCGCGGGCGGACGGGCTGCTCCACCTCGCCGCGGGCGACGGGCTCCGGGCGGGCGACCTGGTCACGGTCGGGCTGATGCGCGGCGCGCGCGAGCGGGCCCCGCGCCCGGGACGGGCCAGGACCGACGTCGATCCCGGTTTTGTCACCGATCCCGGCGAACAGGCGGCCACCACCGCGGTCTGACAGCTCGGCTCCGCGAACCGACCGTCCCGGAGTCACCACACCGCGCCGCCGCCGCGAAGGCGTTGAGAATTTGAACGATTCCCGAACAAGATCTACAACTCTGGTCGGTGGCCACCAGGAGCCGTTCTGACTGTCGAACAAACGTGTCGAGAACGCAGCGTGTCGAACATCGAGCTGGGCACCGTTTCTCGTACAGTTCGCGGCATGTCAACCTCCCCCGGCCCGTCCGGTGGCCCGTCGTCGGGTGACGACGTCCTCCTCGCGCCGGAACCCGCCACCGTCACCGGGGTGCTGATCGGGTACGCCCGGGTGTCGACCACCGCGCAGCTGCTCGACCGCCAGCTCTGCGCGCTCGACGACGTCGGGTGCGCCAAGGTGTTCTCCGACCAGCTCTCCGGCCGCGACGCCGACCGCCCCGAGCTGCAGGCCTGCCTGACCTACCTGCGCGCCGGCGACACCCTGGTCGTGCCCAGCCTCGACCGGCTCTCCCGGTCCCTGCAGGACCTCATCACCCTCGTCGCCCAGCTCCGCCGCCGCGGGATCGGGTTCCACTCACTCCACGAGAACCTCGACACCACCACCCCCGGCGGGCGGCTGGTCTTCCACGTCTTCGCCGCGCTCGCCGAATTCATCCGGGAACTCATCGTCGACGGCACCCGGGAGGGCCTGGCCGCGGCGCGGGCCCGCGGGGTCCGCCTCGGCCGGCCACCCGCGATGACCCCCGAGCAGGTCCGTCACGCCCGCGACCTGCTCGCCCGACCCGACAACACCGTGTCGTCGATCGCGCGGCTGCTCAACGTCAGCCGCTCGACGATCTACAAGTACGTCCCCGAACTCGGCGGTCGCGCGGCCAACACCGCGCCCGCCACCCTCGAGGCCGTCCTCGTCGCGCTACCCACGGCCACCCGGCCTCCGCCCGACGTCACGAAGTACGACGATCTTCTGCCGTCGCGCCCTCCGCCAACTGGCGGCCGGTGACACACTCCTTACCGATACCCCGAGTCGATGCGCCGCGGCGGCCGCCACGTCGACGACGACGTGTTGGCGCACATCTCCCCGGCGCACAGCGAGAACATCAACTTCTTCGGCGCGATCGAGGTCGACATCGACGGCGAACTCGCCCAGCTCGGCCCCACCGGCTACCGACCACTACGCGTCCGGGACACCCTGTTCTAGCTGTACATCTCGCCCGATGCTGCCGGCCGGGTTCGCAGAGATCGCGCCGCGTTCCCGAAGCCACTCGATGACGTTCTGCTGACGGGTGGACTCCCCGCTCGCAGCGTCGAGCGGCGTCTGCGCCGCATACTCCGGTGTCCAGTTGAGGTCGGCTCCCGCGGCGAGGAGGCGTTCGGCGGCACGCCGCTGCGATGCTGCGCAGGCGTGCCAGAAGGCTTGGGAGATCTGGTCCTTGCCAGAGGCCGCCGCCAGGAGTGCCTCGATGCGATCCAGCCTGCCCAGGGCGGCGGCATGCCACAGCTTGTCCACGCGCACCCCCGTTGCGGCAAGCAGTTCGGCGACGTGCCAACAGCCGTAGCCGATCGCGTTGTCCAGCGGTGTGCCGATCGACCCGCCGGGAGCCTCGGCGTCGGCGCCCCCTGCGAGCAGTGCACGCGCGACATCGACATCGTCGCTGCTCACCGCCCAGTGCAGCGGTGTCTCGCCGTCGCCGTTGTCTCCGCCGCGATGGTTGGGGTCTGCCCCGTGCTCGATCAGTACCCGGACAACCTCGGGGCCGTTCGGTAGGTAGCCGGGCCAGTCCGTTGCGACGTGCAGCAGTGTTCTGCCCTGATAGCCGGGCACGGGCACGCGGGTGAGGTGCGGTGCCTGGTTGAGGACCTGGGTGAGTGCGGTGACATCCCCGGATCGGATCGCTGCTACCGCGGCCTCGGCGTGAGGATCGGGCTGGGCTGTCGAGACTTGCTGCAGGGAGACCACCCTGCCGCCGGCGATCGTGACCAGGGTCGCGACCGCCTCACCCCCGCCCAGCCCGGTCACGCGGAACGTCGAGTTGTCCAGGCGCTGCACGTCGACCTCGCGTGTCGGCTGGTCTCCGCGCTCCAGTGCGCGGTGGCGTAGAAGACTCATCACCTGGTCGCGGTCGTCGCAGTCCCACGGGCCCGGTTGCACGGCCCGTAGCGTCACGGCGGGGTCGAGTACCCGCTGCAGGGCGTCGAGATCTCCCCGCGTCCAGGCGAGGAGCCCTTCCCGGATCGGCGAGTCCCGGTCCACGTCGCTCACGGGGGTCACTGTGCCGTCGACAGGGCGGCCGCCCGCTTCAACGCCTGCCTCAGCTCGCGCAGCGCGGGTGCACCCGTGCGGCCGGGATATCTCCGGCAGGCGATCGCTGCGGGGCGCTCGGGCTGCGGGAACACGTCCGCGCCGTCGACGCAGATCGTTGGTGAGCCGATGAAGTGGCGCAGCTCGGCGTCGTGTTGTGACTCGATCACCGTCACCGTGAAGCCGAGCGACCCGAGACCGATATCGGATAACGCCGTGGTGAGCACTCCGGCCGCCACCGACTCGTGAGGGCAGTCCGCTACGACCAGCAGCTCGATCCTCATGCTGCCCATGGTGCGCTCCACGCTGTTAATAGGCCACCATCCAAGCTCAGGTCGCTGCCGCCGATTCCCGGGTAAAGCCTTGCGGTATTGGGCGTAGCGTGGCTACGTATGCGGGCTGAGGTGCTTAAGGGTCATCTGGACGGGTTGCTGCTCGCGACGCTGGAGGCCGGGCCGCGTCACGGCTACGGGATCGCCGAGGCGCTGCGGGCGGGCAGCGGCGGGCGGGTGGACCTGGCCACGGGCACGGTGTATCCGGCGTTGCACCGCCTCGAGCGGGCCGGGTTGGTGGCCAGTGGCTGGTCGATGGCGGGCGGTCGGCGCCGGCGCAGCTACGAGCTGACCGCCGCGGGCCGGGCAGCCCTGGTCGAGCAGCGCTCCGCCTGGCGCGAGTTCGCCCGCACCGTCACCACGCTGATGGGCGGTGGGGCATGGCCGGCGACGACGTGAACGCCGCCGCCGCGTCCGGCGCTGCTGTTGAGGGGACCTGCGGGGGTGCGGGGGTGGTCGAGGACTACCTGGCCGCCGTGGCGGTAGGGCTGATCGGTCCGCGACGGTGGCGAGCAGACGTGATCGCCGAGCTCCGCGACGGACTCGCCGAGGCGTGCGAAGCGCACCGCAGGTCCACGGGATCAGCGGGTGAGGCGGCCGCCGTGGCCGAGTTCGGGTCGCCCCGGGACGTGATCGCCGGGTTCGTCGCGGTCGGCGCCGCCGGCCTGGCCCGCCGGGTCGCGATGGGATTGCTGGCCTCGGGTCCGGTGGCCGCGACGGCGTGGGTGGCGGCGATGTCCGCCAGCGGTACCGCGCCCTGGGGCGGCGGCCTGGCCGGGCCGTGGCGGTTGCTGCCCTGGGTGGGTGTCGTGCTCGCGATCGCGGTGCCCGCGGCAGTGCTGGTTCTGGTCCTGACCGGTCGAGCGGGGCACCGGTGGGGCGCTGCCCGCCCCGGTCTGGCTCCGGCGGCGGCCGGGCTCGCGACCAGCGCGTGCGCGGTGGGCGACGTCGTCATGCTCGCCGCGGCCGGGGCGTGGCTGCTGAGCACCGTGGTGCCGGCGGCGTGGCCGCTGCTGGCCGCGGTCGGGTTCAGCGGGGTCCGGTGCCTGCTGGCGGGCTGGGCGTCGCGGCGCTGCCTGATTGCCCGGGCCCGGCTGGGGTGAACCACCCCCGGGCCCGGTACCGGCGCAGCGCCGCCGCGATCACCGGCGACCCGAGCATGGCGGGCAGCACCCAGAACGTCCAGGCCGGGAGCAGCTGCCACACCGGCAGCTGCGGGCCGTTGTCGACGTAGAACGCGGTCAGCAGCACCACGTACGACCCGCCCATCCCCAGGATGTGCCGGCGCGCCCACCCGGGCCGTCGCCGCCGACGCGCGGTGTACCCGCCGAGCCCGCAGGCGACGGCGATCACCCCGAGCACGAGCAGATGCACATCGTGGGGCCAGCGCAGCACGGCCAGACCGGCCGCGGTCACCGCCACCACCCCCAGCGCCCACAGAAACACCCGCCCGGCCTGCGGGTGCCGGCCCGCTCGCTTGCCGGCCAGCGCGGCGACCAACCCGGCCAGCACCGCGGCCAGCCCCGCCACCACGTGCACGCCCAGTACGGCGAGGAACACCGGCCGGGTGTCGGGCACCTCGACCCCCAGCACGTCAGCAGCGAGAACGTGGGCCACCCGGCCATCCACGGGCACCTCCCCCTTCGGCACTATAGACAACAACGCTACACGTAGCGACACTATCTATGAAGGTCGTCAGGAGGTGTCTTGTCATGAACCCGTCCTGGGTCACCGGGCTGCTCCTGGCCGCCACCGCGGCCAACGGGATCGCTGCGGGCGCCACCCTGGATCAGGCGATCAAGCAACTGCCGGCGCGCCGGCGGATCGGGGCGCCGGCCTATCTCGACTACGTGCGCGCCGCGGACATGGGCAACGGCCTGATCTGGTACCCGATCATGGGCGTCGGCACCGCCGCGCTGACCCTCACCGCGGTCGTGGTCGGCCTGCTCACGCACCCCACCACCGTCCTGGCCATCGCCTTGGTGGCCGCCGGCGCGGGCACCGTGGCGGGTGGCGTCACCACCGCTCGCGCCGCGCCCACCCTGCTCCCCCTTCGACACGGCGAGCACACGGCCGAAGCCGTGGAGGCCGTCCTGAACCGGTTCGCCACCATCAACGCGCTGCGCGCGGCCGCGATCGTCCTCACCCTCGCCGCCGCGATCTGGGCGCTGGCGGAGACGACCTCATGAGTACCGCGTTCGAGGTGCCGTGTGCGTTGCCCATTGTCACTCTCCCCATCAACTCATGCGTATGTGTGCATTGGTTACCGAGGATGTTGGGATGCGCGGGTGCACTCCGACGACGTTCTGCCGCTGCTGGTTCCGAAGGACTACGCCGCTGAGCCGGTGTTCCGGCCGGCGAACCTGCTGCGGGAGGCCCGTCGGCAGCGGGGTCTTCCGGATGTCGCGGTCCCGGAGGTGTGCCTGCTGGACCCGGACGGCGACATCGTGCGCCACCTGGCCGCCACCGGGCGGGGCGCCCGGCATCCGGGGTGGGCCTGCTATCACACGGAGATGTGGACGGTCGGGCTCGACGGGATCGAGGTCGGGGTGGTGGGGATGGCGGTCGGCGCACCCTTTGCGGTGCTGGTGGCCGAGCAGTTGGCCGAGTCCGGGTGCGGGCTGGTGGTGAGCGTGACCTCGGCGGGGCAGATCTCGCCGGTCGGTTCGACGCCGTGCTTCGTGCTGATCGAACGGGCGTTGCGGGATGAGGGGACGAGCGTGCACTACCTGCCGCCGTCGCGGTGGAGCCGCCTGGACGACAAGACGCTGGGCCGGCTCGACGGCGCGTTCGACCGACTCCCGGAACCGGTGGTCACCGGTGCGTCATGGACCACGGATGCGCCCTACCGGGAGACCGGGGCTGCGATTGCCGCCGCGGTGGCCGCCGGTGTCGTGTGCGTGGAGATGGAGGCGGCGGCGTTGTACGCCTACGCCGCCGCGTCCGGGGCGCAGGTGGTGTGCCTGGCGCACATCACCAACACGATGGCGACCGACGGCGACGACTTCGAGAAGGGTGTCGACAACGGGGTGCATGACGCTCTCGCCGTCGCACGCGCCGTCGCCGTCGCCCTGGGGTGAGCGCTGCTCAGGCGCAGGGGAACCACTGCGCTGCCGCGTCGGCCTTGGCACGGTGCGCGACGAAGCGGCGTTTGACCTCGGCGATGGCGTCAGCGAGCGGGAACAGTTCGCGGGTGACGAGTTGGTCGTCGTGATCAGCGCTGACGGGGTGCCAGTAGACGCCGTCGGCGGTGATGGTGATCTCCGGGATGAGGGACTCGACGGTGAGCTCGAGGCCGGTGTCGGCGACGCCGCGGTGCGCGAGCGCGCGGATGACCTGGTCGTCGCGGGCGATGCCGAGGTCGTCGAGGAACGCCTTGAACGGTTCCAGTTCGGAGAACCGCTCCGGCTCCAGGGTCGCTGCCACCCTGACCCGGAACCCGTCGGCCTGGGCAGTGCGGATCCCGGCCACCGCGCGTTCCCAGGAGCGGGCGCCGCGGTGCCGGTCGTGCAGCTCCGGGGTGGGGGAGTCGAGGCTGATCTGCAGGACGAGCCGGTCGCGGTCCATCCGCCGCAGCATCTCCAGCCGCCGCCCGCGCAGCAGCATGGCGTTGGTGAGCAGGGTGGTCGGGAGTGCGGCGGTGCAGGCGGCGACGAGGTCGTCGAGGTCGGGGAGCAGGAACGGCTCCCCGCCGGTGAGGATCAGCTCGCTGACCCCCGCGTCGACGGCCTCGCCCGCCAGCTTCCGGACCCGGTCGGCCCCCAGCGCACGACGCTCGGCCTGCGGTGACGAGCGCACACAGCAGTAGTCGCAGGCGAGGTTGCAGTCGAAGTTGGTGTAGATCCACAGGCGGGTGCCGGGGATCTGGTCGGGATCGAGATCGGCGTAGGGGTCCGGGCTCGGGCCCCGGCGCACGGTGGCAACCCCGTCGATGACCTCGACAAGACTGTTGCCGCTGCGGGTGCACCAGGCGGTGACGAGGGCGACGTCGTCGTCCGACCCGTCGAGCGGAACGGCGACCGTGGCCCCGAGGGGCAGCGGGCCGGTCCGCTCGACGAGGTCGAGCACCAGGAGGGGACTCACCATCGGGGCGAGATCCCCTGTTCCTTCACGGCGTCGAACAGTGAGGCGTAGCCGTCCATCTTCGGCAGGACCCACTGGCGCAGGCCCTCCATCTCCAGGATCGGCCGGTGTGCCGGGTTGTCGAAGTCCATCGCGAGCAGCTTCTCCACCCACGGGGCGGCGCGCTCGTCCGAGAGCGTCGGCAGGGCGGTGAAGTTGCAGTGCGAGTAGGTCGGGGACTCCCAGAACACCTCGAACGCGCCGGGCATGAGCTCGTCGCGGCCGATGGCCTCCCAGGTGTTGATGCCCAGCGCGGCGGCGTCGGCCTTGTCGTCCATCACCGCGCGCAGCGCGTCGAGCTCGCTGCGGCCGGTGTCGCCGTGCTTGCCGACGTCACTGTTGATCCGCAGCAGCTCGACGTCGTCGTCGCCGAGCCCGGCTTCGTGCAGGTAGTGCACGGGCAGGATCGCGGCCTGCGCGGAGTCCTTCGACCCCAGTGCAAGGCGGCGGCCCTTGAGGCCCTCCAGGCCGCCGAGTGCGCTGCCCGTGCGGGCGACGAAGATCGTCTGGAAGACGGTGTCGGTGTCGCGCTGGGCCAGGGCCCGGCACTCGCCGCCGGTCTGGGCGACGGTGCGCACCCAGGCCAGGTTGGTGTTCCATGCGATGTCGATCTCACCGGCCAGTAGGGCGTCGACCTGGCGGCCGTAGTTGGAGTACAGGACGAAGTCCATCTCGGCCGGGCCGTCGCCGAAGTACTCGCGGATGCCCTCCCAGATGGTGACGACGTTGGGTGTGTAGGCGACAGAGCCGATGATCAGGGGCTTGCTCACGGAGCTCCTCGTGTCGAGAACGGGGATCAGATCAGGTGGGTCAGAACAGGGGCTGGTTGGTGATGGCCTTGCCGTAGAAGTCGTAGAGGACATCGGCGGTGGGGGCCATGACGTGCCCGGCGCGGGCGTCGCGGAAGTAGCGGTCGAGCTGCAGGTGCTCGGAGAACGCCGCCCCGCCGCAGACGCGCATGGCGGCGTCGGTGATCCGCAGTGCGGCGTCGTTGGTGGCGGCCTTGACGCCGAGGACGTAGAGCATCGTGTCGTCCCGGGGCTCGATCAGCCGCTGCGCGGTGACCCCGAGGTAGGCCGACATGGTGGCGAGCTCGATGGACATCTTCGCCAGCTGCGCGCGGATCGTCGGCAGCGCCGACAGGCTCTGGTCGAGGTGCTCCAGCTTCGAGGCACTGGTGTGGGTGACCGCGGCGTCCACTGCGGCGCGCGACAGCCCGACCGAGACCGAGGAGTTGCCCAGGTTGAACCACGGCATGACCACGTTCAGCATCGCCTCGAACCCGCTGCCGGCCTCGCCGAGGCGGTGCTCGACCGGCACCTGGGCGTCGATGGTCATCGGGGAGGAGGCGTTGCCGCGCAGGCCCATCCCCTTCCACGGCCCGGCCACCTCCAGCCCCGCGGTGTCGGCGGGAACCGCGAACAGGTCGACGCCGCCCTCGACGTCGGGCGAGCCTGTGGACACGACGTAGACGTCGGCCTGTCCGGCGGAGGTGACCCAGCTCTTGCGGGCGGTCAGGTGCACCGTGTCGCCGTCGCGGGTGGCCTTCGAGACCGGGGCCCAGAAGTGCGAGCGGGAGCCGGCCTCGGAGAAGGCGAGCGACCCGAGGGTGCTGCCGTCGGCGAGCTGGTTGAGCAGCTTGGGCAGCCCGGCCGGCGGTGCGACGGCCACCGGCATGACGGCGCTGACGTGCATCAGGTAGATCATCGCCGTCGAGCCGCAGACCCCGGCCAGGCCGCCGACGGTCGCGACGAGCTCGTGCGGGCCACCGCCCAGTCCACCGGCTTCGGTGGGGACGGTCAGACCGAGCAGGCCGCTCTCGCGCAACGCCTGCACGGCCTCGGCCGGGTACCGGCCCTCGGCGTCGACGTCGCGGGCGTGCGTGGCGGCGATCTCGAGAACGGGGGCCAGGTGTGCGGTCACATCCACAAGGTGATCCTCTCGGCGTGGTGAAGTCGTTCAGCCGTGCTGCACCGATCTTCGAAGCCGCGGTACTTCCGGTTCGGAACCTCACCCGCTGAGCGCAGTTTTTCACCATACGTGCAACAAGCCGACATAACAGGCAAAATATGTTGCGATTCGGTCTGTTTATACGTTTGTTCGGCGGATTGACCAATCGGGCCGCGCGCCTGAGGCGGACACTTACGGTTCCCGGACGAACCGCCGCAGGGTGTCAGTGCGAACACCGGGACGCCCTAGCCTGACCGCACCTGACGCACGATCGATAGAGGGGCACGACGCGATGACCGACACCGTCCACACGACCGAGCCGGGGGTCGACGCCCCGAGCTCGTATCGCGTGATGACGCGGATGTTCACCGTCCTGCGCGTCTTCACCGGCCTGGTGTGGCTCACCAACGCCATCGCCAAGGTCATCAACGTCGGCAACTACGACTTCGGCTTCATCTCCTTCAACCTCGTCACCCGCGGCGTGGCCCAGGCCATCGCCACGGATGCCTCGTCGAAAACCTACATCGCCCCGCTGGGCTGGGCCTACCAGCACCTGGTGCTGCCCAACTGGGGATTCTTCGGCATCTTCCTCACCATCGCCGAGCTCGCCATCGGCCTCGGACTGATCTTCGGTGTGGCCACCCGGCTCGCCGCCGTCGGAGGGCTGCTGCTGCTCACCCCGATCTGGCTGATGCTGCTGCACACCGGCGGCTACCTGTGGGAGTACCCGGCCGAGGACCTGTTCCCGCTCGTGTTGTTGGCGATCGTCCCGGCCGGGCGGCACCGGGGCTTCGACGCCACGCTCGCTCCGCGCTACGGCTACCGCTGGCCGTTCTGAGCACCGATCGGATGATGATCTGATGTCCACCAGGACCCGGTTCGGAACGTCCACGGGACGACCGCCGCTGCTGTCGGCCACCACACTGACGCAGCCCCGGTGGTGGTCGGCCGGACAGTGGCGGCTGGCCGTCGCCGTCTCCGTGTTCGCCTTCCTGCTCATCGGCGAAATCGGAGAGACCCTGCCGCCCGAGTCGGTGGGTCGGGTGTACCCGGTGGAGTGGTGGAACTGGGCGACCCTGGTCGCGTCCGCGGCGCTGATCGGGCTGATCGCCGCGACGCGATGGTCTCGGTCACCGGGTCCCGCGTGATGGTGCGGGCCAGGGCGCCTGGCCGCCTGGACACCCGCCGACCAGACCGCCGCCGGAACTGCGTCGCTCGGCGGCGCGCTGCACCCCCAGCGTCCCGCACCCGTCGTCGCGACCTGGGACGAGGACACCGGCTGGTGCGTCGGGCTGCACCACGACCCCACCCAGTCCTCGCGGCGCTATCTGCACCCCGACCTGCTCCCCGCCGCGCGGGCGGTCGCCGAGTTCGTCGTCGGCCTGGCCCTGGGCCAACCCCTCGGCGCAGCCCACCCGATCGCCCCGACCGGCCGCCCACGACTCCACCTCGTACCGTGACTCCCGCGCCACCCTGACCGCGCCGTTGCGCGCCTCCAACGCCCGCGGCCTCCGCGACGACGTGGGGTCCGCGGGTCCCCCGGCGGGCCGTGGGCTGACGCCGCAGCGACGCTGGCTCGGTACGCTCCATCCCGTGTCCAACCCTTCCGACGTCGAGGCCCGGCTCAGCGCGCTGGAGGCCCGCATGGAAGAGGTGGCCGCCGACGCCGCGGCCGCGCGACACCTCGCCGCCGCCCGCGACCGGGACCTCGCCGACCTCGGGGTCAAGGTCGACGCCAACCGCTCCGCGATCAACGCGCTCGGCGAGCAGACCGCCGCCGGGTTCGAAGAGACCCGCAGGGGCTTCGCCGAGATGCGCGGCAAGCTCGACCAGGTCGCCGCCGGACAGCAGCACATCGCCGACATGCTCACCACCCTCATCTCCGCGCCGGGCGACCAGGACGACCAGTAGCCGGCGGGACTCCCCACCGGGGGTTTGGGCTTGCCTTCCTCGGCGGCCGTGATCGTGGCCGTCGCTCGTCGCTGCTCAACGACGACCCTCGTCGCCGAGGCCGGCACCTGCGGGCGGGCATCTCGGCTGCCTTGGCGGCGCGCGCGCCGCGGCCGAACCTCCGTCTCGCGCCGCGCCCGGAGAAGACAGATCACCGGTGAAACGCCATCATCAACCCTTGCCCAGGCGTGGAACGGAGGGTCCGGACTGCGTACTGATCCAGGAACGCGCAGGCGGTGCGGATGGTGGTCGCTCACGATGAGCAACGACATGACGAACCCCGGATCCGGGCGGCGCGCACCAAACGGAACCGGACCCGTGCGGCCCTGATCGCCGCCGCGGACTCGGCGTTCAGCGCCCGCGGATGGGCAAGTACCCGAATGGAGGACATCGCCGCCGATGCCGGGGTCAGCGTCGCGACCGCGTACAACCACTTCCCGACCAAACACGTCCTGATCGGGGTCGTGTTCGCACCGCACGCCACGACGCTGCTAGTGCAGGCCGACCACGACATCGCCCGGCAGCGACCGGCCCGGGACGCGCTGGCCGACCAGATCGACGCGCTGGCCCGGCTAAGCTACTTCCACCGCGGCCTGACCGCCGCCTTCACCGCAGCGGTCCTCGAGTACACCATCCGCACCGAACACACCCCGGACCCGGCCGACGACCTGGATCCCCGCACGATCGTGCCGCTGCTCGACCCGCTGCTGCACCTGATCCGGTACGGCCAGCAGACCGGGCAACTCCGCACGGACCCGTCCGCCGAGGAGATCAGCAGCACCATCGTGAACCTGCTGTTGGTGCGCAGCCTCAATCACAAGGACGAGCGACCAGAAACGACAGCCAGGCTGTTGAAGATCCTGCTGTTCCGGACGATGACGTTCCCCACCTGATGGACGCGGCGCAACCGGCCCAGAAACCGATGTTCCACCGCGGGCCATAGCGACGCAGCCTGCCGGGGCCGGCGTCCCGTCGAAGAACACCGGCCCCGGTAGGAGTGCTGCGTCGCAGGGCTCCCCAGCCTGACGAGCAGCGAGTCTGGAGTCGAGGTAACTACCTGGGTACCCGGGTTGACGGTGCGACTAACACAACCCTGCGCTGTGACGCGGGGTTGAACGTCATCTGGAAACGATTTGCAGGCCTGTGAGCCTGTTGCACGAACCCAGTGATCGACGGTGGTCCGGTGGCGACACGCGCTCGAGGTTCCCGAAGGTGTCGGGTGAGGCGGCCAGAATGTGGGTGTGGCCTACAACTTCTTGGCTGTGGAGCATGACCAGCTGTACTTGTTGCCGCCGGCGCTGACCTCCGTCTTTCACCGGGGTTGGCGACACGCCGGGCTTGATCGCCGGATAGACGAGGCGAGGTGCACCTGACCAG
>NZ_MKVV01000014.1:146896-215457 GCF_001899645.1 Pseudonocardia sp. 73-21 | reverse complement strand
GATCACGCCCTCAGCCGCACTCCATTTCCGGAAGAGCCCTTATAGGCCACCGTCAATTCCGGCGTCGGTAGGTCGGGGTGGATACGACGAATTGGCCCACCGCGCCGCGACATCGGGCGTGGCCGGAGTGACCGGCGCCTCAGGGCGCCGTTGACCCTGCGTGAAACCCTGTCCACGGACGCAAGATCATCGAACTGGTCGACAGCAATCCTCGCCGTCGACGGGCGGGCTCAAGCTGCGCCGCACCGGGGGAGGCAAAGGGCGCCATCAGTGTCGATGTCGGCCCGGCACGGCCGAGCAAAAGCTCGGAGCGGCAACCTGCTCGACAGCCTCGCACCTCGACGATGAAATCGTACCGTCAGTCAGCTCAGGAATATGCTGCGCCGGAATTGTCGGCTGCTCAGCTGATGGGGCCGAGACGGTGTCGGCCACGGCGTTAGCGTGTGCGCTGCTGCCGGCTTCGGCCAGCTCCACGACATACATCTTTCCCTGAGTGCGTCCGGTGCCCCGGCGTCCTCCTCGATTGTGGTCCCGCCGCCCCGCTCGCTGGGACTGTGGCGTCAGGATCGAGGTGCTACGGAACCGGTCGAGGGCGACTCTAGCCGCGGCCATGGCCATCGCGGCCAGGACAGAGGGCGTCCTGGCCCGAGTCATGGAACCCGCAGCGCGGCGAGGACAGGGATGAACTGCGGGGAGTCACCCCGATGAGCTGCGGTCATCAGCTGATCTGTGGTGATCAGCAGGTTCGTCACCGGGTGGCTCGGCCCCGCGGTCTGGACGGTGCCGGGCTCCGGCAGCGTGGTGATGGGCGAGGCCTCCGTAACATCCGGGTGAACGCGGGCGCCCCACCGGTGGTGCTGCGGGCCGGCGGATCAGGTGAACTCGACCCACGCGTCGTTGGTGTCGTCGGGCTGGAGCAGGGTGTAGTGGGAGTCGTGGTCTCCGCTGCGGCTGGTGATGGCCATGCTGGTCTCGCCGGTCCAGTCGTAGGTCATGCGGACGGTGAAGGTGCCCATCTTGGTGGGCCTGCCGATCTGGTAGATGTCGTAGGTGGCGTTGATGATGCCGATGTTGCCGGCCCTGTACTGGACCTCGAACCCCTGGGTGGAGCCTTCGTCCATGGTGCTGCCGTCGACCGGCATGCCTTCGTTGTCGCCGGTAGCGCTGACCAGCTTCATGGTGCATGCCGAGAACTCGTTCTTGATGGTGAAGTGCTTGCTGATCTGCGGTGCCGGCGTGAGGTGACCGGGCCCGGACGGGCTGCTCGCCGCGGTGGTCTGGGCGGTCAGCGCGACGGGGGCGGTCGTCGTGGTGGGGGTGGCGGCCTGGGCGCTGGTGGCGGCGAAGCCGGCGAGCAGTCCGGCGATGGCGAGAGTGGATGCGCCGCGGACGATGGCCTTGGTGATCATGGCTGTTAGCTCCTCGGTGGGGGGCGGACTCGGTGTCTGCGATGTCCCCAACTCTCGCGCTGACCTGCGGACGCATCCATCCACGTCCTGGCCGATGCGCCGGGTGAGCCTGCTGTCCCCCGATCGACCGACACGCCTGTGCGGGTCGCGAGCACCCACTGGCCCATGATCCAATCCGACGGCGTGCAGGTCGGGGGTGCTGCGCCAGATCAGCCGGCACCGTCATCGACGCGGTACGCCAACCGATACCGCTGTAGAACCCGACAGCGCCACGGGTACAGCGCTGGAGGGCCGAGAGACCGGTGGCCGCGAAGGACGCAGTGACTCTCGAGACGGCCGCGAGTCGAGTTGAGTTGATCTCGTCCACGAACTGATCCACGAACTGCTGCTCGACGCTGCCTGCGATGCTCGTTTCGGCACCAAAGCTATGCGCCATTGAGCCTTTTCCACTTGGGGTCAGCCGGTGTGGATGAGGACGAGGACGGCCTTGACCAGGTCGGTAGCTCGGCGTCGCTGCGGGACGGCGAATCCGGAGCCGCGGTAGCCGTTGTCGGCGATCACGCGAATGCCTGCGGCGGTGAGGGCGTCGAGGATGCCGTGCTCGCGTGCGGCGCCCATGTCGTGGCGGGCGCCGGGCAGCGCCGGGGATGCCCAGATCAGTCGCCCGGCGGGGTCGGCGATGACCTGCACGTTCACCCCGTGGGTCTTGTGATTGCCGGAGAAGTACGGGCGGTCCCGGCCTGAGCCCATGCCGACCCGGTCGATCCGCAGCAGGGTGCCGTCGAGGATCACGAACGCCTTCCCGACCGCGACGGCGATCGCGACGCGCAGGAGGGGGCCAGCGCAGCGAGGACCACGAGGGCCTCTTGGGGTAGAAGGCCCATCCGGTGCAGAACCAACGCCAGGGCGGCGGAACGGTCGTTGGTCAGCTCGGAATGATGGTGAAGAAGAACTTGCCCTCTCCGGTGGGGGTGTAGCTGCCAGCGAGGGTCCCGGTCAGGATCCGCAGGGTCAGGACCTCCTTGACCGAGCGGCCGAGGCGATCGAGCTTCCACACCGCGAGCGTGTCGCCGGATCGCAGGTAGGCGAGCGCGGCGGCCAGGCGGGCCGGTCGGTCTGGCGGCTGGAGATCTTGGCCTCGAAGAACTTCACACACCCGGCCTCGGTCAGCGCGTCACGCTGCAGTTGGCTGTCCTGGGCCTCGGAGCTGACCCGCAGCTACGCGATCAGGTCTTGATGCTGGGCCGCCACCCCGAAACTGTCTCAGAATCCGTCGCGCAACGGCCAGTTTGACGCGCATGGTGTGAGACGGGTTCTGATGCACCGGGCGTCGCGTGGCGAGCCTCCGCGGTGATCTTGCCGTGGGCGTCTCAGAATCCCTTGATTGTGCAACGCGGCGCCGCGGCTTGTCAGAGGCTGGGATGAAGCACCCGGAGTAGCAGCAGCGTCCAGGCCAGGACGCCGGAGAGGATCGCGGCGGAGATCCCGAGGACGCGGGAGCGGTGCAGGTTGGCGCGCAGGGTGTTGGTCTTGAACTCGTAACTGTCGATGTAGGCGCGGACGCCGCCGCTGATGGGGCGGGCGCGCCACCATTCCTGCCTGGGTGTGGCTCGGCGCAGCCGAGCCAGCCGGGTGACATCGGCCGCGAGTTGATCGGTGTTGCTGCTGTCCGGGCAGGTTTGCAGGGCGGCGGCGTCGCGTGCGTAATCGCGTTCCTGCGGGGTGGCGGGGCGCAGGCCCAGGCCGCCGAAGGTGGCCAGCGCCCCGTAGTAGACCGCGGCGAAGGCGAGCAGGTACACCAGCCCGGCCATACCGAGGACGATCCACTGCGCCGCTCCGGCGGGGGCGGTGTCGATCGTGGTGGGTCCGCCCAGGACGGTGACCGCGCTGAAGACGCCGAGCAGCGCGGTCATCGTGACCAGCCATTGCTGGGCGGCGGCCTGCACCCGGATCATCCGGGTGTGCACGAAGTCCTGGTAGTCGTCGGTCCAGCGCTGGGCCTCGGCGACCGAGGGCCGCGCACCAGCCGCGTCGGACGCTCCGCCGGGGCCTTGGCCGGCGGCGGCGTGCGGTACCTCGAGCCTGACCTCGCCGGCGTCGGCCAGCGCCTCGGCGCTGGTGTCGGGACGAGTTGCACCGTCGGTCACGCTGAGCCTCCCGTGCACTCATCGCATCGACCCCGCGGGCCGTGGTGATCCAGGTCCCGTTGTTGTCGTACGCCGTCGATGTCGCGTTTCGAGGTTCGAGGTTCGAGGTTCGAGGTTCGAGTATGTGCGCCCGTCAGACCCGCAGACAGGGCACATCCGTAGCGGGGACTGCTGGCTCAGCCCGTGGTCAGTTCGTCGAGGATGTGGTCGCGGTCGACGTCGTGGCCGTGGGAGCCGGCGGCGTGTTGCTGGACCGCGGCGATGAGGTGCTCGAGCTGCGCGCCGTCGGTGTCGGTGGTTCCGTCGATGCGGAACTGGACTCCGCACGGGCACCGCGCGATCCGGGTCGCATCACCCGCGGGCGCCGGCGCGAAGTCGATGATCGTGCACGGCTGGTCACCGACCACCCAGGCGTCGTGCCCGGGTGAGACGGCGAGCGCGTCGCCGGGGCCGGCCTCGGTTTCGGTGCCGTCGTCGAGGCGCACCCCGAACCGGCCGGAGATGATGTAGCTGGCGTGCGCGACCTGGCAGGAGTCGGTGCCGACCAGCGGTTGCACGTCGATCGACCACCGCCAGCCCGGTTCCAGCACGCCACGTACGAACGTGGTCCCGTCGAGGGCGAGCACGTGCATCGCGCCGTGGTCGAACTCGCGCTTCTCATCAGGGCTGTCGAGGTTGCGGGTCTGCAGGGTCATGTCGGGGCTCCTTGTCGGGTGCTGGTCGGCGGCCATCCTGGGCGTGTGCACGCGGGTGCGACCACGGGGAAATCACGTAGTCGCCGGCCGAACCGGTTACGTGCTTTCCCGGTCGCCGGGGCGCCTGGTCGCGGTCAGGATCGGTCAGACCCGCGTCGGACTGGCGTCGCGGGCGGGGTCGGAAGGAGCCCGGGATGGACGCAACGGCGGCGGTGCCAGCGGCAGGGGCGGCGGCGGTGATCGACGCGCCTGGCGAGCACACGGGCGGGGCGTGGTGGTTTCTGGACACCTTGGTGGTGGAGCACCGGTTCGGGACCGACACCGGGCCGGTGGTGTTGGAGGTGACGTTGCCGGCCGGGGCCTCCCCGCCGCTGCACGTGCACCAGGACGCCGATGACAGCTGGTATGTGCTCGACGGGCAGCTGGTGGTGCGCTGTGGCGGGCGGGAGTGGCTGGCCGGGCCGGGGCATTGGGTGTCGATGCCGCGTGGGGTGGCGCATTCGTTCCGGGTGGTGGGCGGCCGCGCCGCGCGGATCCTGATCGTGCTGGCCGAGGACAGTTTCCTGCGGTTGGTGCGCGAGCTGGGCCAGCCGGCCGCCGCCATCGGGTTGCCGGTGGCGACGGGCGGGCCGGGCATGCAGGTGCTGTCGCGGGCGATGGCCGCGCACGACATCACCACCGTCGGCGCCTCGATCACCGAGGACGAGGCGCACGCCTTCCTGAACCAGCCCCGCTGAACTCCTGAGCGTGCCCGGCGCGGGGCAACCCGCCTGGCCGCCCGCGGACTGCGCTATCGGGGTCGCGGCCGGTCGGTGGGGTCGGCGGGCGCGTTGAGCAGGGCGACCAGCTGGGTGCGCGACCGGGTCGCGGTCTTGCGCAGCAGGCTCTCGACGTGTTTCTCCACGGTGCGCGGCGAGAGCCGCAGCCGGGTGGCGATCTGCTTGTTGGCCAGCCCCGCCACCACCAGCTCGAGCACGTCGGCCTCGCGGGCGGTGAACCGATAGCGATCCCACCGGGCCGTGTGCGGACGGCCGAGCAGGTCGCGGCAGCGGAGGGCCAGGCCGTGCAGGTCGTGCTCGGTGAAGCATTCCAGCGCTTCGGGCAACCACTGCTGGGGGTCCCCCCAGCCGTCGGTCAGGGCGGGGCCGGCGGCGCATAACCGGGCCAGATGCCCCCACACCGGGGCGCGGATCAGCGCGGTGTCCGCCGCCCGGGCCAGCTCGCCGGCCCGGACACGATCACCGTCGCGGCCGGCCGCGATGGCGTGGGCGTAGCCGAGCAGGCCCCGGTTGCAGAACATGATCGTGAGGTTCGCGCGGTCGGCGTGGGCGAGTTCGGAGGCGGCGCGCCGGTCGTCGACGGCGGTGAGCAGCAGCGGCCAGAACGCCCGGAACTCGGCCGGTTCGCTATGCGGGGTGCGCCGCAGCAGCACCGCGGCGCGCGCGAGACAGTCCAGGGCGCCGTCCCAGTCGCCGTCGAGCAGGGCGAGCATCCCGCGGGCGCCTCCCCAGGCGAACGCGTCTTCCACGAGATCACCGGGTGCGCCGGCCAGCGCGAGCGCGAGGTGGTGCTCCATCTCGGCGCGTTCCCGGCGGAAGGCGTGATTCTCGGCCAGGAAGTAGTGCAGCCGCGCCCGCAGCCGATCGAGCCCAAGTCGCTCGCACAAGGCCAGGCCGCGGCGGGCGTGCTCGGCGGCGGCGTCCAGGGCGAACACGGTCTGCACGGCGGCGCACAACTGCAGGTCCACCACCGCGGCGGTGCTCCATGCCCCGAGTTGCTCGGCGAGCCGGCGGGCCTGCCAGAGCCGCCCGGTCCCGGCCTCGGTGAACAGCTCGATCGTGCCCAGCTCGTGCAGCGCGCGCAGCCGCCACAGCGGCAGGCCGGCGGCGTCCGCGGTGGCCAGCGCGGTCTCGAACGCGCGCCCGGCCACGGCGAGGTCCCGGGTCCGGGCGGCCCGACCGATCACCTCCAGGGCATGACAGATCGCCTCCGGGCCGGCCTGCGGGATCGCGCGGGCCGTCTCGGCCAGGGCGGCGGCCCGTTCGATGTCATCGGCGGCGAACGCGATCTCCGCCTCCAGCACCGCCAGCTGGGCGGCCACCGCGCCGGAGGCGCTCCCGGCCACGGCGTCCCGGGCGGCGTGCAGATGGGCGGTGGCCACCGACCACCGGGTCCCGGTCACCGCGGCCTGGGCCAGCTGCAGATGCAGCTCGCCGCGCTCGATCGCCGCGCCGCCCCGTTGCGCAATCTCGTTCAATGCCCTCTCACCCGTGGCGAGCGCGTCGTCGACCCGCCCCGCGGCCGCGAGCGCCTCGATCAACAACCGGTCCACCTCACCGCGCCCGGCGGGCTCGTCGAGCACCTCGCCCGCGCGGTGCAGCGTGTCGATTGCGGTCTGCAGCGCGCCGCGGCGCAGCGCAGCCCGCCCGGCGTCGCCCAGCAGCACCCCGGCCCGGTGCAGGTCCCCGGCCTGGGCGGCGAGATCGGCGGCGACCTCCGCCCCGGTCTCATCCAGCCGCGGCCCGGCCGCGGTCAGTGCCTGCAGCCCGGCCGCGGCCAGCGCGGCCCGCCGTGGCGGCAGCACCTCAGCGAGCACCGCTTGCCGGGTCAGCGCATGCCGGAACCCGAACCCGGCCCCGTCCACGACCAACAGCAGACACTCCACCCCCCGGGCCAGCGCCGCGGACACCGGTTCCGGTCCCAGCCCTGTCATCGGGGGTAGCAGCCGCCAATCGAAGTGGCGCCCGAGCACCGCGGCCGCCTCCACCACCGACCGTTCGGCCTCGCCCAGCTCGGCGAGCCGGGCCCGCACGGTGTCGGCGAACGAGCGGGGTATCCCGGGCGCGGCCAGCAGCTCCTCGACCAGGAACGGCACCCCGTCCGCAGTCCGCGCCACCTGGCTCAGACGCCGCTCATCCGCCCCCGGGGCGCACAACCGCGCCATCGCCGCGACCTGGACCTCATCGAGACGGTCCAGCGGCATCAACGCAGCGGCGCGGCGGGAGTGCAGGCGCCCGATCAGCTCCATCGCCGCGCTGGCCGGCTCGTCGCGGCTGGTCGCCACACACAACACCCGCTCGGCGGAGACGTTGTCGGCGACGTACTCCAGGACCGCGAGGGTGTCCGGGTCGGCCCAGTGCAAATCCTCCAGCACGATCAGCAGGCCGTCGGGGCGCGCGAGTCGACCTAGCAGCTGAACGACCGCTTCGCCGCGGACCGCCGCCGACACCTCACCACCATCACCGCTGGTAGCGCTCACGGCGATCGTCGGCACGATCGCGGCCAGCGCCGGCAACCATCCATGGAGCTCGGCGTCGGCGGGGAGGCGGTGATCACGCAGCAGCGCCAGCAACGCCTCGGTCCACGGCCGGTACGGCGTCGACCCGCCGGCCGGTACCGCGCGGCCCACCGCCACTGCGCTCCCGCCGGCCCGGGCTCGATCAGCCAGCTCTCGAGCCAGCCGCGACTTGCCGATGCCCGACTGCCCGACCAGCCACACCAGCCCACCCCGGCCGGCGACCGCCGCGTCCAGCGCCGCGCACAGGCCGGCGAGCTCGGCGTCACGGCCGATCACGACCGGACACAACACCGCCGGCGGCGTCATGATGCCGCGCTCGCGGCCGCTCGACGCAAAGGCCGGTGCCCGCTGGGGTCGAGCTGGGCGAGTTCGGCGTCGATGTCGACGGTGATGGTGCCGAACAAACCGATGTTCTCGCTGTGCGCCGGGGACAGGTGCGCGAGCAGAACATCGTCCACGCGCCGGCCCCGGCCGCGCTGCTCGGCCACGGCCAAGCCCAGGTATTCGGTCGTCCAGGCGGTGATCGCGTTGGTGGCCAGCGTCAGACACCACGCCTGCTCGGTCTGGGCCTGCAGGTGCCGTCGGTGCACGTTGTTGAGCTGGCGGGAGATCTTGCGGCGATAGTCCTCCCTCGACAGGTACTGGGCGGCGTAGACCGTGCGGCGCAGCGCCCCGTACTCGTTGAGCGCGGCGGCCAGCCCGTTCTGCCGGTCCGCGCGCGACAGCTTGCCCACGATCAGCGACGCGGTCACGTGCCCGTACTTCAGCGACGCTGCGACCCGGAGCATCTCGTCCCAGTGTTGCCCGTCGCTGGAGGACAGGGTTCCGCCGCCGAACACCGCGGCGAGTGGGAGCTGTTGGTGATAGCCGATTACGGCCAGGTTCGCCGCGCGCAGGGTCTCCTCCCGCACGTACCACTCGGCGGTCCAGACCAGGCTGTCGTAGGCGATGCCCGAGGCGTCGGCCATCCGCGACAACCCCAGGTTGGTGGCCTGACTGATGATCACCGCCAGCAGGTTGCGTTTCAGCTCCCGCGAGCGCGGGGTGGCGCCCCCAGCGTGGGTGAAGCAGTCCAGGAACCCGGTGCGCCGGTCGAGCTCGATGAGCACCGACGCGATCGGCGCGAACGGCAACAGCGCGGTCAGCTCCTCGCGCAGCTGCTGCGCCTCGGCGGGCAGGTCCTCGGCCGATAGTGGGCCGATCACCAGCTCGCCGTGCTCGTCAACCCGGACCGGTCCCTGCCCGCCGGCCAGGACCTGCTCGAGCTCGCCCAGCGCGACATTCAGCTCGGTGTCCACCCCGGCCAGCGCTGTGGCTGGGTCCGGTTTCGCGCCGGCCAGGGCGCAGAACTCGGCGCGCTGCGCCGGCCACGCCTGAGTCGGGATCAGGTGGGCGGTCGGGTCGGCGTAGCGGCGCGATCCGGGGACGTGCACGTCGCCGCTGCGCAGCGCGTCACGCAGGCACAACAACACGCACAGTTCCCAGTAGTGGCGGTAGGCCGCGGTGGCGCCGGCGGCGATCGCGTCGTCGAGGTAGCCGCGCCAGCGGGCCGGCACGAACCCGGTCGGGGCGTCGGCCGGGACACTGCGCGTCCCGGTGGCGGTGAGCCCGCGCAGCACCTCGACCGCCGCCAACGGTTCTGTTGCGGACGGCCCGCCGGCGAAGGTCAGCACCCGCAGCACGTGGCCGTGATCGCGGGGCTGCCGCGCGGTAGCGGGTGTGGCCAGGGCGGCGCGGAGCCGGCTCATCCCGATCCGTTCCCGCAACAGCCCACCCACCTGCTCGTCGGGGATCGTCGGGTCGGCCAGCACCGGCAGGATCTCCTCGGCCAACGCGAGCTTGTCCTCACCGCGCCGCGCGCGTTCGGCGAGCTGGTCGGTCAGCTTGCGCCGGGCGCGTGACTCGCGCGCGGACACGGCCTGGTCGAACAGCGCCACGACCTCGTCGAGCACGTCGGTCGCCGACTGCACCAGCAGGGTGAGCACGATCGCGTAGCGGCGGGGCGGGTCACGCCGCGTCAGCGCCGGTACCGAACTGCACCGCCCCACCGCGGCCAGGTGCCGCCGCCGCTCCGCCGGAAGACTCGACAGGTCCACGGTGTGCGCGTCGAGACCGCGCAGGAACTCCAGCTTGCGGACCTCGGTCTTCACCGCCGCGGCCGAGGCCTCGGTCGGACCGGTGGACAGCCACCGCAGCCGGGTCATGCCGATCTCGGGATCGACCACCGACAACCCGTCCAGCTCACCGGGGCGGGTCGGGGTCAGCAGGTGCGCGACCCGGTCACAGGTCTCCCGCTCCGCCCGGGCCCGCGCAGACGCGACCCGCTCCAGCAACTTCACCGGGCCAGGCCGCACCACCCGCGAAGTGATCAGATGCTCGCACGCCAGCCGGAACAGCAGGCCGGGCGAGTCGTGTTCCATCGCCCTGGCCAGCAGGAACTCATCGAGCTCCTTGAGCGACAACCCGTCGGTCGTGCGCCAGCCCAGATACGCCATCACTGCCCGCAGATGATCGGTGCGGGTCTGCTCGCGGCGCCCGTAGCCGGCCAACCCGGCCGGCGAAATCCCCAGCCGGGCCGCCAGCCGCTCCACCGCCACCACCGGCGCCGCGGCGACCTCATCGGGCACGAACCCCAACCAGGGCAGGCTGCACAGCTGCGCCGTCACACCCAGCATCGTCGCCGGTTGGCGCATCGACCGCACGAACGCCTCATCCGCGCCGCTCAACGTGAAGAACCGGATCAGCTCCTCCGCGGAGATCCTCGGGAACCCGCGCAGCTGCGCCAGCTCCTGCACGGAGAACACATCACGGGCCGACACCAGACCCCCCAGGCTGCGGGCACGATCACCGACGGTGATCGCGGACCCTAGACCCGGGTCATCGCCTCCACCTCAACGGCCCTGGCGTTGGTTTTGCACCGGATGGACCTTCAACCCCCTCTTGGACGTAGCGGAACACCGTGGTCGTGCCGATGCCTGACTCAATCGGCCGCCCGAACCGGGTCTCGTCCATACCCAGCACGCGTTCGGGTTCGGGCTCGGCGGGCTCCGCCAGAGCGAGGACCTCGACGGCGCGTTGCACCGTCGGCCACGACACCTGACGCGCCGCCGCGACCTCGGACTGGTCTCGGCCGTCCTCCATGGCGACCGCGAGCGCTGTGCGCAGCCTCGTGGTGGTGCGCATCCCGGCCGGAACGTGCGCAACCTGCTCGGTGAACGTCTGTAGTGGACACAGGATCGTGCGGCAGCGCCCGCACCGCTTGCGCCACTGCACCGCGACCTGCCCGCCACCACGGGCAGGTCGTGCGGGCGGGTCAGCACCCAGTCCTTGCCCGAGGTCGAGACCACCCGACAGCCCGGGCAGCGCGCCGCGTCCGGATCGTCGGTGACCAACTGCACGACCCTCGTCCCGAGCGCGGTACGCACGACACGCTCCACTGCCAAGCCCTCGAGTCCCAACAGACACGGCGCATCATCGCTGCGGCCCGCGGCTCTCCCTTCGCTGCTCCACGACACAGCGAGGATCGGTGAGTCGCGGGCCGCCCTCGTTCAGGCGCGCCGCACAGGCCAAACCTCAGGTTGCCCGGTCAAGATCGAAGAGCCCCTTTGACGAAGGTGGACGTCGATCCGGCGATCACCGCCGAACGCCGGTCGGTCTAACCCGGCCTGGCCTGACGGCCTGGATCGCGGCCTGGATGGTGGCACCCTTCGATCGCCACCGCCGACGTGGATCCGATGTCGGCGGAGCCGTCAGGTTCGTTGTCCGGCGGCCACGGGCTGGTCGGCCGACAGGTCCGAGGTCGAGGTCTCCGGCATCGTGCTCACCACCGCCAGGCCGACGACGGCGGCGACGAGCAGGTAGCCGGCCGGCGCGAGGGTGTTCCCCGTGGCCGCGACGAGTGACGTCGCGATGACGGAGACGAGACCGGAGCCGATCACGCCGCCGATGTTGAAGCCGAGGGAGACGCCGGTGTACATCACCCGCGAGCTCTACCGCACCCTCACAACCACCATGATCATCGCGATCTGAGCCGCCGGAGCACTCGACTTACATAGAAGCGTCACCGAGGACGCTGCCGGTAGTCCCGAGGGGTCAGGCCGTGGACGCGGCGGAAGACGCGCGAGAAGTAGAACGGGTCGTCGTACCCGACGCCCCGAGCGACGAGCGAGACGGGCAGCGCGGTCGTGTCCAGCACCTCGCGGGCCCGCGACATCCGCTTCAACGCGATCTGGTCCGCCGTCACCGAGACGTAGGGTTCCCCTGACCGACGGACCGAGGCGCGATGTGGAGAAAACGGAACTCATCGCTACCCAGCAGACGCAGTACGAGCCGCGGCAGCCGGCCGGGGTACGCGGCGCGGCCGTCCACGGCGGAACGGGGCTCGATCCGGTCGATCGGGTACTCGATGCCGCGGTACACGATGACGCAGCATCCAGCGGCGACGATGTTGCGGTACCAGTCCACCTCTGGCCCGTAGGTCAGCTCGATGATGAAACCGTCGGGGACCCTGGCGATCAGCAGCGGTGTCTCGTAGGTCCGGCCGGAGCGCCGTCCGACGTGCCGGACCAGCGACCAGGGGCCGATACCGGCGCGGGCCAACGGCCGGGTTACCCGGTTCATTGTCCGGCTCTGGAGCCGCAGGAAGGCTGATGTCGCGGTCCACCTTCGCAGCGAGTGCGTCGGCATGTCGATCCTCCTCGCACGTGACGTGTCATCCGGACCCGGGTCGGCAACGGCGCCGCAGCGCCAGCTGGCCCATCCGGGTCCACCATTGTCTGACCCACTCACGCCGGTCAGGGGCCCGAGGTCCCGGTGGCATGGGGACTTGGGCAACCGGTTCGGGGTAACGAGCGGAGGCCCGATCGACGCGGGGCTGTCATCTTCTGCCGAAGCTGGCACCGCATGACGATCACCCGAGGGCCCGCTCACGCGCGGCGGGGTTGGCGATGGCGTTCACGCTCATCGAGGCCGCCAGGACCGCTCGCGCGCGGTCAACGGACCGCGCCTGGTCACACTCGTCCGCGCCGGCGCCACGTTCGTCGACGGCAAGCTCGTGGAGCGGCCCGGCGACCACCAACCGAAGCCGCCTAGAAGATCTTCATCCACAGGTCGTGACCATTGCTCGTGCGCTGTCGACACGCACCCGCATGGGCCAGGGAAGCCTGAGGTTGGCGGCATCGACGTAGGTGGTGACGCTGACCGGGTGAACCGGGCCGAGCCGGACCACATCGGGCGACCGCAAGCTGCGGGATCGTCGTAACCGGCGACCTACCAGCTCCGATCGCCCCGATGCTGGCCACGCCCGGGCCGGCTCCCGAAGGCGACGGTCGTGTCCTACGAGATCACGTGGGACGGCGTTCGCGGGGCGCGACGGCGGCCGGCAACCAGCTGCGTCGGACTCGCCGGATTCAGCAACCTCGTCGGGCGTGACGATCTGGAACTCGAGATCGCCGCTGATGTGCAGCGTCGTCCCACTGGCTCGATGCTCGGTCGCGATGCTGGACCAGCGACTGCGCCTGTCACTCGGGCGCCTCTCGACGAAGGGTTCCGTCGCGCCTTCGGCTGGACGGGGCGTCGACTCCTCAATAGTGGTGACGTGGCGTGGCAGCTCGGTGTCGGCTGCGACAGAGGTCTGGTCGATTCACCCGGTTCGCCTCGTCGAAATCCCCCGAGAGGGACGCGCGACCGGCGGCCTGGAGGTTGCCGGCCTCGACCGTGGGGCGCTCATCTGTGCGCGGACGTGGCGGCACCGAGCCCCCGTAGCCGCGCTCGACGGTGGTGCCTCGCCGGGCGTCGCGGACAGGGCGGCGGTCTCGGGGACCCCGTGTACGAGGACGATCACGACGGGGCCGCGGCGCGCTGGTGGCCGGTCATCCCGGCCATGACCGAGCCCATGATCCGGACGCGGGCGCGGCGGGCCACCAGCACCAGGTCCAGGCCGGCCTCGGCCAGCTGGACGGCGGTCTCGACGACGACGGCTTCGACCGGATCCTGCCCCCAGTGCCTTACAACAGGTGCTCCGCCCGGTCCTGCCCGTCCCGCGCGACTGACGATCGCCGTCCGGCACCGGATTCCCGGGACCAACGGCTCTGCTCCCGCCCACGGTGTCGAGAGATCATCGACTCGACGGCGAGACGACGGCGGCCGGGCGCAGCTCGCTGGCACGTCCAGTGGCCCTGGGAAGGCTCCGGCGGGAGGCAACGACATGGCGATGACAGCACTGACCCGGCCGGTCGCAGGCGAGGTCGCTGCGACGCGGCTGCGGCCTGCGGCGCGGGTGCGGCTCAAGCCGCCCGGCCCCACCACCGGCCACGTCGACGGCGCGTGGTGGCCGCTGTCACGCGACCTCACCGCCGAGCTACCGGCTCTGCTGGAGGCCCTTGCCCCGCGGGCCGGGGAGATCGAGCAGGTGACCTACCACCTGTCCGACTGGGACTGCACCACACGCCGGCTGGTGACGGCCGGGTCGTCGGTGCGCCTGGGTGGCTACCACACCCAGCACCCCGACACCCTCGATGTGATCAGCGCCCACGTGCGGCTCACCCTCCTCGTGATCGCACCCGACACCGCACCCGCGGCAGCGGAACGGGTGCTGGACGCCGCCGCCGACCCTGGTGACACCGGGGCCGTCGATGAACTGCTCGGAACCGGGACCACCGACCACCACCGCACCCCACGAGGAGTCCGATCATGACCGCCACGCCCCATGTCTATGTCTCGGTCCACGACCAGCGCGTCAACCTGGTCGCCGATGCGATCGTCGGGCACTCGACCCTCGACCGCGCGACCGCGGTCGAGCTCGCCCGGCACGTCCTGCAAGCCCTCGACCACATCCCCGAGAAGATCCGCTAGGAGCCTCGGCCCCGGTGCTCGGGCGACCACTCCGGCTGCCGCGCCCGACACCGGGATCGCGGGTGTTCCGGCGGGAGATCATGCTGCGCGGCCGGCGCGTGCGGTACCGGGAGACCGGAGCCGGACGTCGCGGCCGGGTCGTGGTGCTGCTGCACGGGCCGGCCGGCAGCCCGGCGGCCTGGTCGGCGGTGTTGCCCTTGCCGGGTGAGCACGTGGACGTGCCGGCCTCGACCTGCTCGGGCACGGGCGATCGGCCGGACCGTCCGCGATGTGGAACCGGCCGTGGCCGCGGCGTCGTGGATGCGGACGCGGGACGATCGTCCTGCCACCGGAGGGTGCATCGGCCCTTTCCGCTCGCCACCGGGAGGACGACGCTCGGCGGCATGACAACGCCGAGCCGAATGCCGCAGCGACGTGTTCCCGACCGTGTGGACGGGACGTCCCGCCCGGGTGGAGGCAGGCCACTGGAGCAGCTCTCGCCCGGCGAGCGCCGTGATCGGGCCCATGCCGCACTCGCCGCTCTGGGCCCGCGGCACGAGCGGACCCGGCTGGAGGTGCGGTGTGCGAGCGGCCACCACGTCGCCGCGGTCATGGAGTCCCCCGACGGCCTCCTGATCTACGCGACCACGATCGGGCCGCACAGCCACGGCAGCAACGACCGCGTCGACACCGGTCACGGGACCGGTGCGCACGGCCGCCCGTTCGTCGACTTCCTCGACACGGGGGACATCCCGAACCAGGAGGACGACCTGCCCGCAGGTTGCGAGTGCGGGCCGCGGACCCTCTCGCGCACCGCTCTGACGGACGCCGTGGCGAAGCGGGCCCGACACCTGCTCGTCGACTGACCGTCGGCCCGGTGCCCGACTTCCGACCAGGGCTCGAGACCGGATCGTGGTCCTGCCCCGCGACATGGGGCCCGACAAGCCGGCGGCGGGGCGGCGCAGGGGCGATCCGACGGTGTTGCAGCGACGGTGTTGCAGGTGGTGGAGGACCTGTGCGTAGGGTCGCAGCGCGCCGGTCCCGCTGTAGGTGATGCCGTCGCGGCCTCGGGACCGGAGTCAGGCGTCACCCCGAGCGTCCAGTGCGGCGGCGAGCCCGGCCCAGGCGGCGTCATCGGGCTCGCCGCTCGCGCGGGCGAGCACGGAGCCTTCGCGGTCCACGACCAGCGCCTGGACCTCACCGCCGCCGCGGATCCCCAGGGACCGGCGGAAGCGGGTGGCGTCGGTGTAGACGGTGATCGTGCGGGCCAGCACGTCGGGGTCGCGGATGGCTGAGGACATGCCGCCGTCGATGACCCGGCGGGCGACCCGCCACTGCGCACCCAGTACGGGGACCTCGACGACGGCGACCCGCAGCGGTCCCGCCGCGCCGCGGCTGGTCGGCGGGATGCCGGCGGCGACCGCCCGGTCGATCCAACGGTCCACTGTGGTTTGGTGCCGGCGCCGGAAGGCGACGACGGCGAGGGTCCGGACGCCGGGTAGGTCTGCGGGCAACCGCAGTTCCTCGTCGAGGAGGGTCCGCCCGGTGACGTCGGGGAATCGCACGGGTGGGTCGGGCCGGCCGGTGGAGGCGTCAGAGGTCATCGGGCGATGCTGTCCCGGCGACCGTTCCGTCACCAAGGGTCGGACGCCCCACCGCAGGTCGGCGAATGGCACCCGCTCCCGTCATCCGGGGGAACGGCTGTCGTCTGAGCTGCGCCTTTCGGGAAAGCGGGTGGACCGCCGGAGGGCAGAACGGGACCGTCGCCCCGAGCCCGCTGAGTCAGCAGGCCTCGACGATGGGTACCTGCCGTGGGCGGGGGCAGACCAGCGGCGCCACCCGCAGGAGCGGGGTGCGTGCCATAGCGCGGCGCCTCCGCCCGGAACGCCCGGGCGGGGGGTCGTGGCTGCTCCACCCATTCCCGACGCCGGCGCGCGACGGCACATCGGACGCGGTCCGCACGGGACGACGGGAGACGACGTCGTTGTCCGTGCCGGCGAGGGTCTACGGGCGCCCGGCCGAGGCGACCGGGACCCCCATCCGGCCGAAGAACTCGACCATGCCCCGGGGGGCGTCGTCGGCGAAGCACAGGTCGAGCCCGCGGGCGGACCGCCGGGCCGCGTCGGTGGAGCGCGGGAACATCGCCGTCTCGTACGCCCGCAGAGCGGCCTCGACGGCGTCACCGTGCTCGACCAGGGCCAGGGCCAGCTCGCACCCGTCGAGCATCGCGGCGTTCGCGCCCTCGCCCGCGAACGGCGACATCAGGTGGGCGGCGTCGCCGACCAGGGTCACGCCCGGCGTGCGCGGCCACGCGTGGCCGGTGGGCAGGGCGTGGATCCGGCGGGCGACGATCTCGTCGTCGCAGTGGCGGATCAGGTCGGTCAGCGCCGGGGTCCAGTCCGCGAACTCGGCCAGCAGGGCGGTGCGGGCGGCGGCCGGGTCCGACCAGTCGACGCCGCGGGTGTCGAGCCAGTCCTCGGCGACCCGCAGTTGCGCTCCCAGATGCAGGTCGCGGCCCCCGTGCCCGCCGAGGTTCTTGTTGTCCGACAGGGCGAACAGGCTCCCGGTGCCGACCAGGGCGGCCGAGGCGGGCAGGGTGGCCGGGGCGTCGGTGACGTGGACCTCGACGTAGCTGATCCCGGTGTACCCGGGGACGGCGTCCGAGACGAGGGGCCGGACCCGCGACCAGGCGCCGTCGGCCCCGACCAGCAGGTCGGCGGTCTCGCGCGTGCCGTCGGCGAACACGAGCTCGAACCGGCCGTCGTCGCGGCGCTCGGCCCGGCTGAGCTTGTGGTCCCAGACGACCGTGCCGGGGTGGAGCGAGTCCAGCAGCAGGGCGCGCAGTTCCGTGCGGTCGACCTCGGGTCGTCCCGAGTTGCCCGCGGCGGCCTGGTCGATGAAGACGGTGCCCGCCTTGTCCATCACCCGCATGGCCTCGGCCTGTGGCCGGATGAGCCGGCGGAACTGCTCGTACAGCCCCGCCTCGCGCAGGGCCAGCTGGCCCGATCCGACGTGCAGGTCCAGCAGGCCGCCCTGCCTGCGGGCGCCGGCGGTGGCGTCGAGCTCGTGGACGGTGCAGGCGATGTCGTGGCGCTGCAGGATGCGGGCCAGCACCAGCCCGCTGAGGCCGCCGCCGACGACGGCGATGGAGGAGTGGGACATGTCGACACCTCGGTAGAATCGGTGGGCCTGGACGTGTACGGCGTATGCGTCCAGAAATGTACATCGTAAACGACCCGAGGAGTCCTGCCGTGGTCGACGAACCGCCACCCGTCATCTGGGCGCGCCTGTCCACCCAGGGGCGCGGGCCGGCGCGCACGCTCGACCACGCGGCCATCACCGCGGTCGCGGTCGCCCTGGCCGACGCCGACGGGGTCGACGCGGTCTCCATGCGCCGCATCGCCGGACGGATGGACCACAGCGCGATGGCGCTCTACCGGCACGTCGGCAGCAAGGACGACCTGACCGAGCTGATGTACGACGCGGTGCTGGGCGAGCTGGACCTGACCGGGATCCCGTCCGGACGCTGGCGCGACGACGTCGCCCGGCTGGCCCGGGAGACCCGCCGGCTCCACCACGCCCACCCGTGGATCGCCCGGTTCGGGCACCGCCCGACCCTCGGGCCCCACGCCCGGCGGTTCTCCGAAGCCGGTCTGGCCTGCGTGGACGGGCTCGGTCTCGACATCGACGGGATGCTGGACCTGCTGTCCACCGCCATGGCGTTCACCCGGGGCTTCGTCGAGCAGGAGCTGGGTGAGGTCGAGGCGCAGCGGCGCACCGGCCTGGACTTCGCGGCCTACCAGCGCCGGACCGGGCCGTTCCTCGCGAAACTCCTGGACGAGGGCGAGCACCCGTACCTGGAGCGGCTGATCGTCGAGGCCGAGGACTTCCCTGATCCGGACGTGGTGTTCGAGCGACGCCTGGAGATGGTGCTGGACGGGCTGACGGCCAGGATCGACCGGGCGACCGACGGGACCCGGTGACGCGCTCAGTCGTCGGGGAGCGCGGCGAAGTCGCGCTTCATCTGCCGGTACCACCCCATTCCCGCGATGGGCCGCTTCCACCGGCCCTTCATGCTCGCCAGCGCGTCGGCGTGCGTGGTGTCGCCGTCCGCGACCGCGGCCTGGAGGTGCCGGTCCTGCGCCTTGATGATCTCGTCGGCCGTCCCGCCGTGTATCGCGAGGTCGCAGGGTCCGCCCATGTGCTTGCATGTCATCGTCTTCATGGGACGAACCCTAGGGACGCCGACCGGCCGGGTGCTTCTTCGTTCCTGACCGCTTGAAGGACGCACCTGAGGAGCCCGAGCCGATCCCGGCCGACCGGCTCGCTGACCCCGCAGGCGGTCGGGTACCGGACGGCGGTCCAGGGCCAGGGTCAGGAGCGCTAACCGTCCGTTCGTAGGGGCGCACCCAATTGGCATCCGGTGCCATAATGCGGCCAAAGACTCGACGGCGAGGAGGTCCGATGGCGGGCGGTTGGTTCGAGACGGTGGCGGAGGCGCAGCGGCGCGCGAAGAAGCGGCTGCCCAAGTCGGTGTACGGGGCCCTCGTGGCCGGGTCCGAACGGGGCCTGACCATCGACGACAACATCGCGGCGTTCGGGGAGCTGGGCTTCGCACCCCACGTCGCCGGGCTGTCGGGCACCCGCGACCTGGCCACCACCGTGATGGGGCAGCCCGCCTCGATGCCGGTTCTCATCTCCCCGACGGGCGTGCAGGCCGTGCACCCCGACGGCGAGGTGGCGGTGGCGCGGGCGGCGGCGGCGCGCGGGATCCCGATGGGGCTGAGCTCGTTCGCGAGCAAGTCGATCGAGGAGGTGGCGGCGGCCAACCCCCAGACGTTCTTCCAGATGTACTGGGTCGGCACCCGAGACGTCCTCGTGCAGCGCATGGAGCGCGCCCGCAAGGCCGGCGCGGTCGGGCTGATCATGACGCTGGACTGGTCGTTCTCCAACGGGCGCGACTGGGGCAGCCCGGCCATCCCGGAGAAGGTCGACCTCAAGGCGGCGCTGAAGTTCGGGCCGGAGTGCGCGCTGCGGCCGGGCTGGCTGCTGGACTTCGCCAAGGCCGGGAAGATCCCCGACCTGACCACGCCCAACCTCACCCCGCCCGGCGGCACCGCGCCCACGTTCTTCGGCGCGTACGGCGAGTGGATGGGCACGCCGCTCCCGACCTGGGACGACGTCGCGTGGCTGCGCGAGCAGTGGGGCGGGCCGTTCATGCTCAAGGGCATCACCCGGGTCGACGACGCCCGGCGCGCCGTCGACGCGGGCGTCACGGCCATCTCGGTGTCCAACCACGGCGGCAACAACCTCGACGGCACCCCGGCCACGATCCGGGTGCTGCCCGCCGTGGCCGAGGCCGTGGGGGAGCAGGTCGAGGTGCTCCTCGACGGCGGGATCCGCCGGGGCAGCGACGTGGTGAAGGCCCTGTCGCTGGGGGCGAAGGCGGTGCTGATCGGCCGCGCCTACCTCTGGGGTCTCGCGGCCGGTGGCCAGGCCGGCGTCGAGAACGTGCTCGACATCCTGCGCGGCGGCATCGACTCCGCCGTGCTCGGCCTGGGCCACTCGTCGGTGCAGGACCTCTCCCCGGAGGACGTCGTGGTGCCGCCGGGGTTCCGGCGCGACCTGGGGATCCGGGCCGAGGCGAGCGCTATCCGACGCTGACGCGGACCGCCGGGGCCACCTCGGTGCCGAGCAGTTCGATGCCGTGCAGCAGGTTGTGGTGCGCCAGGCGCATGTTCGTCATCTGCAGGGAGAACCGGTCGATGCCGTCCAGCGCCTCGGAGACCGCGACGATCTTCGCCGCGACCGTCTCCGGGGCGCCGATGAAGTAGGCGCCGGTCGGGCCCGTCGTGGCGTCGAACTGCATCCGGTTGGGCGGGGGGAAGCCGCGCTCGCGGCCGATCTTCGTGAACTGCTCCGCCCAGCCGGGGTAGAAGTCGTCGGCTGCCTGCCGGTCGGTGTCGCCGACGAAGCCGAAGCAGTGCAGGCCCACCTTGAGCTGCCCGGGGGAGTGGCCGGCGCGCTTGCCGGCCTCCCGGTAGAGGTCGATCAGCGGCCTGAACCGGCGCGGCTCGCCGCCGATGATCGCGACCATCAGCGGCAGTCCGAGCACGCCCGCACGCACGAACGACTCCGGCGTGCCGCCCACGCCGAGCCAGATCGGCAGCTGCTCCTGCAGTGGGCGGGGGTAGACCTCCTGCCCGGTCAGCGGGGCGCGGTGCTTGCCCGACCAGTGCACGGCGGTGGAGTCGCGGATCTGCAGCAGCAGGTCGAGCTTCTCGGCGAACAGCGAGTCGTAGTCCTCCAGGGCCAGCCCGAACAGCGGGAACGCCTCGGTGAACGACCCGCGTCCGACGACCATCTCGACGCGCCCGCGCGAGACGAGGTCCAGCGTGGCGAACTGCTGGAACACCCGAACCGGGTCGTCGGCGCTGAGCACGGTGACGGCGCTGTTGAGCCGGATGCGGCTGGTGCGCGCGGCCGCCGCGGCCAGCAGGATCGACGGCGCCGAGTCGTAGTACTCGCGACGGTGGTGCTCGCCGATGCCGAACGAGTCGAGCCCCACCTGGTCGGCGCGCTCCACCTCCTCCAGCAGGTCCGCGACGCGGTCCTCCGGGCTCACCACGCGGCCCGTGTCCGGGTCGGTCACGGTCGAGACGAAGCTGTCGATGCCGATGTGCATGCCCCGACTGTACTTGAGAACTCAACTACAGGATCGGGCCGGGCATCTCCACGGTCTCGCCGTCGGCGTGGCCCACGCGCCCGGCCCGGCTCAGCAGCCACGCGGACTGCCGGCCACGTACGGTCCAGCTGGTCCCGTCCCAGACCACGGCCGTGTCCTCGTCGACGCCCACCACCGCGGTGCCCTCGGGTGCACGCGTCAGGTAGCGGGTGATGATGTCGGGCACCCAGCCGGCGAACCTGTCGAAGTGGGGGATCACCCGGACCTCCGGCACGATCCCGAGGCCGGGGTCGGCGGATCGCGACGGGTGCCGCAGGTCGGGCACCCACGACGTCAGCGACATCGCCCCGGCGCTGCACCCGGCGAGCGCCGCACCGCCGCGCCAGGCCGCGAGCACCGCGTCCCAGACGGCGGTGCCGCGCAGCGTCGACGCGCAGTGGACGGGGCTGCCGCCGGAGAGGTAGACGAGCCCGGCCCCCTCGACGAGGGCGGCGAGCGCGGGGTCGTCGGCGTCGTCGCGGTTGCGGACGACCACCGGTACGGCCTCCACGCCGAGCCGGGCGGCCTGCTCGACGCCCAGGGCCACCCACCGGTCGACCGACGCCCGGCTCTCGAGCGTGGCCGCCGTGGGGATCTGGACGTAGCGCGGGGGGCGGCCGATGAGGAGGGCGCCCTCGACGCCCGCCATCACCGGCAGGTACTCGCCGCTCCCGACCAGTGCGACCGGCCCCGGCGCCACTAGATCTTCTTCACGCGGACGTAGTCGACGAGCATCGTCTGCGGGAAGTCGGCGGGGTCGATCTGCCCGCCACCGCCCCCGCCCATCGCGTTGTTCATGATCAGGAACATAGCCTGCGTGGGTACCACGTCGGTCTGGGTGCAGGTGGTCCTGCCGTCGACCTTCCACACGAGCGACTTCGCGTGCCAGGTCAGCGAGTAGACGTGGAAGTTGTCGTTGGACGCCGACACGTCGGGCCGGCAGGTCTTGAAGCCGCTGTCACCGGAGACGACGTTCTGCCACACCGACGACGGGCCACTCGTCTTGAACTCGGCGATGTCGATCTCGTCGGAGCCGGGCTTGGGCCAGTTGCAGCCGTAGGAGTTCTCCTCGGTGGTGAGGTTGGCGGCCTGGCAGTCGGAGCCGAGCAGCCACTGCGCCGGCCACGAGCCCTTGCCGCCCGACTGCTTGGCGCGGATCTCGATCGTGCCCGAGGTGAAGTTGAACTTCTTCCACTGCACCATGCCGGAGGTGTACTTGTAGCCCTTGCAGGACGAGTCGACCTTCGAGGTGATCTGGAGGAAGCCGCCCTTCTCGGCGACGTTCCCGGGCTTGTAGCACTGGTCCTCGGCGTTGCTGGCGTCGCCGCCGCGGTCGAGGATGCCCCAGGCCGCCGGGTCCACGGTGGTGTCGTTGAACTCGTCGTCGAACAGGTAGCCCGACAGGTCGGTCGGGGCGGGCTCGCTCGTGGGGGTGTCGGCCAGTGCCGGTGCGGCGGTCACGGCGAGCAGCACGGAACCCGCGACGGCCAGTTGGGCGAGACGGCGGGCGAACGGAGAGAAGCGCACTGGAATTTCCCCTCGTGCTGCATTCGGTGCGGGCTCCGTGACGCTATGTCAGCGATTCGGGCGCAGCAATGACACGGATGGGGCTCATGGGGTGCATGTGGGTGTGACCTGCTCATACTCGCCGTCGCGCTATGACTTCTTCACCCGGACGTAGTCGACGAGCATCGTCTGCGGGAAGTCGCCCGGGTCGATGCGGCCGCCGCCGTCGCCGCCCATCGCGTTGTTGATGATCAGGAACATCGGGTCGGTGGGGACGACGGTGCGCTGGGTGCAGGTCGTGGCGCCGTCGACGCTCCACGTGACCGCGGTCGGCGTCCTGGTCAGGGCGTAGACGTGCCAGTTCGCGTCGGCGGGCGAGATCGTCTCGGCGCAGGTCAGGAAGCCGCTGCGGCCGGAGATCACGTTCTGCAGCACCGTACCGGGCCCGCTCGTCTTGAACTCGGCGATGTCGATCTCGTCGGAGCCGGGATTCGGCCAGTCGCAGCCGCCCACGTTCTCGTCCGTGGTGAGGTTGGCGACCTGGCACTTCGCCCCGAGCAGCCACTGGGCCGGCCACGACCCCTGCCCGCCGGACTCCTTCGCGCGGATCTCGATCGTGCCGTAGGTGAACGTGGCGTTCGTCCACTGCACCATGCCGGAGGTGTAGCGGTAGCCGCGGCAGGAGGAGTCGACCTTCGACGTGATCTGCAGGTTGCCGCCGCCTTCGCTCACGTTGCCCGGCACGTAGCACTGGGCCTCGTGGTTGCTGGCGTCGCCGCCGCGGCTGAGCACGCTCCAGACCGAGGTGTCCACGGCGGTGCCGTCGAACTCGTCGTCGAAGAGGTAGTTGCCCGCCGCCCCGATGGTGGCGCCGGCCTGCGCGCCGGTGGCCACCGGGTCCGACGCGGTGACGACGAGGGCGAGGGCGAGGAGGGCCGCGAGGAGCCGCATCCCGACCTCCTCCCTACGCGGCCGCCGCCTGACGGGACGCGCGCAGCCGCACCAGCAGCCACGGGAAGCAGGCCAGCGCGATCGCGAAGCGCGCCACGTTCCACCACAGCGTCTGGGGCAGCGCGCACGACGCCCCGGCGACCGCGCACGCGGCCACCACGGTGATGAGTAGCACGGGCGGCGTACGGTCCAGGTGGGGCAGGCGCGGGACGACCCGGCGCAGCAGCAGCGCCTCCAGCCCGAACGCGATCGCGGTGGCCAGCGCGGCGCCGGCGATGCCCATCACCGGCAGCAGCACGACGTTGAGCGCGATGTTCACCGCCGCGGCGGCGAACGCGCACAGCGCGAGCGGCTTGCCGCGGCGCTGGGTGACCAGCAGCCGGCCGGTCCCGTTGCTGGCGGCCACGGGGAACGCCGCGAGCGCCACCAGGTAGACCACCACCAGCAGCGTCTCCGGGTCGAAGCTCGCGGGGGCCACGATGCGCAGCAGCACCGGCGAGGCGAGCGTGATGCCGAGGATCACCGGCACGAGCAGCTTGTAGAGCTCGTCGCGGGACTGCGCGATCACCCCGCAGCGCTCGCGCACGTCCGAGATCGCGGAGATGCGCGGCGTCCAGGCCTGGGTGGTGTAGCCGATCAGGAGCACCACGACGTAACCGACGGTGTAGGCCACCTGGTAGCGGCCGGTCTCCTCGGCGCCGAGGATGCGCTGGATGAGCACGCGGTCGCCCGCGTTCAGCACGAACGCGAACAGCACCGTGATCATCAGCGGAACGCCGAGACGCACGGCCCGCCCGATCGCCGCGGTGTCCACGAGCCCCCGCAGCGCGGGCCGGACGTAGCCGATGCCGATCAGCAGCGCGAGGTACTGGCTGATCACGGTGCCCCACGCGTAGACCGCGGCGGAGTCGCTGCCCGACACGACCACGAGCCCGATGCCGACGACCTGCCCGCCGACGGCCGACAGCATGCTGATCACGGCGAACCGCGGGAAGCGGTCCTGGCTCATCAGCAGGCCCATGATCATCTGATTGGTCGCGGCGGGCAGCGTCCACAGCACCATCGCGACGACGACGCCGGTGAAGCCGCCGCCGAAGCCCAGCAGAGGGCTCCACAGCGGGCCGGTGAGGAACACCGCCACCATGACGGCGCCCGACAGCACGGCGCCGACCATGACCAGGCCGCGAGCGGTGTGGTCGTCGCCGTCCTCGGCCCGTTGCTGCACCAGGGCCTGGTCGAGACCGATGACGGCCAGCACCACGAGCAGCTGGTGTACGGCGATGGCGGTGGCCAGGTCGCCGAACTCCGACGGGCCGAGCAGGTGAGCGAGCACCGGTGAGACGAGCGTGGCCGACAGCAGCTGCAACGCCGGCACGATCGCGTAGAGCAGGCCGCGACCGAACAGGCCGGACATCGCGCTGCCGCCACCGCCGGCGACGACGGGCAGCACGACGGTGTCGAGGTCGGTCGGGTCCTTTCCGACGGACCGGAACGCCACGGTCTCGGGGTCGGCCGGTGCGTGTCGGGGTGGGGCGTCCGCGCGGTGGCGGCTCATCAGCTCGCCCGCCGCGGCGCGGGCACCCGTCGCCGTGGCGCGCTCGATCTCACGACCCGCCGGGTGCCTTGTCGAGCTCCGCCTGGATGAGCTCGCCCACCGTGGTGGCGTGCGGCTCGCGCATCAGGGAGCTGTGCTCGGCCTGGATCTCGACGATCGTGTGGGGCCCGGTGAGCAGCGGCCTCCACGCGTCGGCGCCGTCGGGGTTGTTGTCGCCCAGCACGAGCAGCACCGGCGTGGTGAGCGGGCGCAGCGCGTACTTGCGGGCGACGAGCCCGGAGTGGTCGAAGAAGGCGTCGAACTGGCGCTGCCCGGAGAACGGCACGATGCCCGCCAGGCGCGCACGCACCCGGTCGCCGAGCTGCTCGAGCTCGGGCAGGCCGTCGGGCAGCACGGACACGAGCCGGGCCTCGATCTGGGACTTGACCGGGCGCGCGACGGTGCTCAGACTCCGGCGCACCACCGACCGCGGGCCGGCCGGGCGGGTGGTGAGCGACGGCTGCTCCGACGCCGACGGCGCGAGCGCACCGACCGAGTTGCCGGGCTGGTAGGTGTCGAGCAGCGTGACGTGCTGGACGGTCTCGCCCGCCTGCTCCAGCTGCCGGGCCGCCTCCAGGGCCACCAGGCCGCCGAAGGAGTGGCCGACCATCACGTACGGGCCGCGGGGCTGGATCACGCGCATCATCTGCAGTGCCCGCGCGGCCGCCGCCTCGACGCTCTTGTCCGGGATGGCCCGCTGCTCGAGGCCGTGGGCCTGGAACGCGTAGACGGGGCGGTCGCCGAGATGGCGCGCGATCGGCACGAACGTCAGGGCGAGCGAGCCGCCGCCGACGAAGCAGAACGCCGGGGTGCCGGCGCCGCCGGTGCGCAGCGCGACGACGTCGGGGTGGCTGGGCAGCGAGGCCGAGCCGAGCGTGACGCGCTGGGTGAACTGGCGCAGGGTGGGCGCCTCGATCAGATCGGACGAGACGAGCGCGATGCCGAGCCGGTCGTTGACCAGCGTCAACATCTCCTCGGCGGTGAGCGAGTCGCCGCCGACCTCCATGAAGTCGTCGTCGAGCCCGACGGAGTCGAGCCCGAGCACCTCGCCCCACAGGTCCGACAGCACGATCTCCCACTGCGTGGTGGGCGGGGCGGTGGGCTTGGCCGGCTCGGCCGGGGGCAGCGCCTGGCGGTCGACCTTGCCGCGCTCGTTGCGCGGCAGCGACGTGACCTGCACGATCACCGACGGCACCATGTACTCGGGCAGCCGCAGGCGCAGCCGGCGGCGGATCATCGCGGGGGACTCGGCGCGGAAGCGGGTGTCGGCCGCGACGTAGGCCACCAGGTAGCTCGCCGCCGGCGGCCGCACCACGGCCATCACCGACACCTCGCTCACGGCGTCGGAGTCGAGCACGGCGGCCTCGACCTCGCTGGGGTCCACCAGGTAGCCGCGGATCTTGACCGCGGCGTCGGTGCGGCCCGCGAAGGACAGCACACCGTCCTCGACGCGGCCCATGTCGCCGGGCTTGCAGAACCGCTCGCCCCGGTCGTTGCGGCCGAACTTGGTGGCGGCCGCCTCCGGGTTGCGCCAGTAGCCGCCCGACAGGAAGTCCGAGACGACGACCAGCTCGCCGACCTCACCGGGAGCGACGGGGTCGCCGTTCTCGTCGAGGACGCGCAGCTCCTTGTTGGGCACGACGCGCCCGGCCGGGACGGCGCCCTCCTGCTCCGGGGCTCCGAAGGGGATCTCGTGGCAGGACAGGTTGCCGACCTCGGACGACCCGGTCCAGTTGAAGAACGACGCGCCGGGGCGCAGGTGCGGGCGCAACGCCTCGTAGTCGCGGCCGTAGACGGCCTCGCCGACGGTGGCGGCGAGGCGCACGGTGGACAGCGTCTGGCCGGCCGACAGGGTGCTCACGAGCGAGCGCAGCAGGTGGGGCGTGCAGTGCAGGGTGGTGAGCCCGTTCTGGGCGATCCACGGCTCCAGGCCCCGGACGCCGCGGTCGCGCGGGTCGTAGGCCCAGATCCCGGCGCCGTTGAGCAGGCCCATCATCATCATCGTGAACCCGGCCGCGAACGACAGCGGCAGCACCTGGGTGAGGCGGTCGTCGGTGCCGATGCCGAACTGCGTCTGGCCGGCGTAGGCGTCGTTGAGGGCCGAGCCGTGCGTGGTGATCACGCCCTTGGGCACACCGGTGGACCCCGACGTGAACACGATGTTGAGGATGTCGTCGTGGTCGGCGACGGGGACGTCGGCGAGCGCGGCGCGGTGGGTGGCCAGCGCGAGCGGGTCGGTGGTGTCCACGTCGGCCGTGAGCTCGTCGAGCCGCAGGACGTTCGGGATGCCGAGCTCGGCGGCCAGATCGGCGTGGTCGGCGTCGGCGACGCACGTGGTGGCCCCGGCGAGGTCGACGATCTGGCGCAGCCGCTCCGCGGGCAGGTGGGCGTCGAGCGCCACGAGGATGCGACCGGCCTTCATCACCGACCACAGGCCGACGATGCCGGTGGCGCCGTGGTCGAGGACGGTGACCACGGGGGTGCCGTCGGCGGGCGCGGCCGCGAGCAGGCGGGCCGCCACGGCGTCGCTGAGCGCGTCGACCTGGGCGAACGTGTAGCTCGCGTCCGGGGAGCTGATGGCCGGTGAGTCGCCGAGCGCCCGGGCCACGAGGCGCCATCTCCCGACGACCGACCGCACCTCACCGGGGACGACGAGTGGTTGCGGTTCCGAGGTGGTGGCGGCGATCGTCATGCTCGAGGCTCTCCCTGGTTACGGGCGGGACAACCGGGCCACGGTGGGGGAGCGGGGCCGCAGGTCGTGCCGTGTCGGGGGCGGAAAGGTGGCGCAGCGCGGGAGGGGCCCGTCGATCATCATTGATCTTCCGGCGATGGTGGGCCGCACGTCACCGACTGGGGAGTCTCGATGATCTACGCCGTTCCCATCCCGCGGGAACTGTGAAGTTGTCGCAGGCATCGTATCGAGTACCGATCACGAACCGTTACCCGACTGGGAGAGGTGGGCTCGGTAGCTGCCCGATCCGTCGGGTGAGAGCGGGTGGCCGCAGGTCACGGGGAGTGTCCGCAGGGGGAGCAGCGGATGTCGTGGCCCGTAGTCGGCGCCGGGTTCCCGAACGGGCCGGGTGTCCGGGCATCCCCGGACGATCCGCCCCGTCGGTTCCTCAGCGGGGGCTCAGCGACGGTCCCCTAAGCTGCCCGCCACAGCCGCGGTGGGGGACGCTTCGGCGAATTCGCACCACGATGTCGGAGAACTGCTCGAAACGGCCGGGAAGGTCCACGGAATGGCGACCGCTGTGCGGAGGAACCGGTTCGTGACGGACTCCGTGGTCGTCACGGCCGTCGTGGCCGGTCTGCTGGTGGGCCTCGCCACGCTGTGCTGCTGCTTCGAGGAGCACACCTCCGCGCACGGGGCGGGCCGCGTCGCCGCCGCAGGCCTCGGCGTCACCCCCGACGCCCTCGCCGACGGGGCCGTGGTCGGCGATCCGCCGGACCAGAACGCCGACGGCCCGGGCGACGGGTGCGGCCACCGGGGCGACCACCCCGCGGCGGTCGTGGCGCAGGGCGGCACCACCACCCGCGATCTGCCGGTCGTCGTGGTGGCCGGCATCCACCGCCCGGACGTCGGGGCGGCGCGTCCCGTCGCCGTCGAGGGAGGGCCGACCGCCCGGGCTCCGGCGTCCCACCTGCTCTGCATCATGCGCACATAGACGTCCTGCATCTCTGCGCGTCCTTCCCACCGTCTTCTCTCTGCAGGAGTTCTCTGATGTCAAGTACGGACAGCCGCGGCACGGGCACGCTCGAGAAGCCCGTTCCGCCCCCCGGCGGCCCGGCCCCCGCCCTGCGGGGCGACGGCCTCGGACGTGCGGCCCTGGGAGTGGTCGGCGTCGTCGTCGTCCTCTCGGTGGTCCGCGCCTTCCTCCCGATGCCCTGGCTCGGTGACATCTGGCGCCCGGCCGACACCGCGACCATCGCCCACAACTTCTTCGTGGGCGGCATGAACCTCTTCTACCCGCAGGTCAACTGGGGTGGTTCGGGCCCCGGTTACGTCGAGGCCGAGCTGCAGATCCTGCCCTGGATCTCCGCGGCGCTGTTCCACGTGTTCGGGGAGCACGCGTGGGTCGGGCGCCTGGTCTCGCTGGCGTTCACGGTGGGCGGCCTCGCGGTGTTCTGGACGCTGGTGAAGCGGCTGGTCCCGCCGCGGACGGCCCGCTGGGCGCTCATCGCCTACGTCGTCTCACCCGCGGTGATGACCTACGGCAACGCGTTCATGCCGGACGTCACCGTCCTGTTCTTCTACCTGCTCACGCTGCTGTTCTTCGAGCGGTGGCTGACGCAGGACCGCCTGGTCCACCTCGTGGCGGCCGCCGCGGCGGCGTCGATGGCCGCGCTGGCCAAGCCCACCTCGCTGCACGTCTTCCTGATCCTGCTGATCTGGCTGGCGATCTCGGCGCGCGACCGCTTCAAGCGGCCCTCCCTCTACGTCGCGGCGCTCGCGTCGCTGGTGCTGCCCGCGCTGTGGCTGTGGCACGCCCACGAGCTCTACGTCACCTACGGCAACACGTTCGGCGTGATCTCCGGCGGCGACAGCAAGTTCGGGAACCTCGCCATCTGGACGTCGTCGCTGTTCTACACCGGCAACGTGACGATCGAGGCCACGCTGATCTACGGCATCATCGGCGTGCCGGTGGCGCTGCTCGGGGCCTGGCTGGCGTGGAAGGCCCGGGGCCCGGTGATCCTGGCCGCCGGGTTCCCGGCGCTGGTCGTCTTCTACTTCGCCGTGGCGCGCTACAGCTCCGAGCTGGGGCCGCAGTACCACATCTTCTCGCTGCCGTTCGCCGCGATCCTGATCGCGATCGGCGCCGAGGGGATCGCCGCGTGGCTGCGCGGCCGCGTGTCGCTCACGGTGCGCATCGCAGCGGCGGTCGTCGCGGTACTGGCGCTGTTCACCCAGAGCGCGATGGTCTTCGTCGCGTCCTTCCGCGACCAGAGCGGCGTGTACGGGGCGTGCTCGGCGCAGCTCGACCAGGTCTCGCAGCCCGGTGACCTCGTGGTGGTCAGTACCACGAGCCTGGCGGTCGACCGCGGCACGGCCAACAACTACGAGGAGCCGACGATCTTCTACCTGGCCGACCGGAAGGGCTGGAGCCTCGCCGCGGACCAGCTCCAGCCGTCGTTCCTGGCCGGCTACGCCCAGCAGGGTGCGAAGTTCTTCGTCAACTACGAGCCGGACCTGGTGCCGGCCGGCAGCCCGCTGGCCGCCTGGCTCGCGACCAACGCGCAGCCGGTGCGCACGAGCGCCGCGAACGGGTGCGACATCTGGGCGCTGCGCCCGGGCGCCTGAGGGGGCCGGGCTCAGCCCGCCCCCGTGTGCCGGGCCACGGCCTTCCGGGCCTCCACGAAGTCCGGGTAGGGCCCGCGGACCTGCTGCACGGGGGCGGGCTGCTCGTCGAACGGTCCGCCGTCGTCGCCGCAGTCCGGGCAGATCACCTCGTACCGGATCACCCATTCGTCGGTCTCGTCGGAGCGGTGGACCTTGCCGGCGTGGCGGCGGACGCTGGTGATCCCGCCGCCGTGGCCCGGCGTCCCGGGGGGCGCTTCAGAACTCATGCGACAACAATCGTCCTATGAGCCGCTTCTCCGCCACCACCGAGTCCGAGGCCGTCGTGGCCGCCGAGCGCTCCGCCATCTGGACGGTCCTGACCGATCCCGTGCTGCTCCCGAAGCTCACGCCGCTGCTGCGCCGGATCGACACCGGCCGCGACTCGGAGGGAGACCTGTGGCGGTGGCACCTGGTCGGCCTGTCGGTGCTGGGCATCGGCATCAGCCCGGTGTTCACCGAGCGGATGATCTTCGACGCGGAGAAGCGCATCGACTACACCCACGAGCCACCGAAGGGCGGAGGCGAGCGCACCGGCGCCGAGGGCAGCTACGTGCTGGCCGACGTCGAGGGCGGCACGCACCTCGCGATCAGCCTCACCCTGGACGTCGACCTGCCGCTGCCCCGGCTCGCCTCGCCCGCCGTCACGACCGTGATGCAGGAGACGATGCAGCGGATGGGCGACCGCTTCTCGGCCAACCTGCTCCAGCATCTCGGTGTGTCCCCGTAAAGGTGTGACGTCACAGTGAAACAGTCAGCGATGACCGCTACAGTGGGCGAACCGAACCGGGCTGCAACGAGGGAGTCGTCATGCGGGACGCAGTGATCGTGGAGGCCGTGCGCACGCCGGTCGGCAAGCGCAACGGCGGGCTCTCGGGGGTGCACCCGGTGGACCTGTCGGCCCACGTGCTCACGGCGCTGGCCGAGCGCAGCGGGGTCGATCCCGCACTGGTCGACGACGTCGTCTGGGGCTGCGTCTCCCAGGCCGGCGAGCAGACGTTCGACATCGCCCGCAACGCGGTGCTGGCGGCGGGCTGGCCGGAGACCGTCACCGGCGTCACGGTCGACCGCCAGTGCGGCTCCAGCCAGCAGTCGGTGCACTTCGCCGCGGCCGGGCTGATCGCGGGCCAGTACGACGTGGTCGTCGCGGGCGGCGTCGAGTCGATGAGCCGGGTGCCGATGGGCTCCACGCTGCAGGGTGCCGACCCGTTCGGCGTGGCGTTCGCGGAGCGCTACAACCACGTGCGACCGAACCAGGGTGTCGGCGCAGAGATGATCGCCGAGCAGTGGGGCTTCTCCCGCACGCAGGTCGACGAGTACTCGGCGGCGTCGCACGAGAAGGCCGCGGCGGCGCAGGACGAGGGCCGCTTCGACGCACAGATCGCCCCCGTCGGCGACGTCAGCAAGGACGAGGGCATCCGCCGCGGGTCGTCGGTGGAGAGCCTCGCCGGGCTCAAGAAGGTGTTCAAGCCCGAGGGCGGCGTGATCACGGCGGGCAACAGCTCGCAGATCTCCGACGGCTCGGCCGCGCTGCTGATGATGACCAGCGAGAAGGCGGCGGAGCTGGGGCTCACCCCGATCGCGCGCGTGCACACCGCGGTCCTCGCGGGCGCCGACCCGGTGATCATGCTGACCGCGCCGATCCCGGCCACGGTCAAGGCGCTGAAGCGCTCGGGCCTCTCGATCGACCAGATCGGCGCGTTCGAGGTCAACGAGGCGTTCGCGCCCGTGCCGATGGCGTGGCTCAAGGACATCGGGGCCGACGCGAAGTCCCTCAACCCGAACGGCGGCGCGATCGCGCTGGGCCACCCGCTCGGCGGCTCGGGTGCGCGGCTCATGACCACGCTGGTGCACCACATGCGCGACAACGGCATCCGCTACGGCCTCCAGACGATGTGCGAGGGCGGTGGCCAGGCCAACGCCACCATCCTCGAGCTCATCTGATGGCGGGTCGGCTCGCGGGTCGCACCATCGTCATGTCCGGCGGGAGCCGGGGGATCGGCCTCGCCATCCTGCTCGCCGCGGCCCGGGAGGGCGCCGACGCGGTGCTGCTGGCCAAGACCGACACCCCCGACCCCCGGCTGCCCGGCACCGTGCACACCGCGGTGGAGGAGATCGAGGCCGCGGGCGGCAAGGCGGTGGCCGTCGTCGGGGACGTTCGCGTCGAGGCCGACGTCGCGCGGGCGGCGGCCACGGCCGTCGAGTCGTTCGGCGGCATCGACATCGTGGTCAACAACGCCAGCGCGCTGAACATGGCGGGCACGGAGGCGTTGCCCGCCAAGCGGTTCGACCTCATGCAGCAGATCAACGCCCGCGGCACGTTCCTGCTCACGCAGGCGTGCCTGGGTGCGCTGCGGAAGTCGCCGGACGCGCAGATCGTCACGCTCTCGCCGCCGATCAACCTGGCGCCGGAGTGGCTGGGCAGGTTCCCGGCCTACATGATCAGCAAGTACGGCATGAGCCTGCTGACGCTGGGGTGGGCGGCGGAGTTCGCCGACGCCGGCATCCGCGCCAACTGCCTGTGGCCGCAGACCACGATCGCCACCGCTGCCGTGGTGAACCTGCTGGGCGGCGCGGAGGCGGCGAGCCGGGCCCGCACGCCGGAGATCATGGGCGATGCCGCCGTGGCGCTGCTGGCCGACCCGGCGAAGCCGACGGGCCAGACGCTGATCGACGTGGACGTCCTCGCGGCGGCCGGCGTCACGGACCTGAGCCCGTACGGCGGCACCGACGACCCGGAGCTCGACTTCTTCGTCGACGAGCGCTGACCGGCCAGCCCCCTGTGCGGTGATCAAGGGCACATGGTCGTCCGTGGAGCACCACGGGCGACCATGTCGCCTTGATCGCGGCGTGCCCGGGCCGTGCTCAGGCCGTGCGCAGGTCGGCCGCAGGGAAGGGGGGGCGGTCGTCGAGCCTCAGCGAGAGCGTGCCGGCCGCCCGCCAGGCCCGGGCCGTGACGTCGCGGTCCTCCTCGGTCACGAGGTTGCCCATCACCCGCAGGGCCACGGTCATCAGTGCCGTGGAGCGCATCCCGACCGGACCGGCCAGGGGCAGCAGCTTCGGCAGCGTGAGCAGGCCGGCGAGGCGGCGGGCGATGGAGAACGCCTGGCCGTAGTGGTGGCGCAGGGTGGCGGGCCAGCCCGTGCCGAGGTGGCGTTCCTGCGCCATCAGCTCCGCGACGAGGCGGCCGGTCTCCAGGCCGTAGTCGATGCCCTCGCCGTTGAGCGGGTTGACGCACCCCGCCGCGTCGCCGATCAGGGCCCAGTTCGTGCCCGCCACGTGCGACACGGCGCCGCCCATCGGCAGCAGCGCCGACGACGGCGCGCGGACGGGGCCGTCGAGCTGCCAGTCCCCGCGGCGCGCGTCGGCGTAGTGCTCGATGAGGCTGCGCAGACGGATCTGGGCGGGCCGCTTCGCGGTGGCCAGCGTGCCGACGCCGATGTTGACCTCGCCGTCCGAGAGCGGGAACACCCAGCCGTACCCGGCCAGGACCTCGTTCTGCTCACCGCGCAGCTCCAGGTGCGAGGAGATCCACTCGTCGTCGCTGCGACCGCTCCTGATGTAGCCGCGGGCGGCCACCCCGAACGCGGTGTCGCGGTGCCACTCGCGGCCGAGCAGCCGGCCCAGCGTCGACTTCGCGCCGTCGGCCACCACCAGGCGCTTGCACGCGATCGTCCGGCCGTCCGCGAACACCACGCCGGTGACGCGCCCGCCGTCGCGCGTGACGTCGACGGCGCGGGCGCCCTCCACGGGCACCGCGCCGTCCTTGAGCGCCACGTCGCGGATGCGGGCGTCGAGCTCCAGGCGCGGCACGGCGCTGCCGTGGTCGGGCAGCGACCCGCCCGGCCAGGGCAGCATCAGCTCCTGGCCGAAGCCCGCGGCGCGCAGCCCGCGGTTGGTGCCGTGGCCGTCGATCCAGCCGCCCAGCCCGAGCCTGTCCAGCTCGGCGATGGCGCGGGGGGTGAGCCCGTCGCCGCAGGCCTTGTCGCGCGGGAACACCGCGGCGTCGGCGAGCACCACGTCGAGACCGGCGCGGGCGGACCACGCCGCGGCGGCCGCCCCGGCCGGCCCGGCCCCGACGACGAGGACGTCGGTGCGGGCGGGAGGGGAGGCCTGTACGTCGACGGACATACCGCCAGTATCCCGGCCGGTCCGGGTGCCCGCGCTGTGACGCCCGACTACCGCACGCACGGTCGGCCACCCGTCGGCCGGGACGCCGAGGACCACCGTGTCGCGGAACGTGCCGTCCTCGCGCGTGCCGTCGCAGCGACGACGTGCCGACAGGCTCCCGACCTTATCGTCACGGAATTCCGATTCGTCGCAGGTGGGAACGGGTGGCACCGGCAAAGCACGGGGGCCGGGCGTACGTTTGTGCCGTGGGGATGCAGCACGACACGAGGCCGCGGATTCGTCGTGGGCGGTCGCTCGCCCTCCTGCTCGGGGCCTGTGCGCTCGCCGGTGTGGTGCTGGCGGGGCTGCTCTCGCCGGTGGTGCTCGGAGCGGGTCTGCTGTCCAACCAGGTCAACGGTTCGGTCGACGACGCGGCGTCCGGCGTCGACACCTCGCAGATCACCTCCACCGACATGCCGCTCGTCACCACGGTGCTCGACCGCAACGGCGGCCTGCTGGCCCAGCTGTTCGACCAGTACCGGCTCCCGGTCACCTACCAGCAGATATCCCGCCCGATGGACGCGGCGATCATCGCGATCGAGGACCGCCGGTTCTTCCAGGACGCCGGCGTGGACCCCCGCGCCGTGCTGCGCGCGGCGCTGAACAACAGCTCCGGCGGCAGCACGCAGGGCGCGTCGACGATCACCCAGCAGTACGTCAAGAACTACCTGATCAACGTCGTGGACCGGCAGAACCCGGCCGCCCAGCAGCAGGACCGCGCCGACACGTTCTCCCGCAAGGTCAAGGAAGCCGAGCTCGCGCTGCAGATCGGGCAGAGCGTGCCGAAGGAGGACATTCTCACCGGTTATCTCAACGTGGTGGAGTTCTCCGGCAACGTGTACGGAGTCGGCGCGGCGGCCAAGGCGTACTTCGGCACCACGTCGGACAAACTGACCATTCCGCAGTCGGCTCTGCTGGCCGGAATGGTGAACAACCCGAACCTCTACAACCCCTACACGCATCCCGGGCAGGCGCTGCAGCGGCGCAACACCGTGATCGACGCGATGGTGCAGAGCGGCTCGCTGGCCGCCGACGCCGGGAACACCGCCAAGTCCGCGCCGCTGGGTGTGGTCCCGAACGGGCCGGTCGTGCCGGGCAGCACCTGCATGTCCGCCGCGCCCGACGCCGGGTTCTTCTGCAACTACGTCGTGACCTACCTCAAGCAGTCCGGCCTGTCGTCGGACGAGATCTCCACCGGTGGCTACACGATCAAGACCACGATGGACCCCGCCGCCAGCCAGACGATCAAGGACGCGGTCGACAAGAACGTGCCCACCACGCAGGACGGCGTGGCCAACACGTTCTCGCTGATCCAGCCCGGGCAGACCGGCCACCAGGTCCTGGCCATGGTGTCCAACCGCAACTTCGGCACCGACGCGACGCAGGGGGAGCGCTCCACCAACATCGTGGCCGACCCGAGCAACGTGTTCGGCGCCGGTTCCTCGTTCAAGATCTTCACGACGGCGGCGGCGCTCGAGGCCGGCACCGTGGGCTTCACCTCCGCCCTGCCCAACCCGGGCTCGGACTGCTTCACCCCGCCCGTCACCAACCGCTACACCCGGTGCTACCCGGTGGCCAACGACGGCACGAGCTACCCCAACCCGATCAGCCTGCAGGACGCGCTGGCCACCTCGCCCAACGTCGCGTTCGTCGGGCTGGAGTCGCGCACCGGCATGCCGGCGGTGGTGCAGATGGCCGAGCGCCTCGGGCTGCGCCACACGTTGGCGGCCAACGACGCGGGCGGCACGCCGATCACCGACCCGGCCGACCCGCAGTCGAAGGACCCGCAGTACAACGAGCCGATGTCGCGGTACTTCCAGGGGCTGCTGTCGTTCACGCTCGGTGACAGCCCCGTCAGCACGCTGGAGATGTCCAACGTCTCCGCCACGATCCTGAGCGACGGTGTGTGGTGCCCGCCCAACCCGATCCTCTCGGTCACCGACCGCGACGGGAAGCCGGTGCAGGTCGACCAGGAGCCGTGCCAGCAGGTGGTGTCGCCGGGGCTGGCGCACACCCTGGCCGCGGGCCTGAGCGCCGACACGACGAAGGGCACCTCGGCCGCCGCGGCGGCCCGCGCCGGTTGGCACCATCCCGACATCGGCAAGACGGGCACCACGAACGAGAGCGAGTCGGTGGCGTTCGTCGGCGGCGTCGACCACTACGCGGCGGCGTCGTTCGTCTTCGCCGACGGCTCGCACCCGCAGGAGGTCTGCCCCGGCACGCCGGTGCACCTGGGCAACTGCGGGCACGGCGCGTTCGGCGGCACGGTGGCGGCGCCCCCCTACTTCGACGCCATGAACCAGATCCTCGCCGGGCAGCCCGACGTGCCCGTCCCGGGACCGGACCCCGCCTACCTCACCGAGGGCGACCACGGCCAGATCGTGCCGTTCGTCATCGGACAGGCGGGGCCGGCCGCGGCGCAGGCGCTGCAGCAGGCCGGCTACCCGTCCACGCAGCAGATGATCGGATCGCTCTCGCCGCGCGGCACGGTGGTGGGCCAGAGCCCGCAGGGCAACGTCGGTGCGGGCACCCCGATCACGATCTTCACGAGCGCGGGGCCGCCACCGGCGAACTGACGCGCCCCTGCATCGCGAGCCTCCGGGCGAGCAGGCCCTGGGCCACGAGCGCGGCGACGCCCAGGAGCACGACGGCCGACCCGTAGACCTCGGCGGTGGGTCGCAGCCCCACCAGGCCGGTGGCCACGCCGGCGGCCACGGCCGGGACGCTGAACGCCAGGTAGGCGATCGTGTAGGCGACCGCGAACAGCTCGCCGCGCTCGGCCGGGGCGGCGATGCGGGCGAACGTGCCGAAGGTGCCGAGCGCGGCCGCGCCGAACCCGACGCCCGCGACGACGGTGCCGCCCGCGGCGAGGGCGACCGAGCCGGCCTCGATGCCACCGAGCGTGGCCAGCGTACCGGCGGCGAGCAGGACCGACGAGGCCAGGAGCACGCGGGGGACGGCGCGGTGGCGCAGCGCGAACGCGGTGACCGCCCCCGTGCCGCACAGCAGCGTCACCACGAACCCGCCGACGAGGTGGTCGCGCAGGCCGAACAGGGTGGCCGCCACCGACGGGCCGAGCGAGAGGTAGAGCCCGCCCAGTGCCCAGCTGGCGATCACCGTCGGGACCACGGCGAGGAACTCCGGGCGCAGCCGCGCCGGCAGCCCGACGCGGGGGCGCAGGGAGGAGAGCGCACCGGGCCGCCGCGCCGACGTCTCCGGCATCCGGGCCACGACCACGGCCGCTGCCACCATCCCGGCCAGCAGCAGCGCGTACACGAGGTGGGTGGGAGCGGGCGCGAACCGGACGAGCGCGCCGCACCCGACGGCCCCGACGGCCAGGCCGCCCACGGTCGCCACGCCGTTGGTGGTGCCCGCGCGGCCGGGGGCGTGCGGCGGGTCGAGGTCCACCAGCGTCGCGCCGAGCGTGGTGATCGCGGCCCCGGTGGCGATGCCCTGCGCGAGCCGGGCGACCAGCAGCACCGTGACGCCGTCGGCCAGCAGGAACAGCACCAGCGCCGCGATCTCCAGGGCGAGGGCCACGGCGAGCACGGGCCGGCGTCCGACGTGGTCGGACAGTGCGCCGACCACCAGCACCGAGCCCAGCAGCCCCAGCACGTAGACGGCGAAGACGACGGTGAGCGTGGCGGCGGAGAAGCCCCAGGCCTGCTGGTAGACGACGTACAGCGGCGTCGGGGCGCTGGAGGCGGCCATGAACAGCGCCGTGATCGCCGTGACGGCGACGAAGGAGACGGAGCGGGACAGCATGTGGCACTCCCAGTTCTGCAGCGATCGTTGCGTTAGGGAGAATGGCTGGCGTGACCCCAGGTATTCCCCCGCGTCCCGGCGGCCGCTCGGCCCGGGTGCGTGCCGCCGTCCACCGTGCGGTGGAGGAGCTGCTGACCGAGAGCTCGCCCGAGGCGCTGACGATGCCGGTGATCGCGGCGCGGGCCGGCGTGCACCCCACCACGGTCTACCGGCGCTGGGGCACGCTCGGTGAGCTGCTCGCGTCGGTGGCGGCGAGCCGGTTCAGCGGCGACATCGTCGTGCCGGACACGGGCTCGCTGCGCGGCGACCTCGAGACCTGGATGGCCGACGTGGCCACGGACCTCGCCGATCCCGACACCCTCGCGGTGATGCGCGCGGCCATCGGGGTGGGGGAGGAGGGCGGGTGCGCCTGCGTCGCGGACCGGCACGCGCAGCTCGCGGCGATCCTGGAGCGCGGGGGAGGCGCCCCGGACGTCGAGCGGGCCGCGGACCTGCTGCTCGGCCCGTTGTACTACCGGGCGATCTTCACCGGACGCCCGGCGGATGCCGACTGGGCGAGGGGGCTCGTCTCGGTGCTGTTGGGCTGACACGCAAAGAGCCCGCCTCCCCGGAGGGAGACGGGCTCTGGTGTGCTGTGGATCAGACGACGCGCACGCCGGTGGCCTGGGGGCCCTTGGCGCCCTGGCCGACCTCGAACTCGACGCGCTGGCCCTCGTCGAGCGAGCGGAAGCCGCCCGCGTCGATCTCGGAGTAGTGGACGAAGACGTCAGCGCCGCCACCGTCGACCGAGATGAAGCCGAAGCCCTTCTCGCCGTTGAACCACTTCACGGTGCCCTGTGCCATGCGATGAACTCCTGTTCGATGGGACCCCCGCACTGTGCGGGTTGTCCCGGCCGACCAGATGGGTCCACACGACGTCCTCGTGACATCGCACTCGCCCACCATCTCGTCCCAATGGGCGTGCATGACACGACAACCGAAACCGACGACCTTGTGGTGAACTCTACGCTCTCCTCACCCGGTCGCGTCGGCGGGTAGGCAGTAGTAGCTCCTGAGCGGCGGTGTCGCGCGTCGACCGCCCGGCGGTGCGTCGCGATCCAGACCAGCAGGGGTCGTCGCCCGGGAACGCGAGTACCAGGTGGAACGCACCGCGGGCGATGTCGGCGCGCCGCCCGTCGAGCGTCGGACGGGCTGGGTGCCGGTGGACCCGCCGATGGGCAGCACCTCCTGGGCCGTCGGGTAGCTGACCACCGACGTGACGGCGGACGACGGCCCGGCGGGCAGGTCGGGCGCCCCCGCCCGGGCCTTCCCGAGGGCCGGGAGCGGGCGAGCCGCCCGGGCCGGTGTGGCGACGAACAGCCGGTGGATTCCCCGGGCCGCGGTGCTCGACTCGAACGGCGTGTCGAACGCCCCGTAGCCGTGAAGGACCAGCGACACCGACGCCGTGGCCGGCACCAGCAGCACGGCGAGGGCGGCCACCCCCAGCCCGACCCGCTCGACCCGGACCGCGACCAGTACGAGGGCGGCGAGCGAGACCGCGACCAGGGTGGGCAGCAGCCAGGCGGGGGCGGTGGACTCCCACAGCAGCGCGGCCCCGTAGACCGCCGCGCCGAGCACCGCCACCACGACGGCCACCCGCGTCGGGGCCTCGGCGCGGTGCGCCCACGCCGTCGCGGCGCCGATCCCGCAGAGCGCGGCGACCGCGGGCGCCAGCGCGGCCGTGTAGGAGCCGTTGATCGTGGCGGCCCACGAGGACGCGACGCCGAGCGTGACCGCCCAGACGCCCCACAGCAGGACGGCCGCCCGGACCGGGTCGGTGCGGGGCTCGCCGCGCCGCGACAGCAGCAGGGCGACGGCGGCGACGAGGGCCACGGGCAGCAGCCAGCCGGTGTCGCGGCCCAGGTCGCCGGTGAGCAGCCGGTCCCAGCCCGGGGGAGCGCCGGCGGCGACGTCGAGGCCCTGGCCGGGGAGGACCTGCAACGGGCTCTGCGCACCGACACGCGCCAGGCCGTTGTAACCGAGGACCTGCTCGAAGACCGAGTTCGTGACGCTCCCGTCCGCGTAGGGGCGGGCGGCGACGGGCACCAGCCTCACCGCGCCCATCCACAGCAGCGACACGACCGCGGTGGTGACACCGCCGACGGCCACCCCGCCGATCCGGCGCCGCAGCGGACCGGGGGCGGCGACGAGCACCGCGACCGCGAGCGCCGACAGCACGAGCCACGCCTCGATCATCGTCGCCTGGAACGCCAGCCCGATCCACACGCCCGCGAGGGCGAGCCGCCACGCGCGGCCGTCCTGGAGGGCGCCCACCACGGCATCGGCGGCCAGGACGACGAGCAGGATCATCAGGGAGCCGGAGATGCTGCCGCGGTTCAGCGCGACGACGGCGGGGCTGGCGGCCAGCACCGCCGCCGCGGCGAGCCCGGCGGGCCGCCCGGCGCAGCGGCGCACCACGCGATGGAGCACCAGGACCGTCAGGACGCCCTCGGCCACCTGCGGCAGCACGAGCGCCCAGGTGTGGACGCCCAGCAGCCGCGCCGAGAGGACCTGCAGCCAGAACGCGCCCGGCAGCTTGTCGAGCGAGACCGTGCCTGCGGGGTCGAACGCGCCGAAGACGACGTCGTGCCAGCTGCCGGCCATGCTGCGCACCGCGGCGGCGTCGTAGGGCCCCAGGGGTTCGCGGACCATCGCCCGGCCGTAGGCGAGGGCGGCCAGCACGGCCACGGCCGCGAGCGGCCACCCTCGTCGCAGCGTCATGGCCCGACGATAGAAGGAATTGTTCCCGCGGTCGAAAGGGACGGTTCGGACAACGGTGATTCCGGCCCGGTGAGGTCGGATTTCCGCGCGTCGCGTGCCGCGAATGTTCGGTTCGACCGCCACTCCGCTCACACCCGATCAACGCAATTCCTTCACCGCCGCGCTGCCCGGCCGGATGATGGACACGTTCGACTACTCCATTGTCGTGTTCGTCGACGCCGACATCGCCGGGGACTTCGGCGTCTCGCTCACGCAGATGGCGTTCCTGACCACGGCCACGCTGCTGATGAGCCCGGTGGGGGCCGTCATCTTCGGGCTGTGGGCCGACCGGAGGGGCCGGCGCGTCCCGCTGCTCGTCGACGTCACGTGCTCCTCCGTGGTCGGCGTCCTGTGCGCGTACGCGCCGGACTTCACGGTGCTGCTGGTGCTGCTGGTGCTGCGCCTGCTCTACGGCATCGGCGGCGCCGGCGGCGGAGAGGATCCCCGCGAAGCGCCGCGGCTTCTTCTCCGGCGTGCTGCAGCAGGGCCACTCGCTCGGCTACCTGCTGGCGTCGCGCGCGTCGTTGCTGGTCACGACGGATCTCGGGCTGCCGTGGCGCTGGCTGTTCGCGCTCGGCATCGTCCCGGCGCTGATCAGCCTGCTGATCCGGACCCGGTGCACGAGCCGGAGGTGTGGCAGCTCTACCCGACGTTCCCCGGGGCCACCGACGACGGCGGCGCCGGCCTTTCCGCGGCCACCGCCACGGGGATCGCGGTGATCTACCACATCGGTGCCACGATCGGCGGCGCCCTCGGGTCGTTGTCGGAACGGTTCGGCCGCCGCCACACGATCGCGTTCGCCGCGGTGATCGGGCTGCCGATCGTGCCGTTGTTCGCGCTCTCCACGACAGCGGGATTCCGCTGCCTCGGATCGTTCCTCATGCAGGTGATGGTGCAGGGCGCGTGGGGCGTCATTCCGGTTCGTCTGACCGAGATGTCCCGGACACGATCCGCAGTTTCCACCCCGGCCTCACCTATCAGCTCGGGAACTGTCCCGCCGCCTTCAACCCGCTGATCCGGCAGTCCCTCGCGGCGTCACACGGCTACCCGTTCGCGCTCGTGGCGACGGTCGTGCCGGTGCTCGTGGCTCGGCTCCACCGGTTGCCCGACCAGCTCCATGAGCGGCGTGTCCCTGGCGTGGCGAGGGGTGAGGTCTGCGGCGGTCGCGGCGAGCTGCATGATCAGGAGTTCGGCGCGTTTCCGGCCAGATCCGGCCGATTCTGCGCCGAACCGCTGATCATGGGCGGCCAGCCTCGCCCCCACGGTGGACGACGTCACCCGTGCCCGAGGTGTGCGCGTGGCTGATCTCCACGTGGCGGGACATCACAACTAGCCGAGGCGCATCGGTAGTGACGCCCAGGCGCGCATCGTGTTGTTGTGGTGGCGCCGGGTGGGCCCGCTGAGCTCGATCGTCTCCACCCGCGCCGCCAGGGCCGTGAGCAGGGCCTCGGACTCCAGGCGGGCCACGTGCTGGCCGACGCACTGGTGGATGCCCATGCCGAAGCCGACGTGGCCGGACGGGTCACGGGCCAGGTCGAAGGCGTCGGGGTCGGCCCAGCGGCGGGGGTCGCGGTTCGCGGCCCCGAGGAACATGAGGATCTTCTGGCCGCTGGGGATCACCGTGTCGGCCACCCGGACCTCGGTGGTGGCGGTGCGGAAGAACGTCTGGACCGGTGACGCCCAGCGCACGGCCTCGTCGAACGCCACCCGCGCGAGCCGCGGGTCGGCGCGCAGCCGCCGCCACTGCCCGGGGTGGGTCGCGAACGCGTGCAGCACGGCGCCGAGGCCCTGCACGGTCGTGTCGACGCCGGCCGAGAGCAGCGAGCGCACCACCAGCGGCGCCTGCCCGGGGGTGATGTCGCCACGGTCGGCGGCCGCCCAGATGGCCGCGCCGAATCCTCCGGGGGCGAGCACCTCGCGCCGGCACTGCTCGTTCACCCACGCCCCGAGCCGACCGGCGTCGGCGAGGCCGGCCTCCATCAGCTCGTTGCGGGGGCCGAACGCGTTGAACAGGAAGTCGCCGTAGGGCAGCAGGTTCTCGCGACCCTCGTCCGGGATCCCGACGGCGTCCGGGAACACCCGCAGCGGGAACGCCTCGGCCAGCGCGGGAACCGCGTCGAGCTCCGGCCCGGCGGCCAGCACCGCGTCCACGAGCTCCTCCGCGGCGGCGAACCACTGCTCGCGCAGCCGGCGCAGGGCCCGCTGGCTCAGGATCGCGCCCAGCACGCGACGGGGGGCGTCGTGGCCGGGCGGGTCGGACTCCAGCAGCAGGCTCGGCGGCCGCCACGGCTTCTCGGTGTGGAAGTTCGACAGCCCGACCCCGGCCCCGGACTGGAAGCCCTGCCAGTTCACCAGGGCCGCGTGGACGTGCTCGTAGCGCGCCATCGCGTAGGTGTCGTAGCGGGTCAGGTGCACCACCGGCCCGGCGTCGCGCAGCTGCGCGTGGAACGGCCGGGGGTCCTCCAGGACCTCGGGCCCGAACGGGTCGACGTCGGTCGAGGGAAGCAGCGTGATCACAGGTCCAGCACCAATCTGTCGCCGATCGAGCGGGAGACGCAGACGAACATGCAGTCGCCGGCCGCGCGGTCGGCGTCGTCGAGGATGGAGTCGCGGTGGTCGGGCACGCCCGAGACGACGCCGGTCTCGCACGTGCCGCACGTGCCCTCCCGGCACGACGAGAGGACGGCGGCCCCGGCGGCGCGGACGGCCTCGAGCACCGACACGGACGGGTCCACGGTCACCGTCGCGCCGGTCCGGGCCAGCTCCACCGCGAACGGCGTGCTGCGCACCGGCGGGCCCTGCTCCTGTGCGGTGAAGCGCTCGACGCGCAAGGTGTGCGGTGGCCACGCGGCGCACGCCTCCTCGACGGCGGCGAGCAGCGGCGCGGGGCCGCAGCAGTAGACGCGCACGCCGTCGCGGGGCGTGCCGAGCCAGGCCGGAAGGTCGATGAGGCCCTGCTCGTCCTCGGGCACGAGATGGACCCGGTCCGACGGGCCGAGCTCGTCCACGAACGCCATCGACGCCCGCCGCCGTCCGCCGTAGACGAGGTCCCACTCCGCGCCGAGCACCGTGGCCTGCCGGATCATCGGCAGCAGCGGCGTGATCCCGATCCCCCCGGCGATGAAGAGGTACCGGGCGGACGGCACGAGCGGGAAGTGGTTGCGCGGCCCGCCGACGCCGACCCGGTCGCCCACGCGCAGCTCGTCGTGCACGAACGCGGAGCCGCCGCGGCCGTAGGGCTCGCGCAGGACGCCGACGCGGTAGGTGTGGGCGTCCCAGCGGTCGCCGCAGAGCGAGTACTGGCGGACGGTGCCGTCGGGGAGCACGAGGTCGATGTGCGCGCCGGGGGTCCAGTCGGGCAGCCGCAGCCGGTCGGGACGGGCCAGCACCAGGCTGACGACGCCGTCGGCGACCTCGGCCTTCTCGGATACCACGAGCTCCGTCACCGCGAGCGTGTCCATGCGCCGACGATGCCGTGGCGGGGCCGTCCGCCGCGACACACATCTCATTGAATGAGCGTCCGCCCGATCCCACGGGCCGTCGCCCCCAGCACCGGGACGACCGCGCGGCCGTCCGCGTCGTTGGGGACGATCGCCGCCACCGCGGCCACCACCCGGCCGCCCGCGCGCACCGGAACCGCGACGCCCAGCGCGTCGGGATGGATGTGGCCGGGGCAGAACGCGTGGCCGTCGCGCCGCACGCCGGCGAGTGTCGCGCGCAGCCGCGCCGGGGTCGTGATCGTGTATGCGGTGTAGCCGGGCAGCGGCCCGGCCAGCACCTTCTCCTGCAGCTCACGGGGCCCGTGGGCCAGCAGCACCAGTCCCGACGACGACGCGTGCAGCGGCAGCCGCCCGGCGATGCGCGTGTAGTTGATGACGGCGCCGGGGGCGGAGAGCCGCTCGACGAAGAGCACCTCGTCGCCGTCGAGGACACCGAGCTGCACGTGGTGGCCGACCACGGCGTGCAGGTCCTCCAGGAACGGCATGGCCGCGTCGCGCAGGCTCAGCGTGGGTGACGCACGTAGCGCCAGCTCCCACATCCGCACCCCGACCCGGACGCGCCGGTCGTCGTCGCGGGCGAGCAGGCCGTGCTCCACCAGCTCCGCCACCATGCGTGATGCCGTGGCCGGCGGCAGCCCGGCGCGCCGCGCGATGTCCGCGACGCGCAGCGCCGTCTCCCCGGGCGTGAAGGCCTCGAAGATCCGCACCGCGCGCTCGAGCACGGACTCGCCGGAGGGGGAGCGCGCCATCAGGCCGCGACGGGGGAGTGCTGCCGGACCATCAGCGCCGCCGCCCCGGCCGCCACCACGGCCAGCCCCACCAGCTGCGCGAACCCGGCGACCAGCACGCCCAGTGGAGCGAGGGCCACTGCGAGCAGGGCACCGGTGAGGAGCACACCGACCGGCCCGGTGCCGAGCGTCCGGCGGAACCCGGCCTGGCCGAGCAGGAACGCCGCGACGCCGCCGGAACAGGTGATCGCGAACGCCCACGAGGGGTGGTGGGCCGGATCGTGGACGATCTCGTGCAGCCCGGCCGCCACCAGCACGAGCCCGGTGATGTGCAGCAGGTGGTCGTGGCCGAACGCGCGCAGGCACAGCCCGGCCCGCCGGTCGGCGGGCGCGGCCTCCACGGCGTGCAGCCCGCGCTCGTCGTCACCCGTGCCGAAGTAGACCCACCACAGCGCGCTGATCAGCACCATCGCCAGCACGAACGCGCCGAGCACCAGGGGGCGGCCCAGCGATCCCTGCACGCTGACGCCGAAGATCCACGCCCCGGTGTCGAACACGTCGGGCACCACCGCGGCCATCGCGAGGAAGCACGTCATCGCCAGCAGCATCGGCAGGCGGGTGGCGGTGGGCAAGACGTTGTTGGCCAGCCACGCGAACCCGTCGTACATCCACCACGTGACCAGCAGGACCAGGGCCGCGTGCCCGTAGCCCGTCCAGCCGTCGGAGGCGGTGATCAGGGTGGTGATCTGCGTGATCACGAAGACGAAGACCAGGTCGAAGAACAGCTCCAGCATCGTCACGGGCTCGTCGCCCGGAGCCTGCACCTTGCCCATGCGCAGTCGCATGACGACAGTGTGGGCTACGGCACGTGGTCGAGGAGGACTTCACATGGCTGAGCTGGAGCGGTTCCGGATGCTGATCGGCGGGGAGCCGGTGGACGCGGCGTCGGGTGCGACGTTCGAGTCGCAGAACCCCTACACGGGCGAGGCCTGGGCCACGGTGCCCGACGGCGGTCCGGCGGACGTGGACGCCGCCGTCACCGCCGCCCGCGCGGCGCTGGACGGGGAGTGGGGGCAGCTCACCGGGTTCGCCCGCGCGGCCCTGCTGCGCCGGCTGGCCGACCTCATCACCGAGAACGCCGAGCGGCTCGCGCGCCTGGAGGTCAACGACTCGGGCAAGCTCTACCGCGAGATGATCGGCCAGCTCACGGGCCTGGGCGGCTGGTACCAGTACTACGCGGGGCTCGCGGCCACCATCGAGGGCCGCCAGATCCCGACGCCCAACCCGAACTACCTCGTCTACACCCGCCGCGAGCCGGTCGGCGTGGTCGGTGCGATCACGCCGTGGAACTCGCCGCTGCTGCTGCTCACCTGGAAGCTCGCCCCCGGCCTGGCCGCGGGATGCACGTTCGTCGTCAAGCCGTCGGAGCACTCGCCGGCCTCCACGCTGGGGTTCGCGGAGCTGTTCGCGCAGGCCGGCTTCCCGCCCGGCGTCGTCAACGTCGTGAGCGGTCTCTCCCGCGAGACGGGCGCGGCGCTGGCGGGCCACCCGGGCGTCGACAAGATCGCGTTCACCGGCTCGACGGCCACCGGCCGCGCGGTCGCCCACGCGGCGGCGGAGAATCTGAACAAGGTCACCCTGGAGCTCGGCGGCAAGAGCCCTCAGATCGTCTTCCCCGACGCCGACCTGCAGGCCGCCGCGAACGGCCTGGTCGCGGGCGTGTTCGCGGCCACCGGGCAGACCTGCATGGCGGGCTCCCGGCTGATCGTGCACGCCGACGTCCACGACGAGCTCGTGCGGCTGGTGGCGGCGCGGGCGGCGCAGATCCGGCTCGGCGACCCCAACGACCCCGAGACCGAGATGGGTCCGGTCGCCAACCGGCCGCAGTACGAGAAGGTGCTGGGCTACCTGAAGACGGCCGAGTCCGAGGGCGCCACGGTGGCCTACGGCGGCGCGGCCGACGAGGGGCTCGGCGGGCTGTTCGTCAAGCCCACGGTACTCACCGGCGTCACCGCGGAGTCGACGATCGTGCGCGAGGAGGTGTTCGGGCCGGTGCTCTCGGCCTACACGTTCACCGATGAGGAGGACGCGCTCAAGCTCGCCAACGACACCCCGTACGGCCTGGCCGGAGCCGTCTGGACGAAGGACGTGCACCGCGCCCACCGGGTCGCCGCGAAGCTGCGCGCGGGCACGGTGTGGATCAACGCCTACCGGGTGGTGAGCCCCAGCGTGCCCTTCGGCGGGTTCGGGCTGTCCGGGCTGGGCCGCGAGAACGGCGTGGGCGCGCTCGACGAGTACCTGGAGAACAAGTCGGTGTGGGTGGAGCTGACGGGCGGCACCCGCGACCCGTTCACGCTGGGCTGACTCTCCTCGGGTCGACGCGCCGCCCCGAGCAGGCCAGGCAGGTCTCGACGGCGGGCAGAGCCTCCAGCCGGGCGTCGGGGATGGCCTCGCCGCAGAAGACGCACCGGCCGTAGGTGCCTTCGGCCAGGCGCCTCGACGCCCGATCCAGGGCGTCGAGGTCGCGGCGGGCGCCGGCCAGCAGCCCCTGCAGCTGGGCGCGTTCGAAGCCGATCGTCACACCCTCGGGATCGTGCTCGTCGTCGTGCGTGGTCAGCGCCTGCTGCTCGGCGAGCGCGTCGACCTGCCGGGCCAGCGAGGCGATCCGCCCGGCCGTCGACTCGTGTTCCTCCCTCAGACGTTCCGCGTCCACGCGCCCTCCCAGCGGTCACCCGGTAGTGTGGGCCATGGTCGCGTGCCTCGCGACGTGGCTTCGCCCGAGACCCCGGTGCGCCATTCGGCGCTACGCGGAAGGTCTTGGATGACCCAGGCCACTACCCAGGCCAGTACCCAGGCCAGTACCCAGGCCAGTACCACTGCCACGATCACCTCCGATCGGGGTCAGGTCGAGTACGGCGAACTGTCCCGCACGATCCGCGCCGTCGGGTTGCTGGACCGCCGCTACGGCTACTACGCGCTCTCTCTCGCCGCCACGCTCGCCGCGTTCGCAGGCCTCTGGGTGCTGTTCGCGGCGCTGGGCGACAGCTGGTGGCAGCTCGGTGTGGCCGTCGCGCTCGCGGTGGTCTACACGCAGCTGTCCTACCTGGGCCACGACGCCGGCCACAAGCAGATCTTCCGCGGCAAGCGGGCCAATGACACGGTCGGGCACCTCAACGCCGCGCTCGTCGGGCTGAGCTTCGGCTGGTGGGTGGCCAAGCACAACCGCCACCACGCCCACCCCAACAACGAGGACTCCGACCCCGACCTCGACATCCCGATCCTGGCCTTCACCGAGAACCAGAGCCGGGGCCGGCGGGGGCTGCGGCACTGGACGGCCGGGCACCAGGCGTACCTGTTCTTCCCGCTCCTGCTGCTGGAGGGGTTCGCGCTGCACTGGGCGAGCCTCGACGCCGCGTTCCGGGGCGATCTGAGGCGGCGCACGCTCGAGCGGGTGCTCGTGGTCGCCCACGTGGTGGTCTACCTCGCGGCGGTGTTCGTGGTGCTGCCGTGGCCGCTGGCCCTCGCGTTCGTCGCGGTGCACCAGTGCCTGTGGGGGCTCTACATGGGGTGCTCGTTCGCCCCGAACCACAAGGGCATGGAGACGATGTCGGCCGGCGACACCACCAGCTTCATGTACCGGCAGATCCTGACCTCCCGTGACGTGGGCGGACGCTGGACCGGCGCCGCTCTCGGCGGGCTGAACTACCAGATCGAGCACCACCTCTTCCCGACGATGCCGCGGCCCAACCTGCGCCGCGCGCAGCCACTCATCGAGGCGTTCTGCGTCGAGCGCGGGATCGGCTACACGCACTGCTCGCTGGTGCGCTCCTACGCCGACGTCCTGCGCCACCTGCACACCATCGGGGCACCCCTGCGCGCCTCCACGACGGAACGAGACGACGCATGACCACCAGCCCGGACACCGACCTTCCCGATGTTCCCGCCCTCCCCGTTCCCACCTGCGACGCCTGCCCGCACCCGCTCGAGGACCACGATCCCATCGGCCTGCGCTTCTGTGCGATCACCACCTCGCGGGGCATGAACCGCGGGTGCGTGTGCGTGTCGACATAGGCGCTACTTCTTCCCGCCGAGGAGGCCGCCGACCGCACCGGTCACGGCGGTGACCGGCTCGGCCGCGGCCTTCGCCACCGGCTCGACGGCCGCGACCACGGGCTCGGCGACCTGGGTGACGGTCTCCGCCACCGGCTCGACGGCCTTCGCCACCGGCTCCGGCACCGGCAGCGAGACCGCCGGCACCCTCACGGCCGGGAGCGTGACGTCGGGGAGGGGCACCTCGGCCGCGCCGACCTTCAGGTCCGGCGTGGTGAGGGCCGTCGGCGACACGGCCACCGACGGCAGGGTGACGCCCGCACCGCCGGGTGCGAGGTCGACCTTCGCGGGCGAGACGGCCACGTCCGGCAGGCCCACCGTGGTCGGGGACAGCGCGACGGGGCCGGCCGCCACGGGCCCGACCCCGACGTCCGGCGTCACCACCTCGGCGGGCGTGGTCGTCACAGCCAGACCGTCCGATGTGGACACGGCCACGGCCGGCGGGGTGACCGCCACGGGGGAGGCCGACACGCCGGGGGTCGTGACCGGGCCGAGCACCGTCGGCGCCGTCACCGGCGGGAGCTCGACGACCGGCCTCCCCACCCCGGGAGGGGTCACGGTCACCAGCGGCGGAGGCGGGGTTCCGGCCGGCGCCGGGCCGACCGGGCCGATCGCGACCGGGCCGATGACGACCGGCCCCGCGCCGGCCGGCGGGGTCTCGACGGGTGGACGCGGCTGCGGGATGACGACGTCGGGCTGGGTGGCGACGGGTGGGGTGACGACCGGTGGGGCCCCGGCCGCACCGGGGGCGGTCGGGCCGGTCGGCGTCCCGGTCGGCGTCCCGGTCGGCGCACCGCCGAGCGCCCCGCGTCCGATCGACGCGCCGGAGGCGACCGGCAGGTCGAACGTCGTGACCGGGACCTCGCTGGTCAGCGGGCCGGCGAAGGACACAGGCACCGTCCGGCCCGCGGACGGCGCCGGGCGGGCGGGCGCCGGCGCGGGAGCGTCGCCCGCCGGCTCGCCGAGCTCCGGTGAGGCCTCCGGCAGGGACACGACCGACTGCTCAACCACGGCGGTGCCGAGGACGGCACCCACCATCAGCAGCGCCCCGGTGGCCGCCGACGCCCTTCGGGAGCCCTGGGCGGGCGGCGCGGCGGGCGGCTCCTCCGGTGGCCGGGAGTGGCCGCGGGGCACCGTCGGGCGGTCGAACGCGTGGGGTGCGCGGCCCTCGCGGCGCAGCAGCGCGCCCACAGAGAGCGGAGCGCCCGTCGCCGACACCCGCTCCGGGGTCCCCGGCGGCCCGGTGTGCAGCGACACGAGCTCGGCGACGGAGACCGGGTGGACCGGTCCACGGCGGGACCGGTACGGGTGGGCGGGTTCCACGATCGAACGACCCTCCAATGCATGACGGAGTGGAGCTGCATTACTACTCCTCGAGGAAAAGGCCCTCTAGATGCTGTTCGCCCGCTCGCCGGTCGTCACCCGTTCGGTCCAATCTGCCGCTCGGCTCGTCCGATGGGCCGGTCGTCGGCGTCGTGGACGCTTCCGTGCGCCGTTCGTTCGTCCACCCAGGTCCGTTCGGGCTACTCCACCCCGAGCTTCGCGAGCGCGTCGGCGTCGATCCCGAGGCCGGTGAACGCGGCGAGGACGGCGAGCGGGAAGTTGCCGATCACGGGGAGCATCTCCGCGTTGCCGAGGACGCCGAGCGGGCGGCCGTCGGGGCCGGTGCCGACGGCCGCGACGAGCGCCGCGGCGCCCTCCGGATCGGCCAACCACTCCTGCAGCGTCGACATCCCGGTCAACGGCCGGTGCGGCGGGATGGCGTCGACGGTGACGGTGGCGCGCTGCGTCAGATCCCGCGACGATGCGCCCACCGCGATCCCGAACTCGCCGCCCTCCAGCACCCAGCGCCCGAACTCCGTCGACCAGTACGACAGGTCGCGCGCACCGAGGGTGAACGTGACGCGCTGCTCCTCGCCGGGCGCCAGCGTCACCTTCGCGAAGCCCTTCAGCTCGCGCGGCGGCCGGGCCACGGTCGACTCCGGGTCGCCGACGTAGAGCTGCACCACCTCGCGCCCGGCGCGGGCGCCGGTGTTGCCGACGGTGACCTCCACGGTCAGCGCCAGGTCGCCGCCGTCGTGGGTGCCCGTGGTCGTGACGGTGAGGTCGCGGTGGGCGAACGTCGTGTAGGACAGGCCGTGGCCGAACGGGTAGGCGACGTCGCGCTCGGTGGCGTCGAACCCGCGGTAGCCGACGAACACGCCCTCGCCGTAGCGGACGTGGCCCTCCTCGCCCGGGAAGTTGAGCGACGACGGGTGGTCCAGCAGGTGCAGCGGGATCGTCTCGGCGAGCCGGCCGCCGGGGTCGACGGCGCCGGTCAGCACGTCGGCCACGGCCGAGCCCGCGGCCTGGCCGCCCAGCCAGCACTCGACGACGGCCGCGACGTGGTGCTCCCACGTGCTGGTGCGCACGACCCCGCCGTTGGCGAGGACGGCGACGATCGGCACGCCGGACTCGGCGAGGTCGGCGACCAGGCGGAGCTGCTCGGGGGGCAGGTCGATGTGGGTGCGGTCGAATCCCTCCGACTCGGCCTCCGGCGGCAGGCCGAGGAAGGCGAGGATCACGTCCGAGCCGGCCGCATCGCCGCCGAAGGTGATCTCCGCCGACGGCAGCGCGGCGCGCAGCGCGTCGAGGGCGTTGTCGACCCGCGTCGGGTTCACCTGGGAGCTGCCGGCGCCCTGGTAGCGCGGGGTGCGGGCGAACTCGCCGACCACGAGGACCCGCAGCCCGGGCCGGTCGACCAGCGGCAGCACGCCGTCGTCGTTGCGCAGCAGCACCGTGCAGTCGGCGGCGGCCCGGCGGGCGAGGGCGTGGTGGGCCCCGGCAGTCGTCGCGACGTCCACCGTGGCGGGCTGCCGGGAGCGGGCGCGTTCAACGAGGCCGAGCACGCGGCCCACCGTCGTGTCGAGCACGGCCTCGTCCAGGGACCCGTCGGCCACGGCGTCGACGATGGCCTTGTCGCTCACGCCCAGGTGGGGCGGCATCTCCAGGTCCAGCCCCGCGACCAGGGCGGCGACGCGGTCGTGCACGGCGCCCCAGTCCGAGACGACGAGCCCGTCGAAGCCCCACTCGCCGCGCAGCACGTCGGTGAGCAGCCAGTGGTGCTGGGAGGCGTACTCGCCGTTCACCTTGTTGTAGGCGCACATCACCGTCCACGGCCCCGCCGTCGTGACGACGTGCTCGAACGCGGGCAGGTAGATCTCGCGCAGCGTGCGCTCGTCGACGTCGGCGCTCACGCGCAGCCGGTCGGTCTCCTGGTTGTTGGCGGCGAAGTGCTTCACCGACGCGCCGACGCCCTGGGACTGCAGGCCCTCCACCAGCGCGGCCCCGAGGTGCCCGGCGAGCAGGGGGTCCTCGGAGAGGTACTCGAAGTTGCGGCCGCACAGCGGCGAGCGCTTGATGTTGACGCCCGGCCCGAGCACCACGGCCACGCCCTGCTCGCGCGCCTCCACCCCGATCGCGGCGCCGATCTCCCGGGCCAGCCCCACGTCCCACGACGAGCCGAGCGCCGACGCGGTCGGGAAGCAGGTGGCGGGGGTGCTGCCGGACAGCCCCACGTGGTCGCCCTGCTCGGGCTGGGCGCGCAGGCCGTGCGGGCCGTCCGAGACCATGATCGCCTCGATGCCGTGCCCGGGGACCGGGGCGGTGTGCCAGAAGTCCGATCCGAGGCACAGTGCGGCCTTCTGCGTCACGGTCAGTCCGGGGGGCAGCTCCATGGGGGTCATCCTGCCCGGCGCGGAGGGCGCAGGCAGCCTCTCCCGCTCATGGTCGGGTCCCGCGACCACCGACCGCCTGGTCCGGCCCCAGCATCGCCCCGGCGGCCTCGCTGATGATCGCCCGCATGGCCCGTTCCGCGGCGTCGGCGTCGCCGGACCCCACGGCTTCCGCCACGTCGCCGTGCAGGCGGATCGCGGCCGGCTCCGGGAGGGCGGGCATCAGGCCGTGGTGGGTGCGGCCCGTGAGCACCTCGGTCACGACGTCGGCCAGTGCGGCCAGCATCTCGTTGCCCGTGGCCTCCAGCAGGGCGCGGTGGAAGCGGACGTCGGCGTCGAGGTAGGCGTCGAGGTCGCCGGAGCGGCCGTGCACCGCCATGTCCATCACGGCGCCGGTGAGCGCCCCGCACTGCTCGGGGGTGGCGCGCCCCGCGGCGTAGCGGGCGGCCACCGGCTCGAACCCGGCGCGCAGCTCCGAGAGCGAGCGCAGCTGGTCGTCGCGGCCGGGGCCGGCGAGGCGCCAGCGGATGAGCAGGGGGTCGTAGACGTTCCAGCGCGACCGCGGCGCGACGGTGGTGCCCACGCGGCGGCGGCTGCTGACCATGCCCATCGACTCCAGGACGCGCACGGCCTCGCGGACGACGGTGCGCGAGACGCCGAAACGCACCCCCAGGTCGTCGGCCCGCAGGACCTGGCCCTCGGCGAGCTCGCCCGAGGCCAGCAGCACGCCGATCCGGTCGAGCATGTCGGCGTGCAGTCCGTTCTGCGGGAGCGTCACCGGCTCATCCTGGCACCGCATCAGCAATTCGTAATATCTAAACCGATCCAGTCTTGCAAAAGTAGTACTTATAAGCGGACTCTGGGGACACCGTTCACGAGAGGACCGCAACGATGCACGTCCCACCCTCGCCGCCGCTGCTCACCGTCATGGGCGTCTCCGGCTCCGGCAAGACCACCGTCGGCGCCGCGCTGGCCCAGCGTCTGCGCGTCCCGTTCGCCGACGCCGACGACTTCCACCCGCCGGAGAACGTCGCCAAGATGGCCGCCGGAGTGCCGCTCGACGACGCCGACCGGTTGCCCTGGCTGCACACCATCGGCGCCTGGCTGGCCGCGCACGCCGACGGCGGCGGAGTGGTCAGCTGCTCGGCGCTCAAGCGCTCCTACCGCGGCGTCCTCCGCGACGCCGCGCCCACACAGTTCTTCGTGCACCTCGACGGGAGCCCCGAGGTGGTCGCCCGCCGGGTGCAGGGCCGCCTCGGGCACTTCATGCCGGCCAGCCTCGTCGACTCGCAGTTCGCCACCCTCGAACCGCTCGGCCCCGACGAGAACGGCGTGGCCCTGGGCCTCGACCGGACCGTCGACGAGCTCGTCGAGGACTACCTCGCCGTCACCACCGGATCGGAGGTCTGACCGTGGCGTTCCAGCTCATCGCGGCCGCGCTCGTCGGCATCGCCGTCATCGTCCTGCTCATCACACGCTTCCACGTCCATCCGTTCCTGGGGCTGACCGTCGGTTCGCTGGTCGTCGCCGCGATCGCCGGGAGGCCCGTGGGCGACGCCGTCACGGGCTTCTCCAAGGGGTTCGGCGACACCGCCGCGAGCGTCGGCACGCTGATCGCGCTCGGCGCGATGTTCGGCAAGCTGCTGGCCGACTCCGGCGGGGCCGACCAGATCGTCGACACGATCATCGGACGCTCCAGCACGCGCACGCTGCCGTGGGCGATGGCGCTGGTCGGGGCCCTGATCGGGCTGCCGATGTTCTTCGAGATCGGCCTCGTGCTGCTGATGCCCGTGATCTTCCTGGTGGCCCGGCGCTCCGGACTGTCGATCATCGCGGTCGGCATCCCCGCACTCGCCGGCCTGTCGGCGATGCACGGGTTCATCCCGCCGCACCCCGGCCCCCTCGTGGCCGTGGCCGCGCTCAACGCGAACCTCGGGCTGACGCTCGGGCTCGGCGTGCTCATCGCCATCCCGACCATCGCGATCGCCGGGCCGCTGTTCGCCCGCGTCGCCGCGCGGTGGGTGGACGTGCCGGCGCCGGAACTGTTCTCCGAGGCCCCGTCCGGCGGGGGCACGGCCGTCGAGACGCGCGTCCGGCCCACGTTCGGCCTCACGCTGGCCACCGTGCTGCTGCCCGTCGTCCTCATGATGGGCAAGGCGCTGGTCGACATCTTCACGGCCAAGGGCGACCTGATGCGGGGGGTCTTCGACTTCGTCGGCACGCCGCTGATCGCGCTCCTGATCGCCGTCGTCGTCGCGATGTTCACGCTCGGGCGCGGGATGGGCGTGCGCGGCGTCTCGTCGTCGATCGAGAAGTCGCTGCCGCCGATCGCGGGCATCCTCCTCATCGTCGCGGCGGGTGGCGGGTTCAAGCAGACGCTGGTGGACACCAAGATCGGCGACCTCATCGCCGGCTTCGTGGCGGGCAGCGGTGTCTCCGTGCTGCTGCTGGCGTGGTTCATCGCGGTGCTGATCCGGTTGGCCACCGGCTCGGCGACGGTCGCGACCGTGACGGCGGCGGGGATCCTGGCGCCGCTCGTCAGCACCCTCGACCCGGGGGAGACCTCGCTGCTGGTGCTGGCCATCGGCGCCGGCTCGCTGTTCTTCTCCCACGTCAACGACGCGGGGTTCTGGCTGGTCAAGGAATACTTCGGGCTGAGTGTCGGGCAGAACATCAAGACGTGGTCGGTGATGGAGACGATCATCTCCGTGGTCGGGCTGGTGTTCGTCCTGCTGCTCGGACTGGTCGTATGAGGCAAGGCTGTCCTAATTTGACGGCGTGAGTGCCTCCGATCTCCTGCTCGCCGCCCCGTCGCCGTCGCGGTGGTTCGCCGCGCAGCTGCCGGTCTTCACGGGTCGCTACGACGCGGCCGGGTCCACGGGTAGCTGGGCGGGCCCGGAGGCGGTGCTCGCCTCCCTGCCCGCGGTGCACGCCCGGTTGGTCGGCGAGTACGACGCGACCCCGGCCGCCGCGGCGAAGTGGCTGGTCAGCTGGGTGGCGGGGGAGCTCGCCGGTGCCGTCGCATTCACGCTGGCGACGGCGTCGGCCGGGCTGCTCGTGGAGGCCGACGCGGTGCGGTGGCGGGTGGAGGCCGACGGCAGGCCCGGGCGTGTCGATCCCGGCCCGGTCGCCGTGGCCGTCGCCGCCGGGCATCCGTGGGCGGGGATGGACGGGGTCCGGGTCGTCGAGGACCCGACGGCGCCGGCGTTGGCGGCACTGGTCGACGTGGCGGGGCCACTGGTGGAGGCCTGCCGGCGGCTCGGCCGCGTCGGGCGGTCCGCGGCGTGGACGGAGGTGGCCGACGGCGTGGGTTCGGCCGTGCTCCACGTCCCCGGGCTGCCCGTGGACCAGCGCGCCGTCGACGCGGTGCGGGCCGCGCTGGACGCGCCCGGCGCGCCGTGGCGGCAGCGCCCGACGGTGCGGGTGGCCGAGACCGCCATCGGCCCGCTCTACCTCGGACGCAAGGCGGGCTGCTGCCTCAGCTACCAGACCCCGCCGGGCCCCGAGCCCGACCCGGCCACGCTGGACGCCGAGACGCGGGCCTACCGGGAGCGGTTCCCGCGCCGCGCAGGCGAGCCGCTCTACTGCGGAACCTGCTCCCTGCGCGACGCCGCGGGTTGCGAGGAGCGTCAGGTGTACTGGTGGGAGCGCCGCCGGTCCCCCTGATCAGCCGGTGAGCGGGCTGCCCGCCCGACGGTGACCACCGAGATCTCCTCGGGGAGTGCCACGGGTGGAAGACTATGGCCATGATCGTGCGAGTGGGGAAGGACGGCGCCGTCGTGAGCGACGCCGACGACTGCGGCCGGCTGCACCTGGAGACCGATCTCGACGAGGCGGCCCTGCGCACGGCGCTGAGGACCACGGGCACCGGGGAGCTGGTGGACTCCGACAACGCCCACCTGGATCTCGCGGTGCTGCGCTCCCGCGCCGCGCTGCTGGCCACGGCGCCCGACTGGGCGGAGCGCTGGAGCGCCATGACCGGCTACGCGGAGAAGAAGGGCTGGCTGTCCGGGGACGGCCGGTCCGTTCAGGTGCACGTCGAACGCTAGGCGAGCTTCGCGTCGAGCCAGGTGATCAGGTCGGCCACCACCTCGTCGCGGTTGGTCTCGTTGAACACCTCGTGGCGGGCGCCGTCGTAGACCTTCGTGGTGAGGTCGACCCCCGCGGCCTCGTAGCGCTCCAGCAGCGGCGCCAGCCAGGCGCCGCCCGCGTTGACGGGATCGGCCGAGCCCACCGCGATGTAGACGGGCAGGCCCTTGCGCAGGGAGGACACGTCCGCGAGCCGGGGCGCCGCGGCGACCATGCCCACGGTGGCGTCGGTGTCGAGGCCGAAGCCGCACAGCGGCTCGGCCACGTAGTCGTCCACCTCCTGCTCGTCGCGCGAGAGCCAGTCGAAGTCGGTGCGGGCCGGGGCGAACGGCCCGTTGAACGCGCTGAGGTCCACCTCCTTGGTGGGGTCGACCACCGTCACCACCTGGTCGAGCGCGGCGGTGCCGGTGAGCACGGCGGCGGCTATGTCGTCGGAGTGCTCCAGCAGGTACTGCTGCACCACCCAGGAGCCCATGCTGTGGCCGAGCACGACGATCGGGATCTCCGGCCGCTCCCCGCGGGTGCTGCGCACCACCAGGGCGAGATCGGCGGCGAGCCCGTCCCAGCCGGGCTTGCCCAGCGAACCCAGCGGCTCGCCGGAGATGCCCGCGGTGCGGCCGTGCCCGCGCTGGTCGACGGCCAGTACCTCGATGCCGGCGGCGGCCAGCGCCTTGCCCACACGGTCGTAGCGCAGCGAGTGCTCGCCCATCCCGTGGACGAGGACGAGCGCGGCCCGCGCCTCCCCGTCGACCGTCCAGCGTTGCCCGACCAGCCGCGTGCCGTCGGAGGTGCCCACGAGGAGCGCAGTTCTGCCCATCCGGGCAGGCTAGTGGGCAATCACCGGAACAGGGAGACGCAATCATGCTCGCGCGCATCGTCGACACCGTTCTCGACCGCACCATCGCGCCCGGCTACTCGCGGCTGGGCTACCTGCTGCGCTCCGCGGGCTTCGTCGGCGACCGCGGCGACCCCGCCCCCGACGCCCTGCGCGGCCGCGTCGTCCTCGTCACCGGGGCGAGCTCCGGGCTCGGCCTCGCGACGGTGGAGGGCCTCGCACGGCTGGGCGCCACCGTGCACCTCGTCGTCCGCGACGCCGGGCGCGGCGCCGCGGCCCGCGACGCGGTGGCGGCCGCCGTCCCGGGCGCGGACCTGCACGTGACGCTGTGCGACCTGTCCGACCTCGACGACGTGCGCCGCGCCGCGAAGGAGCTGGCCGACACCGGGCCCCACGTGCTGATCCACAACGCGGGGGTGCTGCCGCCGTCCCGGACGCTCTCGCCGCAGGGGCACGAGCTGGCGTTCGCCACCCACGTGCTCGGCCCGCACCTGCTCACCTCGCTGCTCGCGCCGTCGCTGGCCCCGGACGGCCGGGTCGTGTTCGTCTCGTCGGGCGGGATGTACGCGCAGAAGCTGGAGCTCGACGACGTCGAGTCGACGAAGGTGCCCTACAGCGGCACCGCCGCCTACGCCCGCACCAAGCGGATGCAGGTGGTGCTCACCGGGCTGTGGGCCGACCGGCTCGCGGCGTCCGGGGTGTCGGTGCACGCCACGCACCCCGGCTGGGCCGACACCCCCGGGGTCACCAGCTCGCTGCCCGCGTTCCGCACGGTCGTCGGGCCGCTCCTGCGCACCCCGGACGAGGGCGCCGACACCGCCGTGTGGCTCAGCGCCGCACCCGCCGCGGTGATCGGCACCGGGCGCTTCTGGCACGACCGGCGGGCCCGGCCCGAGCACTACGTGCCGTGGACGCGGGAGACCCCCGCCGACCGGGAACGCCTCTGGACGCTGTGCCAGGAGCTCACGGGCTGACCGCCCCCGGCGGCCGTCGGTGGCGACGCTAGGAACCCGGTGGATCAGTGGCGAGGGTGGCGGGGAGGGGCCCGAGCAGGGCCCGAGCCGCTCTCAGCAGGTGGGCCTGCGCCGCTACCTCGTCGAGGCTGTGCCCGGGCAGGTCGGCCGAGCGCGACAGGGAGATCCCCAGCAGCCAGCTCAGGAACAGCTCGGCGCGCAGCACGGCGTCGGCCCGGTCGGGTGTGTCCACCAGGTCGGCGAAAGCGGAGACGTAGGAGTCGGCGAGCTGCTGGCGCACCTCGGCGCCGATCTGCGAGCTGCTCGCCCCCCGCAGCACGGCCAGCAGCGGCTCGGCGTCCGCGGCGGACGAGGCGTGGAACAACGTCGCGACGGTGCGCTCCAGCAGGTCGCGACGGGGGCCCGCCTCCAGCACCTCCAGCGCGTCGTCGCGGATGGCCTCCGCGAACAGGCCCTCCTTGTTGCCGAAGTAGCGGAACAGCAGGGCCTGGTTGACCCCGGCCCGCTCGGCCACCGCGCGGACCGTGGTGCGGTCGAAGCCCTCCGACGCGAACAGCTCCCGCCCCGCGGCGAGGAGCGCGCGGCGGGTCGCGGCGGCGTCCCTCGTCCGGATGGGCCCGGACGGCCGCGCCGATGTCATGCCCGGATCAGACCACATCGGATGACGGGCCAGGGTGTGGCCCCGGCGCGGTCCGGGTACACCGCCGCCATGGCCCACCCCGACGACCAGCAGCCGCAGTCCCCCGACCTGGGGGCCGCCGTCCAGCTCGACAACGCCGAGACCCTCGACGGGCCTGCCGGCGGCGCCGACGCGCTCGACGCGGGCTACGTGCCCCCGGACCGCCCGTACGGCCTCGACGAGGACGGTGTCACCGGAGCCGGGATGCGCGGCGGCGACAGCCTCGACGAGCGGCTGCGCCGCGAGCAGCCCGACGAGCTCCCGGTGGACGACGAGCGGGCGGGGCGGCTGGTGGCCGACGGCACGGCGGACGGGGAGGGCACCGACGTCGGCATCGACGGCGGCGCCGCTTCCGCCGAGGAGGCGGCCGTGCACGACGTGGGGGACGGGGCACGGCCCGTCGAGACCGAGCCCGCCATCGTGGTGCCGGCGGACCCGGAGGCCGACGCGGCGGTGGACGCGGCGGGCGGCCCGGCCTTCGAGGACGCGGCCCGGGACGCCGCCGAGGACGTGCCCACCGGTCGCCACGCGCTGCGCGAGCCCGCCGCCGTGATCGACTCGTTCCGCGACGCCGGTGGGGCGGCCGCCCCCGCGTCCGGCCGCGACGACGTCGGCCCCGGCTCGGGCCTCTAGGAGCGCGCTAGCGCGTCCCCCCGTCCACCTGCAGGATCGTGCCCGTCGTGTACGTCGACGCGTCGCTCGCGAGGTAGAGCGCCGCGCCGACGATCTCCGACGGCCGGCCCACCCGGTGCAGCGCGGTGCGCGCCTCCAGCGCGGCCACGACGTCGGGCGTCCAGGCCCGGGCGATGTCGGTGGCAAACGCGCCGGGCGCGATGGCGTTGACCCGGACCTCGGGCCCGTAGGTGTGGGCCAGCGCCACCGTCAGCGCGTTGAGGCCGGCCTTGGCCGCGGAGTACGGGGCGGCGGACGGGTCGGGCCGCAGCGCCCCGATGCTCGATATGTTGATCACCGAGCCGCGCCCGGCCGCCTGCATCCGCTCCGCGAGCAGGGCGGTGAGCCGGAACGGGCCCTTGAGGTTCAGATCCAGCACGCTGTCGTACTGGGCCTCGGTGAGGTCGGTGAGCCGGTCGTAGAGGGGTGACTTCCCGGCGTTGTTGACCAGCACGTCGACGCGGCCGAACCGTGCGGTCACGGCGTCGGCGAGCGCGCCGATCTCGTCCCAGCGCCCGAGGTGGCACGCGTGCGCGGACGCCTCACGGCCCAACGCGCGGACCTCGTCCGCCACGGCCTCGCAGGCGTCGAGGTGGCGGGAGGCGACCGCGACGTCGGCGCCCGCGCGGGCGAAGGCCAGGGCCATCTCGCGACCGAGTCCACGGCTGCCGCCGGTGATCAGCGCCGTGCGGCCGGTCAGGTCGAAGAGGTCACTCATCGCAGGAACTCCAGCCCCCGGTGCAGCAGCGGCAGGATCGACCGGGCCCGGTCCTCCCAGGTCGCGTCCACGCGCTTGCCGCTGCGGTGCAGGTAGACGTTGAAGACGGTGATGACACCGAACCGGTAGCAGGCCAGCGCCCGGAACCAGTCGAACGTCCCGGTGCTCCGGCCGGTGGCGGTCTCGTAGCGCTCGCGCAGCCACGCCGGGTCGGCCGTCACGCGCATCCGGGCGCCGAAAGCGGGCTCCCAGCAGCCGGGATCGGTGAACATCGCCAGCCAGGCCAGGTCGAGCAGCTGCGCGCCGACGCCGGAGATCTCCCAGTCGACGACGGCGGCGAGCGTGCCGTCGGCGTCGAACAGGATGTTGTTGGTGTGGAAGTCGCCGTGGAAGACGCCGACGGCGGGGTCGTCGGGGATCCCGGCGAGCAATGCGTCGCGCAGCGCGGTGCCGGCGTCGGTCCACGCCGGCTCGCTCGACCGGCCGAGCATCGGCGCCCAGAAGTCGATCTCCTCGGCGAGGGGGCGGGGCTCCGGCCAGCCCGGCGGGGGAGGGGTCGCGTGGATGCGCGCCAGCACCTCCACCGCCTGGGCCAGCGCGTGGGGCACGGAGACGGTGGCGCTCAGCGCGGGGTCGGCCATGTGCAGCGGCAGCGCGTCGAGGCGGTCCTGGACCACGGCGTCGGTGCCGAACCACCGCGGGTCGTCGACGCTCCAGCGCACGGCCGCCACCGGCACACCGGCGGCGGCGAGCGAGTCGAGCAGGGGGACGATGCGCAGCACGTCGGTGTTGCCGCGGCGGCGCACGCCGGGCGGGGCGAGCCGGATCACGAGCGGCGTGGTGCCGTCGCGGTCCACCACGTCGCAGCCGAAGGACAGCCCGGCGTTGCCCGGCATGGGCCACGCCTCGGAGACGGTGCTGGTGGGGTCGGCGGTCGCACGGGCGAGGGCCTGCATGCCCTCGGCCACGGACCTGGTGCTCAGCGCTCTCACACCCCGCATCAGACCACGCCGCGGGTACCGTGACGGGGGTGAAACGCCCGGATCCACTGCGCTGGCTCTGGTACGCGTTCGGTGGTCGGCTCCCCATCCGCTACAGCCAGTGGGTGCTGCACGACGTCACCGCGCGGTGGTGGCGGTTGCGGTCGCTGTTCCGGTCGCTCGTGCAGATCGCGCCGGTCGCCGTGGGAATCTACGTGCTCGTGCCGTCGGAGCCGTGGGTGCGCCTGATGGCGATCGCGGGCGGCGTCCTGGTCGGGATGATCTACGCCCTGGCCTACCTCGACGAGGCGGCCGAGAGCCGGGCGCTCAAGGCGGGGTTCCTGCGCGGGGTCGCGCAGCAGGTGCGCGACGGGCGGCTCGCGGCCCGCGTCCCGGGCCGGATCGCACGGTTCACGCAGCCCTACCGCCGGGACGAGGACTAGCGGCTCAGCAGTTCTGCGTGAGCCGGGCGATCTCGCCGTCGAGGTCCATGCGGCCGGTCTCGTCACCCAGAGCGACGATCTCCGTGGTGGACGTGACGAAGTGCCGCAGCAGGTCGCGGTCGACCTCGAGGATCGCCCGGCCGTCGGTGGACCGGATCTCGATCTCGACGATGTCGTAGCCCTGCACGGTCTGCGGGCTCATCCGGATGTCGCCCATGCCCGCGGGCGCCTCCAGCGACTCGGCGACCAGGTCCCGGCCCACCAGCCACTCGACCCAGCGGTCGTGCCTGGTCCGGACGGCGAGCGTGACGGCGTACGGGTCGGCGGCGCAGTAGCTCCAGCGGGTCACGACGGGGGCCGGCTGCCCGTGCAGCACGGTGAACATGTCCTGCTGGACCGAGTCGGTGCTGGTCTCGTTGCTCATGTCGTCAACCCCCGAGGGATCGTGCCCTGCGCGGTGTGCGCCGGTCTTGACTGGCCTATCGACGGCTCCGGCCGGAACGCTGCACTTCCCGCCGTTGTTCACTCGAACCAGTGATGGTGCCCACCCATCGTGATGGCTTTGGTCCCGTCCGGCAGGGTCCAGCGGCTCTGCCGTCACCCCGTCGTGGAGACGAGCCTGCGGGTCCACGGTTCCCGACCCGGAGGTGCGTGCCATGAACGGCAGCTACGTGGACTGGGGGGTCGTCCACATCTCGGTGGCGAACCTCGTCGTCATCGCGGTGATGGTGGTGGTGTTCCTGCTCGCGGTGCTCGTGCCGTTCCACGGGCCCGGCTCGGGTGACGGGGACGCCTCGTGAGCAGCTGGACCGTCGGCCTGCGCACCCGGCTCGCCCGGACGGTGCCCCCGGGGGAACTGCTGCCCGACCGCCAGCCCGCGTACGTCTCGTCGTGGATCTACGTGTTCGGGGTGCTGTCGCTCGCGTCGCTGGTCGTCGTGATCGGCACCGGGTGCGTGCTCGCGATCGGCGGGGTCACCTGGTGGCACACCTCGGGCCTGGGCCACTTCGTCAACTCCACGCACCTGTGGAGCGTCGAGCTGTTCTTCGCCACGATGGTGATCCACCTGTGGGGCAAGTTCTTCATGGCGGCCTGGCGCGGCAAGCGGGCCCTGACCTGGATGACGGGCGCCGTCGCGTTCGTGGGCTCGATCGGCACCGCGTTCACCGGCTACCTCTCGCAGACCAACTTCGACTCGCAGTGGATCGCGGGTGAGGCCAAGGACGGCCTCAACTCCGTCGGCATCGGGGCGTTCTTCAACGTCCTCGATCCCGGGCAGATGCTGCTCTGGCACGTCACGCTGCTGCCGCTGGTCGTCGGCGTGATCGTCGTCGCGCACATCGTGCTCGTGCGGCGCCACGGTGTGGTCCCGCCCATCGACGCGGTGCTCGACGGACCCGACGACGGTGCGACACCCACCGGGCCGATCCCCGTCGCTCCGGCCGCCCGCGACCTCACGACCACGGGGTGATGACGATGGCCTCCACGCTGCGCCCCACCGGCCGCGACCGCACGCCGGACTCCCACGCCTTCCCGACCCGGCCCTACGACCTGGTCAAGGAGTTCACCCTCGCCCTGGTGGCGATGCTCGTGCTCACCATCGCGCTCGCCGCGGTGTTCTCCTCGCCCGACGAGAAGCCGATCAGCCTGGTCGGCTGGGCCGCGGCCGCGCCGAACGACGTGGTCGCGACGGCCACCGGCGAGCTCGCGGGCACCACCACCAGCGCGGGCTACGGCGCGCCCTACAACGACGCCGGTCCCGGCCAGACCCTCGGCCCGCTGGCGTTGCAGCGCTGGGCGGGCGTCACCATCCCGGTCGACCCGGCGCAGGACCTGGTGCTGGCCCCGCTGCGCCGCTCCGCCGACCCCACGACGGCCGCCGCGCTCGACACCTGGGCCGCGGCCCCGCCCGAGCAGCGGACTGCCTGGAGCACCGCCTACTCCGACGCGCTGACGGCCGCTCCGGACGGCGACCCCGCGGGCGTGGCCCCGGGTGACTACGGCCCCGTCCCGGTGATCGCGTCGTCGTTCCTGGCGCTCGCGCGCACCGGCGGTCTCGAGGGGGCGCTGGATCCCTCCGGCACCTTCTACGGCGGCGACGCCACCCGCGGCCTGCTGCTGCTCGCCGACGGCGCCTACCTGGAGGACCAGGCCCGCGCCCGCAGCCTCGGCGGCGACCAGTGGGGCATGATGAACGAGACGGGCAACTACCCCGGCCAGCCGTGGATGTGGCTCTACACGTTCTGGTACCAGGTGCCCCCGTTCGCCACGTCGGAGAACGCCGACGCCCAGGTCTGGGGCCTGATGATGCTGCTGACCCTCGGACTGGTGCTGGTCCCCTTCATCCCGGGGGTGCGCTCGATCCCCCGGTGGGTGCCGGTGCACCGGCTCATCTGGCGCGACTGGTACCGCAGGCACTAACCCCTGGCGTCCGCCGTCACCAGCCAGATCCCGCCCTGACCCTTCCGACCGGGCTGGGCGACGGTCAGGGTGCGGCGGGCGCCGTCGGCGTTGCGGACGTCCACGACGGTCCTCGCCGACGTGCCACCGGCTCGCGGCGTGGAGTCGGCCGCGGTCCAGCCGTAGGTGGCCGAGACGTAGGAGTCCGCGAGGTCGGACGGGTCGAGCAGCCACGGCTGGGAGCCGCCGTCCACGGCGGTCTGGAGGCGTTTCGGGTCCGCGGTCGGCCAGGGCAGCAGGGTGACGGGGCCCGCCTCCGCGGCGCCGGACGACTTCACGGTCGGCCTCGGCAGCGTCGAGGCGGGGGAGGGGGCCGGGCCGGTGGTCGGCTCCTCGGTCGTCGTGGGGGCCGCGCCCGTCGTCGGGATGGCGGAGGCGGTCGACTCCGCGGCCGACGGCGTGCCGTCCACCGGGGTGCCGCAGCCGGCGAGCAGGCAGGCGAGCAGGGCCGGGACGACGAGCCGGGGGCGGAGATGCACCCGATCACCGTAGGACGCCGCAGTACTGCCTGTCCGGCCAGGAACGGTGCACGTCCGGGTGGGATCCGGGGCCCTCGATCATTAAGGTGCATCGCGAGCAGAGCGGCTATTTCACGAGGTGGATCTATGAACGCGTCGGCAGAGGCCTTCTACACGGCCCGTGAGTTCCTGATGGCCAACCGGGAGGACTACGACAGGGCCTACCGCGACTTCCGGTGGCCGGAGATCGGGGAGTTCAACTGGGCGCTCGACCACTTCGACAACGTCGCCACCCAGCGGGGCGACCAGCGGGCACTGTGGATCATCGAGCAGGACGGCAGCGAGGCCCACTGGACCTACGCAGAGCTCTCGGAGCGGTCGAACCGGGTGGCCAACTGGCTGCGCGCCCAGGGCGTGGCCCGCGGCGACCGGATCATCCTGATGCTCGGCAACCAGTTCGAGCTGTGGGAGACCATCCTCGCCGCGATGAAGCTCGGTGCGGTCGTCATCCCGGCCACCACGCTGCTCACCCCCGCGGACCTGCGCGACCGGCTCGACCGGGGCGCGGCGAAGCACGTGGTGGTGGGCGGTGCCGACGTCGGGAAGTTCGACGAGGTCGAGGGTGACTACACGAAGATCGCCGTCCGGGACGCGCCGTCCGGATGGCTCGACTACTCCGATGCCTCCGCGGCTTCCGCGGAATTCACGCCCGACGGCGCCACGTTCGGCTCCGACACGCTGCTGCTCTACTTCACCTCCGGCACCACGGCGAAGCCGAAGCTCGTGGAGCACACCCACGCGTCCTACCCCGTGGGGCACCTCTCCACGATGTACTGGATCGGGCTGGAGCCCGGCGACGTCCACCTCAACATCTCCTCGCCCGGCTGGGCCAAGCACGCGTGGAGCAACGTCTTCACGCCGTGGATCGCCGAGGCGTGCGTGCTCGTCATGAACTACACGAAGTTCGACGCCGCCGGTGTGTTCGCGGTGCTGGACCGCTGCAACGTCACGAGCTTCTGCGCCCCGCCCACGGTGTGGCGGATGCTCATCCAGGCCGACCTGTCGGTGCTGAAGAACCCGCCGCAGAAGGTCGTCGGCGCGGGGGAACCGCTCAACCCCGAGGTCATCGACAAGATCGACAAGGCCTGGGGCGTGCGGATCCGCGACGGGTTCGGGCAGACCGAGTCCACCGTGCAGATCGGCAACCCGCCCGGGCAGATCGTCAAGCCCGGCTCGATGGGGCGTCCGATCCCGGGCTACCCGATCGTGCTCGTCGACCCGGCCACCGGCGAGAAGGGCGTGGCCGAGGGCGAGATCTGCGTCGACCTCGAGGCCCGGCCGCTGGGGCTGATGGTCGGCTACTACGGCGACGCCGAGCGCAACGCCGAGGCCATGGCCGGCGGGGTCTACCACACCGGTGACGTCGGATCCCGCGACGAGGACGGCTACATCACCTACGTCGGGCGCGCCGACGACGTGTTCAAGGCCAGCGACTACCGGATCAGCCCGTTCGAGCTGGAGAGCGTGCTCATCGAGCACCCGGCCGTCGCGGAGGCGGCCATCGTGCCCTCGCCCGACCCGGTCCGGCTCGCGGTGCCCAAGGCCTACGTGGTGCTCGCGGCCGGTTACGAGCCGACGGAGGACACGGCCCGGGAGATCCTGCAGTTCGCCCGGGACAACCTCGCCCCGTACAAGCGGATCCGTCGTCTGGAGTTCGCGCCGCTCCCCAAGACCATCTCGGGGAAGATCCGCCGCGTCGAGCTGCGGGGGCGGGAGAACGACCTGCACGGAGCCGACACCGACACCCTCGTGGCCACGCCGGAGGGGGAGTTCACCCTGTAGGGCAGGGCTTTCCGTCGAACGGCCGCGGTGGTACGTCGAACGGTCGTGCCCGACAGTACGGTGAACGGTGCAGTCGCCCACCGCGGACGCTGCACCGTCCACCGAGGGACCTCCGCGGAGGGGATTGGTCGGGCACACGCACGGGTTGGGGGTACTTGTGAGTGACAAGCAGGGGGACCAGTCCATGGCTGCCGTCATGGCGGGGATGCCCGAGGTGTGGCGGCGGCTGCTCGCCGCGCACGTGCCCGACCGGCTGGGGCGCTGCACCTCGTGCCGCAACTCCAGCGGGTCGGGCGAACTCTGGCCGTGCTCGCTGCACCGGATCGCCGGCGAGGCCCAGCGCCTCCACGGCCTGCGGCTGGGTCAGGCGGTCGGGGGCGAGTAGTGCCCGGGCCAGTTCTTGTACGGGATGCGGGTGATGTCGAGCAGCTCGCCGATCGTCGACCACTCGTTGCGCCCCAGCCGCGCGAGCGGCTTGAGCCGGTCGATCTCCGGCAGGATCAGGTGCCCGTCGGCGTCCTGGCCCATCGGCTCGCCGTCGAAGACGTCGGTGTCGATGGCGGCGTGCACCACGCGGCCGATCACCACGGTGCAGTCGCCCAGCTCGAGCGCGAGGTGCAGGCGGCACTCCAGCGCCACCGGTGACTCCGCCACCCGCGGCGGCGCCACCAGCGAGCTCGCCTCCTCGGTCAGGCCCACCTCGGAGAACTCGCTCACGCCCGCCGGGAAGTTCGTGCCCGTCGCGTTGACCTGCTCGAACAGCGGCTCCGGGGCCAGGCACACCACGAACTCGCGCGTCTCGGTGGCGTTGCGCAGCGAGTCCTTCTTCCCGACGCTCGTGAACTGGATCATCGGCGGGTCCACGCAGGAGACGGTGAAGAACGAGTGCGGGGCGAGGTTGTTCACGCCGTCGGCCGAGCGGGTGGAGACCCACGCGATCGGCCGGGGCACGATCACCGAGGTCATCAGCTTGTAGAAGGGGCCCGCGCCCACCTCCACGGGATCCAGATCGGTACGCATGACCACCATGATCCCGCCCTCCCCGTAGTTTCGCGGGGTGAGATCGCGTGCAGTGGGGCTCGTACTGGGGGCGGCGGCCGACGCCGTGTGGGGCGACCCCCGTCGGGGGCACCCGG
>NZ_MKVV01000014.1:0-146882 GCF_001899645.1 Pseudonocardia sp. 73-21 | reverse complement strand
GACCGCCGCTCCGCCGGCGTCGCGTACACGGCGGTGCTGGTGGGCGGGGCGGTGGCGCTGGGGGTGGCGGCGGAGACGGCGCGGCCACCGGTGCTGCGCACCCTGCTCACGGCGGCGGCGACGTGGGCGGTGCTGGGCGGCTCGTCCCTGGCGGGCCACGGCGAGGCGCTGGCGGAGGAACTGGGAGCACCCCCCTCCCCGTCCGACGAACGGCACTCGCGTCGTAACCCGGGCGACGAGAGTGCCGCTCGTCGGGAGCCGGTGGATCTCGCGGCGGCCCGGGCGCGGATCCCGTCCCTGTGCGGGCGGGATCCGAACCTGCTGGACCTTCCGGGAATGGCTCGTGCGGGGGTGGAATCGCTCGCCGAGAACACCTCGGACGCCGTCGTCGCGCCGTTGTTCTGGGGAGCGGTCGCGGGGATCCCGGGGCTGCTGGGCTACCGCGCCGTCAACACACTCGACGCGATGGTGGGCTACCGGTCGCCGCGCTACGAGCGGTTCGGCTGGGCCTCGGCACGGTGGGACGACGTGGCCAACCTGGCCCCCGCGCGGATGGCGGCGCTGTTGTTCGCGGGGCTCGCGCCGGCCGTCGGGGGTTCGCCGCGTGCCGCGCTGGCCGCCTGGCGCCGGGACGCGCGACGGCATCCGAGCCCCAACGCGGGCCCGGTCGAGGCCGCGGCGGCGGGGGCGCTGGGCGTCACGCTCGGGGGGCGGACGGTCTACGCGCACGGGGTGGAGGAACGGCCGCGACTGGGCTCGGGCCCACCCCCGACGCCGGCGGATCTGCGCCGGGCTGCCCGGCTGTCGCGGCTGGTGGGAGCGGCGTCGGCGGTGCTGGCCGCGGTGGTGGCCCGCCCGGTGTGACCAGCGTCGAACGAAGGCGGCGATTCCGCCAGCTCGCCCGGCGGGTCCGTCGTCTCCTCGCGGCGAGTTCGCCGATTCGCGGCCTGGGTCGGCCGTCTCGACGGTCCCGGGATCGCCGGTTTCGCGGCGGAATCGCGAACTCACGCCGCCGGATCGCGAGCTCGCCGGACCAGCTGGCGAACTCGCCGGGTCGAGAGGGCGAACTCGCGGGTGGGTAGCGCGTCAGCGGCGGCCGTAGCGGTCGTCGAGGGGGGTCTCGGAGGCCTGCGCGGGCTCGTCCTCGTCGTCGCCCGCCAGGGCCCGGCGCAGCGCCGTCCGGTCGGCGACGCGACCCTCGCCCTTGCGACGCTGCAGCAGCTCCAGCCGCACGAAGTAGGCGCATGCGAACACGGCGATCGCGCCGAACGTCAGCCACTGCAGGGCGTAGGAGAAGTTGGTGAACGGTGCGGCGCCGGCGCCGGTGTCGGGCTCCACCGGAAGCGCGTTGAGCACCCCGGGCTGGCCGGGGGCGAGCTGCAGGTAGCCCGGCTCCAGGGCCAGGCCGGTGGCGGCGGCCAGCGTGCGCGAGTCGGTGACGTACTGCTGGCGGTAGCCGTCGGAGGTGAACGCCGGACGTTTGTCGGGGTCGGTCTCGTCGACGCGCAGCCGGGCGGTGAGGGTGATGCGGCCGGCGGGCGGCGGGGCGATGGCCGGCACGATCGCGCCGTTCTCCGCGGTGACGTACCCGCGGTCGACGGCGAGCAGCCGCCCGTCGTCGGTGCGCAGCGAGGTGAGGACCTCGAACGCCGGCTTGCCGTCGTACACGCGCAGCCGCACGAGCGACTCGTCGGCGGGGAGGTAGGTGCCGGTGACGGTGACCTGACGCCACTCGTCGCCGGTCGTGACGCCCTGACCGGCGGGAACGAGCGTGCCCAGCGGCACCGGGCCCGCGAGGGTGGCGCTGTCGATCGCCTTCTGCTGGGCGTCGCGCTCGGCCTCGCGCCCGAACTGCCACGGGGCGAGCAGCGTGTAGCAGATCACCACGAACGCGGCGACGACCCCGATGAAGGCCAGCCAGCCGGGACGGAGGAGGAAGCGCACCCCACCACGGTATGCCCTGACGCGGCCGGCGTCCTCCGCCGCCCGGGCGGGCGTCACTCCGGTGGGTGCCTTTCGGGCGTGTCGCCGCGCCGGTGCGGCACGCTGCGTCGCGTCGAGGTCATGGCCTGCGTCACAGCACCGATGGAGATGACTTTCCGTGGTTGGAACTTCACGCTACGTACCGATCGTCGGAGCAGTGGTGCTCGGGGCCGGGCTGCTGCTGGTGGGGCCCGCGGCGGCGCAGGTGCCCCCGGTGCTGCGCGTCGGCGTCGCGAGCGCGGCCTGCCCGGCTCCGACCCACCCGACGCTGGTGGCGGCCGTGGCGGCGGCCGCGCCGGGCTCCACCATCCTCGTGTGTCCCGGCGTCTACCCCGGCACGGTGGTCGTCGACAAGCCGTTGATCCTGCGCGGGGCCCAGCGCGGTGTCGACGCGCGGGCGGGGCGGTCGAACGTGGCCGCCGAGTCGGTGATCGACGGCGGCGGCGCGGCAGGCATCCGGATCACCGGCACCACCAGCGGGGTCACGGTCGACGGCTTCACGATCCGCAACGCCGGCACCTCCACGCAGAACGCCGACGGGATCGAGGCCTTCAGCGGGGGCAGCGGCTTCACCTTCACCGACAACGTGGTCACGCAGACCACCTACGGCATCACCATGAGCTCCACCGGCGCCGTGGCGAGCACGGTGGCCCACAACCGGTTCGACACCAACAACCGCTCGGGCGCCGCCGGCGGTTCCGGGGTGTTCGTCTGCTGCGGCCCCGGCAACAACCTGACCATCGCCGACAACCTGTTCACCGGCCACAGCTCGGCCGCCGTCAACACCGCGGGCGACGCCGCGCGTCCGTCCACGGGGCTGCGGATCGAGCGCAACCAGAGCATCGACGACGCGACGTTCGCCGTGGTCGTCAACGCGAAGGCGGCGGTGGTGGCCGACAACGTCGTGGTGCGGCGCCCCGGAGCGGTGGTCGATGCCGGCAGCGGCATCTACGTCGGGGGCGGGACGACGTCGCTGCAGGTCACCCGCAACGTCATCAGCGCGGGCGCGGCCACCGGAATCCGCGTCACGAACGTGTACGGCGCCCCCAACGTCGGCCTTGCGGTGGTGGGCAACCAGGTGATCGACCGTCAGTACGGCGTGCGGCTGTCCGGGCAGACCTCGGGCACCGTGCGGGACAACAGCATCGCCCGCAGCACCACCGTCGGGATCCTGCTCGACGCCGACAACGCCGGCGTCACGGTGACGGGCAACCGCATCGGCCAGGACCCCCTCGACTGCCAGGACCGGAGCACCGGCACGCGGACGGCGGGCACAGCCAACACCTGGACGGGCAACGTGGCCCTGCGCTCACTGCCGGTGGGCGTCTGCGGCCGCTTCTGACCTCCCGCAACGGCGGTGATCAAGGCGTGGATGTCGCTCGCGGAGATCCACTGACGACGTCTGCGCCTTGATCGCCGCGGAGGGGACGTAGCGTGGGCGGCGTGCAGGGTGCGTTGCTCGTCGCGGGGACCACGTCCGACGCCGGGAAGAGCGCGCTGGTCGCGGGGATCTGCCGGTGGTTGCACCGGCAGGGGGCGTCGGTGGCGCCGTTCAAGGCGCAGAACATGTCGAACAACTCCGTGGTCACCACCGACGGCGGGGAGATCGGCCGGGCCCAGGCCATGCAGGCGCACGCCTGCGGGCTCGCGCCGAGCGTCGCGTTCAACCCGGTGCTGCTCAAGCCGGGCAGCGACCGCAGCTCGCAGGTGGTGGTCCTCGGGCGCGCGCAGGGCACGGTGAGCGCGCGCTCCTACTACGACCGCAAGGCCGCGCTGCTCGAGGTGGTCACCGACACCCTCGCCGACCTGCGGACACGTCACGACGTGGTGATCTGCGAGGGCGCCGGGTCGCCCGCGGAGATCAACCTGCGCGGCACCGACATCGCCAACATGGGCCTCGCGCAGGCCGCCGACCTGCCGGTGGTGGTGGTCGGCGACATCGACCGGGGCGGCGTGCTCGCCCACCTCTTCGGCACCGTCGCCGTGCTCGACGCGGCCGACCAGGCCCGGATCGCCGGGTTCGTGGTGAACAAGTTCCGCGGCGACCCGGCGCTGCTCGCACCCGGGCTCGACCAGCTCCGCGCGCTCACCGGGCGTCCGACGTTCGGGGTGGTGCCGTGGGCCGACGGCCTGTGGCTCGACGCCGAGGACTCCCTCTCCGCCGTCGTCGACGGGGTGCTGGGCCGTCCGGCCCCGCCGGTGGGGGAGCAGTGGCTGCGGGTGGCCGTCGTGCGGCTGCCCCGGATCTCCAACGCCACCGACGCCGAGGCGATGGCCTGCGAGGCGGGCGTCGCGGTGCGGTACGTGACGGAGCCGTCGCGCCTGCTGGACGCCGACCTCGTGGTGCTGCCCGGCTCGAAGGCGACGGTGAGCGACCTGGCCTGGTTGCGGAGAACCGGCCTGGCGGACGCGGTCGTCGCCCACGCGCAGGCGGGCCGGCCGGTGCTGGGGATCTGCGGCGGCTACCAGATGCTCGGCCGCACGATCGCCGACCCGCACGGGGTGGAGGGCGGGAGCGCGACGGGCCTGGGCCTGCTGGACCTGGACGTGGAGTTCGACGCCGAGAAGCACCTGGGCAACCCGACGGGCACGGCGTGGGGCGAGGCGGTGTCGGGATACGAGATCCACCACGGCCGCGTGACGCGCTCGGGAGAGGCCCCACTCCTGCACCCCACCCGCGAGTCGACGGTTTCCGGTGCGCGAGTCGGCGGTTCACTGCGCGCGGGTCGCCCGGATTCCGAGGGCTCCGACGCCGGCGCCGTGCTCGGCACCCACTGGCACGGGCTGCTGGAGAACGACGGTTTCCGCCGGCTGCTGCTGGCCCGCGTCGCCGGACAGGCCGGGCGGACGGGGTTCGTCGTCGCGCCGGACACGTCGTTCGCCGCGGCCCGGGCCGCCCAGCTCGACCTGCTCGGCGATCTCGTCGAGCAGCACCTCGACACCCGCGCACTTGAACATGTGATCAGTCACGGTGCGGCCCCGGACCTCCCTCTCATCACGTCCGGTCTGGCAGGGTCCGGGGCGTGAGCGAGCTTGCGAGCGAACCATCGGACACAGCAGCATGGCGAGCGCTGCCGACGAGCGTCAGCGAGGAGGGTGCGTGAGCACTCCCCGGTTCCCCTTCTCCGCCGTCGTCGGCCACGACGATCTGCGCCTCGCCCTGCTGCTCAACGCCGTCCACCCGGGCGTCGGGGGCGTGCTGGTGCGGGGGGAGAAGGGCACCGCGAAGTCGACGGCGGTGCGGGCGCTGGCGGCGCTGCTGCCCGCGCTCGACGTGGTGCCGGGGTGCCGGTTCGGCTGCGCGCCGTCCGACCCGGACGCGGCGTGCCCCGACGGTCCGCACCAGCCGGGCCCGTCCGGGACCCGCCCGGCGCGGCTGGTCGAACTGCCGGTGGGCGCCACCGAGGACCGGCTCGTCGGCTCGCTGGACCTCGAACGCGCCCTGTCCGAGGGCGTGCGCGCCTACCAGCCCGGGCTGCTCGCCGACGCCCACCGCGGCGTGCTCTACGTCGACGAGGTCAACCTGCTGCACGACCACCTCGTCGACCTCCTGCTCGACGCCGCCGCGATGGGACGCGCCCACGTCGAGCGCGACGGGGTGTCGGTGTCACACGCGGCGCGGTTCCTGCTGGTCGGCACGATGAACCCCGAGGAGGGTGAGCTGCGGCCGCAGCTGCTCGACCGGTTCGGGCTCGCCGTCGAGGTGCGGGCGGCCCGTGACGTGGACACCCGGGTCGAGGTGGTCCGCCGGCGGTTCGCGTTCGAGGACGACCCGGCCGGTTTCGCCGCGCGCTGGGCGCCGTCGGAGGCCGAGACCGCCGCCCGGATCGCGACCGCGCAAGCCCGGGTCGGTGCGGTGGTGCTGCCGGACACGGAGCTGCGGCGGATCGCCGCGATCTGCGCCGCGTTCGACGTCGACGGGATGCGCGCCGACCTGGTGATCGCCCGCGCCGCCGTGGCCCACGCCGCGTGGCGCGGGGCTTCCGCCGTCGCGGAGGAGGACGTGCGCGTCGCGGCCCGGCTCGCCCTGCCGCACCGGCGCCGGCGCGATCCGTTCGACGAGCCCGGGATGGACGAGGGCGCCCTCGACGACGCAATGGAGAAGGCGGCGGAGCAGGCGGGTCCCGGCGACGACGACCCCGACCCGGACGGCGGGGGCACCGGCGGCCGGTCGGACGGCGCCGAGGACGCCAGCGATGCGGACGGCGCCGCGGACGGTGACCCCGGCCCGGACCGGCCCGGGTCCGACGCGGGTGCGCTCGCCCCCGGACCGGTCGCCTCCGCCCCGGACGACCGGGAGACGGACGACCGGGAGGCCGACACCCCCGGCCCGGACGCCTCGGGTCCGGCCCCCGGCTCGTCGGCCCGCGGTGCCCGCACCCGCCCCGAGGATCAGGGCGCGGGCCGGGACGCGGCCGGTAGCGGCCGCGCCGTCGCGTCCCCGAGCGCGCTGTTCCGGGCGCGCACCCTGACCGTCCCCGGCGTCGGCGAGGGTGCCCCGGGCCGCCGCTCGCGGGCGCGCACCGACGTCGGCCGCGTGGTGCGGGCCTCCGACGCCACCCCGCTGCGCGCCGCCGACGTCCACCTGCCCGCCACCGTCCTCGCCGCCGCGCCCCACCAGCGCTCGCGCGGCCGCGCCGGGTCCGGGCTCGTGCTCCGCCACGGCGATCTGCGCCACGCCGTCCGCGAGGGCCGTGAGGGCAACCTCGTGCTGTTCGTCGTCGACGCGTCGGGGTCGATGGCCGCCCGCACGCGGATGTCGGCGGTCACGGGTGCGGTGCTGTCCCTGCTGCGCGACGCCTACCAGCGGCGCGACAAGGTCGGCGTGATCAGCTTCCGGGCGGGCGGGGCCGAGCTGGTCCTGCCGCCGACGTCGTCGGTGCCGGCGGCGCAGGCGCGGCTCGCGGACCTGCGCACGGGCGGCCGCACCCCCCTGGCCGAGGGTCTGCTGCGCGCGCGCAAGGTCCTGGCCGTGGAGCGGCTGCGCGACCCCCGCCGCCGCCCGCTGGTGGTGCTGCTGACCGACGGCCGGGCGACGGTGGGCGTCTCGGGGGACCCGGTCCTCGACGCCTGCCGCGCCGCCGCTCTCCTCGCCGCGGACGGCGTCGCCACCGTCGTGGTGGACTGTGAGAGCGGCCCCGTCCGCCTCGGCCTCGCCGCCCGCGTCGCCGCCGCGGCCGGGGGCGAGCTGACGACCATCGGCGAGCTGTCGGCCGACGGGGTGGCCGGCGTCGTCCACGCAACGCGCGCAAGCGCGGCCTGACGGCCGCCCGTGCGCGGATAACAGTGTTCCGGCACCGATATCCGCGCACGACCCCGACGAAGGAGGGCAACCGAGTGCCACAAGGTCAGGTCACCACCGTCCCCGACGACGGGCTCACCACCCGCCAGCGCCGCAACCGCGCGCTCGTCATCGTCCACACGGGGGAGATGAAGGGGAAGTCCACCGCCGCGTTCGGGCTCGCGTTGCGCGGCTGGAGCCAGGGCTGGTCCATCGGGGTGTTCCAGTTCGTGAAGTCGGCGAAGTGGAAGGTCGGCGAGGAGGCCGCGTTCCGCGCGCTCGGCCGCGTCCACGCCGAGACCGGCGAGGGCGGGCCCGTCGAGTGGCACAAGATGGGCGAGGGCTGGTCGTGGGCGCGCAAGCCCGGTTCCGACGACGACCACGCCGCACAGGCCGCCGAGGGCTGGGCGGAGATCCGGCGCCGCATCGAGGCGGGCGTGCACGACGTCTACGTGCTCGACGAGTTCACCTACCCGATCAAGTGGGGCTGGGTGGACGTGCAGGAGGTGCTGGAGGTCCTCGCCGCGCGCGAGGGCCGTCAGCACGTGATCATCACAGGACGGGACGCGGCGCCGGAGCTGGTCGAGGCGGCCGATCTCGTCATGCAGACGACGAAGATCAAGCATCCGATGGACGCCGGCCAGAAGGGCCAGCGGGGAATCGAGTGGTGACCATGGACTACACACGGCTGGGCGGCACGGGGCTGCAGGTCTCGCGGATCTGCCTGGGGATGATGAGCTACGGAACGCCGCAGTGGCGCGACTGGGTGCTCGACCTCGACGCCTCGCGGCCGCTCGTCAAGAGCGCTGTCGACGCCGGGATCACGTTCTTCGACACCGCCGACATGTACTCGGTCGGCAAGAGCGAGGAGGTGACGGGCACGCTGCTGCGCGAGTTCTTCGCCGACCGCGACGACTACGTGCTGGCCACCAAGGTGTTCATGCCGATGAGCGACCGCCCCAACGCCGGTGGCCTGTCGCGCAAGCACATCCTGGCGAGCATCGACGACTCACTGCGGCGGCTGGGCACCGACCACGTCGACCTCTACCAGATCCACCGCTGGGACCCGAACACCCCGATCGAGGAGACCATGGAGGCGCTGCACGACGTCGTGCGTGCCGGCAAGGCCCGCTACATCGGCGCGTCGAGCATGTTCGCCTGGCAGTTCGCCAAGGCCCAGCACACCGCCGACCTCGCGGGCTGGACGCGGTTCGTCTCCATGCAGGACCACTACAACCTGATCTACCGCGAGGAGGAGCGCGAGATGCACGGGCTGTGCGACGACCAGGGCGTCGGCGTCATCCCGTGGAGCCCCCTCGCGCGCGGCCGGCTCACCCGGCTGCCGGAGCAGAACACCACCGTCCGCGCCGGGAGCGACCCGATCGCCGACCGCATGTACGGCGAGGCCGACGCGGCCGTGGTCAACGCGGTGGCGGACGTCGCGAAGGCGCGCGACCTGCCGATGGCGCAGGTCGCGCTCGCGTGGATGCTGCACAAGCCGGTGATCAGCGCGCCGATCATCGGGGCGACCAAGCCGGGCCACATCGAGGACGCCGTGGCGGCGGTGGACGTGGACCTCACGGACGAGGAGATCGCGACGCTGGAGGCGCCGTACGTGCCGCACCCGGTGCTGGGTCACCAGTAGCGATGACCGCTGTTCACGGGCAGATGGCGGCGCCCCGGTCGGCGTCGGCCACCACGGGCCCGTGATCAACGGGACCCGGGCGGTCGTGATCGGCGCGCCCGCTTCCGGGAGCGGCAAGACGACGGTCGCCACCGGGCTGATGGCTGCCCTGGCGCGGCGGGGCACCGTCGTCGCCCCGTTCAAGGTGGGGCCGGACTACATCGACCCCGGCTATCACACGCTCGCCGCCGGCCGGCCGGGTCGCAACCTCGACCCGGTGCTGGTCGGGGAGGCGCAGATCGCCCCGCTGGCGCGGCACGGGTCGGCGGGTGCCGAGATCGCCGTCGTCGAGGGGGTGATGGGGCTGTTCGACGGGCGGCTGGCCGACGGGGCGGGCTCCACCGCGCACGTCGCCGGGCTGCTGGGCGCGCCGGTGGTGCTGGTGGTGGACTGCCGCGGGCAGTCGCGCAGCCTGGCGGCGGTGCTGCACGGGTTCCGGTCCTTCGACCCGGCCGTCGACGTGGCCGGCGTCGTGCTCAACCGCGTCGGCAGCTCCCGTCACGAGGACGTCCTGCGGGCGGCGGCCGAGGAGGTCGGGCTGCCGGTGCTCGGGGCGCTGCCCCGTCGCGACGCCCTGGCCGTGCCGTCGCGGCACCTCGGGCTGGTCACGGCGGTGGAGCACGGTGCGGCGGCCACGGCGGCCGTCGACGCGATGGCGGAGCTGGTGGCGGAGCACGTCGACCTGGACGCGATGGTGGCGCTGGCCTCCCCGCTCCCGAGCGGCGCGTCGTGGTCCCCGGCGGACGCGATCGGGGGTCGTGCGCGGATATCGGTGTCGGAACACCGTTATCCGCGCACGGCGGTGTTCGGGGGTGCTGCCTTCACGTTCGGGTACGCCGAGCACGTCGAGCTGCTGGCGGCAGCGGGATCCGACGTGGTCGTCGTCGATCCGCTGCGCGACGAGGCGCTGCCCGACGGGACCACCGCGCTGGTGCTGCCCGGCGGGTTCCCGGAGGAGCACGTCGCCGCGTTGGGGGCCAACGCCCCGTTGCGGGCGGCGGTGCGCGCGCTCGCCGCGTCCGGCGCGCCCGTCCACGCGGAGTGCGGGGGGCTGCTCTACCTCTGCGGGTCCCTCGACGGGGCCCCGATGTGCGGGGTGCTGCCCGCCACCGCCGCGATGACCGGACGGCTGACGCTCGGCTACCGCGACGCCGTCGCCGTCTCGGACTCGGCGGTCTTCACCACCGGCCAGCGGGTGGCCGGACACGAGTTCCACCACTGCGCCGTCACCCCCGGGGCGGGGACGGACGCCGCCTGGGCCTGGCGCGGCGGCCGGCCGGAGGGGTTCGTGGTGGGCGGCGTGCACGCGTCGTTCCTGCACACCCACCCCGCTGGTCAACCGGAGGCGGTGGCGCGGTTCGTCGCCGCGAGCAGGCCCGCGCGGACCACCCCGCGCAGCCACTGGTGACCTCCGTCGGCGGCGGTGCCAGGCCATCGCGACACGCACCGGCGGCAGGTCGAGGGGCGGCTCGACCACCCGTAGCGGTCCCGACGCCGCGGTGGCTACCGCGAACGAGCGCGGCACCACGGCGAGCAGGCCGCCACCCAGCACCGCCCGGGCCGCGACGGTGGGGCTCGCCACCGTCAGCGCGACCGTCCGGGTCAGGCCCTCCGCGGCCAGGAGATCGTCGACGGGCCCGTGCGCCGGCCCGCGCCGGGCCACCGCGACCTGCGGCGTCGCCGCGAACGACTCCAGGTCGGTCACGGGGACACGGTCGACGTGCACCAGCCCGACCATGTCGTCGTCGAGCACGTGCTCGGCCACGACGTCGGCCGGCTGCGGAGCGAGCTCGCCGACGTCGAGATCGACCGCATCACGCAGGTCGGCCGGTTCCTCGTCGCCCTCGGCGGCGAGGTGCACCCTCACCCCGGGCGCGTCCCGCACGGCGGTGGCCACGAGCCCGGTGGCCAGCAGCGCGGCCACCACGTCGTAGGTGCGGATCGTGAACCGGCGGCGCAGCGTCGCGGGATCCGTCCGTGCCGGCGGGCCCAGCGCGGCCTGCGCGGCGGCCAGCGCCTCCACCCGGGGAAGCATCGCGAGCGCGGCCGGGGTGGCGGTGAGCCCGCGGCCGGCGGGGACGGGCAGCGGATCCCCCGTGGCCCGTCGCAGCCTCGCCAGCGTGCGGCTCATCGCGGGCGTCGAGACCGAGAGGCGTTGCGCGGCCGCGACCAACCACGCCTTCGCCATGCCCGTCCGCACCACCCCGGCCTGGCTGCGGATGCCGCCGCCCGAACGCTTCTCCTTCGTGGACGGGACACGCCGTCGTCGAGGCGCTGCGGGAGACGCCGTTCTGGGACACGTTCTTCGAGGTCGTCGAGATCGTGCCCATGATCGAGGACGGCTACGCGACGCAATACAGGGTCGACCCGGTCTGAGCACGGGGTTACCGTCGGGTACATGACGAGGATCGGTCTGGTGCTCGGGGCCGGTGGCCTGCTCGGATCGGCGTGGATGACCGGGGCGCTGTCCGCGCTGGAACGGCGCCTCGACCGACCGCTCGGCGAGCTCGACCTCGTCGTCGGCACCAGCGCGGGCAGCGTGCTCGGGGCGGCGTTGCGGTGCGGCATGAGCGTCGACGAGCTGCTGGCGCACCAGCGCGGAGCGGAACCCGGTGAGATCGCCGAGGACCTCGGCGGCCGGGGCCTGCCCGACATGCGCACCATCGAACGCGAGTCCGGCGACGGGCTGCCCCCGATCCCGCTGCCGTGGATCGGCTCGCCGCGGCTGCTGGCGTCCGCGATCGCGCACCCGCTCTCGATCAACCCGGTGATCGCCGCGTCCGGGCTGCTGCCCGCCGGCCGGGGGCGGATGGTGTCGCTGATCCGGATGGTGGCGGCGCTGCAGACGCGGCTCGGCATCACCGTCGACGGCTGGGTGCCCGGCGCGCCCCTGTGGGTGGTGGCCGTGGACTACGACGCCGGGCGGCGCGTCGTGTTCGGCCGCGAGGGCGGGCCGCCGTCCTCGGTGGGGGAGGCGGTGCTCGCGTCGTGCTCCATCCCGGGCTGGTTCGCCCCGCAGGTGATCGACGGCCGCCGCTACGTCGACGGTGGCGTCGCCTCGTCCACGTCGCTGGGGTTGCTCGCGCGGCCCGGTGCCCCCGAGCTGGACGAGGTGTACGTGCTGGCGCCGATGGCCAGCCACGCCTACGACCGGCCGCACGACCCGGTCGCCGGGGCCGAGCGCTGGGTCCGGCACCTGATCACGCGCTGGCTGGACGCCGAGGTGCGGGCCGTGCGCGCCACGGGTGTGCGGGTGGCCGTCCTGACGCCCGGCCCGGCCGATCTCGACGCGATGGGCGGCAACCTGATGAACCCGCGCCGTCGCGAACGGGTGCTGGACACGGCGCTGGCCACGTCGTCGGGTGCGCTGGACGAGGCCGCCGCGGCGGCCTGACGCGCCCTTCGTCACACCTCGCGGGTTGGACTCCCGGCGTACCGCGACACAGACTGTCCGGCGTGGATCGCGGGAGAGTGTCGTTCGTGGGGGCCGGGCCGGGCGCGGCCGATCTGATCACGCTGCGCGGGGCGCGGCGCATCGCCGAGGCGGACGTGGTGATCTGGGCCGCCAGCCTCGTGATGGAGGAGTGCATCACCGAGCACGCGCGCGCCGACGCCGAGCTGGTCGACTCCTCGAAGATCGCCCACGAGGACGTGCTGGCGCTCTACCGCCGGGCCGCGTCCGAGGGACTGCTGGTCGCTCGCGTGCACTCGGGCGACCCGTCGCTGTGGGGAGCCGTTCAGGAGCAGTACGACGCCGCGTCGGAGATGGGTCTCGACGTGGAGATCGTGCCCGGGGTCTCGGCGTTCGGGGCGGCCGCCGCCGTCGCCGGTCGGGAGCTGACCATCCCCGAGGTCGCGCAGTCCGTCGTGCTCACCCGGCTCGAGGGTGGCAAGACCCCGATGCCGCCGAAGGAGAAGCTGCGCGAGTTCGCCCGCCACGGCACCACGATGGCGATCTTCCTGTCCGCGGCGCGCACGTCGCAGATGGTGGAGGAGCTCCAGGCGGGCGGCTACCCCGCCGACACCCCCGTCGTCGTCGCCTACCGCACGAGCTGGCCCGACGAGGTGACGGTGCGGTGCCGGCTCGACGAGGTCGAGGCCGTGTGCAAGGAGCGCAAGCTCTGGCGCCAGACGCTGTTCCTGGTCGGCGCGGCCCTGGGCGCCACGGGCACGCGCAGCCACCTCTACCACCCCGGCCACTTCCACACCTTCCGCAAGCCCGAGCGCGAGGCCCGCACGGCCCTGCGCGCCGCCCGTGCCGCGGGCCGCCCGGCCCCGTGAGCCCCGTCGCGTCCAGGTTCCGCGAGTCGGGCTCTCCGTGCGCGCGAGTCGGGGTGTGCGTGCGGGCGAGTCGCGCGGTGCGTGCGAGCCGGGTCGGTGAGCCGACGCGCGCTGGTGCGGGCGGGCGTCTCCCACCGTGGAGGGCGGCCGGGGCCCGGTGGCGCCGGTCCGTGATCGGCGCTCCGGGACGGTGGGCGGCCCGTCGTGCGGTCGGGCGTCCCGAACCGGTGATCATGAGGTGGGTCGGCGCCCGTCGTCCTGCCGTGATCGGTGGTCCGGGACGCGCAGCCGTCCGCTGCACCGCCGCGCGTCCCGGATCGGTGATCATCGTCGCCGGGGGGCGTCCTCGGCCCGTGATCAGCGGTGCGGGACCGTGCGCCGTCCCCACTGCCGCCCCGCGTCCCGAGCCGGTGATCACGGGTGGGGGGATCGCGTGACCCTCACCGTCGTCGGCATGGACGGCGGGCCGCTGCCGCCCGGTGCCGTCGACGCGCTGACCGGTGCCGAGATCGTCGCGGGCGGCCGCCGCCACCTCGCCGCCGCACCCGTGCCGGCCGCCGCCGAGCGGGTCGAGCTCGGGCCGCTCGAGCCCGCGCTGGACAAGCTCGCCGGGCGCCGCGCCGTACTGCTGGCCAGCGGCGATCCCGGGTTCTTCGGCATCGTCCGGGTACTGCGCGAACGCGGCCATGTGCCGGTCGTGCTGCCCGCCCTCTCCAGCGTGCAGCAGGCGTTCGCCCGGCTCGGCCGCTCCTGGGACGACGTCGCGGTGGTCAGCGCGCACGGCCGTGCGCTCGGGCCGGCCGTCAACGTCTGCCGGGCCCGCGCCGCCACCGCCGTCCTGACCGCGCCCGGCGCGGGGCCGACCGAGATCGGCGCCGCGCTCGACGGGTGGACGCGCACGCTGGTCGTCGCCGAGGATCTGGGCGGACCCGACGAGCGGCTCACCACGCTGCCCGCCGCCGGGGCCGCCGGCCGCGACTGGCACCCGCTGAGCGTCGTCCTCTGCCTGCGCGACCCGGACGCCGTGCCCGGCCGCGGCTGGTACGCGGGTGGCGAGCCCGTCCCGCCGGACGGGGGCTGGGCGCTGCCCGACGACGCGTTCGCCCACCGAGGCGGCATGGTCACGAAGGCCGAGGTGCGCGCGGTCGTCCTCGCGCGGCTGGGCCCACGGCCGGGGCTGCTCGTCTGGGACGTCGGCGCCGGCTCGGGCTCGGTCGCCGTCGAGTGCGCGCGGCTCGGGGCGGCGGCGCTGGCCGTCGAGCGCCGGGCCGACGACGCCGCCCGGGTGGCCGAGAACGCCGCCGCGCACGGTGTGGACGTGCGGGTGGTTCGCGGGGCCGCGCCGGACGCCCTCGACGGGCTCCCGCGCCCCGACGCCGTGTTCGTCGGCGGGGGAGGACCCGAGGTCGTCGCCGCCGTCGCGGGGGCCGACCGGGTGGTCGTCGCCCTCGCGGCTCTCGACCGCATCGCCCCCACCCGTGCCGCCCTGCTCGCGGCCGGGCACGTCGTGGACGGGGTGCAGGTCGTCGCGTCCCGCCTCGCCACGCTGCCCGACGGGGCCGTCCGTCTCGCGGCCACCAATCCGATCACGATCCTCTGGGGTACCCGTTGCTAGCACTCTTCGCCGTCACCGACGCCGGCCGCCGCGCTGCCGCCGAGGTGGGGGCCGCGCTCGGCGCCACGACGCACCCGCTCGACGCGCTGCCGACCCTGTGGCCCGACCTCGACGGCGTCGTGTTCTTCCTGGCCACCGGGGCGACGGTGCGGCTGATCGCGCCGCTGCTCGCCGACAAGCGCACCGACCCCGGCGTGGTGTGCGTCGACGAGGCGCGCCGCTTCGCCGTCGCGCTCGCGGGCGGGCACGGGGGCGGCGCCAACGCCCTGGCCACGCGGGTGGCCGCCGTCCTCGGCGCCGAACCGGTGATCACCACGGCGTCCGACGCGGCGGGCAGCACGGGCCTCGACGAGCTGGTCGGGCTGCTCGACGCGCAGGTGGACGGGGATCTCGCCGCGGCCGGGACGGCCCTGCTCGACGGTGCGGCGCTCGTCGAGAACCTGCTCGGCTTCCCGCTGCCACCACTGCCTCCGCTGGTCGGGGAGGTACGGCACACGATCACCATCACCGACCGGACGCCGGGGTCGGAGCGACTCACCGCCCCGGAACCGTCGACTCGCGCCCCGGAATCCGCCGACTCGCGCACGGGAAACCGCCGACTCGCGCACGGGAGACCGCCGACTCGCGCACGGGAAACCGCCGACTCGCGGGGGACGCGGCTCGTGCCGCCCACCCTCGTCGTCGGGATCGGGAGTGCGCGGGGAGTGCCGGCGCAGGCCGTCACCGACACGATCCGTCGGCTGGAGACCGAGCACGGCTTCGATCTGCGCGCGATCCGTGCCTACGCCAGCGTCGACCTCAAGGCCGACGAGGCGGGCATCCTCGCCGCCATCGCCCCGGCCCCGCTGCTGACCCACCCGGCCGCCGAGCTGGCGGGGATCGAGGTGCCCAACCCGAGCGAGGTGGTGCGGGCCGAGGTGGGCACGCCCAGTGTCGCCGAGGCGGCCGCGCTGCACTCCGCCGCGTCCTTCGGCGGTGGCGAGCTCGTCGTCGGGAAGATCAAGGGCGACAACGTCACCGTCGCCGCGGCCCGGGTCCGGCCGCGCGGGCGGCTGGCGATCGTCGGGCTCGGGCCGGGGGCCGCGGACCTGCGCGTGCCGCGGGCCGATGCCGAGCTGCGCCGCGCGTCGATCGTGGTGGGGCTCGACCAGTACGTCGACCAGGTCGCCCACCTGCTGCGCCCCGGCACCGAGGTGCACGTCAGCGGCCTCGGCGACGAGGAGCAGCGCGCCGCCGACGCCGTCGCCCTGGCCGCGAAGGGCTACGCGGTGGCGCTGATCGGATCCGGGGACGCCGGGGTCTACGCGATGGCGAGCCCCGCGTTGCAGGGGGCCGGGGACGACATCGACGTGGTCGGGGTGCCGGGCGTCACCGCCGCGCTCTCGGCGGCCGCGCTGCTCGGGGCGCCGCTGGGCCACGACCACGTGCTGATCTCGCTGTCGGACCTGCACACCCCGTGGCCGGTGATCCAGGAACGCGTCGCCGCCGCGGCGGCGGCCAACTTCGTCACGTGCTTCTACAACCCCCGCAGCCGCGACCGGCACTGGCAGCTGGGCGCCGTGCTGGACGTGTTCCGCGAGCACCGCCCGGCCGACACCCCGGTCGGTGCCGTCCGCCAGTCGGGGCGGCCGGGGCAGCGGGTGTGGTGCAAACCGCTGTCGGAGTTCGACCCGACCGAGGTCGACATGCTGACGACGGTGGTGGTCGGCTCCAGCGCCACGCGGATGGTGGGGGGGCGGATGGTCACGCCGCGGGGATACCGCTGGGCCTGACCGGAGGTGGTCCGCCACCACGGCGCGAGGAGCCCGTGGCCCTGCCCGAGGTGACCGAGGCGGGAGGGGTGATCGCCGCCGGTCGTACGGCACTGCCCTCGTCGGGCGGTCCCGTGCGACCGGCGCCGATCATGGTCGCGGCCGGCTCCCACGATCGCCGTGTGTCGCACCTCGACGCCCTGAGCAGGACCACACCGTGCGGCTCGCGCTGATCATCGGCGCGGGTGAGGTCGGTCGCGGGCCGGGGTACCGCGTGTCCGCGCAGGTTATGCTCGCTCCGATCGGCTACGCGGGAACCCGGTGTGACTCCGGGGCGGTCCCGCCACTGTGACCCCGCACGGGGGAGCCAGACCTCGCGTCGCCCGTTGACCAGCGTCCCCACTCCGGGCGAGGACACCCGGGCAGGAGAGAGCGTGCGCACGAGCGTGCACCCCATCGAGATCGAGTCCTACGCGATCCTGCGTACGCGGCTCGACACCACCGACCTACCCCCGTTGACGCGCGCCGTCGTCGAGCGCGTGGTGCACACCAGCGCCGACCCGAGCTGGGCCGGCGACCTCGTCTGCGACGAGGACGCCCTGCGCGCCGGCCGGGCCGCGCTGCGGGCGGGGGCGCCGCTGATCACCGACGTGCGGATGGTGGCGGTCGGGATCACCAGCCGGCCCACGATCGTCGCGCTCGACCTGGCCGAGGCGGTCGACGGCCTCACCCGCTCCGCCGCCGGCATCCGCGCGGCCGCCGCAGCACATCCCGACGGCGCCGTCTGGGTGGTCGGCAACGCCCCCACGGCTCTCGTCGAGCTGATCCGGTGTGGTGTCACGACACCGCTGGTGATCGGCCTCCCCGTCGGCTTCGTCGGTTCCGTCGCCGCCAAGGCCGCCCTGCGGGCCTCGGGCCTGCCGGCCGTCTCCAACCGTTCCGAACGCGGGGGGGCCGCCGCGGCGGCCGCCGCCGCCAACGCCCTGCTCTACAGCGAGGAAAACCCGTGAACCCCCCTCTCATGCTCGCCGGCCACGGCACCGTCGACGCGGCGGGGGTGGCCGAGTTCGTCGCCTTCACCGACCGGCTGCGGCGCCTGCTCGCCGCGGAGGACGTCGACGTCGACGGCGGGTTCATCGAGCTGTCGCAGCCCACGGTGCACGAGGCCTGGGAGCGGCTGACCGGGCGCGGCCACACCCACCGCGCCGCCGTCCCGATGGTGCTGGTCGGGGCCGGGCACGCGAAGGGCGACATCCCCGCCGCGCTGGAGCGCGAGGTGCGCCGCGGGCCGGGCACCTCCTACGTCTTCGGCCGCCCGCTCGGACCGCACCCGGTGCTGCAGGAGATCCTCGCGACCCGCATCGCGGAGGTCGCGCCGGCGGAGGGCACCGCGGTGCTGCTGGTCGGGCGCGGCTCCACCGACCCGGACGCCAACGCCGAGGTCTGCAAGGTCGCGCGGCTGCTGCAGGAGGGCCGCGGCTACGACTTCGTCGAGCCCGCGTTCGTCTCGCTCGCCCGCCCCGACGTCACGACGGGCCTGGCGCGCTGCCGCGCTCTGGGCGCGACCCGGGTGGTCGTGGCCCCGTACTTCCTCTTCGACGGCGTGCTGCCGCGCCGGGTCGTCGACCAGGCGAACGCGTTCGGCGCGTCGCACGACGACGTCGATGTCCGCACCGCCGGCTACCTCGGCGACACCGACGCGCTGGCCGGGCTCGTCGTCGAGCGCTACCGGGAGGCGCTGCACGGCGACATCCGGATGAACTGCGACACCTGCGCCTACCGCGTGCTGCTGCCCGGGTTCGAGGACAAGCTCGGCGCCCCGCAGACCCCGCACCACCACCCGGATGACCCTGCCCACGGGCACGGGCACGGGCGCGGCCACGGTCACGCCCATGCCTGATCCGTATCTCGTCGGCCTGGACCTCGTCGGCCGCCGCGTCGTGGTCGTCGGCGGCGGCACGGTCGCGCAACGCCGGCTCACCGGGCTGCTCGCCGCGGGCGCGGACGTCGAGGTCGTGGCGCCCGACGTGACCCCGGCCGTGGAGGGCATGGCCACCGCACGCGAGCTCACCTGGACCGCCCGCGCCTACACCGACGGCGACCTCGACGGCGCCTGGTACGCGATCGCCTGCACCGACTCCCCGGCCGTCAACGCCGCGGTCGGCGCCGAGGCCGAGCGGGCACGGGTCTTCTGCGTGCGTGCCGACGAGGCCCCCGAGGGCAGCGCGGTGACGCCCGCCGTCGGCCACCACGACGGGCTCACCGTCGGGGTGCTCGCCGGTCGCCGGCCCCGCCGCTCCGCCGCGGTGCGCACCGCGCTCGTCGAGGCCCTGCAGACCGGGCTCGTCGACGACTCCGCCGAGGCGGCCCACCCCGGGGTCGCGCTCGTCGGGGGCGGCCCGGGCGACCCCGAGCTGATCACCGTGCGCGGCCGGCGGCTGCTCGCCCGCGCCGACGTCGTGGTCACCGACCGGCTCGGGCCGCGCGACCTGCTCGACCAGCTCGGCCCGCACGTCGAGGTCGTCGACGCGTCCAAGATCCCCTACGGGCGGGCGATGAACCAGGCCCGGATCAACGAGCTGCTCATCGAGCACGCGCGCGCCGGGAAGTTCGTGGTGCGCCTCAAGGGCGGCGACCCGTACGTGTTCGGGCGCGGGTTCGAGGAGGTGCAGGCGTGCGCGGAAGCGGGCGTCGCGGTCACCGTCGTCCCCGGGGTGACCAGCGCGTTCGCCGCGCCGGCCGTCGCCGACGTGCCCGTGTCGCACCGCGGCGTGGCGCACGAGATCGTCGTCGTCTCCGGCCACGTCGCGCCCGACGACCCCCGCTCGCTCGTGGACTGGCCGGCGCTGGGCCGCCTGCGCGGCACCGTCGTGCTGCTGATGGCCGTGGAGCGGGTGGGAGCGTTCGCCACCGCCCTGATGGACGGCGGCCGCCCCGCCGACACCCCCGTCGCCGTGGTCCAGGACGGCACCATGCGCATCCAGCGCAGCGTCCGCGCCACGCTCGCCACCGTGGCGGACGTGGTGCGCGAGCACGAGATCAGCCCGCCCGCGATCATCGTCGTGGGCCGGGTGGCAGGGTTGGAGATCCCCGCGAGCGCCACCTGACGTGCGCCCGGACGCGAACGGGGCGTGCGGGCGACGATCACCGACCGGAGGAGCCGGATGCCGGAGGCATCGATTCTCGACCTGAGCGTGCGTGAGCTGCTCGGCGCCGTGGCGGCGCGGACGTCCGCGCCCGGGGGCGGAGCGGTCGCCGCGGTGGCCACCGCCCTCGCCGCGGCGCTGACGGGCATGGCCGCGCGGTTCGCGCTCCCGGACGGTGACGTCGGGGCCGGGGAGCCGGGCGCCGACGGGCGGCGGTCCGTCGTCGGCGAGGCGGACGGGTTGCGGGAGCGGGCCGCCGTGCTGGCCGACGCCGACGCGACGGCCTACGCGGCGTTCCTGGCCGCGCTGCGCCTCCCGCGTGACGACCCGGGCCGGGCCTGCGCCGTCGAGTCCGCGCGCGACGGGGCCGCCGCCGTCCCGGGGGAGATCGCCGCGCTCGCCGCGGCGGTGTCGGACCTGGCCGTGCCGCTGGTGGACGGGGGCAACCCGAACCTGCGCGGGGACGCCGTCGCCGCGGTGCTGCTGGCCGGGGCCGCCGCGCGGACGGCCGCGGAGCTCGTGGCCGTCAACGTCGGCGCGGATCCGCGGACCGACCGCGCGCGGGCGTACGCCGCCGCCGCGCAGGACCGGGCCGATCGGATCTCGCCGACCACCGTCCCGGCACCGGTCGCGGAGAACGCGGAATGACGGCCCACCTCGTCGACGGCCGTGCCGTCGCCAAGCGGCTCAAGGACGAGGTCCGCGCCGAGCTGGCCGAGCTCGACGGGCCCTGCGGCCTGGCCACCGTGCTGGTCGGCGACGACTACGCGGCGAGGGCCTACGAGCACCGGCTGCGCCGGGTCGCCGCGGAGCTGGGCGTCGCGTACCGCCACTACGTCCTCGACGCGTCCGCCGACCAGGAGTCCGTGGAACGGGTCCCACATCGACGAGGGCGCGGTCTTCCGGGCGCTGGACCCCGCCACCGACATCGAGTCCGTGCACCCGGAGAACGCCGGCCTGCTCGCGCTGGGCACGCCGCGGTTCGTGCCGTCCACCCCGGCTGCGGTGTTCCACGTCCTCGACGGCTGGCTCGACGAGGTCGGCGAGGACCGCACCGCGTTCTACCGCCGCTCCACGATCGCGGTGGTCGGGCGCTCCAACAACGTCGGCAGGCCCGCCGTCGCGCTGGCGTTCGCCCGGCAGGCCACGGTGCTGTCGTGCGACGAGTGGGCCAGCCGCACCGGCCGCCTGGCCGAGCTGTCGCGGAGCGCCGACGTGCTGGTCGTCGCCGCGGGCGTACCGGGCTGATCGGCGCCGAGCACGTCGCTCCCGGAGTCGTCGTGCTCGACGTCGGCATCAACCCGGTGACCGGCGCCGACGGCCAGATCCACCTTGTCGGCGGCGTGGACACCGAGGCCGTCGCGCCCATCGCCCGCGCCGTGACGCCGGTGCCGGGCGGCATCGGGCCCGTCACGGATGTCTGGTTGATCCGGAACACGGTGGCTGCGGCACGGGGTGCTCAGCAGGCCGCGGGAGGCGCGAGCGTGCGGGCGCGGCGGATCAGCCAGCCGGGGCCCGGGCCCTGCATGTCGTAGGCGAGCCGCCAGTTCGTGCAGGTCTGCCCACTCGGGCCGTACGTCGCGTCCTGGGTGCTGGTGAACGTCATGTCCACCTCGACGCGGTCGGCTCCCGTGTCGCGGACGGCCGTGATCACCGGGTCCCTGATGGCGGTGGTGGACTGGCCGTGCGTCCACTTCGCCAACCCGCCCCTGGCCGGGTCCGAGGCGGGGCTGAAGTAGGCGAACGCGTCGGCGTAGCGCTTGTCGTCGATGCCGGAGACGTAGCCGGCGAGCACGGCCCGCACCTCGTCGGTGGCCGGGTGGGTGATCCCGGGCGCGAGGGCGACGAGGCCGGCGGCCGCCGCGGTGGTCGGGGCCGGCGGTGCCGTGGTGGCCGCGGCATCGAACGTGGGGGTGGACGTGCCCCCGTTCGTCGTGCGCCGGTCGAGCAGGAACACCCCGCCGGTGACGCCCAGCGCGACCACGACCACCGCGGCCACCAGTGCGAGCACCAGCGGCCGCCGGGACGGACGCGGGGGCGGGGGCAGCGGCGTGGCGACCATCGTGCCGCCGCGGGGCAGCGGCGAGGGCGGCAGGGGCGGGAACACCGGCCCGTGGGAGGTGACCGGCGCGTACTCGGGCGGCGGGGCGAGGCTCTGCACCACGGGGCGCGGCGGAGGGGCGACCGGGGGCGCGGCCCTGGTGGCGGTGTCGCCGTGGCGCGGGTCGGCGCCCTCGACGACCGCGCGGGTCACCGGCCGCCCGGTGACGTGCTGCGCCCGCTGCAGCTCACCGATCACCTCGGCGGCGGAGCCGAACCGGCCCTCGGGGGCCTTGGCCATCAACCGTTCCACGATGAGGGCGACCGGGTCGGGGATGCCCCGCGCGCGCAGGTCGGGCAGCGGGTCGCGGACCACGCGCGCCACGGTGGCCACCGCGTCCTCGTCCGACGCGCCGACGAACGCGGGACGGCCGGTGAGCAGCGCGAACAGCGTGGCCCCCAGGCCGTAGAGGTCGGTGCCGACCGACGCGACCCCGTCGAGCAGCCGTTCCGGAGCGGCGTAGGCGGCGCTGGCGCGCACCCGGCCCTCGACGCTGGACGTGACGCCGGGCATCCGGGAGATCCCGAAGTCGCCGAGCGTGGTCTCGCCGTAGCGGGAGACGAAGAGGTTGGCGGGCTTGAGGTCGAGGTGCAGCACGCCCGCGCGGTGCGCCGTCTCCAGGGCGCCGGCCACCGACACCGCGCGGTCGAGCACCTCCGCCCAGGGCAGCGGCCCGTCGCGCTCGAGCCGGTCGGCGAGCGACCCGCCCGTCATGACGTCCATCACGATGTAGGGGTGCCCGGCCGTGGTGGCCCCGCCGCGGTGGACCCCGACGATGTTGGGGTGGCCCGACAGCGACCCCATCGCCTGGCACTCGCGCGCGAACGCGCGGCGCACGTCGTCACCGCCCAGGCGCTCCCGCAGCACCTTGACGGCGACCGCGCGGCCGAACTCCGGCTCGTCGGCGGAGTAGACGGTGCCGAAGCCGCCGCGCCCGATCTCGACGGCGTTGGTCAACCCGGGGACGCCGAGGTCGGGGTGATCGGCCACCGGGGCAGTCTAGGCACCCCGGTGGCCGGTATCAGTCAGATGGACAGCAACCGGTCGAAGAAGCTGCGGTAGCGGCGCAGGGCCAGCCGCATGTCCTCGGTCGAGGTCTCGTCGGCGGCCATGCTCCGCTCGATGCCCTTGCGCTGCTCGGTGAACAGCGTCTGCAGCTCGTCGAGCAGCTCGCCCACCAGCGCATCGGCGTCGGCGACCGCCTTGCGCGGCTCGTCGACGAACTGGCCCTTGACCGCGTCCCAGCGGGAGCCGTAGGACTCGGCGCGCTCGGTGCTCACGAGCCGCTCGCGGCCCGACGAGTCCTCCCCCTGGGAGGTCTGCGCGACGGCGCCCGCGCCCGATCCGGCCGGGGTGGTGGCGGCCGCACCGGCGGGGCTCCCGCTGCCGTCGTGGAGTGCGGTGTGGTCGCCCGCGGTCCGGTCGGTCGCCACCGGGCCGGTGGCCGCCGCCGGGTCGGCGCTCGAACGGTCGACGCCGGCGCGGTCGGCGTCCGCACGCCCGACGTCCACGGTGCGCGCGCCGGCCGGTGCGGTGTACCCGGGACCGTCGGCGCCCATGTCGGTGTGCCGAGCGCTACCGGGGGTGGTGTCCGCGGGGTCGCCGAGGCCGTGCTGGCCGGGAGCGGCGGCGCCGACGACGCCCGCTCCACCGCTGCGCCGGTGGTCGTCGGGCTGCTGCTGGGAGGACCGGTCGTCGAACCGGGCGCCGGTCGAGGCGTCGAGGGGCTGCTGTGCGGCGCGCGGGTCGGCCGTGGCCCGCGCGTCGGCAGGCTGTCCCTCGAACCGCGCGCCGGTGGGCGCCTCGGCCGGGGCCTGTCCGGTCGGTCGCGGGTCGGCAGCGGGCCGGCCCTCGGTGGGCTGCCCGTCGAACCGGGCCCCGGTCGGGAGACCGGCATCGGCGCCGGCGCCGGACCGTTCCTGCTCGGGGCGCTCGGATTCGGCGGTGCGGTCATCGGCGGTGCGGTCGCGGTCGGTGCGGTCGGCGTTGTCGCCGCGGCCCAGGAGGTCGTTGATCGCGCCCCGGACCCCTCCGGTGGTACGGCCGTGCTCGTCGGGCTGGTGGGGGTGGCTCATCGCGTGCGCTCCTCGGTGGTCGGGTTCTGGGCGTGACGGCCGTTCACGGCGCCGCCGTCGCCGGTGCGGGTGTCGTGGCCCAGCAGGGTGTCGATCAGTGCGCGGTAGGACGTGACGGCGTGGCGCTGCTGCTCGGTGTCGGCCGTGCCGTTCTGCGTCGCCTCGTGGATGGAGCGGGCGTCGCGGTACTGCTGCACCACCTGCGGGTGCTCGACCGAGAGGTCCTCGGCGCGGCGCTCGAAGTCGTCCACCGGGTAGCCGCGGGTCCGCATGATCTCCACGACGAGCCCGTCGGCGTGGTGCACCGCCTGCACCGGGTCGTCGACGAACCCGCGCTGGATCGTCGTCCAGGACGACGCGTAGTGGTCGCGCTCGTCGGCGCTCAGGTCGCGGACGTCGAGCTCGCGGTGCCGCTGCTCACGCTCGGTGAGCGCGGCCTCGGTGGCCCGGCGGTCGCCGGTCTCGGCCAGCGTCCGCTCGTACTCGGGGCCGTAGTGCTCCTGCAGGTGCTCGGAACGTCGACGGCGCGACAGCAGCACGCCGGCGACCGCGAGGGCGATCACCAGCAGCACGATGACGACGATCAGGACGATCGTTGTGGTTCCCACCGGTCACCTCTCTGTGTGATGGAAGGCACACTCGTTCGAGTGAACCGTTGCCCCCTGGTTCCCGAAGTGACGTGATCGGCAAACCTCGGCTCCCTGCCGCGTTGACCCCGGGTGGGGCCGTGTGGTCCAGTTCTGGGCGACGGCAGTGGAGGAAGTCGGTGTGAGTCCGACGCGGTCCCGCCACTGTCACCGGGGATGTGACGCCCGTGTTCGTGACCACCGCGAGAGCGGGAAGGTCGGGCGGCCGCAGCTGATCCGGGAGCCAGGAGACTCGCTGCCGTCGCGGTACCCCCGAGCAGAGGGCGCGGACCCTCGAGGAGAACACGGATGACGCCTGTCCTGCTGCTGTCCCCCATCCTTCTGCTCAGCACAGCCGACACGGAGCTGCTGGCCGCCCGGTCGTCCGGAGCGCTGTGGCGCACCGCCAACCCCGCGCGCGTCGAGCCCGACGGCCTGCCCGCGCTGCTCGACGGTGTGTCCGTGGTGGTGCTGCGGCTGCTCGGCGGGCGGCGCGCCTGGCCCGTCGGCGTCGACGCGCTCGTGGCGTCGGGGCTGCCGGTGGTGCTGCTGGGCGGGGAGGCCTCGCCCGACGCCGAGTTGATGGCCGCCTCCAGCGTGCCCGCGGGCGTCGCGTCGGAGGCGCTGGCCTACCTCGCGGCCGGGGGCACCGACAACCTGCGCGAGCTGCACCGGTTCCTGTCCGACACGGTGCTGCTCACCGGTGAGGGCTTCGCCGCGCCCGCCCCCACGCCCGAGTTCGGGGTGCACGGCTCCCGCGTGCAGGACCCGGACCGGCCCACCGTGGGCGTCGTCTTCTACCGGGCCCACGCCCTGAGCGGCAACACCGCGTTCGTCGACACCTTGTGCGACGCGATCGAGGCCCGCGGGGCCAACGCGCTGCCGGTGTTCTGCGGGTCGCTGCGGGGGGCGTCGTCGGATCTGATGGCGCTGCTGGGCTCGGCCGACGCCCTGGTGGCGACCGTGCTCGCGGCCGGCGGCACCGTCGCGTCGTCGGCGTCCGCCGGGGGCGAGGAGGACGCCTGGGACGCCGGTGCGCTGGCCACCCTCGACGTGCCGGTGCTGCAGGGCCTGTGCCTCACCACCTCGCGCGCGACCTGGGCCGACTCCGACGCGGCGCTGTCGCCGATGGACGCCGCGATGCAGGTGGCCATTCCCGAGTTCGACGGCCGGCTGATCACCGTGCCGTTCTCGTTCAAGGAGACCGAACCGGGCGACGACCTGCCCGTCTACCGCGCCGACCCCGAGCGCGCGGCCCGGCTGGCGGGCCTCGCGGTGCGGCACGCGTCGCTGCGACGCAAGCCCGTCGCCGACCGTCGGCTGGCCATCGTGCTGTCGAGCTACCCGACCAAGCACTCGCGCGTCGGCAACGCCGTCGGGCTCGACACCCCGGCGTCGGCCGTGGTGCTGCTCAACGCCCTGCGCGACGCGGGCTACGCGGTGGGGGAGTTCCCGCAGGACTCCGACGAGCTGATCCACACGCTCATCGCGGCGGGCGGGCACGACGTCGAGTGGCTGACCGAGGAGCAGCTCTCGGCGGCGCCCGCGCGGGTGGCGCTGGAGGACTACGAGCGGTGGTTCGCGGCGCTGCCGTCCGCGCTGACCGACGGGATCCTGGAGCACTGGGGGCCGGCCCCCGGTTCCCTCTACGTCGACGGGACCGACATCGTGCTGGCGTCGCTCACCTTCGGCAACGTGATGCTGATGATCCAGCCGCCGCGCGGTTTCGGGGAGAACCCGATCGCGATCTACCACGATCCCGACCTGCCGCCGTCGCACCACTACCTCGCGGCCTACCGCTGGCTCGCTGAGACATCAGAGAATGGCTCCTTCGGCGCCGACGCGGTGGTGCACCTGGGCAAGCACGGCACCCTCGAGTGGCTGCCCGGCAAGGGGTTGGGCCTCTCCGCGGAGTGCGCGCCCGACGCCGTGCTGGGCGAGCTGCCGCTGGTGTACCCGTTCATCGTCAACGACCCGGGCGAGGGCACGCAGGCCAAGCGCCGCGGCCACGCCGTGGTGGTCGACCACCTCGTCCCACCGATGGCCCGCGCCGACACCTACGGCGAGATGGCCAAGCTGGAGCAGCTCCTCGACGAGTACGCGACGGTCCAGGCGATGGACCCCGCCAAGCTCCCCGCCCTGCGCGCCCGCATCTGGGAGGTCGTGCAGGCCGCGCAGCTGCACCACGACCTGCACGTGGACGGCCAGCCCGGCGAGCAGGACTTCGACGACTTCGTGCTGCACATCGACGGCTACCTGTGCGAGGTCAAGGACGTCCAGATCCGCGACGGCCTGCACATCCTCGGCGGGGTGCCGGAGGGGGAGGCGCAGGTCAACCTGGTGCTGAGCATCCTGCGCGCGAGCCAGGTCTGGGGCGGCCGCAAGGCGCTCCCGGGCCTCCGCGGTGCGCTGGCGGAGTGGGCGGGCCTGGACGAGCAGGCTCTCCTCCGGGACCCCGGCGCCGTGGTGCCAGAGGGTCAGGAAAGCCACTTTACGGACGTCTCAGGACAGCAGAGTGGCTTTCCTGACCCCGGTGGTGGGCGCCTCGCGCGGCTTGTCGCCCTCGCTCCGGGGCCTTCCCGCACCGGTGCTGATCTCGTCGACGTGCTCGAGGGGGTCGCACGCGCGCTCGTCCTCGCCGTGCAGGAGCGGGGGTGGGCCGGTGGTGCGGCCGTGTGTGCCGAGCTGCTCGGCGAGGCCGTCCCGGACGTCGTCGCCGTGCTGGAGTTCGGGTGCGCGGAGGTCGTGCCGCGGCTCGGGCGCACCACCGACGAGATCTCCGGCGTGCTGCACGCCCTCGACGGCGGGTACGTGCCCGCCGGGCCGTCCGGCTCGCCGACGCGCGGGCTGGTCAACGTGCTGCCGACCGGCCGCAACTTCTACTCCGTCGACCCGAAGGCGATCCCGTCGCGCAGCGCGTGGGAGATCGGGTCGATGCTGGCCGACTCGCTCATCGCCCGGCACGTCGCCGACACCGGGGAATACCCACGCTCGGTCGGGCTCACGGTGTGGGGCACCTCCGCCATGCGCACCCAGGGCGACGACCTCGCCGAGATCCTCGCGCTCATCGGTACGCGTCCGGTCTGGGACGAGGCCTCGCGGCGCGTCACCGGCTTCGAGATCGTGCCGGCCGCCGGGCTGGGGCGGCCCCGCATCGACGTCACCGTGCGCATATCGGGGTTCTTCCGCGACGCGTTCCCGCACGTCATCACGCTGCTGGACGACGCGTTCGCGGCGGTCGCCGAGCTGGACGAGCCCTCCGAGGTGAACTACCTGCGCGCGCACGTGGAGGAGGACGTCGCCACCCACGGCGACCGCCGCCGGGCCACCGCACGGATCTTCGGCTCCAAGCCCGGTGCGTACGGGGCCGGGTTGCTCCCGCTGATCGACGCCCGGAACTGGCGCAGCGACGCCGACCTCGCCGAGGTCTACGCGGTCTGGGGCGGCTACGCCTACGGCCGCGGCCTCGACGGGCGGGAGGCGCGCGCGGACATGGAGCAGTCCTTCCGGCGCATCGCGGTCGCGGCGAAGAACCAGGACACCCGCGAGCACGACATCGTCGACTCCGACGACTACTTCCAGTACCACGGCGGGATGGTCGCCACGGTCCGCGCGCTCACCGGCCGTACGCCCGCCGCCTACGTCGGCGACTCGGCCGTCACCGACGCGGTGAAGACCCGCACGCTCGCCGAGGAGACCAAGCGGGTGTTCCGGGCGCGCGTGGTCAACCCGAAGTGGATCGCGGCGATGCAGCGCCACGGCTACAAGGGCGCGTTCGAGCTCGCCGCCACCGTCGACTACCTCTTCGGCTACGACGCGACGGCCGGCGTCGTCGACGACTGGATGTACGCCCAGCTCGCCGAGAGCTACGTGTTCGACGAGACCAACCGCGCGTTCATGGAGAAGTCCAACCCGTGGGCGCTGAGCGGGGTCACCGAGCGGCTGCTCGAGGCGGCCGACCGCGGGATGTGGGCCAAGCCCGACGACGCCGTGCTCGACCGGCTCAAGCAGACCTACCTGGAGCTCGAAGGCGATCTGGAGGGCGAGTCGTGAGCACTCTCGTGGGGGTCGGGATGGGCCCGGGCGACCCCGACCTCGTCACCGTCAAGGCCGCGAACCTGCTGGCCAAGGCCGACGTGGTGTTCGTCCCGGTCGGCGACAGCGACAATTCCCACCCACCCGAGACCGGCCGCGCCGAGCAGACCGCGCTGTTCTACGCCGAGGCCTGGCGCATCGAGCGCGTCGTGTTCGCGCTGCACGACCGCGAGCACACCGCCCGCCGTGAGCGGGCCTGGGACGACGCCGCGGCCCAGGTGGCGGCCTGGTTCGCCGAGCACCCCGGCGGCACGGCCGCGTTCGCGACCATCGGCGACCCGTGCGTCTACTCCACTTTCACCTACCTCGCGGCGACGGTCCGCGAGCAGGTGGGGGAGCTGACGGTGGAGCTGATCCCGGGCATCACCGCGATGCAGGATCTCGCCGCCCGCAGCGGGACGTCGCTGGTGGAGGGCCGCGAGACGCTCTCGCTGTTCCCCATGACGGCCGGCCCGGAGCGGTTCCGCGAGGCCCTGGGCCGCGGTGACGCGGTGGTGGCCTACAAGTTCGGGCGCATGCTCCCGGAGACCCTCGCCGCCCTGCGCGACACCGGCCGCATGGCCGGCGCGGTCTACGGCGCGGCGCTGGGCCTGCCGGACGAGGACATCCGCCGTGCCGCGGACCTGGACCCGATGGGCAGAGGCCCGTACCTCTCGACGCTGATCGTCCCCCCACGACGCGAGGGCCGCGGCCATGGACTGCGCTGACTGCGCTGACTGCGCTGACTGCGCTGAAGCGCCCGTGCGCGGATATCGGGGTCAGAGCACTGATTTCCGCGCACGACCTCGGAAGGAAGCCTGACGTGGAGTTCTACGACGTCGTGAAGTCGCGGCGGGACGTGCGGTCGGGGTTCCTGCCCGAGCGCCCCGTCGACGACGCCGTGCTGCGGCGCGTGCTCGAGGCGGCCCACGCCGCCCCGTCGGTCGGCTTCTCCCAGCCGTGGGACTTCCTCGTCCTGCGCGACCGCGCCATCCGCGAGCGGGTGCACGCCCACGTCGCCGCCGCCCGGGCCGCCTACGCCGCCTCGCTGCCGCACGCGCGGGCCGCGGCGTTCCGGGAGCTGAAGGTGGAGGCCATCCTCGACACCCCGCTCAACATCGCCGTCACCTGCGACCCCACCCGCGGCGGCCGTCACACGCTCGGCCGCCACACGCAGCCGTCGATGGCGCCCTACTCCACCGTCGGGGCCGTGCAGAACCTGTGGCTCGCCGCGCGCGCCGAGGGACTCGGCGTGGGCTGGGTCAGCTTCGGCGACGAGCGCGCGATGGCCCGCGAGCTGGGGCTGCCGGGGCACCTGGAGCTGGTGGCGTACCTGTGCGTCGGGCACGTCGAGCGGTTCGCCGACGAGCCCGAGCTGGCCAGCGCCGGCTGGGCCCGCCGCCGCCCGCTGGCCTGGGCCGTGCACCACGACACGTTCGGCCACCGCGCGCTGCCGGGCGAGGAGCCGACGGACCTGCTGGCCGGGACCCTCGCCGCGATCACACCCCCCGACGACGACGCGCGCGCGGCCGCCCGCGACCGCCTCGACCGCATGACCATGCCCCACGGCGCGCTGGGCCGCGTCGAGGACGTGACCGTGACGCTCGCCGGGATCGCGCGGGCCTGCCCGCCGCCGGTCCCCGAGCCCGCGGCCGTGGCCGTGTTCGCCGCCGACCACGGTGTGCACGCGCAGGGGGTGACGCACTGGCCGCAGGAGGTCACCGCCCAGATGGTGGCCAACTTCCTCGACGGCGGTGCGGTGGTCAACGCGTTCGCGCGCCAGCTCGGGGCCGAGATCTGCGTCGTCGACGTGGGCGTGGCCGCGCCGCTCGACGCTGCGCCCGGGCTGCTGCCCCGCCGGGTGGCCGACGGCACCGCCGACATGACGGCCCGGCCCGCGCTCACCCGCGAGCAGGCGCAGCAGGCCGTCGAGGTCGGCATCGAGACCGCCCGCGACCTCGTCGCCGCCGGCAACCGCTGCCTGGTCACCGGCGACATGGGCATCGCCAACACCACCGCCGCCGCCGCGCTGATCTGCACCTTCACCGGCGCGGACCCCGCCCAGGCCACCGGCCGCGGCACCGGCGTGGACGACGCGATGCTGCTCCACAAGACCGACGTGGTGCGCCGCGCGCTGGAACGCCACGCCCCGGACCCGACCGACCCGCTCGGCGTCCTCGCCGCGTTCGGCGGGCTGGAGCACGCGGCGCTGGCCGGGTTCGTGCTGGGTGCCGCGGCCACCGGGGTCCCGGTGCTGCTCGACGGCGTCAACGCCGGCGCCGCCGCGCTGGTGGCCGCCGCGTTCGCCCCCGCGGCCGTCGGTGCGTGCGTGGCCGGGCACCGCTCGGCCGAGCCCGGGCACCGGCTCGCGCTGGCCCACCTGGGCCTGGAACCGCTGCTGGACCTGGGCATGCGGCTCGGCGAGGGCACCGGCGCGCTGCTGGCGCTCCCGGTGCTCCAGTCGGCTGCGCGTGCGCTGCACGACGTCGCGACGTTCGACGCGGCGGGCGTCGTCGACAAGAACTAGCCGCCGCCCACCACCCGCCGACCCCCCACAGGGCGACACGAGGTGCGCGGGCTCCCGGACCGCCACACGTCGGTCATGTGGCGGGGTAGCGGCGGACCGGGACGGCGCGGCCGCGGTCAGGCCCAGGCCACCACGGCGCTGACGGGGAGGTGGTCGCTCGGGCCGCGGGGACCCACCCGCACGTCACAGGCCTCGACGCTCCTTCGCACCACGTGGTCGAGCTGCATGTTCGGCCGCCACGACGGGTAGGTCGACGCGGCCCGCGACGGGCTCCAGCCCGAGCGGGCCAGGGCCACGCGCAGCGCCGGCGTGGGCAGGTTGAGATCGCCCAGCAGCAGCGCGGGGCCCCGGCCGGCGAACCCCAGCGCCACCCGTAGCTGGCGGACCGAGAGCCAGAACTGGAACGACAGGTGCGTGGTGGCCACGGTGAGCTCGCCGACCCGGGCCCGCAGCACCGCGCGGGGCTCGCGGTCCCACCCCGGCAGGACGCGCCCGACGTGTTCGGGCCCGCGCCGGCCGTGCCCGCCACCGGGCAGCGCGCAGCGCGCGACGTCCAGCAGCGGGGTGCGGCTGATCAGGCCGACGCCGTAGGCCGGGCCGCCCGGGTCGGGGCCCGCGCCGGGGCCGGGGGTCCAGCCGCGCTGGGGGTCGCCGAGCAGGGCCGGGGCGAACACGCCGTGCCAGCCGAGCGCCGTGGCCAGCTCCGCGACCTGGTCGACGCGTCCGGTGCGCGGCAGTCCCCGGTCGACCTCCTGCAACGCCACCAGGTCGACGTCCATCGCGTCGATGTCGGCCGCGACCCCGGCGAGGTTGATGCGGCCGGTGCGGACGTCCAGGCCGTGCAACAGGTTCCAGGTGGCGACCCTCAGACCCGTGCGCGCCACGATCATGACCCTATACGGGCATCCGCCGCCCCGGCGGCGTGCCTCGGGCGGGTCACTCCAGGCTGGCCAGCGCGTCGGCGCGGGTGAGCGCGGGGTCGTCGGCGGCGAAGGTGCGAGCCCGGCCGGGGCCGGTGCTCCGGGTCTCGAACCGGACGGTGACGCGCCCGTGCCCGGCGCCCTGGACCCAGCCGTGGCCGTGTCCGGCGTGGGCCACGTCGTCGCCGGTGCGCCACGGGCGCGCGACGTCGGGCACCTCGGGCGACGCCTCCGGTTCCTCGTGCACGGTGACGGGGGCCGGCAGCGAGGTGTCGAACAGTGCCGGTGGCGGCTCGTCGCCCAGCCCGGCCAGCGACACCCCGAGCAGCCGCACCCCGCCCTCGGGCACCGCGGCCACCGCGAGCCGCTGCGCCACCGCGGTGAGCGTGCCGAGATCGGTGCTGGCGTAGGCCGCGGTCTCGGAGCGCGTGAACGTGGCGAAGTCGGCGCTGCGCACCTTGACGGTGACCGTGCGCGCCGCCCGCCCGGACGCCACCAGCCTGCGGTGCGCCGACTCCGCCAGCTTCGCGACCTCGTGGTGCACGGCCGACATGGCGGTGAGGTCGGTGTCGAAGGTGGTCTCGGAGCTGACCTGTTTGGCCGCTCCGCGCGGCGCGACGGGGCGGTCGTCGACGCCGCGGGCCAGCCGGTGCAGCTCGCCGCCCATGGCGTTGCCGAGCAGGCTCGTGGCCTCGCGCAGCTCCAGCGCCGCCAGCGCGCCGATGGTGAGCACGCCGGCGCGGTGCAGCGTCGCCTCCGCGACGGGCCCGACGCCCCACAGCGACCGCACCGGCAGGGGGTCGAGCACCGTGCGTTCGGAGTCCGGGCCGATGACGCGCAACCCGTCGGGCTTGGCCAGCTCGGAGGCGATCTTCGCGGTCTGCTTGCCCGACCCCGCCCCGACCGACGCGGGCAGCCCGGTGGCCTCCCGCACGGCCGCGCGCAAGGCGACGCCGAACGCCTCGACCTCGGCCGCGGTGGCCCCGGCCAGCGCCGGCGGCTCCAGGAACGCCTCGTCGACCGACACCGGCTCCAGCACCGGCGCCGCGTCGGCGAGCACGGCCATCACCCGCTCGGACAGCGCCTGGTAGAGCACGAACCGCGGCGGCACGACGGTGGCGCCGCGGCACAGCCGCCGGGCCTGCCCCATCGGCATCGCCGACCGCGCCCCGAACACGCGCGCCTGGTAGCTCGCCCCGGCCACGACGCTGCGCGGCCCGAGCCCGCCGACCAGCACGGGCCGGTCGCGCAGGGTGGGGCGGGTGAGCTGCTCGGCGGAGGCGAAGAACGCGTCCATGTCGAGGTGCAGGACCCACCTCCCCCCCGTTGACGCTGCCGCGGCGCTCACCCGGGCATTGTCGCCGACACCACCGACAGGTTCAGCGGAGTACGGCGTCGCCGTCGTTCTCGACGACGTCGGGAACGACGGGGCCGAGCCCGGCGACCGCGGCGGGGTAGTCGGAGGCCGGGCGGAGGTCGTGCAGCCACACCGGGTCGGCCGGGGCACTCCCGCCCGTCCAGTCGCGGACTCCCTCCGGGCCGAGGGTGATCGCGTTCATCGGGCTGGACAGCCCCTCGCCGGTGGCCTTGAGCAGCGCCTCCTTGCGCGTCCACGCCCGGAAGAACTCCGCCGGTGCGGGCGGTCCGGCGGCGTGGAGCTCGGCGGGGGAGCACACGTGCCGCGCCATCGACGGCAGGTCCTTCATCGCGCGGACCTGCTCCACGTCGAGCCCGACCGGGCCGCCGGCGTGCACGGCGAGCCCGACGATCTCGCCCGCGTGGGTGAGGGAGAAGTGGGGCCCGCCGGGGAGCGTCGGCTTGCCGTGCGGCTGCCCGCACCTGCACGTCCGGTCGAACACCAGTCCGGACGCCGACGCCCCGAGCAGCTCGGCGAGCACCAGGCGCGTCAGGGCGTGCGCGGCGAGGTAGCGGGCGGTGTCGGCGGGGCGGCGGAAGCGCTGGAGACGGTCCTGCTCGTGGTCGTCGAGGAGGGGGAGCAGGTGCGGGGCGTCCACGGGGGCGACGGGCGCGGCCCACCACACCTGGCACGGGGTCGTCACCCGTCCATCCTGCCCCGGTCGAGATGCGCAGGGCCGCCGGCCCCCGTGGACGCGGGGGCCGGCGGCACCGGCGTTCATCGGCTCAACCCGTGCGGCGTACCGGGTTGACCCGGCGGCCCTGCGCCGACGAGCGGGCGGGCCTCGCGGGACCTCCGGAACCGCGGTAGCTGACGGTTGCGGGGTCGGGCTTCTTCTTCCCCCGCCGCTCGGCGCGGTTCATGGGGGCAGGCTGGGGCGGGTTCGGTGCAGGCACGGGTGTCTCCTGGTGGTGACGGGTCCGACGGATACGGGTACCGGGGGCGCAGCGGGCGAGATGCCCGGGCCTGTCACAGGAAGAACATGTGACGAACCGTAGGTCGCCTCGCCCCCGGCCCGCCACCGAATTACCGTCGGTCCGTGAGCTCCCCGGACGTCGTCGTGATCGGTGGTGGCATCGCGGGCGCCTCGGTGGCCCGCGAGCTGGCCGCCACGCGCTCGGTGCTGCTGCTGGAGGCCGAGCCCGAGCTGGCGAAGCACGCCACGGCCCGCTCCGCGGCGACGTACATCCCCGGCCACGGCACCGACGTGATGCGGGTCCTGACCACGGCGAGCGGTCCGCGTTTCGCGGCGCTGTCCGCCGAGCTGGGCACCCCGCCCCTGCTGCTGCCGCGGGAGGTGCTGTGGGTCGCCGTCGACGACCGGGGGGAACGGTCGCTGGCCGCGGTGCTCACCGAACGGGCGGGAGAACCGGGTGCGCCCGTGCCGATCAGCGGCGCGGAGGCGGAACGGCGCTGCCGCGCACTCGCCCCCGGCGTCGTCCGTGCGGCCGCCAGCACCGGCAGCGCGGCCGACGTCGACACCGACGCGCTGCACCAGGCCTACGTCCGGGGCCTGCGGGCCCGGGGTGGCACGGTCCGCACCGGGGTCCGGACCACCGCGATCGCCAAGCGCGGCAACGGATGGCGCGTCGAGGCGGGCGGCGAGAGGGTGGACACCGCCCTCGTCGTGGACGCGGCGGGGGCGTGGGCGGACGTCGTCGCCGACATGGCCGGCGTGCCGCGGATCGGACTGCAGCCCTACCGCCGCACGATCGCGATGGCGCGCGTCCCGGACCCGTCGCGGCTGCGCGGGCCCGTCCGGTCGCCCATGGTCTGCGAGGCCGACGACACGTTCTACTTCAAGGGGGAAGGCGACGATCTCCTGATCTCCCCCGGGGACGAGACACCCGCCGAACCCGGCGACGCGCGGCCCGACGAGCTCGACGTCGCCCTCGCCCTGGAACGCGTCGAGGCCGTCACGCGGCTGGGCCTGCGCTCGGTGCGCACCAGCTGGGCCGGGCTGCGCTCCTTCGTGCCGGACCGCCGTCCGGTGGTGGGGGAGTGGCCCGACCACCCGGGTTTCGCGTTCGTCGCCGGTCAGGGAGGATCCGGCATCGAGACCGCGCCCGCCCTGTCGGCGTTCGCCGCGGCCGTCCTGACGGGGGCACCGGTGCCGCCCGACATCCCGCTCGATCCGGCGACGCTACTTCCGACCCGACTGTAAGCTTTCGCTTACATCTGATTTCGTGCGCTGAAGGAGAACGGTGACCGCCACCCTCGATCTGTTCGACGGCCGATTCTGGAACGATCCCTACCCGGCCTACGACGCCGTGCGCACCGACGAACCGGTCCGCAAGGTCGACATGCCCGACGGCCCGGCGTGGATCATGTTCCGACACGCCGACGTCCGCGCCGCACTCGCCGACCAGCGGCTCAGCAAGGACTGGCGCTACACGCTGCCGCCCGAGGAGCGGGCCGCGGCCCCCGGGCAGTTCCTCCCGATGATGCTGCTGATGGACCCGCCCGGCCACACCCGGCTGCGCAAGCTCGTCTCACGCTCGTTCACGCTGCGCCGGATGGAGGCGCTGCGCCCCCGTGTCGAGGAGATCGCCGCGCAGCTGCTCGACGACCTGCCCGCCACCGGCACCGTCGACATCATGGCCTCCTACGCGTTCCTGCTGCCGGTCTACGTGATCTGCGAGCTGCTCGGTGTGCCCGCCGAGGACCGCGACGACTTCGCGGCCTGGTCCAACGTCATGGTCGACGAGTCCACCCGCGACCAGGCGATGGAGGCGGGCGCCAAGCTGCACGCCTACCTGACGGCCCTGATCGAGACCAAACGGGAGACCCCCGACGACGCCCTGATCAGCGCGCTGATCCAGGAGGTCGACGACGGCGACCGGTTCTCGCAGGAGGAGCTCGTCGCGATGGCGATGATCCTGCTGATCGCCGGCCACGAGACCACCGTCAACCTCATCGGCAACGGCGTGCTCGCGCTGCTCACCCACCCCGAGCAGCTCGCGCTGGTCAAGGAGAAGCCCGAGCTGATGGCGTCGGCGGTGGAGGAGTTCCTGCGCTGGGACTCACCCGTCCACACCACGCCGGCCCGGTTCGCCGCCGAGGACGTCGAGTACTCGGGCGTCACGATCCCGGCGCGCTCGATCGTGCTGCTCTCGCTGGCCGCGGCCAACCGTGACCCCGAGCGGTTCGAGGAGCCGGAGGAGTTGAAGATCGACCGCGAGGCCGCCGGCCACGTCGCGTTCGGGCACGGGCTGCACCACTGCCTCGGCGCCCAGCTGGCCCGCATCGAGGGGCAGGAGGCCATCGGCCTGCTGTTCTCCCGGCGCCCCGATCTGGCCCTGGCCGTGGACGCCGAGGACCTGATCTACCGCCGCAGCACGCTCGTCCGCGGCCTCAAGACCCTGCCGGTGGAGCTGGGTGCGGCGAGCGGCTGACGCCGCCCGTGCGCGGATATCGGTGCGGGAACACCGTTATCCGCGCACGAGGGGGGCTCCGGTCGCCGCCTGCACCTCGTCCGCCGTCACGCCCGGCGCCGTCTCCACCAGCACCAGGCCGTCGTCGGTCACGTCGATCACGGCGAGATCGGTGATGATCCGGTCGACGCAGGCGGCGCCCGTCAGGGGCAGCGTGCACCTCTCCACGATCTTGGGGGAGCCGTCGCGGGCGGTGTGCTCCATCATCACGATCACCCGCGCGGCGCCGTGGACGAGGTCCATCGCGCCGCCCATCCCCTTGATCATCTTCCCCGGGACGGCCCAGTTGGCCAGGTCGCCGTGGACGTCGACCTGCATCGCGCCCAGCACCGCGACGTCGACGTGGCCGCCGCGGATCATGCCGAAGCTCGCGGCGGAGTCGAAGTAGCTCGCGCCGGGCAGGGTCGTCACCGTCTCCTTGCCCGCGTTGATGAGGTCGGGATCCACCTCGTCCTCGGTGGGGTACGGCCCGACGCCGAGGATGCCGTTCTCGGAGTGCAGCACCACCGTGCGGTCGGCCGGGATGTGGCCGGGCACCAGCGTGGGCATGCCGATGCCGAGGTTGACGTAGGAGCCGTCGGGGAGCTCGGCGGCCACGCGGGCGGCCAGCTCGTCACGGGTCAGGCTCACGATCGCACCGTCCTGCTCACTGTTCTGATTTCCACGGGCTTCTCGGCGTCCGGCACGTGTACCACCCGCTGGACGTGGATTCCGGGGGTGTGCACGGCGTCGGGGTCGATCTCGCCGGGCTCCACGAGGTGCTCCACCTCGGCGATGGTGATCCGCCCGGCCGCGGCGCAGTTGGGGCTGAAGTTGGCGAGCTGCGGCGGTAGACGAGGTTGCCGTGCCGGTCGCCCTTCCAGGCGTGCACGAGCGCGAAATCGGTGACGATCGAGCGTTCCAGCACGTAGGTGACGCCGTCGAACTCGCGCGTCTCCTTCGGCGGCGACGCGACGGCCACCGTGCCGTCGGGGTGATAGCGCCACGGCAGGCCGCCGTCGGCCACCATCGTGCCGACGCCGGCGGGGGTGAAGAACGCCGGCACGCCCGCGCCGCCCGCGCGCAGCCGCTCGGCCAGCGTGCCCTGCGGGGTGAGCTCCAGCTCCAGCTCGCCGGCCAGGTACTGGCGCGCGAACTCCTTGTTGTTGCCGACGTACGAGCCGATGGTGCGCCGGATCCGGCCCGCGGCGAGCAGGTTGCCCAGCCCGTAACCGTCGATGCCGAGGTTGTTGCTCACCGTCTCGAGGTCGGTGGCCCCCTGCTCGATGAGCGCCGCGATCAGCACCGCGGGCACCCCGGACATCCCGAACCCGCCGACCGCGAGCGACGATCCGTCCGCGATGTCGGCCACCGCTTCGGCCGCCGATGCGACCACCTTGTCCATCACGGGACCCACCCTACGATTCCGTTCGGTGGACGCACAAGCGTTCGCACAGCGAACAACCGTGTAGGGTTCGCCACCATGAGTGCGCTCTTCGACCCCCTGTTCGGTGCCGATCGCGTCGCGGCCCGGCTCGACGACGCGTCCTGGGTGGCGGCGCTCGTGGCCGTCGAGGTGACTCTGGCGCAGGCCGCCGCCGAGCACGGGGTGATCCCGGCCGGGCACGCGAGCGCCATCGCCTCGGCGGCCTCGACGCTGGACGTCGACGTGGCGGAACTGGGGCGCGCCGCGGTCGAGGGTGGCAACCCGGTGATCCCGCTGGTGCGGCTGCTGCGCGCGGCCGTCGGGCCCGAGGTCGGGCCGTCGGTGCACCCGGGCGCCACCAGCCAGGACGTCATGGACACCGCCGCCGCGCTGCTCGTCGGGTGGGCGGGGGAGATCCTGCTCGACGACCTCCGCGGCGCCGCCGACGCCGCCGCCCGCCTCGCCGCGGCCCACCGCGACACCCCGATGATCGCGCGGACGCTGGGCCAGCAGGCGCTGCCGACGACGTTCGGGCTGGTGGCCGCCGGCTGGTGCACGGGGCTGGACCGCGCCCGCACCGCGCTGGCCCGGGTGCTGGCCACGCTGCCCGTCCAGCTCGGCGGGGCCGCCGGCACCCTCGCCGCGCTGCACCCGCACGGCCCGGCCGTCGCCGCGTCGCTGGCCCGCGACCTGCGCCTCGCCGACGCCGCGCCGTGGCACACCGAGCGCACGCGGGTCGGGGAGCTCGCCGGCGTGCTGGCCGTCGCGGCGGGGGCGTGTGCGAAACCGGCCACCGACGTCGTGCTGCTGGCCGGTACCGAGACCGGCGAGGTGTCGGAGGCGGCGCCGGGCGACTCGTCGTCGATGCCGCACAAGCGCAACCCCATCGCCGCGGTCACGGCCCGGGCCGCCGCCCGCCGGGCACCCGGCCTGGCCGCGGTGCTGCTGGCCGCCGCCGACCACGAGCACCAGCGCGCGGCCGGGGCCTGGCACACCGAGTGGCAGACCCTCGACGACCTCCTGCGCGCGACGGGCGGGGCGGCGTCCCGGCTGCGGACGTCGCTGGAAGGGCTCGGCGTGCACCCGGACCGGATGGCGGCCAACCTCGCGCTGACCAGCGCGGACACCGGTGCCGGCCACGCGGGGGAGCTGGTGGACCGGCTGCTGGCCGAACGCTCGTGAGCGGAAATCAGGGCCAGGGCACCGATACCCGCGCACAGGGGGTGTACGTCCAGTCGCTCGCACGGGGGCTGGCCGTCATCCGCGCCTTCGACGCCGACGCGCCCGCTCTCAGCCTGAGCGATGTGGCCCGCCGCACCGGGCTCACCCGCGCCGCGGCGCGCCGGTTCCTGCTCACGCTGGTCGAGCTGGGCTACGTCCGCACCGACGGCAGGTTGTTCACGCTCACCCCGCGCGTGCTGGAGCTGGGGTTCGCCTACCTGTCGAGCCTGTCGCTGCCCGAGATCGCCGCCCCGCACCTGGAGGCGCTGGTGGAGCGGGTGCACGAGTCGGCGTCCGTGTCGGTGCTCGACGGCGCCGACGTCGTCTACGTCGCCCGCGTGCCGACCTCGCGGATCATGACGCTCGCCATCACGATCGGCACCCGGTTCCCGGCCCACGCCACGTCGATGGGCCGGGTGCTGCTGGCGGCGCAGTCGCCCCGGCCCACGGTGGAGCTGCGCGCGCTCACCGACCGCACCGTCACCGACCCGGCGGTGCTCGACCGGGAGCTGGACGCGGTGCGCGACAACGGTTTCTGCGTCGTCGACGAGGAGCTGGAGCTGGGGCTGCGCTCGATCGCCGTCCCGATCCGCGACGCGGCCGGTGCGGTCGTCGCGGCCGCCAACGTCAGCAGCCGGGCGGGTTCGGTCGACCTGGTGCACGACGTGCTCCCCGATCTGCGGGTCTGCGCCGCGGCGATCGAGGCCGACCTGGGCAGAATCGGGTCATGACGGCCCTCGACACCATCACCCGCTACTACGACGGCTGCTCCACGGGCGACGTCGAGCTCATGGTCAGCACCCTCGACGCCGACGTCGTCCACTGGTTCCTCGCCCCCAACCCCGGCTCCGCGGCCGTGCGCGGGGGCGAGCACCTGGCCCGGTACTGGCGCAAGGTCCAGGCGATGATCGACGCCCGCTGGGTGGTGGACCACTGCCTGGCCGGTGACGGCGAGGCCGTCATCGAGTGGACGATGTACTGGACCGCCGACGGGGCGCGGGTGGCCACCCGCGGCGCGGAGTGGTTCACGTTCTCGACCGACGGACTGATCAGCGAGATCCGCTCCTACTACCAGCAGCGTCCGGAGACCACCGAGCTCGACGGGTTCCCCTACGCCGGGCGGGGCTACTCGGTCAGCGGGTGAGCCCCAGCCGCGTTCCGAGCCACGGCAGGGTGGCCTCCAGCCCCGGCCCCCACACACCCCAGGTGTGCGAGCCGGGCATCTCCGTGAAGGTCACCGGCACGTTCGCGGAGCGCAGCGCGGCCAGTACCGTCTCGGCGTCGGGCCGGAACTCGCGGTCCTGCGCGCCCACGACGATCGCCCCCGCCGTCGCGGGGTAGTGGCGGGTGGCGAGCAGGCCCAGTGCGGGGGCGGTCTCGCCGGAGATGTCGACGAACGTCGGGTAGACCGACGGTGCGGTCAGCGCGAGCTGCACCGCGCACGTGCCGCCGTAGGACAGCCCGCCCACCGCACGGCCCGCCCCGACCTGCAGGTGGTGGCTGATCCAGTTCGGCACGTCGACGGACAGGTAGGTGGCCGCGGCGGCCGGCGCCGGGTCCAGGCACTGCGGGTCGGCGAGCTCCGAACCCAGGTCGTCGGGCATGACGACGACGGGGGCGAGGCCCCGGTGCGCGGCGGCGTAGCGGTCCATGCGGGTGGCGAGCTGCCCGCCGTCGAGCCAGTCGCTGGGGCCACCGGGCTGGCCGGCCAGCAGCACCAGCACGGGCAGCTCGGCGCGGACGGATCCGAGGTAGGCCGGGGGCAGGTAGACCCAGCCGGGCCGGGCGTCGAAACCGGAGACGAGGCCGGGGATGTCCACGTCGACGACGCGTCCGGTGGCGGGCATGCCGGGCGGCGGGGTCCAGTCGGGCGGGGTGACGAGCTGTGCCGTCCGCGCGGGCACCGTCTCGAGCTCGTCGGCGTAGCCCAGGCCGAGTGCCGTGCGGACGGTCGGCACCTCGCCGTAGTAGCGGTTGACCCCCGACGCCGCGGACAGTGCCACCACGAGCGCCGCCGCGCTCACCGGCAGCCACCGGGCCCCGGCCCGGCCGGCGGCCACGGCGAGCGTGATCCCGGCCAGCGCGCCCGCGGACCAGGCCGTGACGGTGCGCGGGAGCGGCTCGGCGAGCACCGTCCGGAAGACCGCGGCCACCAGCGCGGCCGCCAGCACCGCGGCCGCCAGCGCCAGCGGCACCGACCGCAGCCACCAGCGCCGGGCCCGCCCGCGCGGCCACAGCAGCGCGACCAGGGCGAGCGCCCCGGCCACGCCGGCGACCACGGGGAACGCCCCGTGCAGCAGCGACCAGTCGAGCACGGGGCCAATGATCCGGGTCGGGTGGGAATGGGGCGCGGCGCGGGTCGGTTCGGACAGGACATGGCGTACCTGGCGGTGGAGGTGTCCGGGGCCGGTCGGCATCCCGGTGCATGGCGACGGGCCGGGCCGGTGTTGACCCCCGGCTACCATGTCGAGCTGGCCGCGACGGCCGCGCGGGCGGGGGTGGACTTCCTGGCCCTGGGCGACTCGTTCGCCGGGCAGGAGGGCCCCACGCTCGACGCCGTCGCGATCGCCGCCCGGGTGGCGCCGGTCGTGCCGGAGATCGGGCTGGTCCCCACCGTCACGGTCACCCACACCGAGCCGTTCCACATCTCCAAGGCGATCGCCACGCTCGACCTGGTCTCGTCGGGGCGGGCGGGCTGGGAGGTCGCGGTGTCGCGCACCGCCGCGGAGGCGGAGCTGTTCGGGCGCAAGGCCGCCGCGCCCGCCGCCGACCTGTGGCGGGAGGCCGCCGAGGCCGCCGAGGTGGTGGTGCGGCTGTGGGACTCGTGGGAGGACGACGCCGTCATCCGCGACGCCGCCACCGGCCGCTACATCGACCGCGACAAGCTGCACTACATCGACTTCACCGGCGAGTTCTTCTCCGTCAAGGGTCCGTCGATCACGCCGCGCAGCCCCCAGGCGCACCCGCTCGTCGTGGTCCGGGAGGAGCCCGACTCGCTGCCGGTCATCGCGGCGTGGGCCGACGTCGTGCGCGTGGCTGCGCCGGACCTGGCCGCCGCGCACGCGGCTCGCGACCGGGTGCGCGCCGCCGTCGCCGCCGCCGGTCGGGATCCGGAGAGCGTCGCGGTCCTGCTCGACATCGAGACGCACCTGGGCGCCGACGCCGCCCGGGAGCTCGACGCGCTGGGCCCGCTGGAGCCGTCGTCGCTGCGGGTGGCCGGTTCCGCCACCGCGCTCGTGGACGTGATCGAGGAGGCCGTGCGGGGTGGGGCGGCCGACGGCGTCACGCTGGTGCCGCTCGTGCTGCCCGGCGGGCTCCACCCCATCGCCGACGAGGTCGCTCCGGCCCTCGTGGACCGCGAGCTGCGCACGACGATGCCGCCGGGGTTCACGCTGCGCGAGCGCTTCGGCCTCGCCCGCCCGGCCAACTTCTTCACAGCCACGACGATCAGCGGGGTCTGAACCACATGGCCACGAAGCAGATCCACCTCGCCGCCCACTTCCCGGGCGTCAACAACACCACCGTCTGGAGCGACCCGCAGGCCGGCAGCCAGACCGACTTCGGCTCGTTCGTGCACTTCGCGCAGACCGCCGAGCGCGGGCTGTTCGACTTCCTGTTCCTCGCCGAGGGCCTGCGGCTGCGCGAGCACCGCGGGAAGATCCACGACCTCGACGTCGTCGGACGCCCGGACACGCTCACGGTCCTGAACGCGATCGCCGCGGTCACCACCCACCTCGGCCTCGGCGGCACGATCAACACCACGTTCAACGAGCCCTACGAGCTGGCGCGACAGTTCGCCTCGCTCGACCACCTCTCCGGCGGCCGCGCGGCCTGGAACCTCGTCACCAGCTCCGACGCGTTCACCGGCGAGAACTTCCGGCGCGGCGGGTTCCTGAAGCCCGAGCAGCGCTACGACCGCGCGCAGGAGATCCTCGATGCGGCCCGCGAGCTGTGGCTCAGCGACCGCCAGCCGGTGGAGCACCGCGGCGAGCAGTTCTCGTTCTCCGGACGTCTCACGCTCCCGTCGACACCCCAGGGGCACCCGGTGCTCATCCAGTCCGGCGACTCCGACGCCGGCCGCGAGTTCGGCGCCAAGACCGCCGACGCGATCTTCTCCCGGCACGGCACGCTGGAGTCCGGGCAGGCGTTCTACGCCGACCTCAAGGGCCGCATGCCGAAGTACGGCCGTCGCCGCGAGGACCTCTCGATCCTGCCGGCCACCACGTTCGCGCTGGGCGACACCGAGGCGGAGGCCCAGGAGAACGGGCACCGCATCCGCACGGCACAGGTCAGCCCGCAGACGGCCATCGCGTTCCTCGAGCAGGTCTGGGGTCGTGACCTCTCCGCCTACGACCCCGACGGCCCGCTGCCCGACATCGACCCCGACCCGGGTGCGGAGATCACCCGCGGACGCGTCCGGCACGAGAAGGACCCGATGGCCGTCGCGAACTCCTGGCGGGAGCTGGCCGAGGCCAAGGGCGGCCTGTCGATCCGCGAGCTGATCGTCGAGACCACCGCGCGGCAGTCGTTCGTCGGCACGCCGAAACAGGTGGCGCGGCAGATGGACGCCTACGTGCAGGGCGACGCCAGCGACGGCTTCATCCTGGTGCCGCACCTGGTGCCCGGCGGGCTGGACGAGTTCGTGGAGAAGGTGATCCCGGAGCTGCAGGACCTGGGCAGCTACCGCACGGAGTACACCGGCCCCACCCTCCGCGACCACCTGGGTCTGGCCCGCCCCGAGGTGGCCCACGAGACCCGCGCCACCGGCTGAGGGGTCGTGCGCGGATATCAGGGTCAGGACCCTGATATCCGCGCACGGGGCGGCGGAGCCGCCCCGTGCTACAGCCAGCCGCGGTCGCGGGCTACGTGGGCGGCCTCGATGCGGTTGCGGACGCCGAGCTTGGTGATGGCCGTGGACAGGTAGTTGCGGACGGTGCCCTCGGCCAGGAACAGGCGGGTGGCGATCTCGCCGTTGGGCAGGCCGTCGGCGGCGAGGCGCAGGACGTCGCGTTCGCGGTCGGTCAGGGGATCGGCCCCGTCCCACGCCGCGACGGCCAACGCCGGGTCCACCACGCGCTGGCCGGCGTGCACCCGGCGGACGGTGTCCACGAGCTGGTCGACGGGGGCGTCCTTGAGCACGTAGCCCGACACCCCGGACTCCAGGGCCCTGCGCAGGTAGCCCGAGCGCGCGAACGTCGTCACGATCACCACCCGGGTGCGTCCGCCCTGCAGCGCGGCGGCCACGTCCAGGCCGGTCATGCCGGGCATCTCCACGTCGGTGACCAGCACGTCCGGATCGTGCTCCCGCACGGCGGCCAGTGCCGCCGGACCGTCGACGGCGGTGGCGGCCACCTCCAGATCGGGTTCCAGGGCCAGCAGCTGCGCGAACGCCCCGAGCACCATCGCCTGGTCCTCGGCCAGCACGAGCCTTATGGTCATACCGAGCTCTCCTCGGCCGGTGGCGCGGCCGGGATGGGAGCCGTGGCGGTGGTCGGCGTGGTCATACCGGTATCGCCACCGTCAGCGACGTGCCGCCGCCGATCCGCCGGTCGACGTCCCCGCCCAGCGCTGCGATCCGTTCCCGCATGCCCGTGAGGCCGTTGCCGTCGCGCAGCTCGCCGCCCACCCCGTCGTCGCTGACCTCCAGGACCACCCGCTCCCCGACGCGGCGGAGCGCGACGGCGCAGCGGGTGGCGCGGGCGTGGCGCACCACGTTGGTGACCGACTCGCGCAGTGCGAGCCCGAGCGCCGTCTCGGTGGACGGGGTGAGCGTCAGGCCGGGGTCGCGGACCACCGTCAGGTCCACCCCGGCCGCGGTCAGGGCGTCGCGGGCCACGCCGATCTCGTGGTCGAGGTCGACGTGCCGCCATCCGGAGACGGTGGCGCGCACCTCGCCCAGCGCGGCGCGGGCGGCGCGCTCGACCTCCGCCATCTCCGCGACGCCGGCGTCGACGTCCGCGCGGGCCAGCCGCTGCGCGAGCTGGGCGCGCACGACGATGCCGGTGAGGGTCTGGCCGAGCAGGTCGTGCAGGTCCCGGGAGATCCGCTCACGCTCCGACAGCGTGGCCAGGTGCTCGACCTGCGCGTTGCGGAAGCGGTCGGCGCGGTCGCGGGCGGACCCCTCCGCCGTGATCAGCCCGATGGCCCACACCAGCACCAGCGACGGGCCGAGCGCCAGCAGCTCCCACGGCTGCCGGACGGCGGCGACCACCGCGGCGAGGAGCAGGAGCGCCGACATCCCGGAGAACCACCGGATCGCGACGACCCGGCTGCGGTCGGCCCCGACGATGGCCGCGGCGTAGACGAGCAGGACGCTCGCCCCCGCGTTGAACGGCAGGGCGACCACCGCCAGCCCGGCGAACAGCACCGGTGCGAGCGGCCGCAGCCGCTCGGAGCCGCCGGTGGCACCGAGGTAGATCGGGAGGAACACCGCGACCACCCCGACGACCACCGCCCACTGCAACAGCGGGTTCCGGGAATCGAGCAGCGGCTGGTAGAGCAGGTTGAGCAGCCAGGCCAGGTTCCACAGCGTCGGAGCGGACCACCGTCGGGTGGGCCGCTCCCCGCCGTCGGTCACGCCGCTCACACCCGCAGATTACGGTAGGCCCACCCCGCGAGAGCCCCCGCGACAGCGGTCATGAGCAGCAGGACCAGCCCATTGCCCGTCACGTCCGCGCCGGTCAGCTGGCCGAGCGCCACCTGGGCCAGCTGGTAGGTCGGAAGTACCGGCGCGATGCCGTCGACGAACGGCGGCAGCATCTCCGGCGGGAACCACAGTCCCGAGGCGATCACCATCGGGAACAGCACGGCGCTGAGGATCGCGGCCGTCGCGTTCGGCGAGGCCACGAACCCGATGGCCAGGCTGAGCAGCGCGAACGGCAGTGAGCCGAGCAGCAGCACCGCGGTGAGCCGCAGTGCCGTGCCGATCCCGAGCACCGGCCCGACCACCGCGAGCGACACCGCCGCCAGCGCGAGCACCACCAGCACGGCGTAGGGCAGAGCGCTGATCACCTTCGCGGCGACCGTCGCCCCGACCGGCGCGCCGGAGACCTTCTTCACCCGCAGCCAGCCGGTGGTCCGGTCCTCCGCGGTGCGGATGCCGGGGTTGGTCAGCATCACCGAGACCACGCCGTAGGTGCCGTAGGTGGCCACCATCGTCGCGGCGTAGGGGATGCCGGCCGGGCCGGGCCGGTTGCCGAACAGCGAGGCGAACAGCGCGAACATCCCCACCGGGAACAGGACGGTGAAGAACAGCGCGGTCGGCTCCCGCAGGATCGCGCGCAGTCCCTCGGCGACCTCGACGCCCAGAACCCCTCCGCCCAGCACCTTCCCGTCCACCACGGCCGTGCTCATGCCGTCACCCCGATCTTCTCGTCGTTCCCGGTCAGCGCGATCAGCGCCTGCTCCAGCCCGGCGCCCTCGACGCGCAGGTCCGCCAGCGCCGGGTCGTCGGCGAGCCAGGTGCGCAGCACCGTCTCCGGCGCGTTGGAGGTGACCCGGACGCGGTTGCCGTCCCCGCCGTCGTCACGCTGCACCGACAGCACCGCCGGGAGGGCCCGCAGCGCCGCGTCGTCGAGCCCGGTGCGGGCGGTGATCGTGCGGTCGGGCAGCAGCGCGCTGAGCCCGGCCGGGGTGTCGGCGGCCACCACCCGGCCGCCGTGCAGCACCACGACGCGGTCGGCCACCGCGGCGGCCTCCTCGACGATGTGGGTGGTCAGCACGATCCCGACGCCGGCGTCGCGGCGGGCGGCGATCGTCTGCCAGAAGGCACGCCGTGCGGTGATGTCGAGGCCGACGGTCGGCTCGTCGAGCAGCAGCAGGTCGGGGTCGCCGACCAGCGCCATCGCCAGGGCCACCCGCTGCTGCTGGCCGCCCGAGAGCTTCCCCGCGCGCCGCCGGGCCAGGTCGGTGATGCCCACCTCGGTGAGCACCGGGCCCGCCGCGGAGGCGGGCCGCCCGGCCCGCACCGCCGCCCCCCGCACCAGCTCGGCGACCCGCTCGGTGCGGGGGAAGCCCATCGACTGCTGCACCACCCCGAGGTGCCGCCGCGTCACGGCCTTCCGCGGGTCCCGCCCGCACACCCGGACCTCGCCGGACTGCACGGCCAGCAGCCCGGTGGCCAGCCCGATCAGCGTCGTCTTGCCGGCGCCGTTGGGCCCGAGCAGCGCCAGGCACTCCCCGGGCGTGACGTCCAGCTCGACGCCGACGAGCGCGTCCACGTGCCTGTAGCGGTGGGAGACCCCCGCGACCCGCAACACCTCGTCAGGTACCTCGTCCATGCGGAGAACCCTGCCGGAACGGGCACGGGACGGGCAGTGGTGGCCGTCAGGGCCGGCACCTGACTTGTGTCATGCCGGTTGGAACTGGTTCTCGACCTCGCGGGCGAGCCGGGCCAGCGGCAGCGGCCGTTCCCGGGTGACGGTGACGGCGGCGGCCGCGGGCAGGGCGACGAACGGGTAGACCTGGTCGAGCCGGGCCACGCGGTCGCACACGTCGTCGCACAGGCGCAGCACGTCGTCGGTCGACCACGAGGGCAGCACCACGAGGAAGTCCTCGCGCCCGATCCGGATCAGCCGGTCGGTGGGGGAGAGCAGGTCCTGCACGCACTGGGTCACCCCGGCGATCGCGGCCAGCTCGGCGCGCAGCCCGTACTGCGAGCGCAGCTGCGCCACCCCGAACACGCGTAGCAGCACCAGCCCGATCGGGAGCGTGCCGGCGCCGAGACCGGAGGTCCAGCGCTCCAGGAACTTCGCGGTGTAGACGCCGGTGCGCCGGTCGCGCATCGCGGCGTCGTCGGTGGCGGCGTCCAGGGCGGCCCGGGCGGCGGCCCGACGTCGGTCGGCGAGGTCCATCCGTTCGGTGAGGAACCGCAGCGGCACCTCCCACCAGTCCTGCTCGACGGGCTCGGGCACGTCGAGCACGGCCCGCAGGACGTGGTCGATCTCCTCGACCGTGCCGGGCGGCAGCCGCAGTGCCGACCTCAGCCGCAGGATCTCGCGGTAGGCGTCCTCGCGGCGGAACGACCAGTGCCCCCGGAACCGGCGGCCCTCCTCGATGGTGCGGGCGTGCGAGGTGATCCTCTCCTGGTCGACCGCGACGAGCGTGGCGCCGCCGCGGGGGCTGAGCACGGTGACGCTCCACTCCCGGGCCAGGGGGTCGTCGATGTCGAGCAGCGTGTGGCGGACGCCGGCGGGCAGCTGGGGCGGGAAGTCCTCGACCAGGCCGACCAGCGTGACGGCCCCGGAGGCCGCGATCTCGCGGTAGACGTCGGTCTCCCGCTGGAAGTACGACAGCTTCTGGAACATCGCGATGACGATCATCGGGTCGGTGGTCGTCGAGCCGGACGGCACGGCGGCGAGGGCGAACCTCTCGATGGCGTGCGAGATCTCGACCAGAACCCGCTTGCCGAACAGCGTCTCGCCCTCGTGGGTCATGGCGCGGCACAGTATCGGTACCGGACGGGCGCATCATTCGGACGAGCTGGCGGCCTGACCTGCCGCAACGGGTCACCCACGGTCACGACGTGCTGGTCTGTTCGGGGGGCGCAGGGTGGCGTCCAGCGCACTAGTGTCGAGCGTGTGGCGGATCGGGTGCGGTGCGAGATCAACGACGGGGTGGCCGACGTCCGGCTCAGCCGTCCGGAGAAGCTGAACGCCCTCGACGACGCCATGTTCACGGCCATCGCCGAGACCGGTGAGTCGCTGCACGACACGCCGGGACTGCGTGCGGTGGTGCTGTCGGGGGAGGGCCGCTCGTTCTGCTCGGGCCTGGACCGTACGGCGTTCCGGGCGATGGCCGACGGCCGCAACTGGCGCCCGACCGGGGCCGACGCCCCGTCCCCGGAGGGTCTCTCGCGGGGGCAGCGCGCGGTCTGGGTGTGGCACACGCTCGCCGTGCCGGTGATCGCCGCCGTCCGCGGGCACGCCCTCGGCGGGGGCCTGCAGCTCGCGCTGGGCGCCGACATCCGCATCGTCGCGCCCGACGCCGTGCTCTCGGTGCTGGAGATCCGCTGGGGGCTGACCCCCGACATGGGTGGCACCCAGCTGCTGCCGCGGCTCGTCGGGCCGGACGTGGCCGCCGAGCTGAGCTGGACCGGCCGCAGCGTCGGCGCCGAGGAGGCCGTGCGGATCGGGCTGGCCACGCGGACCGCCGACGACCCGTACGCCGCGGCGCACGAGATGGCCGCCACGATCGCCGGGCGCAACCCCGCCGCGATCCGCACCGCGAAACGCCTGATCGAGCTCTCGTACACCGGCACCCCCGAGGAGGGACTCGCCGCGGAACGCGCGTCCCTGCGGGCGATCATGGGCAGCCCGAACCAGCGGGAGGCCGCCGCGGCGGCGCTGGAACAGCGGACACCGACGTTCACGGATGGAGCCGACGCATGACGCAGGTAGCCACGGATCTCGTGCTCGCCGCGACCGACGGGGACGGCGTGCTGACCCTGACCCTCAACCGCCCGGAACGCCGCAACGGCTGGAGCGCCGAGCTCCGCGACGCCTACTACGCCCGGCTCACCGAGGCCGACACGGATCCTGCGGTGCGCGCGGTGGTGGTCACCGGCGCCGGCACCACGTTCTGCCCGGGCGCCGACACCGCCCACCTCGGCGACCTGGCCCGGGAGGGCGCGCAGCTGCCGGAGACCGACGTGTCCGTGCCGCGGAACTTCCCGAAGCCGATCATCGCCGCCATCAACGGCGCCTGCGCCGGCGTGGGGCTCGTGCACGCGCTGTTCTGCCACGTGCGCTTCGCCGCCGACACCGCGAAGTTCGCCACCTCCTTCAGCCGGCGCGGCCTCGTCGCCGAGTACGGCATCTCGTGGACGCTGCCCCGGATGATCGGGCTGGAGAACGCGCTGGACCTCATGCTGTCGGGACGCACGTTCGACGCGGCGGAGGCCAAGGAGCTGGGGGTGGTCAGCCGGGTCGTGCCGCGCGACGACGTGCTCGCCGCGGCGCAGGACTACGCCCGCGACCTCGCCCGCAACTGCAGCCCGTCCGCGATGGCGGTGATCGCGCGTCAGGTCTTCGAGGACATCGACGGCTCGTTCGACGAGGCGTTCGCGCGGTCCCACGCCGACGTCAACCGCTTCATCGGCGGCCCGGACCTGCGCGAGGGGCTCGCCTCGTTCCTGGAGAAGCGGCCGCCGAGGTTCCCGCCGCTCACCTGAATCTCGGGCAAGATCTCCGTCAACCACCACGGCAGGAGCGACGCATGGACCAGTACCGGATCGCAGTGATCGGTGCCGGCCCGTCCGGCCTCTACGCGGCGGCGGCGCTGCTCGCGTCGAAGCAGCCGGTGAGCGTCGAGGTGCTGGACCGGCTGCCCGCTCCCTACGGTCTGGTCCGCTACGGCGTGGCCCCCGACCACGTGAAGATGAAGTCGGTCATCCGGGTCCTGCAGAAGCCGTTCGACCCCGCCCAGGTGGAGTTCCTGGGCGGCGTCCGGGTGGGCGAGGGTGGCATTCCCCTGGAGGAGCTGCGCAAGCACTTCCACGCCGTCGTGCACGCCACCGGCAGCTCCGTCGACCGTGATCTCGGCGTGCCCGGTGAGGAGCTGGCGGGGTCGCTGGGCTCCGGCGCGTTCGTCAGCTGGTACTCCGGCCATCCCGACTTCCACGGCCTGGCCCCGGTGCTCGAGCACCCCGGCGTCGCCGTGGTCGGTGCGGGCAACGTGGCGCTCGACGTGGCCCGCGTGCTGGCCAAGACCGCGGACGAGATGGCGCTCACCGACATCCCCGCGCCCGTGCTGGAGATCCTGCGCGGCAGCGCCGTCACCGACATCCACGTCCTGATCCGCCGCGGCCCGCAGCACGTCCGGTTCACCCCGGCCGAGCTGCGCCAGATCGGCGACGTGGGCAACGCCGACGTGCTCGTCCACGACGACGGGCTGCTCGCGGCGGGGGTCGACGAGCCGGAGGACAAGCGTCAGAAGCAGAACCTGGCCATGCTCACCGAGTGGGCCGCGAACGAGCCCACCGGCCGCCCCCGGCGCATCCACCTGCGGTTCCTGCGCAGCCCCGTCCGGCTGGTCGGCGAGAACGGCCGGGTGTCGGGGGTGGTCGTCGAGCGCAACCGGATCGACGCCGGGCGCGTCGTCGGCACCGGCGAGGAGGAGACCCTCGACGTCGGCCTCGTCGTGCGCGCCATCGGCTACGACGCCGAGCCCATCCCCGGCCTGCCGTTCGACGCGGCGACGGGCACCGTGCCCAACGAGGGCGGCCGGGTGGTGCAGGGCGGCGTGCCGGTCGCGGGCTCCTACGTCACGGGGTGGATCAAGCGGGGCCCCACGGGCGTCATCGGCACCAACAAGGGTGACGCGACGGAGACCGTGGCCGCGCTGCTGGAGGACCTCCCCGAACTGCCGGTGCCCCCGCACCCGGAGCCTGAGTCGCTGCGCAAGGCGCTGGCCGAGTACGGCGTCCAGCCCGTGGACTGGACGGGTTGGCTGCGGCTGGACGCCGAGGAGGTCCGCCGCGGCGGGGTGCGCGACGCCGAGCGCGTGAAGGTGGCGACGATGGCGGAGATGCTGGAGCACGCCCGCGAGGCGTAGTGGCTGGCCCGCCACTCGCGGCCATGATCAGCGGATGGGCGCGCTGTCGGCCGGATGTGGCCGGAAACGCACCGAATCGCCGATCATGCGGCCGAGACCCGGGCGATCAGCTGCCGCGCGCGTAGGTGCTCGGTGTCAGCTCACGCTGTAGGTGGTGGAGCTGTCCGCGTCGGCCACCGAGGCGCCGGGGCCCAGCAGGGTCGCGAGGGCGAGCAGAGCCGCGAGGACGGCCACCACGGCTCCCCAGTCATGGTGGCCGTCCCGGGCCGCCACGAGCGGCGGGGGAAGGGACTCGGGGAAGGTCGTGGGGGAGGCGACCCGCTGCGCCGGGACCCACCACTGCCTGGGTGCTCCACCGGGCTCGTACACGGGCACTTCCTCACGACGATCATGGGCGGCGCTCGCCGTCCACAGTGGTAGTCGTCGCGGGGGCCCGATTCGTGAGCCGCAACGGCCGCGGATCATCAGAAATGGTGAAGTTCGTACCCCGTCAGGGTCGGCGGACCCGTACGTCGCAGTCGACGCGGGCGCGGTGGCCCACCGACCGCCGCTGCCGGGCGGCCTCGCGGGCGGGAGTGCCGGTGCGCGAGAGCGCGTACAGCGCGAGCTCGCGGTGGGCCGGGACCTCGGCGCGCTGCAGGTAGCGCAGCACCTCCTGGGCCGCGGCGCGGCGCCCCCGGTTCGTGACCCACGCCGCCAGCTCGGCCTCGGCCACGTCGGTGCGCAACCGGCTGCACTGCACGACGACGTACTCGATGTCCTCGTCGGCGAACTCCCCGACCAGCGGCGCGTGCACGCCGGCCTCGGTGAGCATCTCGTGCACGGCCCACAGCCCGATCGGGGTGAGCGAGACGAGCGTGGGGTCGGGGTCGTCACGGCCGGCCAGCTCGGCGAGCTCGTCGTGGTTGTCGCCGTCGAGGCTCTCCTCGAGGTGCACGGCGCCGAGCAGCTCCAGGGCGTCGAGCAGCGCCGTGACGTCGCGGCGCCACAGCCGCTGCTCGACGTCGCCGGCGAGGTCGTCGACGACGCAGCCCATCCGCTGGTTCACCGAGTCGCGCACCGTGCGGTGGAACCGCTCCACGGGCAGCGGGTCGCCGCCCGCGGCGTAGAGCTGCTGCAGGAGGATCGGGAACGCCTCGCCGAGGCTCATCCCGAACAGCGACGGTGCGCCGAAGACGTTCGAGCCGCCGAAGTGCTCCCCGATGCCGCCGACGGCCTCGAACGCGCGTCGCCACATCTCGATGGGCCGGCTTAGCAGCGCCGCCGACGACCGGACCTGCACGAGCCGGCCGTGTACGACCCGCACCAGCCGCGCCTGGCGGGCCCACGCCAGCAGCAGCGTGATCTCGGGCAGGTCGTCGGCGGTGCGGGCGCGGTCGCGGGAGAAGTGGTCGAGATCCAGGGCGTCGGCCACGGCCCGGGCGTCGCCGAGCAGCAGCCGGCCGTCGCGGGTCAGGGCCCGGCCCGCCCGGATCCAGCGGGTGAACGCGCGCAGCCGGGCCAGCGCCACCGACGAGTCGGCGGCGGCCAGCATCGTGGCGGCGCCGGGCAGGAGCACCGGTGGCAGCGGGACCGCGGTGGGCTCGGGCACCTCGACCCGCTGCCGCCGCACGATCTCCTCCAGCGCCGCGCGGTCGACCTGCACGTCGCCGGCGTCGACGCGGTTGAGGAAGTCCGCTACGGCGGCCGGGTCGGCGGTGGCCACGCCGTGGCGCAGCATCTGCACGGCCCAGAACGTGCCGAGGTCGTGGTTGCGCTCGTCGTCGAGCGCGTCGTGCAGGGCCGGCGTGGAGTCGACGACCTGGGCGTGCAGATCCTCGGGCCGGTCGGATCGCGAGTCGAGCCAGTCCTGCTCGGCGAGGAACCCGATCAGGGCGTGCAGCGCGGCGGGGACGGCGTCGCGGTCGTCCTCCAGCAGGGCGACGGTGCGGGGGAACCACACGGCCAGCGCGTCGGCGACGTGGGCGCGGGTCCAGTGGCCCAGCCGCCCGTCGACGCCGTGCTTGTGGTCCAGGGCCGCCGCGACCAGCGACGGTTCCACCTCGAGGCCGCTGCGCCGCGCCCACGCCACGATGTGCAGGCGGAGCCGGTCGCGGACAGACGGGTACCCCTCCATGTCGTCGGGGCCGAACACGAGTCGCACCGGGCCCACCTTCCCAGCACACCCGGCGTCATCGGGGAGGGGGGTGGATCACCCCGCGCGGGGGCCGTGTGAGTGGCTGACGGGCCCGGTGGACCACCGCGGGTGGCAGGTTCCGCCACACCGTGGGGCTCGTCACGACGTCGCCGAAATGGGCCCGCAGGTCGGCGAGCTGGCGCTGCGCCGGGGGCGCCCAGCGGGTCCACGAGTAGGCGAACTGGGTGAACACCCCGGTGGGGGTCATCGCATCGGTGATCATGGCGTGCAGGCCGCGACCGGGGGCGTACGCCGCCCACGGCAGGCCGCTGACCACGGCGTCCACCGACGTGATGCCCCGGTCGGCGAGCACGGTGGGCAGCGTGGCGACGTCGGCGTACACGACGTCGACACGCGGGAAACGGCGGCGCAGCAGCCCCGCCCACTCCCGGTGCCGCTCGATGGCGACGTGGCGGCCGCGCCCGCCGAGCCGCTCCTGGACGGCGCCGGTGAACGCGCCCGTGCCGGGCCCCAGCTCGACCACCACGGGGTCGCCGGTGTCGGGCAGCGACGCCGTCATCGCGGCGGCCAGCGCGGGTGAGCTGGGTGCGATGGCGGCCGTGTGCAGCGGGTCGCGGGCGAACTCGCGGAGGAACCGGCCGGTGTCCGACATGTCCGCCGACGGTAGGCCGTCCAGGTGAACGGGGGGCTTCCCCCCGACGGCATCTCGACCTACGGTTCGAGGTGACCACGATCACTCCAGGGGGGATCTCGTGCATCCACACCGCCTTCGTCAGCTCGTCGCAGGAGTGCCCGACACCGTCGACGCCGACCAGCGCGCCCGGCTGCTCGCCCACGTCCAGACGGCCGAGAGCTGCCGGCTGCGCATCGAGCGGGTGCGCGGTGAGCTGCACGAGGTGCTCGAGGGCGGCGACGGCCCGGCCGGCGATCGCGCGCTCGACCTGGCCTGCGAGCTCGACGGCCTGGAGCGCGTCCAGCAGCGCGTCGACGGTTGGCTGGCGGGTCTCGTCGAGGAGCTGGGACGCACGTCGGTGCGCCACGCGCACTACGGCGACGGGGTGCCCGCGTAATACGGTCACCCCCATGCGCGCAGTACAGGTGGTGACGTTGGACGGGCCGTCGGCGGTGCAGGTGCGGGAGGTGCCCGAGCCGGTACGGCAGCCCGAGCAGGTGCTGATCGACGTCCGGGCGGCCGGGGTCAACTTCCCGGACGTGCTGCAGAGCAAGGGGCTCTACCAGTACAAGCCGGACCCGCCGTTCACGCTCGGTTCCGAGGTGGCGGGTGTGGTGCGCGAGGTGCCGGACGGGTCGCCGCTGAAGCCGGGGGACCGGGTGGCGGCCTTCCCCGGCACCGGCGCGTTCGCCGAGGTGGTGGCCGCCCACGCCGACCACGTGCTGCCCCTGCCCGACGAGGTCGGCTTCGCCGCGGGTGCCTGCCTGCCCATGAACTACCTCACCGCCCACTTCGCGCTGCTGGTGCGCGGGCACCTGCGGTCCGGTCAGCGGGTGCTGGTGCAGGGCGCGGCCGGCGGGGTCGGCACCGCGTGCGTGCAGCTCGCCGCGGCGCTCGGCGCACACGTCGTCGCCGTCGTGTCCACCGACGCCAAGGCCGCGGTCGCGAAGGCCGCGGGCGCGCACGACACCGTGCTGGTCGAGGGCTTCCGCGACGCGGTCAAGGCGCTCGGTGCCGTCGACGTCGTGGTCGACCCGGTGGGCGGCGACCGCTTCACCGACTCCCTGCGCTGCCTCGCCCCCGAGGGTCGGCTGCTGGTGATCGGCTTCACCGGAGGCGACATCCCGACGGTGAAGGTCAACCGGCTGCTGCTCAACAACATCGACGTCGTGGGCGTCGGGTGGGGTGGCTACGCGCTCGGCCGCCCCGGCTACGTCGCCGGTCAGTGGGCCGAGCTGGAGCCGCACCTGCGCAGTGGCGCCGTCGACCCGGTGATCAGCGCCTCGTTCCCGCTGGAGCGGGCGGCCGAGGCGCTGAGCCGGATCGACGAGCGTCAGGTCACCGGCAAGGTGGTGCTGGAGGTCGACGACCCTCGCTGATGATCATCTCGATGGTGCGCCCGGCCGGCGCGGAGGTGACCGTCAGAGGGCGTCGAGCACCGTCTCGACGGAGCTGACGGTGACGGCGAGCGGGTCGGGCTCCACCTGCAGGTGCGTGACCACCCCGTCCTTGATGATCGCGGCGTAGCGCTGCGAGCGGGTGCCGAGCCCGAACGCGGTGCCGTCGAGTTCCAGGCCCGCGGCGGCGGCGAAGGAGGCGTTGCCGTCGCCCAGCATCACGATCTTGTCGTCGACCCCGGCCGACTCGCCCCAGGCGTTGAGCACGAACGCGTCGTTGACCGCGATGCAGGCGATCGTGTCGACGCCCTTGGCCCGCAGCTCGTCGGCCCGCAGCACGTAGCCGGGCAGGTGGTGGTCCGAGCAGGCCGGCGTGAAGGCGCCGGGCACGGCGAACAGCACGACCGTGCCGGTGCCCAGCGCTGCCTTGCTGGCGATCGGGGCCGGGCCGTCGCCGGTCATCGTCGTCAGTGTCACATCGGGGATGGGGTCACCTACGGAGAGCGTCATGGCGCCATCATGCCGGGCACGAGCGGATCGCGCCCCATACGGCCGGGGAGTACCTGGTCCTCCGGCCTGGGCCTCACCGCGATCACGAACTCGTCGCCGTGGGCCTGCGTGCCGTACTCCACCGCCTGCTCGACGGCGGCCGCGGCACGGTCGTCGCGGTGCACCGGCGGGTCGCTGCGCAGGTCCTGGGTCAGGGCCACGCACAGCGCCACCCTCACGACCGCGAACGGCGCCGCCATGATGATCCAGATGTTCTGGAGGCCCTGCAGCGCCTCGTCGCCGGGGCTGACGATCAGCATGATGATCGCGATCGCGCCCATCACCACGCCCCGGAACACCACGACCCAGCGCGACGGCTCGATCGTGCCGCGCTGCGAGAGCGTGCCCATCACGATCGACGCGGCGTCGGCGCCGGAGACGAAGAAGATCGCCACCAGGACCATCGCGACGATGAACCGGGCGAGGCTCACGGCGCTCGGGATGAGGGTGACGCCGGTGACGAACTGCTTGATCGAGCGGCCCCGGCTGATGCGGGCGATGAACCTGCCGACGAACGGCGTCCAGGAGATCCACCAGGCCCGGTAGGAGACGGTCCAGCCCTGAGCCACTCGGCCGTGGCGTCCCCGCCGCTGGCGGCGGTGCGGGCGGCCGTCCGGGAGAGGTTGCCGAAGTAGTCGCCGATGGCGGTGGGGAGAACGCCGCCCGCAGCGGCGTCGCGCCGGGCCGGTCGGCGCCGGACGGGCTCCAGTCCGAACGTGTTCGTGCCGGCGATCGGGGTGAAACCGTCGGCGAACACCCCCAGGCGCGCCCGGACAGTCCGTGCGGGGCCCGACGGTGTCATCCGGACCCGCTCACCGGAGACGAGCAGGTCCTGCCGGGTGAGCCGGGCGATGATGCTCTCCAGCTGGGCCGGTGCCCGCTACGGAGCGTGCCATCCGGCCTGGTCGACATCCCCCGGTACGGGGGCGGCCGGGTCGTAGGGCGTGCGGGTGAACACGAAGGTCGCGAGGTTCAGTGCCACCGGGTCCAGGCGCAGCTTCTCGCCCGCGAAGTAGCCGTCCAGGCCGACCCAGGTGCCGTCGGGGCCCGGCCGGAACCGCGACGTGCGGCCGGGCCGGCCCAGCCCGCCGAGGTGCAGCAGGCCTCCCGCGATCGCCCGCAGCGCGTACGGCGACGGGCCCCAGAACCACGGCCCGAGCAGCTCCAGCGGCACCGGTGACGCGCTCGGCGTCCACGCGTCGACGATGCGGGGTTCGGCCGCGCGGACGTCGGCGAGCAGGGTGGTGGGCAGCGCGCCGTCCAGGCCGGTGGTGGTGTTGCCCAGGGCGAGCGCGGCCGTGCCCTCCTCGCGGTCGGCCCACAGGCCGGCGAGGAACCCGGGCATCGAACCGCCGTGCCCGACGAACGTGGCGCCGTCGATGCGCTGGACCTGCACCCCCAGCCCGTAGGACGACCAGCCCGGGCTGGAGAAGTCGATGCCCGCGGGGAGCGTCATCTCCTCGACGGTGGCGGGGGAGAGCACGTCACCGGAGTCGCCGAGCAGGAACGCGCCGAGGCGTCCGAGATCGGTGGCGGTGGCCCAGAGCTGCCCGGCCGGGGCCATTGTGACGGCGTCGTGCTCGGGTTCGGCCAGCACCTCGTCCGCCCAGGGGTGGACGGCCAGCCCCGGTGCGGCCGCACCTGACGGCCGGGGCGTGGTGCGGGTCATGCCCAGGGGCAGCAGCACCTCGTCGCGGGCGACGTCGGCCCAGGAGCGCCCGCGGAGCCGGGCGACCACCTCGCCCAGCAGCCCGAACCCGAGGTTGGAGTAGTGGAAGCGCCGCGCCGCGGGCAGCACGACGTCGGCGTCGGTGAGCGCGAGCCCCTCCAGCGTGGTGCCGGGCGTGCGCTCCCACCAGCCGCCCGGGCTCTCCGACCCGGCCCCGGCCAGGTGCGAGAGGAGCTGGCCGAGCGTGCGGTCGCCGAGCGGGGTGCCGGGCAGGTGCTGCTCGAGGGCGTCGTCGAGGTCGACGAGGCCCTCGTCGCGCAGCCGCAGCACGGTGATCGCGGTGACGGTCTTGGAGATCGACCCGAGCCGGTACTGGACGTCGGTGTGTGGTGCGCCGACGGCGCCACGGCCCGCGGACCACACGAGCGACCCGTCCCGGACCACGCCTGCCACCAGCGACGGGACGCGTCCGTCGCGCTGGGCGCGGGCGACGCGGGCGAGCAGGGTGCGGGCGGTTGCGGGGAGCAGTTCGGTCACGCCCGCGACGGTATCGGCCATGATCGGGGTCCGGTGCAACGGGAACGGGTGTGCCGATCATCCGTAGGTCCGAGCACGGGGTGGTGCCCGACCCTCGCGCCTGGCCGTCACGGTGTTCGACGGCAGCGTCCTCCCGGCGTCGACCGCGCCCGTGCGGTACGTCGAGTTCGGCCGGGCCGACGACCCGGGCCTCGTGCTCTGCGGCCGGCCGGGCTCCGGCGCGGTGACCGTGACCCTCTACGACTCCGCGGGCGGCCCGGCGTCCCTGCCGCTGGACCGATCCGCGATGCGCTCCAGCAGCGGGGCCAGCCGGTGCCGCACCAGCCTCCGCATCACCATCGACGTGGACGTGCGCTCCACCCCGTCGATGCCCAGGAGCTGGCCCGCGATGCGGTAGAGGTCGTCGGCGTCGCGGGCGACGAGCTGCACGAGCAGGTCGGTCTGGCCGGAGATGCCGAGCACCTCCACCACCTCGGGCACGTCGGCCAGCGCCGCGGCCACCTCCGCGAGCCGGCGCTGCACCAGCTGCACCGTGACGAACGCGGTGAGCGGGTAGCCGAGCGCGGTGGGGTCGATCCGGCGCTCGAACGAGCCCAGCACCCCGCGTGCGTCGAGCCCGGCCAGGCGCGCCTGCACGGTGTTGCGCGAGAGGCCGAGGCGCTCGGCGAGTGCGAGCACCGACGCCCGCGGGCTCTCGGCGAGAGCGAGCAGCAGCCGGGCGTCGGTGGCGTCCACCTCGTCGTTGCGCACTCTGCCCGCCCTTCCGGTCGTCTGGCGGGCCATGGCTGGGCACTCTGCTCAGTCGAAGGCCCTTCGGTTGTGCAGTCATCGTGGCGGTGGTCCAGTTAGGGGTCAACATGATTGAGGAGGCGACGGTGGCGAGCACGCTGCAGGAGATCGAGGAGCGGGTGCTGTGGCTGAGCACCGCGATCGTGCACCACGCGAACCGCGTGCGGCCCAACGCCGGCGGGCTCAAGGTGGGCGGCCACCAGGCGTCGTCGGCGTCGCTCGTGTCGATCATGACGGAGCTGTGGTTCGAGCACCTGCGCCCCGAGGACCGCGTGTCGGTGAAGCCGCACGCCTCGCCGGTGCTGCACGCCATCAACCACCTGCTCGGCGAGCTCGACACCCGCTACCTGGAGACGCTGCGCGAGTACAAGGGGCTGCAGAGCTACCCCTCGCGGTCGAAGGATCCCGACCCGGTCGACTACTCGACGGGCTCGGTCGGCATCGGCGCCACCGCCCCGATCTGGGGTGCGCTGGCGCGCCGATACGTGTCCTCGATCCGCCCGGAGGTGGGCGTCGGACGGCAGTACTCGCTGGTCGGTGACGCCGAGCTGGACGAGGGCGCGTGCTGGGAGGCGGTCCTCGACCCGATGGTCGGCGAGCTCGGCGAGGTCGTGTGGATCGTCGACCTCAACCGGCAGAGCCTCGACCGCGTCGTGCCCAACATCGGCGCCACCCGGTTGCAGGGCATGTTCGAGGCGGCGGGCTGGCAGGTGCTCACCGTCAAGTACGGGCGGATCCTCGAGGAGCTGTTCACCCGCCCCGGCGGTGACGCCCTGCGCCGGCGCATCGACGAGATGCCCAACCCGGAGTACCAGCGGCTGCTGCGCTGCACCCCGGCCCAGCAGCGCGAGCGGCTCCCGGACGGGGACGACAAGCTGGTCGAGCTCGTGGCGGGCCTGGACGACGAGACGCTGCACGCCGCCGTCCGCAACCTCGGCGGCCACGACCTGTCCGCGCTCGGCGACGCACTCGACGCCATCGACGACACCCGCCCCACGGTGATCTTCGCCTACACCGTGAAGGGCTACGGCCTGGCCAGCGAGGGCCACCCGCAGAACCACTCGTCCCTGCTGACCGTGGAGCAGATGGCGGAGCTGGGGAAGCGCGTCGGGTGTTCGGTGGACGACCCGTGGCGCCCGTTCCCGGAGGGGTCCGCCGCGGCCGAGCTGTGCGCCGAGGTGGGCGAGCGGCTGCGGCGCACCCCCGAGCCGTACACGACGGTCCCGGCGCTGCCCACCGACATCGGCCGCACCCCCGCGGGCACGGCCACCACCCAGGCCGCGCTGGGGCGCGCGCTGCTCGACCTCACCCGCGAGTCGCCCGAGGCCGCGCGCCGGATCGTGACGCTGTGCCCCGACGTCTCGTCGTCGACGAACCTCGGTGGCTGGGTCAACAAGGTGGGCGTGTGGTCGGCGGCCGAGCGCGTGGACTGGTTCGCCGACGACCCCGAGACGATCCTGCACTGGCGCGAGCGGCCCACCGGCCAGCACCTCGAGCTGGGCATCGCCGAGACCAACCTCGTCGGGCTGCTGGGTGAGCTCGGCGCCACCTGGTCGCGGTGGGGCGAGCCACTGCTGCCCATCGGCGTCATGTACGACCCGTTCGTCGAGCGGGCGCTCGAGCCGTGGTCGTTCGGGATCTACGCGGGCGGGCAGTCGATCCTGGTCGGCACGCCGTCGGGGGTGTCGCTGGCGCCCGAGGGCGGGGCGCACCAGTCGATCACCACGCCGTCGGTGGGGCTGGAGCAGCCCGGCTGCGTGTCCTACGACCCGGCGTTCGCGATCGACGTCGAGTGGACGCTGCTCGCGTCGCTGGCGCAGCTCGGCCGGCCGGACGGCAGCTCGGCCTACCTGCGCCTGTCGACCCGCCCGGTGGACCAGACGCTGGCCGCGGTGCCCACCGACCCGGCCGCACGTGAGCGCCGTCGCCGGCAGGTGGTGGCGGGCGCGTACCCGCTGCGGCGCGCGAGCGGCACCCCCGCGGTGACGATCGCCGCGATGGGCGCCGTGGTGCCGGAGGCGCTCGCGGCCGCCGAGCGGCTGGCCGGGCAGGGCGTCGAGGCCGACGTCGTGTGCGTGACCAGCGCCGGACTGGTCTTCGAGGCGCTGCAGGCCCGCTCGGGCCGGGGCTCGGCGGAGACGTGGGTGCTCGACGCGGCCTTCCCCGCCCGCCGGGCCGCGCCGATGGTGACGGTGCTGGACGGGCACCCGCACACCCTGGCGTTCCTGGCCGGGATCAACCAGGTGCGCGCCGCCCACCTGGGTGTGAGCGCGTTCGGTCAGTCCGGCGACCTGGACGCGGTCTACCGCCACCACGGCCTCGACGCCGACAGCCTGGTGCGGGCGGCCCTGGACCTGACCGACTGACCCCGACGTCGCAGCCCGCCGGTCACGTCGCAGCCCGCTGGTCACGTCGCAGCCCGCTGGTCACGTCGCAGCCCGCCGGCGCGCTGCGACGTGCCTCACGGGCTGCGAGGTGCACCTAGGGTGGCACCGTGGTCGATCTCGATGCGGAGTTCCGGCGGCTCGTGGGGTTCGGGGGAGCCGGGGTCGTGCATCCCTGCGGGGGCGCCGCCTGGCTGGGGGACCGGGGGGAGCCCTGGCTCGACCGACCCGTGCAGCCCTACTCCACCGCCCGGATGGCGCACGTGCACGGCCTCGCGGTGCTGGCGGGGATCGAGAGCTCCGGCCCCGTCGCCGACGCGATGCTCGCCGCGCTGGCCGGCCCGCTGCACGACGACGAGCACGGCGGCTGGCCGACCTCGGCGGAGTCCAGCGACAAGAACGCCTACGACCACGCGTTCGTCCTGCTCGCCGCGTCGACGGCGACGGTGGCCGGTCGCCCCGGCGCGTCCGACCTGATGGCCGAGGCGCTGGCGACGCACGAGCGGTTCTGGGAGCCCGAGCACGGCATGGTGTGCGACCTGTTCGACCGCACCTGGGCCCGCCGTGACACCTATCGCGGCCTCAACGCCAACATGCACACCGTCGAGGCCCTGCTCGCCGCGTCCGACGCCACGGGCGACCCGCGGTGGCGGCAGCGGGCCCGGCGGATCGCCACCTTCGCGGTCGCCCGCGGCCGGGAGTTCGGCTGGCGGCTGCCCGAGCACTTCACGCCCGCGTGGGAGCCGATGCCGTCCTACCACCGCGACCAGCCCGACCACCCGTTCCAGCCCTACGGGGCCACCGTCGGGCACGGGCTGGAGTGGTCGCGCCTGCTGCTGCACCTGGACCCGCCGCTCGTCGACGCCTCCGCCGCCCTCTACGACCGCGCCGTGGCCGACGGCTGGGCCGCCGACGGCGAGGACGGGTTCGTCTACACCACCGACTGGTCCGGCGCCCCCGTCACGCACGACCGCATGTGGTGGGTGGTGGCCGAGGCCGTCGCGGCGGCGGCGGCGCTGCACACCGTCACCGGCGAGGCCCGCTACGTCGCCGACCAGGACCGGTTCTGGGCGTTCGTCGAGTCCCACCACATCGACCGCGTCGAGGGCTCCTGGGTCCACCAGCTCGACCGGCACAACCGGCACGCGACGTCGGTGTGGCCGGGCAAGCCCGACCTCTACCACGCGGTGCAGGCCACCCTGGTGCCCCGGCTCCCGCTGGCCCCGGGTATGGCGCGCGCCGTGCGGGACGGCCTGCTCGCAGACTGATCGTGGCGACGCCCGGCCGCACCGCCTCCGAGCTCCCGGTCGAGCAGCTCCGCTCACTACGGCAAATGGTCTATTTCTACTGATCCGGGCGAACCAGTGCCGAGAGTCGTCATGGCGGACGTGTCCGCGGCGAAGAGCCGGGCGTGACCCTGCGAGGTCGGTTGCGCACAACCAGTGCACGGCTCTCGCCGGACTCGCCGATGCGTCCGACGCCCTCGACACACTGGAGCCCGTCCACCGTGAAGCTGATCCGCACCGGAATCGCGGCCGCCGCCGCGGTGGCGTTGACCGCCCTCGCCGCCCCCTCCGCCTTCGCCATGACCGCGGGAACGGCCGTCACGGTCACGCCCGAGGCGCTGAACGGCTGGGTCGTGGACCCCGACCCGACCACCCCGGCCCCGGCCTACGCCTTCGCGGCGGGCCCGCACACCTCCGGCGTCGGGAGCCTGCGGTTCGGGCCGATCGGTGCGGCGAACCCGAACCAGAAGATGATCGTGCAGCGCGCGGAGACCATCCCGACGGCGTCCTTCGGCCTCTCCTTCGACTACTACATCGCCCCGGACGCCACGAACAAGAACCCGCAGCAGTACTACGCGAACGTCTACACGCGGACGGCCGGCTCCACGGCGTCGTTCTACGACTGCCGCTACGACTTCGCGGGCACGGCGACCGGTGACGGGTGGCACACCGTCTCGGCCACGGGCTCCACGGCGCCCACCACGGTCACCTCCCGCAACGGGGCCACCTGCGGCACCACGTTCGGCGGCCTGACCGGCGGCACGGTCTTCCTCGTGGCCCTCAACGCCGGTGACACCTCCGCGAACGACGCCGGCATCAAGGGCGCGTTCGACACCGTCGCGGTCACCGGCGCCACCGGCACGACGACCTACGACTTCGAGCCGCTGCCGCCGACCCCGTGCCGCGTGCTGCCCACGCCGGGGCGCGTCGGTACCGCCGGCGGCGACGTCGTGCCGGGCACGGCCGTGACCGAGCGGATCTCCACGCTCGGCGGCGACGACGTGGTGGACGGCGCCGGCGGCGACGACTGCATCCTCGGCGGCGACGGCAACGACGTGCTGCGCGGCGGGACCGGGGCCGACGAGATCTCGGGCGGCGCGGGCAACGACGTGATCGACGGCGGCGCGGGCGATGACATCACCACCGGCGGTGCCGGCAGGGACGTGCTCACTGCGGGCGCCGGCAACGACACCGTGAACGTCGCGGACGGCGAGGTCGACACGGTCGACTGCGGCGCCGGCGTCGACACCGTGGTCGCCGACCGCACCGACGTCCTGCGCAACTGCGAGAACGTCACCCGCAGCTGACCCACCTTCCGTCCGGTGCGAACCGGTGCGGTGCGCTACAACTCCGTCGTGGGCAACGACGGAGTTGTAGCGCGCACGGGGTACGTGGTGGGGACGTTCGACACGAAGGGCGCCGAGGTGCGCCACGTCGCGGACCTGGCCCGCTCGGCCGGCGCGGACGTCGTGACGGTCGACGTGTCGACGTCGGGGCCCGACGAGAGGGGCGCCGATGTCGGGGCCGCCGAGGTCGCCGCGCACCATCCCGGGGGCGCCGGCGCCGTGTTCACCGGCGACCGGGGCTCCGCGGTGGGGGCGATGGCCGTAGCCCTGGAACGTTTCCTGCTCACGCGGCCCGACGTCCGCGGCGTGCTCGGGCTGGGCGGCTCCGGTGGCACCGCCATCGTCACGCCCGCGATGCGTGCCCTGCCCGTCGGGCTCGTGAAGATCATGGTCTCGACGGTGGCGTCGGGCGATGTCGCCCCGTACGTCGGAGCGTCCGACATCGCGATGCTGCACTCGGTCACCGACGTCGCCGGGCTCAACCGGATCTCGCGGCAGGTGCTGGGCAACGCCGCCCACATGCTGGCCGGTGCGCTCACGCACGCGGTGCCGGCCGCCGACGACCGCCCGGCGGTCGGGGTGACGATGTTCGGCGTCACCACGGCGTGCGTCACGGCGGTGCTGGAGCGGCTCGGCGACGGTGTCGACCCGCTCGTCTTCCACGCCACCGGTACGGGCGGGCGGTCCATGGAGAAGCTGGTGGACGACGGCCTGATCGGCTCGGTGCTCGACCTGACCACCACCGAGGTCGCGGACCTGCTCGTCGGCGGCGTGATGGCGGCGGGGCAGGACCGGCTCGGCGCGATCGCCCGCACCGGCGTGCCCTACGTCGGCTCCTGCGGGGCGCTGGACATGGTCAACTTCGGGGCCCGCGACACCGTGCCGGCCGCGTTCGCCGGCCGGCTGTTCTACGAGCACAACGCGCAGGTCACGCTCATGCGCACGACGGTGGAGGAGAACGCGGCCGCCGGCCGGTTCCTCGCGGCCAAGCTCAACGCCTGCACCGGGTCGGTGCGGTTCCTGCTGCCCGTCGGCGGCGTCTCCGCGCTGGACGCGCCCGGTCAGCCGTTCCACGACCCCGACGCCGACGAGGCGCTGTTCGCCGCGCTGGAGCAGGACACCCGCCCGGGCGTGGTCGTCCGGGTTCCGCACCACGTCAACGATCCCGAGTTCGCCGACGCGGTCGTGGCCGCGTGGCGGGAGGTGCTCACATGAGGTTCCAGCGGGCCGAGCTCGTCGAGCGGTTCCAGGACATGGCCCGGCGCGGCGAGCCGATCGTCGGGGGCGGGGCCGGCACCGGCCTGTCGGCCAAGTGCGAGGAGGCCGGCGGCATCGACCTCATCGTCATCTACAACTCGGGCCGCTACCGGATGGCCGGCCGTGGGTCGCTCGCCGGCCTGCTGGCCTACGGCAACGCCAACGACATCGTGGTCGAGATGGCCGCCGAGGTGCTGCCCGTGGTCGACCACACGCCCGTGCTGGCCGGCGTCAACGGCACGGACCCGTTCATGATCACCGACCGTTTCCTGCGCGAGCTGGCCGATCTCGGGTTCGCGGGGATCCAGAACTTCCCCACCGTCGGCCTCATCGACGGCACGTTCCGCGCCAACCTCGAGGAGACGGGGATGGGGTTCGGCCTGGAGGTCGACCTGGTGCGGGCCGCCCGTGAGCACGACCTGCTGACCACGCCGTACGTCTTCTCCGCCGCCGACGCCCGCGCGATGACCGAGGCCGGGGCGGACATCATCGTCTGCCACATGGGCCTGACCACCGGGGGCTCCATCGGCGCGGAGACGGCGAAGACCCTCGACGACTGCGTGGCGCTCGTGGACGAGTGGTCGGCGGCCGCGCTGGAGGTGCGCGACGATGTGCTCGTGCTCTGCCACGGCGGCCCGATCGCGATGCCCGACGACGCCGCGCACGTGGTGGCAGCCACGCAGCACTGCCACGGTTTCTACGGCGCGTCGTCCATGGAACGGCTGCCTGTCGAGACCGCGTTGACCGAACAGACCCGCGCGTTCAAGAACACCCTCACGAGAAGGAGCACGTGATGCCCCGTCCCTACGCCAGCGGTGTGGTCCCCGCCTCCGCCGACGCCGTCTGGGAGGTGGTCCGCGCGTTCGACGGGCTGCCGTCCTGGCACCCCGCCATCGCCACGAGCGAGGTGGTCAGCGGCGCGGAGGGCCAGGTCGGTGCCGTGCGCCGCCTGACGCTGGGCGACGGCGGGGTGGTCGTCGAACGCCTGCTCACGCTCGACGACGTCGACCGCAGCTACACCTACGCCTTCGACGGCCCCGACTCCAACCCGTTCGGCGTGCGCCGCTACGTCTCGACGGTGCGGATCGCCCCCGTCACCGACACCGGGCACGCGTTCGTGGAGTGGTGGTCGGAGTACGACGCCGAGGCCGCCGACGAGGCGAAGCTCGACGAGCTGTTCGCCGGCGGCGTCTACGGGGGCGGGATCGCAGCCCTGCGGGAGCGGTTCAGCTAGGACCGCCCGGGCCGTCGTCCTCGTCGTCCCCCTGGGCGGCGAGGAACTTCTCCACCTCGGCGCCCAGCTCGTCGGCGCTCGGGAGCTCACCGGCCAGGCCGAGCGACGACCGTTCGCCCCGGCCCGAGGTCACGGTGTCGTACTGCTGCTCCAGTGCCTCGACGACCTGCTTGACCTCGTCGGACGCGGCCACCTGCTCGCCGATCTCCTCCTCCGCCCGCTCGGCGGCCTTGGAGAGGGCCTCGGTGGGCAGGTAGAGACCCGCCGAGAGTCCGACGTGGTCGAGCAGCACGCGCGCGGCCTGCGGGTACTCGGCGCGGGCCAGGTAGTGGGGCACGTGCACGGCGAAGCCCATCGCGTCGTGCCCGGCCTCGCCGAGGCGGAACTCCATCAGTGCGACGGCGCTGCCGGGCACCTCGGCGGTGGCGAACCACGCCTCGTGGCCCTCGGTGAGCTCGGGCCGCGTGCCGTGCGCCGTCACGCCGATCGGACGGGTGTGCGGCACCGCCATGGGGATGGCCGTCAGGTTGATCACCAACCGCACCCCCAGCTGCTCCACGAGCTGCGCGACGGCGGCGGAGAAGCGCTCCCACTGCGTGTCCGGTTCGGGGCCCGAGAGCAGCAGGTAGGAGGTGTCGCCGGTGTCGGTGAGCGTGACCAGCTCCAGCTTCGGCGGGTTGTAGGCGGCCCAGCGGTCGCTCTCGAACCGCAGCGGGGGACGCCGCGACCGGTAGTCGATGAGCTGGTCGATGTCGAACGTCGCCACCGGCACGGGCTCCCGGTCGGCCAGCAGCGCCGCCACCGCGAGACGCGCGGCGTTCCCGGCGTCGACGAAGCCGTCGAGCGCCACCAGCAGCACCGGCTCCTCGAGATCCGGGGCGTCCGGCGCCACCTCGTACAGCTCCGCTGGGTCCAGCACCGTGTTCCTCCTGAAGATCGCGTACCCACTGCAACGTGAAACTCCCCGCACAGCATCCCTTTCCGGGCGGGTATACCGCACCATTGGGGTCGAGATGAACAAGCAACGTCGTGTGTGGGCCGTGTGGGCCGTCGGACTCTCCGCCTACCTCGTGGGCGTCATGCAGCGCACGTCGTTCGGGGTCGCGGGCCTCGACGCGGCCGCACGCTTCGACGCCGCACCGGCCGTCCTGTCGGGGTTCGTGGTCCTGCAGCTGCTGGTCTACGCCGTGCTGCAGGTGCCGGCGGGGGTGCTGCTCGACCGGTTCGGGGCCAAGCGGCTGGTCGTCGTCGGGGCGTTGACGATGGCGGCCGGGCAGCTCGTGCTGGCCGTGGCCGACGGGGTGCCGCTGGCCATCGCGGCGCGCGTGCTCGTCGGCACCGGCGACGCGCTGACGTTCATCTCGGTCCTGTCGGTGGTGTCGGCCTGGTTCCCGGCGCGGCGCGTCCCGCTCATGACGCAGCTGACCGGCCTGCTCGGGCAGCTCGGCCAGGTGCTCTCGGCGATCCCGCTCGCCGCCTTGCTGAACGGTCCGGGCTGGACCACGGCGTTCGTCTCCGCTGCGGCGCTCGGCGTCGCCGTCGCGATCGCAGTGGCGGCGGTGCTGCGCAACCGGCCGCCCGGCGCGCCGCCGCCTCCGCCGGCCCAGAGCCCGCGGGAGATCGTCGACGGCCTCAAGCGCTCCTGGCGCGAACCGGGCACCCGGCTGGGCCTGTGGACCCACATGGGCACCCAGTTCTCCGGCACCGTGTTCGCGCTGCTGTGGGGCGTGCCGTACCTCGTGGCCGGGCAGGGTTTCACCACGGGCGGGGCGAGCGCGCTGCTCACGCTGTTCGTCGGTGTCGGGATCCTGGCCGGCCCGCTGTTCGGCGAGTTCACCGCCCGCCACCCGCTGCGCCGCTCGTGGCTGGTGCTCGCGGTGATCGGCACGACCGCCGCGATGTGGACGATCGTGCTGCTGGTCCCGCCGCCCGCTCCCACCTGGCTGCTCGTGCTGCTGGTCGTCGTGCTGGCGACGGGCGGGCCCGGCTCGATGATCGGGTTCGACTACGCCCGCACGTTCAACCCGGGCCACCGCCAGGGCACGGCGATCGGGATCGTCAACGTGGGCGGGTTCCTCGCGTCGCTGCTCGTGGCGCTCGGGGTCGGGGTGCTGCTGGGCCCCACCGGCTACACGCCCGCGGGCTTCCGCCTGGCGTGGACCGTCCAGTACGTGATCTGGGCCGTGGCCCTGACCGGCGTGCTGATCGCGCGGCGCCGGGCGCGCCGCGGCCTCGCCGCCGCGGGCGTCGTGGTGCCGCCCCTGCGCGAGGTGCTGGCGCGCCGCCGCCGCTGACCCCACGGCTCACGACGTCGGCGGCGGTGGTCGCGCGGTACCTCGCCGCGCAGGTCGGACGAGCACGTCGTGCCCCGTGCGCGGAAAACAGTGCTCCAGCCCTGATATCCGCGCACGGGTGGCGTAGCCGCCTACTCGGCGAGCAGGCGGTAGATCGTCTTGCGGGCCTCGGTGAGGGCCGCCGTGGCCGCGGTGATCTGCTCCGGCGTGCCGGCGCCCATCACCTGCTGGGCCGCGGCGTGCAGCTGGCCCAGCTGCTCCCACAGGCCGGAGGCCTCGTCGTCGGCGTCGCGGCCGACCGACGCCCAGACGGCGTCGAGCTCCTCGCGGTGCTCGGCCACGTAGGTGGTGCCGGCCTCGGTGAGCTGGACGACCTTGCGGCCGTCGGTCTGCTCGACGCGGACCAGGCCCTCGTCCTCCAGTTGCGACAGCGTCGGGTAGACCGAGCCGGGGCTGGGGCGCCAGGCGCCACCGGAGCGCTCGGCGATCTCCTGGATAATCTCGTAGCCGTGCCGTGGCTGCTCCGCGACCAGCGCCAGGACGGCGGCGCGGATGTCACCGCGGGCCGTGCGGCGGCCGCGGCCGCGGCCACGTGGGCCGGGGAAGCCCCGGCCGGGCGGCATTCCGGGGCCCGGGCCGAAGCCCGGACCGAACGGGCCGCGTCGGGCGGCCCGTCCCGGACCACCGCGGCGACCGCGGGGTCCTTCGTTCTCGTCCTCCACCGGCCCGGCGAAGGGCGGGGTGGCGGTCATGTCCGGCCGGCCGTGCCGGCGGCGGAACGGTCCCTGATGGGGGTGCATGGCGTTCATGGTTGATGTCTCCTCAGACGTTGCGAGCCTCCTGCTCCGATAGCACTGAGTAGCTCGTGTGCCATCACGATATATCGCGATAGCGTGGATAGCGATATGACGTGGGTCACATCAGGTGTCAGTCCTCGTGCCAGCGCGGCGACGTGGTCCGGGGTGGGGTGAGCCGGGCCCGCAGGTGCACCAGGCGCGGGCCCTCGGCCGGGGCGAGCGCTCCGGCCAGGTCCCTGATCGTCACCTGCCGCGCCGGGATCCCGAACGCCGCGGCGAGCGCGGGGAAGTCGGGCGTGACGAGGTCGACGCCCACCTCGTCGTCGCCGGCGTGGATCTGGTCGTAGCGCAGCATCCCGTACCCGCCGTCGTCCACGACGAGGACGGTGACGGGCAGCTGTTCCTGGACGAGGGTGGCGAGCTCGCCGACCCCCATCATCAGCCCGCCGTCGCCGCAGACCGCGATCACCGGACGGCCGGCGGCCGCGGCGCCGATCGCGGCGGGCAGCCCGAACCCGAGCGTGCCCCAGCCGACGGGATAGGCGAGGCGCCGCGGACCGGGGGCCGACGCGTAACCGCCCACCCAGTACCCGGCGACCGCCATGTCGCAGACCAGCACCGTCTCCGCGGTGCGCGCGGACTCGACCGCCTCCACCAACGTGACCGCCTCGCTCGTCCGCGGGTCGGCGGCCAGCCGCGCGAGGACCTCCTTGCGCAGGCCGTCCGGGGCCCAGGCGGGGTGGGGGGACAGCCGGTCGCGCAGCCCGCGCAGCGCGTCGCCGAGCCGGCCGGTGACGGCGGCGTCGGCCGGCCACTCCGGGGCGTCGCGGGGCAGGGCCGGGTCGAGCGTGACGAGCTTCGGCGGGCGCGGCATCGTCCAGTTGCGGGTGTTCATGCCGTCGAGGTCGCCACCGACGGCCAGCAGCACGTCGGCCGCGCCGATCAGCGCGGCCACCTCGGGCTCGTGCGGCGGCAGCCCCACGGACGCCGGGTGGTCGGTGGGCGGGCAGCCGCGGCCCTGGTAGCCGGCCACCACCGGCGCACCCAGGTGCTCGGCCAGCACCGCGAGCGACGGCTCGACGTCGACCGCACCGCCACCGGCCCAGATCACGACGCGGGCCCCGTCGAGCACGGCGGCGGCGGCGTCGACGTCCGCGTCGGCGGGCTCGATCTCGTGCCAGTGCGCGGCGGTCCCCGTGACGGCGGGCTCCCCGAGCACGTCGGCCGGGATGTCCATGTACACCGGCCCACGCGGGTGGGTCATCGCCGTGGCCAGCGCCAGGTCGAGCACCTCGGCGACCTCGGCGGCCGTCCGCGGGCTGAACACCGCCTTGGCCAGCGGGGCGAACAGCGCGGCCTGGTCGCGCGACTCGTGCAGCACCCCGCGCACCCGCCCCTCGCGGCGCAGCCGCTGCGGGATCTCGGACGCCACGAGCAGCACGGGCGACCCCACCGAGGCGGCCTCCCCGAACGCGGCCAGCGCGTTGGCGGCACCGGGTCCGGTGGTGACGACGGCGGCGCCGAGACGGCCGGTGGTGCGCGCCCACCCGTCGGCGGCGTAGACGGCGGCCTGCTCGTGGCGCACGACGAGCGGGGTCTTCCCGGCGCCCTTCCAGAACGCCAGGTTGTGCACCCCCGGCAGCCCGAACACGGTGGAGGCCCCGTGCACCGCCACGGCATCCAGAACCGACCGAGCCACACTGACTTCTGCCACGCCCCGACCCTAATCCCCGCCCCCGGCCGACGAACGGCACTTTCGTCGGAACCTGGGCGACGAGGGTGCCGTACGTCGCCGGTCCTAGGTTCCGCGCAGGACGCGGGAGAGGCCCAGCGCCGCGGTGCGTACCGCGGGGGCGAGGCGCGCGGTGTCGAGGCGGTTGGCCCAGCCCGTGATCGAGATGGCGGCCACCGCCTGACCGGTGCCGTCGAGGACCGGGGCGGCGACGCAGGCGATGCCCACCGTCGACTCCTCGTGCTCCTCGGCCACCCCGCGCTCGCGGATGCGGGCGAGATCGGCGTCCAGCAGCCCGGGGGCGATCACGGTGCGGGGCGTGCGGCGGGTCAGCCCGGCCTCGACCACCGCCGCGAGGCGCTCCGGCGGGGCGAACGCGAGCAGGGCCTTGCCGACGCCCGTGCAGTAGGCCGGCATCCGTCCTCCGACCCGGGACCGGACCGGGGGTCCGCGCCGTCCCGCCATCTTGTGGACGTAGACCACGTCGACACCGTCGGGGACGGCGAGGTGGACGGTCTCGTGGGTGGCCTCGAACAGGTCGGCGAGGAAGGGGGCGGCCGCCTCGCGCAGTCCGCGTTGGAGCGGGGCGAGCTGGCCCAGCTCGAACAGTGCCATGCCCAGCCGGATGCCGTCCGGGGTGCGCTCGACGATGTTCCACCCGGCCAGTTCCGCGAGCAGCCGGTGCGCGGTGGGTTTCGGGATGCCGGTACGGCGGGTCAGCTCGGCGAGGGTGAGCTCGGTGTCACCCGGCCGGAACGCCGTGAGGAGGGTGAGCGCGCGCCCGAGCACGGAGTTGGGTGGTTCCACGCACGTCCCCCTTCCGACGAACGGCACTCGTCGGAACCTATCCGACGACAGTGCCGCTCGTCGGGCTGCGGAGGGCGTCATCCGGCGTGCGCCGCGTGTAGCACGGCCTCGGTCTCCCGGCGGCGGTAGCCGGTGGTCCTGTGGACCCCGGCCGTGCGGGCCACGCCGTCGACGCTGAGGTTGTAGCCGTGCCCGGCGAGCGCAGCGGTGGTGGTCAGGTCGGCCTCGGTCATGGCGGGCTCCTGCCCCTCATCGCCACCGAGGTTTGCGACAGACGTTTCGTTCACCGGAACGATGGCGTTCCCTCCGCACGTCGGAGCGGACATCCTCGTGCCCATGAGCACCGACAGAGTGCCGGCCGCGATCGTCGGGCCGGGGAACATCGGCACCGACCTGCTGGCGAAGCTGCAGCGCAGTCCGGCCATCGAGGTCGCCTACATGGTGGGCGTGGTCGAGTCCGACGGCCTGAAACGCGCCCGCGACAAGGGCATCGCCGCGTCCGCGGAGGGGGTGGACTGGCTGCTGCGCCAGGACCCGCTCCCGCAGATCGTCTTCGAGGCCACGTCGGCCAAGGCGCACCAGGCCAACGCGCCGCGCTACGCCGAGGCCGGCATCCAGGCCGTCGACCTCACCCCGGCGCACCTCGGCCCGATGGTGTGCCCGCCGGTGAACCTGCGCGACCACATCGACGCCCCCAACGTCTCGATGATCACCTGCGGCGGCCAGGCCACGATCCCGATGGTGCACGCGGTCTCGCGCGTCACGCGCGTGCCGTACGCCGAGATCGTCGCGTCGGTGGCCTCGCGCGGGGCCGGTCCCGGCACCCGCGCGAACATCGACGAGTTCACCCACACCACGTCCGGCGCGGTGTCGGAGGTCGGGGGAGCGGAGCGCGGCAAGGCGATCATCATCCTCAACCCCGTCGAGCCGCCGATGATCATGCGGGACACCGTCTTCTGCATGATCGGCCCCGACGCCGACCACGACGCGATCAGCGCGTCCATCCACGAGATGGCGCTCGAGGTGCAGCAGTACGTGCCCGGGTACACGCTGCGCGCCGAACCGCAGTTCGACGACCCGCGCGACAGCTGGCAGGGCAACGGCCGCGTCGCGGTGTTCCTCGAGGTCAAGGGCAACGGCGACTACCTCCCGGAGTACGCCGGGAACCTCGACATCATGACCGCCGCGGCCGCCCGGGTGGGCGAGCTGATGGCGGCGGAGAAGCTGGAGGCAGCCCGATGAGGCCCGAGCTGAAGCACGACATCCGCCTGATCGACACCACCCTGCGTGACGGCTCCCACGCCATGGCGCACCAGTTCACCGAGCAGCAGGTGCGCGACACCGTGCGCGCGCTGGACCGGGCCGGCGTCGAGGTCATCGAGGTGACCCACGGCGACGGGCTCGGCGGGTCGAGCTTCAACTACGGCTTCTCCCACACCGACGAGATGACGCTCATCGCCGCCGCCCGCGAAGAGGCCCGCCAGGCCAGGATCGCCGTGCTGCTGGTGCCCGGCATCGGCACGGTCGACGACCTCAAACGGGCCCGCGACGCCGGCGCCGACATGGTGCGCGTGGCCACCCACTGCACCGAGGCCGACGTCTCGCCGCAGCACTTCCAGGCCGCGCGCGACCTCGGCATGGAGACCGCCGGGTTCCTCATGATGGCCCACCGCACGCCGCCCGAGGACCTCGCGAAGCAGGCCCGGATCATGGTCGACGCCGGCTGTCAGGCGCCGTACTGCACCGACTCCGCGGGCGCGCTGCTCATGCACGAGGCGAAGGCGCGGTTCGAGGCGCTGGTCGCCGAGGTCGGCGACGAGGCGTGGGTCGGCTACCACGGCCACCAGAACCTGAGCTTCGGCGTGGCCAACTCCGTGATCGCGCAGGAGGTGGGCGTCCGGTACATCGACGGCTCGCTGTGCGCGCTCGGCGCGGGTTCGGGCAACTCGCCCACCGAGGTGCTCGCGGCGGTGTTCGACCGGCTCGGCGTCGACACCGGCGTGGACGTCATGGCGCTGCTCGACGCGGCCGAGGACGTCGTGCGCCCCTACCTCAACCGCTGGCCGAAGATGGACCGCAACGCGATCGTGCAGGGCTGGGCCGGGGTGTACTCGAGCTTCCTGCTGCACGCGGAGGCCGCGGCCGAGCGCTACAAGGTGCCCGCGCACGCGATCCTGCGCCGCTGCGGCGAGATCGGCCTGGTCGGCGGCCAGGAGGACATGATCATCGACGTGGCGCTGCAGCTGGCCGCCGAGGGGGAACGCTAGGCGTTTCCCGGACGCGAACGGGAGGGTGTCCCCCGGGTCGGGTCCGGGGGAGGCTGCCCGCATGGAGACGTTCGGGCACGTGATCGACGGCGAGGAGCGGGAGTCGGGCGCGACGTTCGACTCCGTCGACCCCTACACGCAGGAGACCTGGGCGACGGTCGCGCTGGGCGGCGCGGCCGAGGCCGACCTCGCCGTCACCGCGGCGCGCAGGGCGTTCGACGAGGGCCCGTGGCCGCGGATGGGCTTCGCCGAGCGCGGCGCGCTGATCCTCCGGTTCGCCGACCTGCTGGAATCCCACATCGACGAGCTCGCGATGGCCGACACCCGCGACATGGGCAAGCCGATCAGCGACGCCCGCGGCAAGGACGTGCCGCGCGCAGCGCAGAACTTCCGCTTCTTCGCCGACCACGCCCGCCTCGCCATGGCCGAGACGCTGCCCATGGACACCGGCCACCACGCCTACACCCGTTACGAGCCCGCGGGTGTCGTCGCGGCCGTCGCGCCGTGGAACTTCCCGCTGATGCTGGAGAGCTGGAAGGTCGCCCCGGCCCTGGCGTGGGGCAACACCGTCGTCCTCAAGCCCGCCGAGGACACGCCCGCCTCCGCGACGATCATGGCCCGGCTCGCGCTGGAGGCCGGCATCCCGCCGGGCGTGCTCAACGTCCTGCACGGATACGGGCCGGACTCGGCGGGCTCCGCGCTCACCGAGGACCCCCGCGTCGACCGGATCACGTTCACCGGCGAGTCGGGCACCGGTCGCGTGATCACGGCCGCGGCCGCCCGGAATCTCACGCCCGTCAGTCTGGAGCTGGGCGGTAAGGGTGCCAACCTGGTGTTCGCCGACGCGAACCTGGACGACGCCGTCGACTGGTCGATCAAGGCGATCTTCACCAACGCCGGGCAGGTCTGCCTCGCCGGCTCGCGGCTCTACGTCGAGCGGCCGGTCCTGGACGAGTTCCTGTCGCGGTTCGTCGCGGCGGCGGAGAGGCTCGTGATCGGTGACCCGAAGGACCCGGGCACGCAGCTCGGCCCGCTGGCGTCGGAGGAGCACTGGAGGAAGGTCACGGGCTACCTCGACAACCCGGCGGGCAAGGTGCTCACCGGCGGCCCGGGCGAGGGCTGGGTGGTGAGGCCGACCGTCGTGGTCGACGCCCCGAAGGACTCGCCGATCCAGTGCGAAGAGATCTTCGGCCCGGTCGTCACGGTCACCCCGTTCGACACCGAGGCCGAGGCGGTCCGGGAGGCCAACGACTCGCCCTACGGCCTCAACGCGATGATCTTCACGGAGAACCTGTCGCGGGCCCATCGGGTCGCGGCGCGGCTGCGCGCGGGCACGATCTGGACCAACTGCTTCTTCATCCGCGACCTCCGTGCCCCCTTCGGCGGCTTCGCCGACTCCGGCTGGGGGCGCGAGGGCGGCACCTTCAGCCGCGAGTTCTTCACCGAACCGAAGGCCGTGGTGATGGCGATCAGGCAGTAGCCCGTTCGGTCGTGGCCGGTCAGGCGTCTGGCCGAGTGTCCGATGTGGTGCCATGATCGCTCCATGGGGGAGTTCGTCGGCCGTACGCGCGAGCTCACCGCCCTCGCCGCGCATCTCGGGTGCGCCCGGGCCGGCCGCCCACAGGTGGTGGTGGTCGAGGGCGAGCCGGGCACCGGGAAGACGGCACTCGTCCAGACCTTCCTCGCGGGCCTGGACGCCGACGTCACGGTGCTGCAGGCCGGCGGCGAGGAGATCGAGGAGCTGGTCCCGTACGGCGTCGTCGAGCAGATCGCCCTGGGGGCGGGGGAGCCGGGCGATGCGGTCGTGGCGCGCGCCGCGGACGAGCCGCCGACCGTCGGCGCCGCGCTCGTCGCGCTGCTGGGCCGGTTGCGATCGCGAGGCGGCCCGGTCGTGCTGGCGGTCGACGACGCCCACTGGGCGGACGTCCGATCCGTGCAGGCCCTGGTGTTCGCCCTGCGCAGGCTCGGCACCGCGCCCGTCCTGACCATGGTCGCCTCCCGCCCGCGCGACGGGGGACGCATCGAGCGGCTGCGCGTTCTGGCGACGGGCGAGCGGGGAGCGCGGCTGCGGCTCGGCGGGCTCGACGTCGACGAGCTGGTGGCGCTCGGCCGGGCGCTGGGCAAGGGCGCGCTCCCCGTTCCGGCCGCCCAGCGGCTGCGGGACCACACCGGCGGCGTCCCGCTGCACGCGCGTGCCCTGTTCGACGAGGTCGATACCGCGGTCCTGCGATCGGTGCAGGTGCCGCTGCCGTCGCCGATGTCCTACGCCGTGCTGGTGATGGGCCGGCTCTCGCAGTGCCCACCGGCCACCCGGGAGGTGGTGGCGGCCGCCGCGGTGCTGGGCGAGCCGTGTCGGCTGCAGGACGCGCTCGACCTGGCCGGGGTGTCCGGCGTCGACGAGGTGGCGCCCGCTGTCGCGGCCCGGCTCCTGACGACGGGTCCGGGTCCGGACGGTGCGCGGCTCCGGTTCCCGCACGCGTTGATCCGCGCCGCGGTCTACCACGATCTGGACCTGGCCACCCGCAGCGCCCTGCACATCCGGGCGGCCGGGATCGTCGCGACCACGGAGGAGGCGCTGCGCCACCGGCTGGCCGCGAGCACGGGCAGCGATCCGCTCCTCGCCGTCGAGCTCGACCGGTTGGCGGCCGGCCAGGTCGCCCGGGGTGAGCTGGCCCGTGCGGCGTCGAGCCTCGTCTCGGCCGCCGGCCTGCACCCCGACCCGGCCGACCGCAGGCGGTGCGTGCTCGATGCCGTCGAGCTGCTCGTCCGGACCGGGGAGCGGGCGCGTGCCGAGGAGCTGCTCGCCGGGCTGCCGCCCGCGCCGGGCGCCGTGGCGGCGGGGGAGAGCCACGTGCGCGGGCAGCTGGCGTTCGCGGCCGGCCGGATGGCGGAGGCCGAGCACCTCCTGCTCGAGGCCTGGGCGTCGGCCGCCGACACCGAGACGGCACTGCGCACGAAGATCTGCGAGCGGCTGTGCCACCTCTACTACCTGCAGCTGCGTCCCGACGACGCCGTCGAGTGGGGGAACCGGGCCGCTCTCGCCGCGCCGTGGAGCTCCGGCCTGCTCGTCACGAGCCTCGCGCTGGCCGGCCGGCCGGACACGAGGCCGCTCCGGGGGGCGGGATCCGACGACCCGGCCGCGGCCGTCGCCCGGGGAGCGCAGCTGTTGTGGACCGAGGACCTCGCCGGTGCGCGGGCCGAGCTCACGACCGCGGTGACGGCCCTGCGCCGCTCCGGGATGTTCATGGCGAGCCTGCACGCCCAGGGCTACCTGGCGCTGGCCGAGCACCGCATGGGCGCATGGGAGGACGCCGTGGCCCACACCGATGAGGCGGTCGCGCTCGCGGAGGACACGGAGCAGGACTGGACGCTCGCGCGGCTGCACTCCTACGCCGCGATGCCCCTCGCGGCGCAGGGGGAGTGGGAGCTGGCCGAGGCGCATGTCGCCGCGGCGGCCGCGGCGGCCGCGGCCACCGGACTGTCCCTGGACCGCGTCGGGTCCACCGTCGCGGCGGCGAACGTCGCCGACGCGCGCGGCCGGCACGCCGTGGTCGTCGAGCTGCTTGGGCCGATGGCCGCGCAGGCCCGGTCCGGGGTGGCGGGGGAGCCGGGCGTCTCGAACTGGCCCTGCCTGCTCGCCGACGCGCTGATCCGCCTCGGCCGGATCAGCGACGCCGACGAGGTGCTCGCCCCCTACGAGCGACGCGCGACGGAGCTCGGCCGCAACCTCGCGCGGGCGGCCGCGGGCCGCGTCCGGGGATGGCTGGAAGCGGCGCGGGGTGATCTCGACGCCGCGGACCGGGCCTTCTCCGAGGCGGCCTGCTACGCCCGCGCCGGCGGCTCGGAGATCGACGGGGCGCTCGTGGCGCTGGCCCACGGTGCCGTCGCGCGGCGGGCGGGTCGGCGCCGGGATGCCGCGACCCAGCTGGGCGCCGCCCGTGCCGTGCTGGTCCGGCTCGGGGCGCGTCCGGCGCTCGCCCGGTGCGACGGCGAGCTCGCCGCGTGCGGCTTGTCCCCGGTCCGGCGCACCCTCCCCGGTGGGCTCACCCCACGCGAGCTGGCCGTGGCCCGGCTCGCCGCCTCCGGGATCAGCAACCCCGAGGTGGCGGCGGAGCTGGTCGTCAGCGTCAACACCGTCGAGTTCCACCTGCGCAACGTCTACGCGAAGCTCGGCATCCACTCCCGGGCCGAGCTCGCGCCCCACCTGGCGGACAGCGACCAGTAGGCCGTGGGCCGCTCCGTGGGGCGGGCCCTCCCGATCCCACGGGGCGGCGGTGGTGCCCCCGGCCCTGGCCGCGCCCTACTTTCGCCTCGGCCGGGCACCGGTGGGCGGGGAGGGCGGGGACGTGGCGATGAGCTGGGGCCTGTCGGGTCCACCGGCCGCCGGCCACCCGGTGGACACCGCCGTCGAGTTCGAGACGCTCGCCACCGCCGAGCTCGCCAGACTGGTGCGCGCGGAGCGCGTGATGCTGCGGGTGCGCTGGGGCGGGGTCGTGTTCGGGCTGGCCCAGGTGCTGACCTACTACCTGCCCTATCCGCCCGGGATGTTCGAGCTGGCGCTCGGCCTGCTGGGTCTGCTGGCCGCCGGTAACCTCGTGATCTGGCCGCTGATCCCGAGGATCACCACGGTCGGCAGCGCCCGCAGCCTCGCCGTCGCCGCGCTCGTGCTCAACGGCGTCGTGTTCCTGGGCCTCGTGTTCGTCTTCACCTTCGACGTCGAGACGGCGATCTGGGCGGTGCTCTACGTGCTGCCGATGGAGGCGGCGATCCGGTTCCAGCTGCGCGGAGCGCTGCTGTCGATCGGTCTGCTCACCGTCGGCTACACCGTGCGCGAGGTGTTCGGGGCCCTCGTGTACGGCAACCCGTTCCTGGTCGTGTCCGTCACCTTCCGGATGGGGATCGGGCTGATCATCGCTGTGGTCGCCGGCGTGATCACGCAGAGCCTCACACGCGACCGGGAGCAGCTCGCTGCGCTCAGCGCGATCACCCGCACCGTGGCGACGGCGGCGTCGCTGCAGGACGTCCTGGACGGTGCGACGCACCGGCTCGCGACGCTGTTCCGGGTGGCGACGACCACCATCGCCCTGTTCGACGACGAGGACCGGCTGGTGGTGAGGGCCTCCCACGCCCATCCGGCGGAGGTGGGCACGGAGGTGCCGGTGACCGCGGGCGGGCCCGCGGAGAGGGCGGTGCAGCTGCGGCGCGCGGTGTTCGCCGCCCGCGGCGGGCCCGGTGTCGTGGCCGCGCCGCTGGAGGCGAGCGGGCGCATCATCGGGCTGGTACTGGCGGAGGGCACGGACCGCCGCCGGGTGTTCTCCCCGGCGGAGCTGGCGCTGGCCGAGACGGTGGCCGGGCAGCTCGCGGGGGCCATCGAGAGCGTCCGGCTGCACGAGCAGGCGCAGGAGGCCCGGGCCGCCGCCGACGCGGCGAACGAGGCCAAGAGCGCGTTCCTGGCGAACATGAGCCACGAGATCCGGACCCCGATGAACGCCGTGATCGGGATGACCGAGCTGCTGCTCACCACCGAGCTCACCGCGGAACAGCGGGAGTTCGCGACCGTCGTCGAGCAGAGCGGCGACGGCCTGCTCACGATCATCGACGACATCCTGGACTTCTCCAAGATCGAGGCCGGCCGGCTGGAGCTGGAGAGCGTGCCGGTGGACGTGCGGGACCTCGTCGAGGGCGCCCTGGACGTGCTCGCGCCCCGCGCGGCCGGCAACGGCGTCGAGCTCGCGTACACCGTGGCGCCGGACGTGCCCGTGGCCGTGCTCGGCGATCCGACCCGGCTGCGGCAGATCCTGCTCAACCTCGTGGGCAACGCGGTCAAGTTCACCGCGCACGGCGAGGTGGTGGTGGCGGTGGAGGCCACCCCCGACGGGCTGTCCGCCGAGGTCACCGACACCGGTCCCGGGATCCCGCCCGACCGGCTCGACCGGCTCTTCCACTCCTTCAGCCAGCTCGACGTGTCCACCACGCGCCGCCACGGCGGCACCGGGCTGGGTCTCGCGATCAGCAGGCGTCTCGCCGAGCTCATGGGCGGCCGGGTGTGGGTGCGCAGCGAGGTCGGTCGGGGCACGACGTTCGGCTTCGCGGTGGCCGCGCCGGCCACCGCGGCCCCGGTTCCAGCCCCTCCGGTCGCGCTGGTCGGGCGTCGCGTGCTGATCGTCGACGACAACGCGACCAACCGGCGGATCCTCACCGCGCAGTGCGGGCACTGGGACATGGTCACCCGCGACACCGGCTCACCTGCCGAGGCGATCGGCTGGGTCGACGGGGGCGAGGTCTTCGACGTCGCGGTGCTCGATCTGGACATGCCGGAGATGGACGGGGTCACCCTGGCCGGGCGGTTGCGCGACCTCGGCGGGCCGCCCGTGCTCTGCCTGTCGTCGCTGGGCTCCGCGCGGCAGGGTGACGCCGTGGCGGCCTGGCTGGCCAAGCCCGTCAAGCGGGCCCGGCTCGCCGCCGAACTGGCCGGCCTGCTCGGCGCGGAGCCCACCGCGGCTCCCGACGCCACCCCCGTGACCCCGGTGGTCCCGGTCCCGGTCCCGGTCCCGGTCCCGGCGCGGCCGCTGCGGCTGCTGCTCGCCGAGGACAACCCCGTCAACCGCACGCTCGCGCTGGCCCTCCTGGAGCGGCTCGGGCACACCGCCGACGTGGCCGTCGACGGCCCGGCGGTGCTCGACGCCGTCGCCGCCCGCCCCTACGACGCCGTGCTGATGGACGTCCAGATGCCGGTGCTGGACGGCCTGGAGGCGGCGAGACGAATCCGCGCGCAGCACGGGCGGGACCCGTGGCTCGTCGCCGTCACCGCCAACGCGATGGCCGGCGACCGGGAGATGTGCCTGGCCGCGGGCATGGACGACTACCTCGCCAAGCCGATCCGGCTCGACGGCCTCGCCGAGGTCCTGTCGCGGGTCCCGCGGCCCGCCCCGGCAGTGCTGGGACCGTCGGCGCTGGACCCGTCGGTCCTGGCCGAGCTGGCCCGGTCGCTCGGATCAGACGGCGACGCCGTCGTGGCCGAACTGGTGGCCGCTGCCGCGCAGGAGATCCCCCGGCTCGTCGTGCGGATGCGTGGTCCGGACCTCGCGGACGTGCGCACCGCGGCCCACACCCTCAAGTCCAACGCCGCGATGCTCGGCGCGGCTGACCTCGCAGAGCTGTGCCGCGCGGTGGAGGTGGGACACCTCGAGGAGGTCGGTGCGGTCGAGGCGGCCGCCACGGCGGTGCTGCGGGAGCTCACGGCCGGTGAGTCGGTGGGGTGAAGGGATGACCATGGAGATCGACGCAGTGGAGATCGACAACGGGCACCACGAGCAGTTCGTGGTCGCGATCAGACCGACCAGGAACGGCCGGGTGGTCGGCACGGTGGCCCGGCCCGGCACCGGGGAGGTCGTCAGCTTCTCCGGATGGATGGACCTGTTGCGGCTGCTGGAACCGCGCTCACCCGACGCGGTGAGCCGATGAGCGACCGGCTCCACGGGCACGTGCTCGTGGTCGACGACGATCCGGTGAACCGGCTGCTGCTGCGGCGGGCCCTGGAGCGGGAGGGGCTCACCGTCGAGGTGGCCGTGGACGGCGGGGAGGCGCTGGTCGCGCTCGCCCGTGGCGCCGGCTTCGACATCGTGCTGCTCGACATCGTCATGCCGGTGCTGGACGGGTTCGAGGTGCTCGCCCGGATGCGCGCCGATCCCGCGACGGCCGCACTGCCGGTGGTGGTGATCTCCGGCTCCGACTCCTCCGCGGACGTGGTGCGCGCCATCGGCCTGGGCGCCGACGACGTGCTGCCCAAGCCGTTCGACCCGGCCCTGCTGCGGGCCAGGCTCACCTCCGGGCTGGCCCGCAAGCGCCTCGCCGATCTCGAACGGGAGTACCGCGAGCAGGTCGGGTACGTCGTCGACGCGGCGGCGGCCGTGGAGCGCGGTGAGTTCGAGCCCGGCTCCCTCGACGCCGTGGCCGAGCGGCCCGACGCGCTGGGCGTGCTCGCGCGGGTCTTCGCGCGGATGACCCGCGAGGTCGCCGTGCGCGAGCAGCGGCTGCGCGCGCAGGTCGGGGCCCTGCGTATCGAGATCGACGAGGCCCGCGCGGCGCGCACCGTCGCCGCCATCACCGAGACCGACTACTTCGCCGACCTGCAACGCCGAGCCGCGGAACTGCGCTCGGGACCGGGCCGGCAGGACCAGGAGAACAGATGACCGCCATCGTGTCCGTGCACTCCTTCCGTGGGGGCACCGGCAAGTCCAACACCACCGCGAACGTCGCGGCGGTGTTCGCCGGCCGCGGGCTGCGGGTGGGGGTGGTCGATCTCGACATCCTCTCCCCGGGCATCCACGTGCTGTTCGGCGTCGACCAGGACGGCCTGGACCGCCACCTGGACGGCTTCCTCTGGGGCCGGTACCCGCTGCGCGACGCGGTGCGCGAGGTGACCCCGCCGGGCGTCGCGGGCCGGATCTGGCTGGTCCCCTCCAGCGTCGCGCCGCACGACATCGCCCGGGTCATGGCCGAGGGCTACGACGTCGGGCTGCTCGGCGACGGGGTCCGGGCGCTGGCGGCCGAGCTGGAGCTCGACGTGCTGCTGCTCGACACCCATCCCGGGCTGAACGAGGAGACGCTGCTGTCGATCGCCATGTCCGACGCGCTGGCGATCGTGCTGCGCCCCGACCACCAGGACTACGAGGGCACCCACGTCACGGTGAGCGTGGCGCGCAAGCTCGCGGTGCCGCGGACGGTGCTCGTGGTGAACAAGACCCCGGAGTCGTTCGACCCCGCCGAGGTGGCCGCGCGGGTGGCCGCGGCGTACGACACGCCCGTGGCCGCGGTGGTGCCGCACTCCGAGGAGCTGATGGTGCTCTCCAGCGGCGGGATCTTCGTGCTGCACCACCCCGACCACCCGGTGGCGGCGCTCTACGGGCAGCTGGCCGACCAGCTGCTGGGCTCGGCGGTCCGGGCGTGACCGCCGACGCCCCGGAGTTCTTCGACCGCGAGCGGATCGCGGCCGGGCAGGGCTCGACCCGGCGACGACGGCCGCTGCTGCTGCTGACGGAGAGCTGGTCGGGCACCGAGCCCGGTAGCGAGGTGCTGGATTTCCTCGCCGGCACCGAGGTGTTCGGCGGGCTGGACCGGGCGGCGCTGCGGGAGCTGTTCGTCGCCTTCGACCCGGTCCACGTGGCGGCCGGGGAGGTGGTCGAGGACACCGGCCGGACCCCCGACGCGCTGCACCTGCTCGCCTACGGCCGCCTCGTCGTGACGTCGGCGGCGGGGACGCGGGAGATCGGCCCGGGGCAGGTCGTCGGAGCCGGGGCGCTGCTCGGCGATGCGCTCGTCGGGTCCGAGGTGCGCGCGGTGCGCGACTCACTGGTGCTGCGACTGGGCGTGGCCGGGTTCGAGCGGGTCGTCCGCGCGCAGCCCGCCCAGATGCTGGGGCTGTGCCGGGCGCTGGTCCGGGCCGAGGCCGGCGGGACGACAGTGGCGTCCGGGCCCGCCTCCGCGTGCACGACGATCGCGTTGCTCCCGGCGGGGTCGGGCCACGTGCCCCACGAGGTGGTCGCCGGTCTGGTCGCGGCGCTGGGTGGGGCCGTCGAGGTGAGTTCGGTGTCGACGGACGCGGCGCTCGGTGCGGGCGCGTCGGGCACCGAGCGGGCCGACCCGCGCAACGGCCGGCTGCTGGCCTGGCTGCAGCGCGTCGAGGCCGACCACCGGTTCGTCGTCTACCGCGCCGACGAGGGCGACACCGCGTGGACCCGCCGCTGCCTGCGCCAGGCCGACCGGGTGGTGCTCGTCGCGACGGCCGGGGACGACCCGGACCAGGGTCCGGCCGAGCGCGCGCTGGCCGAGGTCCCCGGTGAGCGGCGCTGCGATCTCGTGCTGGTGCATCCCGCGGGCACCGCGGCGCCCACGGGCACGGCGGCGTGGCTCGCCGGCCGCGCCGTCACCCGGCACCACCACGTCCGGGACCGCAGCCCCGCGGACCTGGCGCGGGTGGCACGGTTCCTCTCCGGTACCGCGCGCGGCCTGGTGCTCGCCGGCGGCGGGATGCGCGGGTTCGCCCACCTGGGCGTGATGCAGGCCCTCGACGAGGTGGGCATCCCGATCGACGCGGTCGGTGGCGCCAGCATCGGGTCGATCATGGCCGGCTTCTACGCGGCGGGCCTGGAGCACGAGCAGCGGGTGCACCGGGCCCGCCGGGCGATGGTGGACCAGGGGTCGATGGTCGGGTTCACCCTGCCGCTGGTGGCGGTGTCCTCGGGTCGCAAGGTGACCCGGCTGCTGCGCGAGGAGCCGTCGTTCGCCGGCACGATCGAGGATCTCTGGCTCCCGTACTTCTGCGTGTCGGCGTCGTTGAGCCGGGCCCAGGAGGTGGTTCACGAGACCGGACCGACCTGGCGGGCCATCCGCGCCAGCATCGCGATCCCCGGCGTGTACCCACCGGTGCACGACGGCACCCAGCTGCTCGTCGACGGCGGGGTGATGAACAACCTGCCCATCGACGTCATGGCCGGGGTGGTCGGTGACGGGCCGATCGTGGCGGTCAACCTGCAGGGCCCGGGAGGCAGACGGCGACCGCCCGAGGCGTTCGAGCCCGCGCTGTCGGGCTGGCGGGTGCTGGCCTCGCGGCTCAACCCGTTCACGCCGAGGATGCGGGTGCCACGGCTGGCCGACGTGCTGGTGCGCAGCATGTCGCTGTCCACCGCCCGGCTGCAGCGCGACCGGCTCGGCAGCCACTCGGTCGAGCTGCTGACCCCGCCCGTCGGACGATCGGGTCTGCTCGACTTCGCGGCGGGCCCGAGCCTGGTCGAACCCGCCTACCGGTACACGCTCGAGGCGCTCGAACGGTCCGCGGACCGCATGCCGGTCTAGCCACGGATTCCGTGGGGCGCACCGTGGCGCGACGACCCGGCCCGGGCTCCTACGGTCGTGGTGACCGAGGAGAGGGAGCGACATGGTGACGTGCCGTCCGGTCGCTGCTACGGTCCTGCCCGCCGGAGCCGCCCCCGCGGTTCCGGCGGCGGCCGTATCCACAGGGGCGTCGGCTGCCTAGGCTCGCCGTATGGCCGAGGACATGGCGGAACGGGTCGAGGCGCTCGAGTCGATCCTGGTGGAGAAGGGCTACGTGCGGCCCGACGCCCTCGAGGAGATCATCGCCACCTACGAGCAGGACGTCGGCCCGCGCAACGGCGCCCGCGTCGTCGCCCGGTCCTGGACCGACCCGGCCTACCGCGACCGGCTGCTCTCCGACGCCACCGCGGCCATCGCCGAGCTGGGTTACGGCGGGCGGCAGGGCGAGCACATGGTGGCGTTGGAGAACACCCCCGACGAGCACCACGTCGTGGTCTGCACGCTGTGCTCCTGTTACCCGTGGCCGGTACTGGGACTGCCGCCCACCTGGTACAAGTCGCCGGCCTACCGCTCGCGCGTGGTGCTCGACCCGCGTTCGGTGCTCGCCGACTTCGGCGTCACCCTCCCCGAGGGCACCCGGATCACGGTGCACGACTCCACCGCCGAGGTCCGCTACCTGGTGGTGCCGATGCGCCCGGCCGGCACCGAGGACCTCGACGAGGAGGCGCTCGCCGCCCTCGTCACCCGCGACGCCATGATCGGCACGGCCCTGCTGTGAACGGGGCCGCCGATCTCGGCGGGATGATGGGCTTCGGCCGCGTCGTCCCGGAACCGGAGGGCGAGTACTTCCACGCCGACTGGGAACGCCGGGCGCTGGCGCTCACCCTCGCGATCGCCGCCGCGGGCCGCTGGAACATCGACATGAGCCGCCACGCCCGCGAGAGCCTGCCCCCGGCCGAGTACCTGGGCTCCAGCTACTACGCGATCTGGGTCAAAGGTCTCGAGCGCCTGCTGGTGGCCGCGGGACTGGTCGGCGCCGACGAGCTCGAGCAGCGCCGGGTCCTGCGCCCCGGTGAGCCGGTGCGGGCCTGGACCGCCGACGACGCCGCCGCCGCGATGGCGGCGGTGGTCCCGTACGACCGGCCCGTGGACACACCGGCCCGCTTCGCCGCCGGCGACGCCGTGCGCACCCGCGTGCTGCACCCCACCGGCCACACCCGCCTGCCCCGCTACGCCCGCGGGAAGGCCGGTGTCGTCGAACGCGTGCACGGCGCGCACGTCCTGCCCGACGCCCGCGCCCACGGCCCGGACGAGCGGCCGCAGTGGCTCTACACCGTCCGGTTCACCGGCCGGGAGCTGTGGGGCGACGCCGCGGCCCCGGACCTGGGCGTCACGATCGAGGCCTGGGAGGGCTACCTCGACCCGGCCTGACAGTTCTGCTGCACGTAGGTGCTCACGCGCTGGCCCGCGCCGATCACCTCGGGCGTGCTGTTCGCCGCGGTCACCGCGGGGTCGCGGGCCGCCCTGGCGGCGTCCCCGCCGGCGGCGACCAGCGCGTTGCGCTCGACGTCCAGGGCGTTGACGACGCGCTGCACGTCGTCGCGGAGCTGGTCGGGGGCGGCGTTGACCAGCGCGACGCCGGAGAGCCGCGCCCTGGTGACGGCCGCGGTGAGCCCGTCGCCCGCCGCGTTGAGCGAGCCGCTCAGGGAGAGCCCGTTGAGCGGGCGGATCGCGTCGGCGTTGGCCTGCACGGCCGCGCAGAACGGCGCCGCCTGGGGGGAGACGGGCCGCGTGGTGGGCGCGGGCCGGGCCGTGTCGGCGTCGGCCACCGAGCCGCCGCACCCCCCGAGCAGCGCAACGGCCAGCGCGACGACCGGGGCCGCGCCGAGCGACCGCAGAACGCCGGGCACGGGCCCCATCGAGAACTCCCCGGGATCAGCAGGTGGAGATCGACAGACTAGCGGCGGCGGCGTGTGGGGAGCGTGGGTGGTGTCCGGATCGGAACCGCCGGGTCGGGACGGGCGTTGTGCCCGGTATGGCCACCTTCGGACCCCAGCGGCTGGCGGCGCTCCGCGCGGTGTGGCGCGCCGTCACCCGGAGCCGGCGCGCCGGCGCGCCCGCCCTCGGCGACCGGCTCCGGGCGCTGCCCCGCATGGCCGCCGGTGCCGTGTCGGGGCGCTACCCGGAGCTCGGCCGCGGCCGGCTCGCGCTCGTCGTGCTGGCGGTCGCCTACCTCGTCTCGCCCGTGGACCTGGTCCCCGAACTGGTGCTGGGGGTGCTCGGTCTCGGCGACGACGCCGTCGTGGCGCTGTGGCTGGGCGGGGCGTTCCTCGTCGAGACCGAACGTTTCCTGGACTGGGAGCGCACTCGATCATTACCGTGACGACATGCCGATCCTGGAGGTCCATCTCGTCGACGGGGTGCACACCCCCGCGCAGCACAGCGAGCTGCTCACGTCGCTGAGCGCCCGCTACGCGGAGGTGCTGGAGTCGCCGCTGGACCGGATCCGCGCGTACGTCACGCTGCACCGCCCCGAGCACTGGGCCACCGGCGGGGAGCAGGGTGCACCCGCCCCGTACTTCACCGCGATCGTGCTGCAGGGCCGGCCCGCCGAGCAGCGCAGGCGGCTGCTCGGCGCGTTCACCGACATCCTGGTCGACGTGCTCGGCGTCGACCGGCGGCTCGTGCGCGGCCGGATCATCCAGGTGGACCCCGACGACTGGGCCATCGGCGGCGCGCCGGCCAGCGTGGCGCGCCGGTCCGAGATCGCGGCCCGAGCCTAGAAGATCCCTTTCCGGGCGCCCACGTCGAGCGAGAGCGTGGAGCCGAGCAGCGCGTCGGCCTCCGGGGCCAGCAGCGTCGCCACGGCCCACGCCACCTCCTCGGGCGTGACGAGCCGGCCCAGCGGGGACTCGGCGGCCCGCTCGGCCAGCACCTGCTCCACGGGGATCCCGCGGGCGAAGGCGGTCTTCTCCGACAGCCCGCGCAGCCGCGGGGTGTCGGCCGGCCCGGGGGCCACCAGGTGCGTGGTGATCCCGCGCGGCCCGTAGGCGATGGCGAGCTGGCGCACGAGGTTGGCCAGTGCCGCGTTGGTGACGCCCGCCGCGCACGCGTACGGCGCGGGCTCGACGCCGTAGTGCCCGCCCAGCGCGACGATGCGCGAGCCCCGCTCCAGCCGGTCCTCGACGGCCCGGATCAGGCGCAGCAGCCCGCCGGCCTTCAGCGCGACGGCGTGCCCCAGCGCGTCGGGCACGATGGTCTCCACGGGCCCGGCCGCCGGCAGCCCCGCGGCCTGCACCACCATCCGCACCGGCCCGTCCCCGGCCGCGGCGACACCGGCGGCGATGGCGTCGACGGCGGAGTCGGACCCGATGTCGGCGACGCACACACCCGGGCCGGCCGTGCGGGCGACGGCGACGACGGTGAGCCCTGCGGAGGCGAGCCGACGGGCGATGGCGCCCCCCAGGGCGCCGGAGGCCCCCACGACGACCCCGATCCCACCGCGCTCCGCGCTCACGCCACCACCCCGTCCGCCGTTCGTGGCAGGTCGAGGGCGTCGCGGGCCTCGTCGAAGGCCCGCTGCGGGTCCGTCAGGTCCAGCTCCACCGCGATCATGCCCGCCTTCCTCGCTCCCTCGATGTTCCACGGCATGTCGTCGACGAAGACGATGTCGCCGGGGGCGCTCCCCAGCGCGTCCGCACCGAGGGCGTAGGCGCGGGGGTCGGGCTTCAGGATGCCGGTGACGGAGGCGTCCACCAGTGCGTCGACGCCGCGGAGGAACGGGTGGGACGCCATCGCGGTCTCCCCGTGGAAGGCGCGCAGGTCGTTGGTGAGCACCCCGACCCTGCGGCCCGTCGCCTGCGCGTCGGCGGCCAGTGCGGCCGCGGCCGGCCGGATGATGTCGTCGCCCGCCAGCGCGTAGAGGGTGTGCATGAAGTCCTGGATCGGCCAGTCCCGGCCCAGCGCGGCGCCCACCTCGTCGGAGCGGCGCTGCCAGTAGTCCCGTTCGGTGATCTCCGAGCGGATCATCCGTTCCCACAGGTCGTCGCGTTCGGGCCCGAGCGGGCCGCGGCGCGCCACGACACCGCGGACGGCGGGTTCGGCGTCCCCGAGCAGCGCCATCATCTCCGAACCCGAGCGGAAGACCGTCCCTCCGAGGTCGAGCAGCAGTGCTTTCAGTGCTCCGGCTCCGTTCCGACGAGTGCCCCGATCACCACGGTGCACATGAGCCGGCACGAGGCGCACCAGCAGAGGAAGTGGCGGTCGGTGCCCGACCAGAACTCCTGGACGAACGATGCCTCGCCCAGCGCCGTCCCGCAGCCGGGACAGAAACCGATCACGCCCACGCCGGGACCGGATCGCCGAACAGCTCGAAGATCTCGTCCTTGATGGGGGAGTAGCGGATGGAGCTCTCCCGCGTCCAGAGCTGCCGGAACTCCACGGCCGAGCCGAACTTGTCCTTCTCCATCGGCAGGTCGATCACCTCGTGCGGCTCCCGGTAGGTGCACAGCGGGTCCTCGCCGCGCGCCACCGCGTCCATCTGCTCGGCATAGAGCTTGCGCAGCAGGATGACGCCCAGGTCGGACCGTCCGAGGTGCTCCTTCGTGCGGTCGGAGATCCGCCCCTGCGTGATCCACGCGACGATGTCCTGCCCGTCGACGTAGTCGCGCAGGTACTCGCCCCGCTCGTCGCGCAGCGGCACCTCGTAGACCGGGATGTCGGACCGGGGCGGTGCGCCGCCCTCGGGCCGGTAGGTCTGGTACCAGACGTGCCAGGTGTTCTCGTCGTCGATCGGCACCCGGATCTGGAACGTCGCCAGGCCCGCCGCGCCGACGCGGAGCATGTGCGGGAACACCAGCGGGTGCCCCACCCTCCAGTCCTCGTCCTCCTCGGTGTGGCCCTCCAGCACACGACGCTTGAGGATGCCGTGCTCGAACACCTCGAACGCGACCTTCACGTGCTTCTTGCCGACGACGGGCAGTGGCCCCGATCCGCCGAGCTCCTTGAGGAAGTTCCCGTAGCGGCCGTGCAGCCACTCCACGTGGTACGGGTCGACGGAGTTCTCCATGACCTGCACGAAGTTGCACGGCAGTTCGGCGTGGCCGATGTCGCGCCACGCGTCGTCCCAGACGAAGAGGTCGTAGCGCGGCAGCTCGGGCGCCGGCAACGGTCCGAGGTAGGCGAAGATCAGACCGCCCAGCTCCTGCACGGGGTAGGCGGTGGCCGAGATCCGGTCCTTGAAGGTCGAGTCGGCGGGCTCGCCCGGTTGCTCCAGGCAGCTCCCCGACGCGTCGAAGCGCCAGCCGTGGTACCCGCAGCGCAGCCCGACCTCCTCGGTGCAGCCCAGCCACAGTGCGGCCCGGCGGTGCGGGCACTGCTCGGCCAGCAGCCCGACGGTGCCGCCGCCGTCGCGGTAGAGGACGAGGTTCTCGCCGAGCAGGCGGCGCTTCACGGGGACGCGGGTGGCCATGTCGTGCGTGGCCACCGGCCACCAGTACCGGCGCAGCAGCTCACCCATGGGAGTGCCCGGCCCGACCCGCGTGAGTCGCTCGTTCTTCTCCGCACTCAGCATGGCGACGACCGTAGGAACGCCTCCGACCTGCGGGAAGAGCGGTGTTCGCCGTCGCCGAACGGGCCGGTCAGATGGTGGGACGTTCGTCAGGGGAGAACGGCCCGCTTGCCGGGGTGCTGTGACCACTGCCACGGTCCGCCCGAGAGTTACACCGGACCTAGGAGTTCGCATGGCCAACGTCGTCCCTGTCGAGCCGTACACGGGGGAGTGGTACCCGGGCTTCAAGCCGGAATTCATCCAGGCGCCCTACATCGTCGACGGCACCGGCCCGTTCACGAAGGAGGACGAGGACAAGTTCTGGTTCCTCGATTTCCACTGGTCCCGCGGTCTCACCCCGCTCGCGGCGTTCGCCTGGGGCCAGGACGGCTACTGCTGGGGCACCCAGCACGCCGCCGAGGCGCTCCCGCTGCCTCCCGGCCGCGGCGTCACCTCCCGCTTCGCCGGCACCCACCTCTACGGCTCGGCCATCCCCGAGGCCGACCCCCGCGAGATCGGCGCCCGCGCCAACCGGCTCGGCACGAACCTCCCGCGCTTCCTCCAGAACTACAAGCAGACCTGGGAGTCCGGGCGCGACGAGCTCGAGGCCACCTGGGACTACTTCCAGGGCATCGACCTGGCGGCCGCCCCCACCGGCGACCTCGCCGGCCTCATCGGCCAGGCCCGCCGCTACCACCAGCGGGCCATGGAGATCCACTTCGGCGTGATGTACCCGCTGCTCGTGAACTTCCTGGGCTTCTACGGGGCCTGCGCCGAGATGGGCATCAACACCGCCGACATCGGCAAGTTCCTCCAGGGCGAGGACACCAAGATCATGGAGACCGACCGCGGCCTCGCCGAGCTGGCGAAGAAGGCCAAGGCGGCCGGCCTGCGCGACGTCTTCGAGGCTGGTGACGGCGGCGGCCTGCGGGCGGCGCTGAGCGCCCACGGCGGTTCGGCGTCGCAGTGGCTCACCGACTTCGACGACTTCCTGCAGATCTACGGCCACCGCCAGGAGGCCACCTGCGACGTCGGCGTCCCCAGCTGGATCGAGGACAACACGATCCCGCTCGACATGATCCGCAGCTTCGTCCTCAAGGAGCAGGACCACGACTTCGAGGCCGCCGCGCGCAACGCGCTCGCCGAGCGCGAGGCCGCGATCGAGACCGCCCGCTCCGGGCTCACCAAGGAGGAGCAGGAAGTCTTCGACGCGGGCCTGCAGTCCAACCTCGACGCGAACTTCCCGTGGTGGCAGGACGACCACAACTACTACATCGACCTCAAGGTCATGATCCCGCTGCGGCGGATCAACCAGGAGCTGGCGAGTCGGGTCGGGGCCGACGACAAGGACGACATGCTCTACCTGTTCTGGCCCGAGCTGCAGGAGGTCGCCACCGGCGGGCAGTACCGCGGCGAGCTCAAGAGCCTGGTGGCCGACCGCCGCCAGTACTTCGACCACTGGGCCGGCCTGCGCGGCTCGATGCCGAAGGTGCTCGGCACCGTCCCCGAGACCGTCGAGGACCCGGTGCTCATCGAGATCTTCGGGCTCAACCCGTCGTCGATCCGCGCCATGCAGAACCCGAACGCCGCCGAGGAGACGGTGCTGACGGGCGTCGCCGCCGCCAAGGGCACCGCCACCGGCATCGCGCGCGTCCTGACCAGCAGCGACGACATGCACCGCCTCGAGGAGGGATCGATCCTGGTCTGCGAGTCCACCTCGCCGAGCTGGACGCCCGCCTTCGGCAAGATCGCCGGTGCGGCCTGCGACGGCGGCGGCATGCTGAGCCACGCCGCGATCGTCGGACGCGAGTACGGTGTGCCCACCGTCACCGCCGTCGGGATCGCCACCCTGGCCATCAAGGACGGCGACGAGATCGAGGTCGACGGCACCAACGGCCGGGTCACCATCCTCAAGCGGGCGGCGGACCTGGCCGCTGCGAGCCGGTGACGGGGGTACTGATGGAGTCGGTTGTCTGGGTCGACGAGATCGACCCGGCGGAGGCCGTCGCCCGGGCCGGTTCGAAGATGGGCCGCCTCACCGAGCTGCACCTGGCCGGGGTGGAGGTGCCGAAGGGGTTCGCGGTCACGGTGGACGCCTACCGGCGCCACTGCGCCGAGTCGGGTCTCGACGCGCGGATCGACGCGATCGTCCAGCGGGTCGGCGCGGAGGCCGGTGACGCCGAGGTGGAGAGGGCGTCGGCCGAGATCCGGGAGCTGTTCGAGTCCACCCCGATCACCGAGGGGCTCGCCGCCGAGATCACCGAGGCCTACGACGAGCTGTCGCTGCGGTGCGTGGACGTCAACGTCCCCACCGCGGTGCGCAGCTCGGCCACGGGTGAGGACGCGGCGGACGCGTCGTTCGCGGGCATCTTCGACACCTACCTCGGGGTCTCGGGCGCGGACCGGGTGCTCGACGCGGTGCGGCAGTGCTGGGGCTCGCTGTTCACCGGGCGCGCCCTGGCCTACCGGCTGCGCAAGAACATCTCCCACCACGCCATGCCCATCGCCGTCGGCGTGATCGAGCTGATCCACGCCCGGGCGTCCGGCGTCGCGTTCTCGGTGCACCCGGTCACGGGCAAGCCGGACCGGATCGTCATCGAGACGAGCTGGGGCTGGGGCGAGGCCGTCGTGCAGGGACTGGTCAACCCCGACCACGTCGAGGTGGGCAAGTCCGACGGCCGGGTGCTCAAGTACGACGTCGCGCACAAGACGATCGTGTCGGCGTTCGACTTCGCCGCGGGCCGGGTCACCGAGATCGACATGCCGGCGTCGCTGGCCGACCGCAAGGTGCTCGACGACGAGCAGATCGACGCGATCGCCTCGGCCGTGAAGAACATCGAGGAGCACTACGGCTACCCCGTGGACGTCGAGTGGGTGATCTCGCGGCACCGCCGCGCCGGTGATCCGGTGTGCATCGTGCAGTCGCGGCCGGTCACGGTCACGGCCCCCGGGTCGGCGGGCCCCGCCGTCTACGACCCGGTGGCGCTGGCGCAGAAGTACGTGTTCAGCGGGAAGCCGATCCCCGGCCGGTAGCGGGCGCGCGTCAACCCCCTGATCGAGCAGATGCGGGGCGGGCGCAACCGGGGGCATAGTGGACGTGTGCGGCGGGCGGTACCCCCGAACCTGCCCGCCGCACACCCACCTCCAGCGCGCCGACCGCCACGATGGTAGGCATCGCGCGTGGAAAGCATGCGCGTGATCACCCAGCGCTCGATCGGTGGGCCGGAGGTCCTGGAGATCGGCCGGGCCCCCGTGCCCGAGCCGTTGCCCACGGAGATCCGCGTCCGGGTGGCCGCCGCCGGTGTCAACCCGGTGGACTGGAAGACCCGCGCGGGCTCGGGCATGGCCGCGGTCCTGGGGCCGCCGCCGTTCACCGTCGGGTGGGACGTGGCCGGCACCGTCGACGCGGTGGGGCCGGGCGTCACCCGGTTCGCGCCGGGCGACACCGTGTTCGGGATGCCGTGGTTCCCGCGCCAGGCGGCCGGCTACGCCGAGTTCGTCACGGCGCCGTCGCGACACTTCGCGCACCGGCCCGCCGGGCTGTCGGAGGTGGAGGCGGCCGGGCTGCCGCTGGCCGGGCTCACCGCCTGGCAGAGCCTCGTCGACATCGCCGACGTCCAGCCCGGCCAGCGGGTGCTCATCCACGCCGCGGCCGGCGGCGTCGGGCACCTCGCCGTGCAGATCGCGAAGGCGCGCGGCGCGTACGTCATCGGCACGGCGTCGGTGGCCAAGCACGACCTGCTCCACGACCTGGGCATCGACGAGGCCGTCGACTACCGGGCCGAGGCGTTCGAGCGGGTCGTCGAGCCGGTGGACCTGGTCTACGACCTCATCGGCGGCGACATCGCCCTGCGCTCCCTGGAGGTCATGAAGCCCGACGCGCGGATGATCTGCCTGCCGTCCGCGGCGGCCGCGGACGCGATGGCGGCGGCCCGCGAGCGGGGCCTGCGGGCCACCGGAATGCTGGTGGAGCCCGACGGCGACGGCCTGGAGGACCTCACCCGCCTCGTCGACGACCGCCGCCTGCGCGTGGTCGTCGCGGAGACCTTCCCGCTGGAGCGCGCCAGCCACGCCCACCGCGCGGGGGAACTGGGCCGCACGACGGGCAAGCTCGTCCTCACGACCTGACCGGCCCGTCGCACCCGCCCACCCGCCGCACCGCCCGAGACCGCCACATGGTCACGTAGGGCTGTTCTGCGGGCCCCTCCGACAGCCGTAGGCCGCCGCCATGTGGCGGGCGGAGGCCCGGCGGACCGGGTCGGCGGACGGGGCGTCAGGGGGAGGTGGTCGGGGCGTGACCGAGGCGGCGGCTGATCACCGCCGCCGCCTCCACCACGGCCGTCCGAATGCGGCGGTGCTGGGCCGGACCGGAGCGGTCGGTGGGGGCGGCCACTGACAGGGCGGCCACCACCGCGCCGTCGGCACCGTGCACGGGCGCGCCGACCGACAGGACCCCCACCCGGCTCTCCTCCCGGTTGTCGGCCCAGCCCCGCTCGGCGATCTCCTGCAGCCGTGCGCGCAGCGTGCCCTCGTCGACGATCGTGAACGGGGTGATCCGGTGGGGCGTCCAGCCCTGCAGCCGGGCGTCGAGCTCCTCCGGTGCGAGCGCGGCCAGCAGCACCTTGCCCGTGCTCGTCGTCGTCGCGGGCAGCCGGGTGCCGACGCGGGAGAAGATCCGCACGGTGTGCGGGCTCTCCAGCCGGTCGATGTACACCGACTCGAGCCCGTCGAGCACGGCGAGCTGCACGGTCTCGCCCGTGGAGTGCCGCAGGGTGGCCATCACCGGCAGCGCGGCCTCGTGCAGGTCGAGGTACGGGGAGACGTTGGCGCCGATGTCGTGCAGCGCGAGCCCGAGCCGGTAGCCGCCCGGGGCCTTCTCCAGCAGCTTCTCGGCGGTGAGGGTGGCCAGCAGCCGGTGGACGGTGGAGGTCGCGAGGCCGAGGCGCCGCGCGAGCTCCGAGACACCCAGCTCGCGGTCGGTGCGGGAGAACTCCTTGAGCAGCCGGGCGGCGTTGCGGACAGAACCCAGTTCCCAGTGCGGCTTTCCCTCCATGCGGGAAGCATCCCTTGTCGGTGTGCCGGGCGCTACCTACCGTTGTCCGCATGCTGACGGCGGAACAGAACGACGAGCTGACCCAGGTCGACGCAGGTACGCCGATGGGGGAGGTGCTGCGGCGCTACTGGTACCCCGTGGCCTTCACCCGGGAGCTGGCGGAGTTCCCCGTCAAGCGGGTGGAGCTGCTCGGCGAGTTCTTCGCGCTCTGGAAGTCGCCCAGCGGGCGGATGGGCATCGTGCCCGAGGCCTGCCCGCACCGGAAGGCGTCGCTGGCCTACGGGGTGGTCGAGGCCGACGGCATCCGCTGCCCGTACCACGGCTGGGTCTTCGACGCCGACGGCCGCTGCACCGAGCAGCCCGCCGAGCGCGACAACACCCAGTTCCAGGACCGGGTGAAGGCGCAGGCCGGCAAGGTCGAGGAGATGGGCGGCCTGATCTGGGCCTACGTCGGCCCCATGCCGGCCCCGGAGCTGCCCCGCTTCGACACCTACGTCATGGACGGCTACCGCGACATCGGCTGGGCCGACCTGCCGTGCAACTACGTGCAGATCATGGAGAACGCGGTGGACCCCCACCACGTCGAGTTCCTGCACGGGCGCTACTTCGAGTTCGTCGGCAAGCACGAGGGCTTCGTCGCGCCGGCGTCGTTCGGCAAGGAGCACGTGAAGATCGGCTTCACCGCGTTCGAGTGGGGCATCATCAAGCGCCGCGTGCTCAAGGGCGCCTCCGAGGAGAACGACGACTGGAAGGTCGGCCACCCGCTGGTCTTCCCGTACAACATGCGGGTGGGCGGCGGCGGGATCCACCAGATGCAGATCCGGGTGCCGATCAACCGCACCACCACGCGCTTCATGCTCTACACCGTGCACAGCCCGGACGGCTACGAGCACGTCGACCAGCCCCAGATCCCCGACTACAAGATCCCCGTGACCGACGCGAACGGCGTGCACGTCACCAACTACGTCGAGGGCCAGGACATCATGGCCTGGGTGACGCAGGGCGCGATCACCGACCGCACCACCGAGCACCTGGGCCGCAGCGACATCGGGGTCGCGATGCTGCGCAAGATGTTCCGCGAGCAGATGGACGTCGTGGCCAGGGGTCAGGACCCCCTGGGCGTCATCCGGGAGCAGCACGAGCGCATCGACCTGCCGTGCGAGAAGGACAAGTTCCACGCCGGGGGCGCCCAGTTCGCGCTGGACTTCTGCGACATGGGCTCCACGCGCTTCTCCCCGGTGCTCGACACCATCAAGAAGATCCACATCAGCGCGGCGGACAAGATCGCGGCGGAGAAGGCGGGATGACCGTCGACACCCGCTTCGCCGCCGACGCCGCGGCCCACCGTCGCGACGCCCCCCGATTCTGCCCGCAGTGCGCGGGGGGTCTGGCGATCGCCACGGAGTTCTGGGAGGCCGACGACCGGCGTTTCTACTGCTCCTGCACCGGCTGCGGGTGGACGGGGGAGATCACCCCGACCGGGGCGGTGGCGGCGGGGCACGAACCCGACCACTGAGCCGCGCGCTGACCCTGGTCACCGTGTGACGGTGGCCGGGGTCAGCGGGCGTGGGTGCCGCGCACGTCGGCCACCACGTCGCGGGCGCGCTGCTCCACGCCGCGCAGCTCCGTGAGGAAGAACCAGTAGTCGGGGTGCACGCCGTCGGCCAGGCGGGCCGTCGCGTTCTCCAGCCGCACGGACTGGGCGTCGAGCACCTGCCCGAACCGGGCGACGAGATCCCGGTCGACCACGAGCCGCTGGGCGTCGCGCAGGACGAAGCGCGCGTCGGCGGCGAACTTCGCGGGGTCCTTGCGGACGGCGCGCAGCTCGGCGAGCCGGTCCACCACGGCGTCGTGGCGTTCCTCGGCGCGGCCCAGCGCGGCCCGGGCGGCGGCCACCGCGTCGGCGGCGTCGTCCCAGTCACCGGCGTCGGCGTGCCGCCGTGCCGCCGCGATCGCGTCGTCGGACTCCGCGATGGCCTTCCGCGTGCGAGCCTCCGCGTCGATCAGGTCCTTCGAGCAGGGCTCGGAGAACTCGCGCCGCAGCGCCGACATCGCCGGCTCCATCCCGTCGGCCTTCGTGGCCGCGGCCGAGCGCCGGGTGGCGATGCTCGACAGCGCCGTCCGCACGTGCTGCGCCGTGCGCGGGGCCTCCGCGGCCAGCGACGCGGCCGCGGAGGCCAGCTCCGTGACCCGCGCGGCGGTCTGGCGGCGCTCACGCAGGCCGGCGGCGGGGGCGTCGAGCAGGCCGGCGGTGGCCTCGGCCTCGGCGAGCCGGTCGGTGGCACGCCGCGAGCGCACCTCCGCCTGCGTCACGGCGGCGCGCGCCGACGTGAGCGCGACGCGGGCCTCCTGGACGGCCTGGGGCAGGCCGCGCAACGCGAACTCCGCCTCGTCGAGGATGCGGGAGTGCTGGGAGCGGAACCGGCGGATCGACTCGCGGGCCCGCTCGATCTCCTTCAGCGCCCGCTCGTCGGCCTCCCGGGCGCCGCGGACGGGGCCGGTGCCGTCGAGCGGGAAGTCCCGTGCCGCGGTCAGGTACGCCTCGGTCGCGGCGTCGCCGACCGACGCCACCTGCGCCCACGCCCCGGCCAGCCGCTGCCCGGTGCCGAGCTGGTCGGCGGCGTGCACCGCGGCGGCGGCGGCCTGCTGCTCCCGGTCGAGCGCGAGGAAACCCTGGGTGGCGGCGTCCCGGGCGGCCAGTGAGCGCTCGTCGGGACCGTCGTCGCGTCGGTCGGGCCTGCGGAACAACGGGCTCCTCTCGCCACACGGGGACATCCGCAACCGTACCGGGAGCGCGGCCGGTGCGGCCGGATCAGTGCCGGGCGAGCGGAGCGCACGTCCGGGCCGTGAGGAGCAGCCACGGCACCGCGAACAGGACGCTGCCGAGCACGTCGGTGGGATGGTGGGCGCCGCGGTAGAGCCGCGACGCCGCCACGGCCGCCACGAGCAGCACCGCCACACCCACGACCACCCAGCGCCACCAGGACCGCGTCGCGATCACCACGATCGCGGCCATCCCGCCGAACAGGCAGATGGCCGCCGCCGTGTGGCCGGACGGGAAGCTCGACGTGGCCGGCAGCGCGGCGTCGAGGTGCGCCACCGCAGGCCGCTGCCGGCCCACCAGCAGCGCGGAGTTGAGGAACAGCACCAGCTCGCCGCCGATCGCCAGCACCATCAGCAGCGCCGGCCACCAGTGCCGCAGCACCGCGGACGCGACCACGGCCGTCGCGAGGCCGAGCACGGTGACCGTGTTCGTGGCGGCGAGGTCGGTGGCGTACCCCGACGCCGTGTCGAGGGCGGGCACGCGGTGCGCCACCAGCCACTGCAGGATCCCGACGTCCAGGTCACCGAACGCCGTGCCCGGGGCGACGTGGGTGAGCAGCCACCCGAGCCCGAGGAGCACGGCGAACAGCAGGACGCCGACGGCCAGCAGCCGCGCCGCCGGCGCCCAGAGGAGGGACCGCGGGGAGCGCGCGGGTGGGTCCGTCGTCAGCGTCACCCGGAGAGGATGACGTGCCGGCCGCCCGCGCGCTCAGCGGGCCGTCGCGTGGGGGTCACTGCTCGAACGTCGGCGTGATCGTCGCGCGGGCGAGGGTGTGCGAGAAGAGGTTGAAGCCGAGGAACGCCGGCGAGGCCTCGGCCGGGACCTCGAGGTTCTCGACGTCGACCGCGTGCACCACGGTGTAGTAGCGGTGCGGGCCGTGGCCGGCGGGCGGGGCGGCCCCGATGTAGCCGACGCCGCCGCCGTCGTTCTTCAGCTGGACCGCGCCCGCGGGCAGGCCGGAGCCCGCCGCGTCGCCCGCGCCGGCGGGCAGCTCGGTGACGGAGGCGGGGATGTTGAACACGGCCCAGTGCCAGAACCCGCTGGCGGTGGGCGCGTCGGGGTCGTAGACGGTGACGGCGAAGCTCTTCGTGCCCTCGGGGAAGCCGGACCAGCGGAGGTGCGGGGAGCGGTCCTCGCCACCGGGCACGCCGAACGCGGCGCTGGCCTGCGGGTCGGCCAGGCGCTTGCCGTGCTGGACGTCGTCGCTGGTGACGTCGAAGGTCGGGACCTCGGGGAGGAAGGCGTAAGGATCGGGTGCGGTGCTCGTCATGGCGACACGTTATTCCCCCCGGGAGTGGGCGCGCAGCCGCTCCGCCCACGACCGGGCCACCGGTTTGTCGCCCACGTCGGCGTACTGCACGCCGTCCCGGTCCACCACCGGGTAGACGCCCAGCCGGTACTGCGGCGCGGTCTCGCACCGGCCGGTGTCGAGGGAGAAGCGGTACCAGTGCCAGGGGCAGACGACGAGCCGTCCGTCGCGCGTCCAGCCCTGTTCCAGCGGGCCCCGGTTGTGCGGGCAGACGGCGTCGGTGACGCGGAACCCGCCGTCGACGGCGAACACGGCGAAGCTGCGCCCGTCGTCGGCCCGGACCACCCAGGCGTCCCGCCCGTCGGGCTCGCCGAGCGGGACCAGCGTCATCGCCGGCCGGACTCCCGCAGCGCACCGAGCGACTCGCCGCCGATGAACCACAGCTCCGGCTCGCACTCCTGCACGACGACGCGGACGTTCTCGGTCGGGGCTCCGATGGAGTCGTGGACGGCCGCGGTGACGGCCGCGCCGAGCGCCTGGAGCTGCTCCGCGGTGCGGCCCTTGGCGAGCGTGATCTGGACGAGTGGCATGGTGCCCTCCTTCGTCGGGCCCGTGCGCGGAAATCAGTGCCAGGACCCTGATATCCGCGCACGAGGGTGGGTCAGCGGCAGCCCAGCTCGACGGTGCCGAGCCGGTCGATCGAGGCGACCACCACGTCGCCGGGGGCGACGGGCACCGCCGCGGTGAGCCCGCCGGAGAGCACGACCTCGCCCGCCTTCAGCCCCTCACCGTGGGCGGCCATCGCGCGCACCATCCACGCGACGGCCGCAGCGGGATGCCCGAGCGAGGCGGCGCCGGACGCGGTGGCCACGACCTCACCGTTCTTCTCCAGCACCACGCCGACCAGGCGCAGGTCGATGGACGCGGGCGGCACCGGCGTGCCGACGACGAACCTCCCGGCGGAGGTGTTGTCGGCCACCACGTCGGCCATGGTGAAGCGGTAGTCGCGGAAGCGGGAGTCGAGCACCTCGATGCCCACGGCCACCCCCGACGACGCCGAGATCACGTCGGCCGCGGTGACGTGCGGCCCGGCCAGGTCGCGGCCCAGGACGAACACGATCTCGGGCTCGCAGCGGGGCTGGATGAGCTGCGAGGTGTCCAGCGGCTCGCCCAGGTCGAGGGCGTTCGCACCCGCGAGGAACCCGAACACCGGCGCGCTGACGCCGACCTGCGCCTGCTTCGCCCGGCTCGTGACGCCGAGCTTCCAGCCCACCAGGGGCCCGGCTTCCTCACGCAGCACGCGCTGCACGGCGTAGCCGCCGGCGAGGTCGAGGTCGGGCGCGTCGTCGGAGAGCTGGTCGATGGCGGTGCGGTCGGCGACGGCCTTGCTGAGCCGGGCCGCCAGCTGCTGGGTGTCCATCAGGCTCCGCTCTCTGATCCGGCCGAGCCGGTGGCCACCCGTACGGTGATCGGTCCGAGCCGGTCGAACTCGGCCCGGAAGACGTCGTCTGCCTGCATCGGCACGGCCGCGTGCAGGGCGCCGGTCATGATCAGGTGGCCGGGTTCGAGCGCCACCCCGTTCTCGCCCAGCACGTTGGCCAGCCACGCGACGACGGCGACGGGATCGCCCAGCGCGGCGGCGCCGGCGCCGGTGTCGATCAGCTCGCCGTTGCGGGTGAGCGTCATGCCGATCAGTCGGGAGTCGATGCCGTCCAGCGGGACGATGCGGCTCGAGGTGGCCATCGCACCGTTGGACGCGAGGTCGGCGACGGTGTCGGCGAGCTTGATCCGCCAGTCGACGATGCGGGAGTCGACGATCTCCATGCCCGCCACGGCGCCGGCGATGGCGGCGTGCGCCTGCGTGACGGTGACGCCGGGGCCCTCGAGCCGCTCACCCAGCACGAAGACGATCTCGGCCTCGATCTTGGGGGCGATGAAGCTGCCCAGCGGGATCGTGTCGCCGTCGCGGTAGACGGTGGAGGCGAGGACGGGCCCGTAGTCGGGGGAGTCGACGCCCACCATCTTCTGCATCGGCTTGCTGGTCAGCCCGACCTTGTGGCCGATGATCCGGTCGCCGTCGGCGAGCAGCAGGGCCACGAGCTCCTTCTGCACCGCGTAGCCGTCGGCCATGCCGAGGCTCGGGTCCTCGTCGGTGAACGGCGGGATCGGCACGCGGGTGCGCCGGGCGTCGTAGAGCGCCCGCGCCTTCGCGGGGGCATCGGTCACGGGCATGCGGGACTCCCAGTCGTCGACGGACAGCTCTGATCGTGTCGGCGGCGGGCCGTCCCGTCACCGTTCACGTTCCACTCACCGGAACGCGGGGCGTCTGCTCGGTCCAGCCGAGGCGCCGGCTCACGGCCTCGCCCGCCTCCACCAGCTCCTTGGCGAACCGGCGTCGCGGCACCGCGCCGAACCGCGCCACCGGCGCGCCGATGCTGATGGCCGCGACGACGTCGCCGTGCAGGTCGCGGATCGGCGCGGCCAGGCTCGCGACCCCGATCTCGCGCTCGTTGATCGCCTCCGCCCAGCCGCGGGAGCGGACGGTGGCCAGCTCCGCGCGCAACGCGGCCGGGTCGGTGATCGTGTGCGGGGTCAGCTGCGCGTGGGGCCGGGCCAGCGCCGCCTCCCGCACGTGCTCGGGGGCGTGGGCCAGCAGCACCTTGCCGCTGGACGTGCAGTGGACCGGCACGCGGCGCCCGGTCTCGGTGAACAGGCGCAGCGAGTGGGCGCTCTCCAGCCGGTCGACGTAGACGACGTCGTCGCCGTCGAGCACCCCCACCTGCGACGACTCGCCGGTCTGTTCGCGCAGATGGACGAGCACCGGCCCGGCGGCGGCGTGCAGGTCGAGGTGCACCTTGACCGCCTCGCCCAGCTCGAACATGACGATGCCCGACCGGTAACCGCCGGTGCGCGGGTCCTGCTCGACCAGCCCCTCGGCCAGCAACGTGGTGAGCAGCCGGTGCACGCCGGACTTGCCCAGATGCAGGCGCCGGGCCAGCTCGGACACCCCGATGGACGCCTCCCTGGTCCGGAACTCCTTGAGCAGCCGGGCGGCATTGCGCACGGTGGAGAGCGTCGCGTCCGTCACGAGCACCTCCCGGGTCGCAGTGAAGCCACGTTCACGCCATCTGGTCGCATGAACGTGGCTGTGCTGCAGTCGGGGTGGCCGGTCACGCGGGGGCCTTCGGGGTCCAGTCCCTGCGGCCACCCACCGAGGCCAGCAGCGTCTTCCGGATCTCGTCGGGGTCCGGGTTCGCCGTCGCGACCAGCTTGTCGATCTCCGCGTTGTGGGGGGCGATGGCCTTGGCCAGCAGCGCCTGGGCGCGGGGGAGGCCGGCGCTCGCGGCGCCGACCAGCTCGTCCACCAGCCCCTCCCGGCCGCGGACGCGGGCGCGGATCGCCTCGAAGTCGCGGTCGGCGCTCGTGTGGCCGGCAGCCAGCCCGGACCCGACGTGCCCGGCGTGGTGCGGCGTCAATCCCGAGCCGGGCTGCGCCACCACGTGGTAGACGACGGTGGTGAGCCCCAGCGCGTGCTTGACCTCGGCGTACGCCGGCCCGTCGCGCTCGTCGACGAGCCCGAGGGCGGGCACGACCACGGGGTCGTAGAACCGCAGCGACCACTCCAGGCCGGGCAGCGAGCCGGGCACCGAGACCTCCTGCCCGCGCAGCGGTCCGAGGCCCTCGCGCGTGGCGATCAGGTGCAGGTTGCGGGCCCCGACGGCGGCGACGGTGAGCGGCCCACCCGCCAGCAACGGCATCCGGCCCCGGACGGCGGGCAGATGCGTGTCGGCCTGGGCCAGGTAGGAGCGGTGCAGCGCGGTGACGTACTCGGCCACCGCCGCGCGCATGTCGAGTGGATCAGCCACCGGCTCCTCCGTTCTGATTTCCGGAACGCGCGGTCTTCCTTCCGGAACGCTAGGCGGGTTAGCGTCGGCGCGTCAAGAAGCTGGGAGCTGATTGCATGGGCATCCTCCGCCTCGCCCACATCGACGTCCGTACGCCGGATCTCGATCTCGCCACCGCCTACTACACCGACGTCATGGGGCTGCAGCAGGTGCAGCGCGGCTCCGTCGACGGGGCCGACGCCGTGTACTTCAAGTGCTGGGACGAGGAGGACCACCACTCGTTGCGCATGCGCTACAACCCGCGCACGGGGATGGACTCCTTCACCTTCCGCGTGGAGGCCGAGGACGACCTCCACGACTACGAGAAGAAGCTCGCCGACTACGGCTGCCAGGTCTCCCGCGTCTCCAGGGGAGAGGCGGTGGGGCAGGGCGAGTCGATCCGGTTCGAGGTGCCGTCGGGCCAGATCATGGAGCTGGTCTGGGACATCGAGAAGACCGGCAACATCCTCGGCAAGCACAACCCGGCGCCCGTGCCGCCGCCGGACATGCCCGGCATCGCGCCGCCGCGGATGGACCACATGCTCGTCAACGCCGAGGAGGTGGGCGAGTCGGCCCGCTTCTTCCAGGACGTGCTGGGCCTGCGCCTCACCGAGCAGGTGCTCGACGGCAACGGTCACCAGCTGGGCGTCTGGCTCGCCGGGCGCACCAACTCGCCGCACGACATCGCGATCGTCAACGGCCCCAACGGTGCCCTGCACCACTGGGCCTACTGGCTCGACGACTGGGACCACATCCGCAAGGCCGCCGACACGCTCGCCTACAACGGCGTGCAGATCGACCAGGGCCCCACGCGCCACGGCGTCACGCGCGGCAACACCATCTACTTCTTCGACCCGCTGGGCATCCGCAACGAGGTGTTCACCGGTGGGTACTGGGTCGATCCCGACCAGGAGATCATCACCTGGACCGAGCAGGAGTTCGGGAAGGGCCTCTTCTACTACGAGAACATCGTCGCCCAGCGATTCCTGAGGATGCACACATGAGTGATCGGATCCTGCGCCTGCAGCACGTCGAGATCCGGGTTCCCGATCTCGAGCTGTGCACCGCCTACTACACGGAGGTCCTCGGCCTCGTCGAGACCGATCGGGACACCCACGACGGCGTCGACCGCGTGTTCCTCAAGTGCTGGGACGAGCACGAGCACCACTCCGTCGTGTTGCGCGAGGCGCCGACCTACGGGCTGGACCACATGTCGTTCAAGCTCGCCGAGCAGGGCGACCTCGACTACTTCACCGAGAAGCTGCAGGCCGCGAGCGTGCCGGTGAAGCGCTACGCCGCCCGCGAGCTCGGTCCCGGCTGGGGTGAGGCCATCCGCTTCGAGTCGCCGTCGGGGCACCTCGTCGAGCTCGTGTACGGCATGGAGCGTCTCGGCAACATGCTGCCGCGCACCAACCCGCCGCCCCGGCCCGAGGGCCTCACCGGCATCGCTCCGCCCCGGCTGGACCACGTGTTCGTCATGGCCGAGGACGTCGAGGCGTTCACGGCGTTCTTCACCGAGATCCTGGAGTTCCGGCTCACCGAGCAGATCCTGGCCAACGACGGCCACCAGCTCGCGGCGTTCCTGGAGCGCAGCCACACCCCGCACGACATCGCGGTGATCACCGGCCCGAACGGCGCGCTGCACCACTTCGCGTTCTGGGTGGACGAGTGGAACGCCATCCGCGACGCCGCCGACACGCTGGCCTACCACGGCGTCACGATCGACGTGGCGCCCACGCGGCACGGCGTCACGCGCGGCTACACCACCTACTTCTTCGACCCCGTGGGCAACCGCAACGAGCTGTTCACCGGCGGCTACTGGGTGGACCCGGACTTCGAGCCGATCACGTGGACGGAGGAGGAGATGGGGCGCGCCATCTTCTACTACCACCGCCAGGTGAACGAGAAGTTCTTCACGGTGCACTCATGACGAGTACCGATCCCCGCAAGATCGACCGGTACGAGGCGCCCAACTACCTCGCGCGCTACCGGGAGCGGCAGGAGGCGAAGACGGCCGACCCGGTCGAGGAGGACTCGTCCACGCCGCTCTACCTGCGCCGGTTCCGGGCCCGCGCCGACTCGCCCGAGGTCCCGGTCATCCAGGTCGACGGCGACAGCTTCACCCGCGACTTCGCCACCGCCACGCGGGAGAAGGAGATCGTCGCGCCGCCGTCGCGGAAGGCGGCCGAGGACTTCGTCGCGGAGATCCGGATCATCCGCCACGGCATCACGCAGGGCTACTCCACCGACGCCGGCCTGACGCCGATGGGCGGCTGGCAGGCGCACCAGCGCGGCAACTCGCTGTCGAAGTCGCTGAAGGAGGGGCAGCGGGTCCGCATCGTCTGCGCCGACACCAACCGCGCGCGGCAGACCGCGGAGCAGATCCACCGCGGCATCCTCGACGGCCTCGACCAGTGGCAGCGCAAGGCCGAGATCTCCGAGCCCGAGCCGATCCCGGAGCTGCGCAACTTCGGCGTCTGGACCCCGGACGGCCTGCGCGACGTCACCTCGGCGTTCCGGCAGTACCAGGCCACCATGGAGAAGCTGGAGCGCACGGCGGTGGGCGACCGCCCCCGCTGGCTCGTGGAGATCGACCGCTTCTACCGCGTGCAGCTGGGCGGGGCCGACCCGATCCACACGTGGATGACGATCCCGATGATGTACTTCGAACCGCCCGCGCTGTGCGTGCGCCGGTTCTGGCGCGGGTTCCACCGGCTGATCGACGAGGGGGAGGACGGCCAGCGGATCATCGCGGCCACCCACTCCGGCCCGATCCGCGCGTTCGCCACCTGGGCGCACGGTTACGACCCGGGCGAGCCCTACAACACCGAAGAGGTGGTGGTGAAGGTGCGGCGCGGCGGTCAGACCGCCCTGGTGGCCTACCGCAACCGCGTCACCGAGGTGAACGTGCCGCCGCCGGACGAGTTCCCCCAGTGGGAATCATGACTGCGTGGGAGAGCTAGATGACGATCACGGATCTCGACGTCGCGATCCCCGACGGCATCGGCCCCGAGCGCGAGGACGGCCCGCTCCGGTCCGTGTCCATCGCCATGGCGGTGCTGGGTTGTTTCGAGACCGAGCGGGAGCTGGGCGCCACCCGCGTGGCCGCCGAGCTGGGCATCGCCAAGAGCACCGCGTGCCGGATGCTCGCGGCGCTGGCCACCAGCGGGATGCTGGAGCGCTCGCGCGCCGGCCGGTACCGCCTGGGCCTGCGGATGTTCGAGATCGGCCAGCTCGCGGTGGACCGGCTGATGCTGCGCGAGCTGTCGCTGCCGGTGCTGGGGGAGCTGCGCGAGATCCTGCGGGAGACCGTCCAGCTCGCGGTGCCCGTCGGGGCCGACGTGCTCTACGTCGACCGGCTGGAGGGCAACAGCGCCGGCACGATGTTCCACTCCCAGCTCTACCGGCGTGGTCCCGGCCACAGCTCGAGCGCGGCGAAGGCGATCGCGGCGCACAACCCGTCGATGGCCCGCGCGATCCTGGAGCGCGGGTTCCACCGCCACACGCCGTTCACGATCGTCGACCCCCAGCGTTACAAGCAGGTGCTGCACCAGGTGCGGATCGACGGGTTCGCCGCCTCGCGTGAGGAGCACACGATGGGGATGTCGTCGATCGCGGCGCCCATCGTGGTGCGCCGTGGCGAGCGCACGGTGGCCGTCTCGGCGATCTCCGTGGTCGGCGCGACGTCGCGTGTGCTGGGAGCGCGGAAGGTCGCCGTCGTGCAGAGTGTCCGCAGGGCGGCCGCGTCGGTCTCGGCCGCGCTGGAGCAGTGCGGCTGACGCACGACCCCGAGCGAAGCGAGGAAGCGATGACGCTGCAGCAGGACGCCGGTCCCGTCGATTTCGATCTCTCGGCCCGGTACCGCGCGGGAGCGGGTCCCGTCCTGCTGACCGGCGTGCAGGCCATCGCCCGCATGCTCGTGGAGCAGCACGCCGCCGACGCCGCGGCCGGCCTGCGCACCGCCACGTTCGTCTCCGGCTACCAGGGCAGCCCGCTGGGTGGGCTCGACCAGACCCTCGCGAAGGCCACCGAGCTCCGGGAGAACGCCGGGCTCACGCTCGTGCCGGGCGTCAACGAGGAGCTCGCCGCCACGTCGGTGTGGGGCAGCCAGGTGGAGGTGCCCGGCCACGAGCGCACCGTCGACGGCGCCGTCGGCGTCTGGTACGGCAAGGCGCCCGGCGTCGACCGCGCGGGCGACCCGCTGCGCCACGGCAACATGTGCGGCGCCCACCCGAAGGGCGGCGTGATCGTCCTCGCGGGTGACGACCCGAGCTGCAAGTCCTCCACCATCCCGTGCATCAGCGAGCGCACCCTGGCCGGCTTCGGGCTGCCCGTGCTCTACCCCGGCACCGCCGAGGAGATCGTGCGACTGGGCCGCTACGGCGTCGCGCTCTCGCGGTGCTCGGGCATGTGGGTGGGCATGAAGATCACCGCGGACGTGGCCGACGGCCTGTTCACCGTCGACGGCACCGCGGATGTCGAGATCACCGTCCCGGAGCTGGAGTGGGACGGGAAGCCATGGGAGTACGAGCAGATCCCGATGCTCGCCCCGCCCGCGTCGCTGGAGGCCGAGGCCCAGATGTACGGGCCGCGCTGGACGATGGTGCGGGAGTTCCTGGCCGCGAACCCGATCAACGTCGTCGAGGTCGACACGACGGACGCCTGGCTCGGGATCGTCGCCGGGGGGAAGGCGTTCACCGACGTCCGGCAGGCGCTGCGCGACCTGGGCCTCGACGACGACGGCTGCCGCCGCGCCGGCATCAAGCTCCTGCGCCTGGGCATGATCCACCCGCTGGAGCGCGACCTGCTCCGCGACTTCGCCACCGGGCTCGACACCGTGCTGGTGGTGGAGGAGAAGAGCGCGTTCGTGGAATCCGCGGTGCGCGACGTGCTCTACGGCCTCGCATCGGCGCCCGCCGTGATCGGCTCGGCCGACTCCGACGGGTCCCCGCTGGTGCCGGTGGCCGGTGAGCTGACGGCCGGTGCGCTGGTGGGCCCGCTGCGCCGGGTGCTCGGCGACCGGGTCGACCTGGAGCCGGTCCGACGCGAGCCCCCGAAGCTCGAGCTGCTGCCCGTCAACCGCACGCCGTACTTCTGCTCCGGCTGCCCGCACAACCGCTCGACGGTGGTGCCCGAGGGCGCCGTCGCGGGCGGCGGCATCGGCTGCCACGCCATGGTCGCGCTCACCCACCGCCCGGAGAGCGAGGTCACCTCGATCACGCAGATGGGCGGCGAGGGCGCGCAGTGGATCGGCCAGGCCCCGTTCACCGGCGCCGGGCACATGTTCCAGAACATGGGCGACGGCACGTTCGCCCACTCCGGCCAGCTCGCGGTGCAGGCGTGCGTCGCGGCCGGGGTGTCGATCACCTACAAGCTGCTCTACAACCGCGCCGTCGCCATGACCGGCGGGCAGGACGCGGAAGGGGGGCTCGAGGTGCCCGCCCTGACGGCGAAGCTGCTGGCCGAGGGCGTCACGAAGATCATCGTGTGCGCCGACGAGCCGCAGCGGTACCGGTCGCTGCCCGCCCTCCCGGCCGGTGTGGAGCTGTGGCACCGCGACCGGTTCGACGAGGCCCAACAGGTGCTCGCGGGCGTCGAGGGCGTGTCCGTGCTCGTCTACGACCAGCGCTGCGCCGCGGAGTCCCGCCGCCTGCGCAAGCGCGGCACGCTGGCCGTCCGGCCCACCCGCGTGATCATCAACGAGGCCGTGTGCGAGGGCTGCGGCGACTGCGGCGTCAAGAGCAACTGCCTGTCCGTGCAGCCCGTCGACACCGAGTTCGGCCGCAAGACCCACATCGACCAGACCTCCTGCAACACCGACTACTCCTGCCTCGCCGGCGACTGCCCGTCGTTCGTGACGGTGGAGCTGCCCGCCGAGCGGAGCGCAGGCGGAGCGAGCATCGGCACCGGGGTCTCGGCCGGCCGCCCGGACCGCCGCGAGCCCCCGGCCGTCCCGGACGTCACGCGCCCCGCCGCGGGTGACGTGTTCCTGGCCGGCATCGGCGGCACCGGCATCGTCACGGTCAACCAGGTACTGGCCTCCGCCGCCGTCCGCGACGGGCTGGCCGTGCACGGCGTCGACCAGACCGGGCTCTCGCAGAAGGCCGGCCCGGTCACCTCCCACCTGCGGATGGCTGCCGACGCCGCGACGCTCGGCCCGGCCAACCGCGTCGGGATCGGCACCGCGGGCTGCTACCTCGCCTTCGACGCCCTCGTCGGCGCCGACACGAAGAACCTGGCCTACGCCTCGGCCGACCACACCACGGGTGTGGTGTCCACCAGTTCCGTGCCCACGGGGGCGATGGTGCGCGATGCGTCGATCACGGCGACGGACGTGCCCGCGCTGGTGGAGCGCCTGCGCGGCGTCACCCGCGAGATCGTGGCGCTGGACGCGCAGGCGGCTTCGAACGCGCTGTTCGGCGACGCGATGCCGGCGAACCTGATGGTGGTCGGCGCGGCCTACCAGTCCGGGGCGCTGCCGCTGTCGGCCGAGGCCATCGAGTGGGCGATCGAGCTCAACGGCGTCGCGGTGGCCGTCAACACCGCCGCGTTCCGCTGGGGGCGTGTCGCGGTGGCCGACCCGGCCGCGTTCGCGGCGGTCACGGGATCGGTCGCCGAGGCGGCGCCGGTGGCGCTCCCGGCGTCGATCGCGCTGCGGGAGCTGGCGGGGGAGACGCGGCGGCTCGTCGAGATCCGGGCCGCGCAGCTCGTCGGCTTCCAGAACGAGCGCACCGCCCGCCGCTACGTCGACGACGTGCTGGCCGTCTGGCGCGCCGAGCGCCGCGTCGGCCAGGACACGGCGTTCAGCGAGGCGGTCGCCCGCGGCCTGCACAAGCTCACGGCCTACAAGGACGAGTACGAGGTGGCGCGGCTGCTCACCGATCCCGTCTTCGAGGCGAAGGTCGCCGCCGAGGTGCCCGGGGGCACCCGGCAGCGCTACCGCCTGCACCCGCCGATGCTCAAGGCCATGGGCCGCCAGAGGAAGATCGCGCTGGGACCGTGGATGAAGCCGGTGCTGCAGACCCTGGCCCGTGGCAAGGCCCTGCGCGGGACGCCGCTCGACCCCTTCGGTCGCACGGAGATCCGGCGCCTGGAGCGCGACCTGCGCGACTCCTACCGGGCCATGGTGCTGCGGCTGGCCGACGGCCTGAGCCCCGACACCTACGTCACGGCCACGGCCGCCGCGGAGGCCGCCGACCTCGTGCGCGGGTACGAGGACGTGAAGCTGGCCAACGTGGACCGCTACCGCACCCGCCTGGCGGAGCTGGGCCAGGCCTGAAGCGGTCCTCGAGCCCCGCTTGACGGTCGACTCTCCGGCAGATCCTGATCTTCCCGATCGCACCACCGGGCGACGGTGGGCGCGGTGACCGACCGGAAGCGCTGCTCCGTTCGCCGGTGGATGTCGCAGACGGCTGTGAGCAGCGACGCAGCGTGACCGTGGGTGGGGGAGAGGGCCTGAACCTGCGGTGAACGGCGCCCCTTCGGTTGGCGTGTCGGGCGGGAAACGCCGCCTGTCCCGCTCGCCGCGTCGCCGTGTCCGGCGGCCTCAGTGACGCTGCGCTGTGACAACTTCCGGCCGGTCAGCGGTTAACGTCGTGCCCGGATCGATAACGGCCTGGTCACAGACCGGACACGGACTGCTCCCCCGGCAGTCCGCCCGAACCCCCGACGGGACGTCCGCCCGGGCCGCGAGATCCGGAAGGATAGGTAGTGTCCCGGCACCGCTCCCCCCAGCGCCGGCGCGCTCACCTCGGGCCCCCGCTGCTCGCCACGGCGACAGCGGGGGTCGGTGGCGCCCGGCTCACCGTCACCCCGTCCACGACGGCGCGCTTCGTCGCCACGGTCGTCGCCGGTGGCGCGCTCGCCGCGGCCGGCCAGCAGGCCCTCGGCGCCGCCCTTCCCGCTGCGTCCGACGGCGCCAACGTCCTGCGGCTGGGCGTCGAGGAGTTCCTGGGTACGCCCGCCGCGCCGACCGCCCCCGTGGACGTCCCGGTGCCCGTGGACGAGGCCCGGGCCGCCGTCGGGCCCGTCACCCCAGCCACGCCGGTCGTGGCCGACGCGGCCGCGCTCGTCAAGGCCGCCGGCCTGCAGGAGGCGGCGCAGGCCGCCGCGGCCGCCGACAAGGCCCGTGCCGACGCCGCGACGCAGGCCGCGGCGGCGAAGGCGGCCGCCCTCGCCGCCGGTGTCGAGATGGTCGTCGGGCAGGTCACCTCCGGCTTCGGCGGCCGCTGGGGCACCGTCCACCAGGGCCTCGACATCGCCGCCCCCATCGGCACCCCGATCCACGCCCCGCTGGCCGGCACCGTGATCAGTTCCGGTCCCGCCAGCGGGTTCGGCCTGTGGGTGCGCCTGCAGCACGCCGACGGCACCATCACCGTCTACGGCCACATCAACCGCTCGCTCGTCACCGTCGGCGAGAAGGTGCAGGCCGGGGACGAGATCGCCGAGGTGGGCAACCGCGGCGAGTCCACCGGCCCCCACCTGCACGTCGGCGTCATGATCGGCGGCGTGTACGTGGACCCGCGCCCGTGGCTGGACCAGCACGGAATCAGGTACTGATCTTCCCGCCCGCCGACGGCGGGCACCGTCATGTGCCGCGGCCCTGCTCCGGCCCCGGTCTCGTCGCGTCGATGTGCTACTGCTCGAACGCCTCCAGCGCCCGCATCTTGTTGGTGACGTCGAGTGCGGCCACCTTGTACGCCTCCGACAGCGTCGGGTAGTTGAGCACGGTGTCCACGAGGTAGTCGACGGTGCCGCCGCACCCCATGATCGCCTGACCGATGTGCACCAGGTCGGTGGCGTTGGTGCCGAACACGTGCACCCCGAGCAGCGTGCGGTCGGTCGTCGACACCAGGAGCTTGAGCATGCCGTAGGAGTCGCCGACGATCGCGCCGCGCGCGAGCTCCCGGTAGCGCGACATGCCCACCTCGTAGGGCACCGAACCCATGGTCAGCTCGGCCTCGGTCTTCCCGCAGTAGGAGATCTCCGGGACCGTGTAGATGCCGATCGGCTGCAGTTCCTGCAGCTCACGGGCCGGTTCACCGAACGCGTGGTAGGCCGCGAGCCGCCCCTGGTCCATGCTCGTGGCGGCCAGAGCCGGGAAACCGATCACGTCGCCGACCGCGAAGATGTGCGGCACCTCGGTGCGGTACTGCTTGTCGACGGTGATGCGCCCGCGCCTGTCCGCCGACAACCCGGCCTTCTCCAGGTCGAGCTCGTCGGTGACGCCCTGACGCCCGGCCGAGTACATCACCATGTCGGCGGCGATGCGCTTGCCGCTGGCCAGGCTCGTGACCGTGCCCTTCGAGGTGATCTCGACCTTCTCCACCTCCTCGCCGAACCGGAAGGTGACGGCCTGGTCGCGCAGGTGGAACTTCAGCGACTCGACGACCTCGGGGTCGCAGAACCCCAGCATCTGCGGCTGCTTCTCCACCACGGTGACCCGCGTGCCGAGCGCGGAGAACATCGACGCGTACTCGATGCCGATCACACCCGCGCCGACCACCACCAGGGAGCTCGGGACGCGCTGCATCCCGAGCACGCCGTCGGAGTCCATCACGTGGTTCTCGTCGAACTCGACCTCGGCCGGCCGCGCCGGCCTGGTGCCTGTGGCGATGACGATGTTCTCCGCCGTGACCGTGTTGTGGTCGCCGCGGGTGTCGCCCTCCACGGCGACGGTGTGCTCGTCCACGAACCGGGCCGTGCCGCCCAGGATGTCGACGTGGTTGCGCAGCAGCTGGTTGCGGATCACCTCCACCTCCCGCCCGACGACGTGCGCGGTGCGCGCGAGCAGGTCGGCGATGGTGATCTCGGACTTCACGCGGTAGCTGGCGCCGTACATGTCGCGCTGGGCGAAGCCGGTGAGGTAGAGCACTGCCTCGCGCAGCGTCTTCGACGGGATCGTGCCCGTGTTGACGCAGACGCCCCCCATCATGTTGCGCCGCTCGGCGACGCACACCCGCTTACCCAGCTTGGCCGCGGCGATCGCGGCCTTCTGGCCGCCCGGTCCCGAGCCGATCACCAGCAGGTCGTAGTCGTACATCGGCGCCCCTTCGTGCGTGCCGGACGACCGGTCGGCCGTCCTCCGCCCCGGTCAGCGTCGCGGGCCGGGGGCCGCACGGCAAGGCGCGCACGCTAACAGTCAACGACGACAGGACGGGGTCTCGGCGACGTCCGGGTCTCCGGTTGTCCCCATCGCGCTCCCGGACGCCGGTTCCGGGCCGGTTGTCCACACCCGAACGGTGCAACGGTGGCGCCGCGCCGCCGGACCGACGCAGCCTCTGGGCATGCGAACCACCGATCCCCGGCCCATCGATCCCCCGCCCATCGATCCCCCGCCCATCGATCCCCCGCCCATCGATCCCCCGCAGGTCGATCCACTGCGCATCGGCGAGCCGGCCGAGCTCGTCGCGGCGCTGCCGTACCTGCTCGGCTTCCATCCTCGCGAGTCGCTGGTCCTCGTGGCCACCGGAGGCAGCAGCGGCCGCCGGTTGGGTCTCACCGTGCGCGTCGACCTTCCTCCACCCGACGACGTCGGCGCGGTGGCCGAAGCCGTGGTGGCAAGCCTGATGCTCGACGACCCGGCCGGGGCCGCGGTGGTCGTCCTGTCCGCGGGAGCGGATCCACCGGCCCGTGCTCTGGTCGACCACGTCGTCGACCACCTCGGCTCGCGCGGCCTGGACGTCCACACCGTGATGTGGGCCGAGTCCGCCACCGCCGGGGCGCGCTGGAGCTGCTTCGACGATCCGGCGTGCTGCGGTGGCCTGGTGCCCGACCCGGCCGCCACGGCCTTCGCCGCCGCGGCGGTGGCGCGGGGTGCGGTGGCCCGGGCCGACCGGGCCGATCTGGAGCACCAGGTCGCGGCCGCCGACGGTGCCCGCCTGGCCCGGCGGGAGGCCATGATCGTCGATGACGCGGCCGTCCTGCCGGACCGCACCGCCGCGCTGGCCGCGGTCGACGCCGCACTCCGCGACGCGGCGGCGGGCCGGCTCGTCCTCGACGACGAGCAGGTGGTGGCGCTGGCCGCGGCCCTGTCCGACGTGCGGGTGCGTGACGCCGCGATGCTGCGCGGAGCCGGACCGATGGCCGCCGCGGCCGAGCACCTGTGGGCGGCGCTGTGCCGCGAGACGCCCGATCCCGAGGCCGCCGAGCCCGCGGCCCTGCTGGCGGTGTCGGCGCTGCTGCGCGGCGACGGCGCGCTGGCCCATGTCGCCCTCGACCGCGCCGAACGGGCCTGGCCCGGCCACCGCCTCACCGGGCTGCTGCGCCAGGTGGCCGACGCCGGCATCCGGCCGGGCGTGTTCCGGGACTGCATCGGGGCGGAGGACGTCTGCGTGGGGAGCGCGGGATGAACCGTTCAGCCGGCGTGGCGCTCCTGGGCGAACCGCCACGCGTCGCCCACGATGGTGGCGATGTCGGTGCGCTCGGGGGTCCAGCCGAGGTTGCGCTGCGCGGCCTCGCTGGAGGCGATCAGCACGGCCGGGTCGCCGGCGCGGCGGGGCGCGGTCACGGCGGGGATCGGGTGGCCGGTCACCGTGCGGCAGGCCTCGATCACCTCGCGCACCGAGAAGCCCTGGCCGGAGCCCAGGTTGTACACGGCGTGCGTGCCCGGCCGGGCCTGGGTCACGGCGAGCAGGTGGGCGGCGGCGAGGTCGTCCACGTGGATGTAGTCGCGCACGCAGGTGCCGTCGGCGGTCGGCCAGTCGTCGCCGTAGACGGCCACCGACTCCCGCGTGCCCGCGGCCACCTGCAGCACGATCGGGATCAGGTGGGTCTCCACGGCGTGCCGCTCCCCGAAGCGCCCGTGGGCCCCGGCCACGTTGAAGTACCGCAGGCTCACCGCGGCCAGCCCGTGCGCGTCGGCGTAGGAGGTGATCATGTGGTCGATCGCGAGCTTGCTGGCCCCGTAGGGGTTGGTGGGCAGGGTGGGGGAGGTCTCCCGGATCGGCACCTCCTCGGGCTGGCCGTAGGTGGCGGCGGTGGAGGAGAACACCAGCCGCGGGGTGCCGTTCTTGCGGATGGCCTCCAGCAGCCGCAGGGAGGTCACCACGTTGCCCTGCCAGTACAGCTCGGGGTGCTCCACCGATTCGCCCACCAGCGACTTCGCCGCGAAGTGCAGCACGCCGTCGAAGCCGTCGCCGAGCAGGTCGTCGGCGGCCTCGGCCAGGTCCGCCTTCACGAACTGGGCTCCGTCGGGCACCGCGTCGGCGTGGCCGGTGGACAGGTCGTCCAGCACGGTCACCTCGTGCCCGGCCTCCAGCAGGTGGGCGGCGCAGACGCTCCCGACGTAGCCGGCTCCGCCGGTCACGAGCAACTTCACGGTGGTCCTCCTCGGATGGTGGGCCCCACCGTCTCACGGCCCGTGGGCGTGACCTCAGCGAGCCCGGACGAGCACCGCGTGGGCGATCAGCGGGGCCACCGACGAGTCGGCACCGCCGGCCTTCACCGGCACCGCGTCGCCGAAGCGGGCGATGGCCTGCACGTCCACCTCCTCGCCGGGCACGACGCCCGCCGACTTGAGCTCGGCCATGAGGTCGGCGTCGACCTGCACGTGCTCGGCGATGCGGCGCACCTCCACGAGGCCGCCGCCCCGGCGGGCGAACTCGTCGAGCCGCTGCAGCCCGATCTCCAGCGACGGCGGCGTCGAGATCCCGCGCGCCGTCTCGGGCAGCCGGGCGAGCTCGTCGAGCCCGGGGATCGGGTTGCCGTAGGGCGAGATCGTGGGGTTGTCGAGCAGCTGCACGAGCTTGCGCTCCACGGCGTCGCTCATCACGTGCTCCCAGCGGCAGGCCTCCGCGTGCACGAGCTCCCACTCCAGCCCGATCACGTCGGTGAGCAGGCGCTCGGCCAGACGGTGCTTGCGCATCACGGCCACGGCCCGGTTGCGGCCGTCGTCGGTGAGCTCCAGGTGGCGGTCGCCCGCCACCACCAGCAGGCCGTCACGTTCCATGCGCGCGACGGTCTGGCTCACGGTCGGGCCGCTCTGCCCCAGCCGCTCGGCGATCCGTGCGCGCAGGGGCGTGACGCCCTCCTCCTCGAGCTCGTAGATCGTCCGGAGGTACATCTCGGTCGTGTCGATGAGGTCATTCACGCGCACAGCCCTTCCGTCAAGGGTCCATCCTATCCGGGCAACACGTCGCGCAGCTCATCCCATCCCGGGCAGGATGACCAGGTGATTGCACTTCCCACCCCGCTCGTCACGCCGTCCGACCTGCAGGCCGCCCTGGCCGGGCCCGACGTCCCCGTCGTGATCGACGTCCGGTACCGCCTCGGCGGTCCCCCGGGACGCCCCGACCACGACGCCGGCCACATCCCCGGCGCGGTCTTCGTCGACCTCGACACCGAGCTGGCGGGCGCCCCGGGTGCCGGGGGACGGCATCCGCTGCCCGACCCGCAGCAGCTGCAGGAGGTGCTCCGCCGGGCCGGGGTGCGCGGCGGGTCCACGGTGGTGGCCCACGACGACGGCAACGGCTCCATCGCGGCGCGGGCGTGGTGGCTGCTGCGGTGGGCCGGGTTCCCGGCCGACCGGGTCGCGGTGCTCGACGGGGGATGGGCGGCCTGGGTGGCGCAGGGTCGGCCCACCACGGCCGAGCCCTCGCGGCCGGTCGCCGGTGACGTCACCGTCCGACCCGGCGGCATGCCGGTGCTCGACGCCGACGGCGCGGCGGCACTCGCCGGTTCCGGGCTGCTGCTCGACGCCCGCGCCGGAGCGCGCTACCGCGGCGAGACCGAACCGGTGGACCCCCGCGCCGGGCACATCCCCGGCGCCCACAACATCCCCACCGCGGATCTCGTGGGATCCGACGGGTTCTGGCTCCCTCCGGAGGCGTTGGCGGAGCGGTTCGAGCAGGAAGGCGCCGGCGACGGCCCGATCGCGGCCTACTGCGGATCCGGTGTCACGGCCGCGGCGCTCGTGCTCGGTGCCGAGCGAGCCGGTCTCCGCCCGCCGGAGCAGCCGGTCGCGCTCTACGTCGGCTCGTGGTCGAACTGGTCGGCCGATCCCGCCCGCCCTGTCGCCATCGGGGCCCAACCGTGACACCGTCGCGGTCATGACTCCCCGTGCGGCGGTGGTGTGGACGCCGGAGTTCCTCCGCTACGACCTCGGCGACGACCACCCGCTCGACCCGGTCCGCCTCGACCTCACGATGCGCCTGGCCACCGAGCTGGGCGTGCTGGAGGGCGTCGAGCCGGTGGTGCCCACCCAGGCGCCCGACGAGGAGGTCCAGCGCATCCACGTGCCGTCGTACCTGACGGCGGTCAAGTCGGCGCCGGAGATCCCGTTCGGCGTGGGCCACGGGCTCGGCACCGACGACAACCCGATCTTCCTCGGCATGCACGAGGCGAGCGCCCTGGTCTGCGGCGGGTCGCTGGCCGCGGCCCGGGAGATCGCGGAGGGTCGCGCCGACCGCGCCGTCACCATCGCGGGCGGGCTGCACCACGCCATGGCCGACCGCGCCGCGGGGTTCTGCGTCTACAACGACTGCGCGATCGCCATCTCCTGGCTGCTCGACCACGGTTACGACCGCATCGCCTACATCGACGTCGACGTGCACCACGGTGACGGCGTGCAGGCCGCCTTCTACGACGACCCCCGGGTGCTCACGATCTCGCTGCACCAGCACCCGATGACGCTGTGGCCCGGCACCGGCTGGCCGGGGGAGTACGGCCGCGGGAAGGGGGAGGGCTACGCCGTGAACGTGCCGCTCCCGCCCGGCACCGCCGATCCGGCGTGGCTCCGCGCGTTCGACGCTGTCGTGCCGTCGCTGGTCGGGGCGTTCCGGCCGCAGATCCTCGTCACGCAGTGCGGCGCCGACACCCACGCCGAGGACCCGCTGGCGGATCTCGGACTCTCGGTCGACGGCCACCGGGCGATCTACCACGAGCTGCGCGAGCTGGCCGAGCGCTCGGCGGGTGGCAAGTGGCTGGCCACCGGCGGCGGCGGCTACGGGCTGTTCCGGGTGGTCCCGCGTTCCTGGACCCACCTCATCGCCACGGTGCTCGACCGCGACGTCGACCCGAACCGGCCGCTGCCCGCCGGCTGGATCGCGCACACGGCCGGGCTCACCGGCCAGGAGCTGCCCACCTCGATGACCGACGGTCGCGACACCGCCCACACCCGGTGGATGGAGGACTCCGACCGCGTCGACGCCGCCGTGCTCGAGACGCGTCGCGCGGTGTTCCCGTTGCACGGCCTCGACCCCGACGACCCCCGGGACTGACATGCAGCCCACCAGCACGCCCGACAACGACCCGGTCGACTTCGGCCCCGGCTACCCCCGCCACTGGGAGGCCGACGTCGTGGCGTCCGACGGCGGCATCGTGCACCTGCGCCCGATCCTGCCCGGCGACGCCGAAGCGTTGCTCCGGTTCCACGAGAGCCTGTCCGAGCGCACCCGCTACCTGCGGTTCTTCGGCCCCTACCCGCGCATTTCCGACAAGGACCTGGCGCGCTTCACCACGGTCGACCACCACGCGCGGGTCGGGTTCATCTGCCTGCTCGGCGACGAGATCATCGCCGTCGGGCGCTACGAGGGGCTACCGACGGGCGACGGCGCCATCACCACGGCGGAGGTCGCGTTCGTGGCCCGCGACGAGCACCAGGGCCGCGGGCTCGGCTCCATCCTGCTGGAGCACCTCGCGGCCGCGGCCCGGGAGAACGGCCTGCGCCGGTTCGAGGCCGAGGTGCTCGTGGAGAACCACGCCATGGTGCGGGTCTTCCGGCAGGCCGGCTACCAGGTGAGCCGCGCGTTCGCCGACGGCGTGCTGCACCTCGAGTTCGACATCGACCCCACCGACCAGTCGCTGGCGGTGCGCGACGCCCGCGAGCAGCGGGCCGAGGCCCGCAGCATGCACAACGCGCTGCACCCGGGGTCGGTGGCGGTCATCGGCGCGTCCGCCGATCCGTCGAAGATCGGGCACGCGGTGCTGGCCAACCTGCTGCGGGCCAAGTTCACCGGTCCGGTGTTCCCGGTCAACGCCGACGCCCGCTCGATCCGCGGGGTGCGCGCGTACGCCTCGGTCACCGACATCCCCGACGAGGTCGACCTGGCCGTCGTCGCGGTGCCGGCGGCGGGCATCGACGAGGTCATGGACTCGTGCCTGGAGAAGGGCGTCACCACCCTGGTGGTGATCAGCGCGGGCTTCGCCGACGCCGGCGAGGGCGGCACCGTCGCGGAGCGGCGGCTGGTGAGCGAGGCCCGGGCGCACGGGATGCGGGTGATCGGGCCCAACGCCCTGGGCATCGCCAACACGGCCCCCGACGTGCAGCTCAACGCCACGCTGGCCCCCGACATCCCCGGGATGGGACGGGTCGGATTCTTCTCGCAGTCCGGCGCGCTGGGCACGGCGATCCTCGCCTCGGCCAAGGAACGCGGCCTGGGCCTGTCCACGTTCGTCTCCGCGGGCAACCGCGCCGACGTCTCGGGCAACGACATGCTGCAGTACTGGCAGACCGACCCGGCCACTGACGTGGTGCTGCTCTACCTGGAGACGTTCGGCAACCCGCGCAAGTTCGCCCGCCTGGCCCGGCGGCTGGCCCGCACCAAGCCGATCGTCGCGGTGAAGAGCGGCCGGCACACGGGCCCGACGCCGGCGCTCGCCGCCAGCGGCGTCCCGATCGACGACGCCAGCGTGCGCGCGCTGTTCGAGCAGTCCGGCGTGATCCGCGTCGAGACGCTCTCGGAGCTGTTCGACACCGCGCTGGTGCTGGCCTACCAGCCGCTGCCCGCGGGCCCGAGGGTCGCGGTGGTGGGCAACTCGAGTGCTCTCGGGCTGCTCGTCAGCGACGCGCTGCTCGACGAGGGCATGGAGCTGGCGGGCGCTCCGGTGGACGTCGGCGCGGCCGCGCCGCCCGACGAGTTCGCCGCGGCCGTCGCCAAGGCGGCGGGCGACGAGGGCACCGACGCGCTGGTCGCGGTGTTCGTCCCGCCGATCGCCACTCCGGGCGCCGACTACGCGCGCGCCCTCCGCGAGGCCGTCGGCGGTGTGGACAAGCCCGTGGTCGCGGTGTTCCTGGCCGCCGAGGGGGTACCCGTCGAACTCGCCGTCCCGGGGCCGGACGGCACCCCGATGCGGGGGTCGGTGCCGAGCTTCCCGAGCCCGGAACGCGCCGCCGCGGCGCTGGCCCGCGTCGGTCGCTACGCGCGGTGGCACGCCAACCCGGTCGGCGAGTTCGTCTCGCCCGACGGCGTCGACACCGAGCGGGCCCGCGAGCTCGTGGCCCGGTTCGGGTCCGACCGGCGCCACGCGCTCAGCGACGACGAGACCATCGACCTGCTCGCCTGCTACGGCATCACCCTCGCGGCGTTCCGCCGGGTGGTGGGTGCGGACGCCGCCGTGGCCGCGGCGGAGGAGGTGGGCTACCCGGTGGCGGTCAAGGCCGCCGGTGAGCGCTGGCGCCACCGCACCGACTTCGTCGGCGTCCGCCTCGACGTCGCCGGGGCCGCCGAGGTGCGCCGCGCGGTGGAGGACCTGGCCGGGCTCACCGGCGAGCAGGACCTCTACGTCCAGCGGATGGCGCCGAAGGGCATCTCGTGCGTGCTGGAGATCGTCGACGACCCGTCCTTCGGCTCCCTGCTGTCGTTCGGGCTGTCCGGCCTGGCCACGGAGCTGCTCGGCGACCGGGCGTTCCGGGTGGTGCCCGTGTCCGACCAGGACGCGGCCGCACTCGTGCGGGCGCCGCGGGCCGCGCCCCTGCTGGCGGGGTACCGGGGCACCGAGCCCACCCGGCTCGACGCGATGGAGGATCTGGTGCTGCGCGTGGGTCGCCTCGCCGAGGACCTGCCCGAGATCCGGTCGCTGGCGCTCGACCCCGTGCTGGCCTCGGCGGAGGGGGTGTTCGTCACCGGGGCCCGGATGGTGCTGGGACCGCCGCCGCACCGCGACGACGGGGGCCCGCGCCGGCTCCGCTGATCAGGGGGTCACCGCCATGAGCAGGGCGTCGGCCATCTCCCGGCCGAGCTCCTGCGGCGTGCGGGGGCCGGTGGGCCGGTACCACTTGTAGGTCCAGTTCACCGCGCCCAGGCAGAGGTTGACGAACACCTTCGGGGCCATCGTGAGGTGCATCTGCGGGTGCGCGGCGAGATGGCCGCACAGCGCGTCCACGGCCACGTCCTCGAACGCGCGCCGGCGCACCAGCAGCTCCTCGGCGAGGTCGGGGCGCAGCTCGTCCTCCTCCTCGAAGCAGATCTTGAGCAGCTCCCGGTTCTCGCACGTGTAGACCACGCGCGACACCAGCAGCTCGCGCAGCCCGTCGAGCGGGGTCGGGGCCGCGGCCACGGTGGCCCGGGCCATCCGCAGGCTCTCGTCGAGCACGTCGGAGTAGATCCGGACGAGCAGCTCCTCCTTGTTGCGGAAGTAGTGGTAGAGCGTGGGCTTGGACAGCCCCACGCCCGCCGCGATCTCGTTCATCGACGTGGCCCGGTAGCCGCGCGTCCCGAATATCTCCACCGACGTGGCCAGCACGCGCGCGCGTTGGGCGTCGGCCCGGGTGGTCGGCTCGGACATGCACTCTCCTTGACAGGCGGGACCCGGCCCACTCTACTAGTGGTCGACCGTCCGGTCGGTCGAAAAACACTGGAGGACCCATGACCTGGGAGCTCGACGACGAGCACCGCGATTTCCAGGCCTCGTGCCGGTCGTTCGTCGACCGCGAGGTGCGCCCCCGGGTGGACGCAGCCGAGGCGTCCGGCACGTTCCCGGCCGACCTGTGGAAGCCGCTCGGCGCGGCCGGGCTGCTCGGCCTGGTCACCCCCGTCGAACACGGGGGTGACGACGGCGACGGTCTCGCCGTGGCGCTGCTGGCGGAGGAGCTGGCGCGGGCAAGCGGCGGCATCGCCGTCACGGCGCTGGTCAGCGCCTACATGGCCGCGCCGCACATCGCCCGGTACGGCACGCCGGCGCAGCAGGCCCGCTGGCTCCCGCCGCTGGCCACGGGGGAGGCCGTCGCGTCCATCGCGGTCACCGAGCCCGGCACCGGATCCGACGTCGCGGGTGTCACCACCACGGCCCGGCGCACCGACGAGGGCTGGGTGCTGAACGGCCGCAAGATGTACATCACCAACGCCGGGCTGGCCGACCTGTGGATCGTCGCCGCCCGCACCGGTGACGCGGGCCGCGGCGGGGTCACGCTGTTCCTCGTCGAGACCACCGCGCCGGGTGTCTCCACGGGCGCGCCGCTCGCGAAGATGGGCTGGCACTCCTCCGACACCCGCGAGGTCGTCCTCGACGACGTCACCGTCCCCGCTGACGCGGTGCTGGGGCAGGAGAACCGGGGCTTCTACCAGATCATGGAGGCCTTCCAGCTCGAACGGATCGCGCTCGCCGGGATGGGCATCGGGCACGCGGCCGAGTGCCTGGACCTGGCGTCGGACTACGCCCGTCAACGGGAGGCGTTCGGCGCCCCGCTCACCCATCTGCAGACGGTCCGGCACAAGCTCGCGCTGATGGAGATCGAGCTGGAGGCGGCGCGCCTGGTCACCTACCAGGCCGCGGCGAGGCTCGACGCCGGTCATCCCGAGGCGGCGAAGTCGGTGGCCCGGGCCAAGTACGTGTCCGCCGTGGCGTGCAACCGCATCGTCGACGACGCCGTGCAGCTGTTCGGCGGCGCCGGGTTCGTCGAGGAGTCGCCGGTGGCGCGGCACTACCGCGACGCCCGCATCCTGCGGATCGGCGGGGGCACCGACGAGATCCAGCTGGAGATCCTGACCCGCGGCATGGCCTCGTGACCGCCGCCAGCCGCCCGTCCCGGCCCCGCGGGTCGGCACTTCCCAGCGCGCGAGTCGGCGGTTTCCGGTGCGCGAGTCGACGCTCCGGGGGGTCGGGATGACCGTCGAGGCCGAACGGGTGGCCCCGGCCCCGGACGAGGTCGTCCCGGACGAGGTCGCCACCGCCACCGAGCGCGCCCGCGCCGGGGGCGACCCCGCGCGCTGGCCCGACAAGCTGCCCGTCCGCGACCGGCTCGCCGTCCTGTTCGACCCCGGCACCTTCGTCGAGGACGGTCTGCTCGCCACGGCCGCCGACCAGGCCCTGGCCGCCGACGGCGTGATCACCGGCGTCGGTCGCGTCGACGGGCGACCCGTCGCGGTGATCGCGCACGACTTCACCGTCAAGGCCGGGTCCTGGGGCGAGCTGACGTGTGAGAAGCAGATCCGCATCCTGGAGCGCGCCGACCGCGACCTGCTCCCGGTGGTCTACCTCGTCGACTCCGCGGGCGGCCGCCTCACCGACCAGATGGGCTTCTTCCCCGGCCGCCGCGGCGCGTCGGCGATCTTCCAGCTGCAGGTGAAGCTCTCGGGCCGGGTGCCCCAGCTGTGCTGCCTGCACGGGCCGAGTGCCGCGGGCGGGGCGTACATGCCGGCGTTCTGCGACTGGGTCGGGATGGTCGAGGGCAACGCGTCGATGTACCTCGCCAGCCCGCGGGTGGCGGAGAAGGTGACCGGCGAGCGCACCACGCTGGAGGACATGGGCGGCGCGATGATGCACGCCACCGTCTCCGGCTGTGGCGACGAGGTGTTCGACGAGGACTGGGAGGCCATCGCGGCCGCGCGGCTGCTGCTGAGCTACCTCCCCGACGACTTCCGCTCCGCGCCCTCCGCGCTGCCGGCGAAGGAGCCGGAGCGCGAGGACTGGGCCGGCCTCGTCCCGGCCGACCCCAACACCGCCTACGACGTGCGCGGGGTCGTCGACCGGCTCGTCGACGCGGGCAGCTTCTTCGAGATCAAGGCCCGTTGGGCGCAGGAGCTGGTCACCGGGTTCGCCCGGCTCGACGGGCGCGTCGTCGGCATCGTCGCCAACCAGCCGCAGGTCCGCAGCGGCGCCATCTTCGTCGACTCAGCCGACAAGGCCACGAAGTTCATCTCCACCTGCGACGCGTTCAACGTCCCGCTCGTGTTCCTGCAGGACGTGCCCGGTTTCATGGTCGGTGTCGAGATGGAGCGGCAGGGCATCATCCGCCACGGCGCGAAGATGATCACCGCGATGGCGAGCGCCGAGGTGCCGAAGTACACCGTCGTCCTGCGCAAGGCCTACGCCGCGGGCTTCTACGCGATGTGCGCACCGGGCTTCGAGCCGCGCGCCACGATCGCGCTGCCCACGGCCACGATCGGCCCGATGGGCGCGGAGGCGTCGGTCAACGCGGTGTACGCCAACAAGATCGCCGCCATCGAGGACGACGAGGAACGTGCCGCGTTCGTCACCGCCCGCACCGCCGAGCAGCAGGCCGACATCAACCTGCTCCGGATGGCGTCCGCGCTCGTCGTCGACGCCGTGGTGCAGCCCGAGCAGCTGCGCGCCGAGCTCGTCGCGCGCATGGTCGACGCCGACCGCTGGACCCGCACCACCGGCCGCCGCCACCACCCGATCAGCCCCGTGTGACCCCTGTGCGCGGATATCAGCGCCCCAGCACCGATATCCGCGCACGACCCCGGCCCACCCCAGGAAGGACGCCGATGTCCGACACGCCCGACAGCCTCGCCCAGTTGCTGAACGCGCCGATCATCCCGCTCCCGGCCGAGTGGACGGTGCCCGAGCGCGTCGAGCAGCTCGCCGCCGCCCGCGCCCTCGACGGGCCGGACGCCTACTGGGAGTGGGTGGCGCAGCAGCAGCGCTGGTCCACGCCCTGGACCACGGTGCGCACCGGCGGGATCGAGGACTTCCGCTACTTCGAGGGCGGCCGCCTCAACGTCGCCGACAACTGCGTCGACCGCTGGGCCGAGGACCCCGCCACGGCCGGCCGCGCCGCCGTGGTGTGGGAGGGCGAGCCCGGCGACACCCGCACCCTGACCTACGCCGAGCTGGCCGACGAGGTCAGCCGCCTCGCCGCCGGTCTGCTCGAGCTGGGCGTCACCAAGGGCGACGTCGTCGCGATCTACATGCCCAACCTCGTCGAGGCGTTCACGTCCATCCACGCCTGCAACCGGATCGGCGCGATCTACACGGTGCTGTTCTCCGGTTTCGCCGAGGAGGCCGTGGCGTCGCGACTGGCGGCGGCGCGGGCGAAGGTCGTGGTGGTGGCGGACGCGATCTACCGCCGTACGAAGCCGATCCCGCTGCTGGAGACGCTGCGTGCCGCCCGCGTCCGGACGCCGACGGTCACGGCCACGGTGGTCGTCGACCGCACCGGCGACGGCGTGCCGCTGCTCGAGGGCGAGCACGCCTACGCGAAGGTCCTGGAGACGGGCGCCGCCGGTACGCCGGCCGTCCCGCTCGACCCCAACGAGCCCTCGTTCCTGATCTTCACGTCCGGCACCGAGTCGAAGCCCAAGGGCGTGGTGCACAGCGTCGGCGGGTTCCTGCTCGGCACGTGGGCCAACGCGCACTGGCAGGCCGGCTACGAGGAGGGTGACGTCTACTGGGTGGCGGCCGACGTCGGCTGGCTGACGTTCCCGATCCAGGCCGTCGTCGGCGGGCTGGCCTGCGGCATGACGATCGCCTGCTTCGAGGGCGCGCTGGACACGCCGACCACCGCGCGGTTCTACGAGATCTGCGAACGGCACGCCGTCACGAAGGTGCTGTGCGCGCCCACGCTGCTGCGGATGCTGCGCAAGTTCGGGGACGACCTCGCCGCCGCCCACCCGCTGCCGGGCCTGAAGCTGATCACCGTGCAGGGCGAGCCGCTGGACGGCGACACGTTCGGCTGGACCACCGACACGCTGCACGTGCCGGTCGTCAACGCCTACGGGCAGACCGAGACCGGCTCCACCTGGACCTACCCCGTCTACGGCGCCGAGGACCTCAAGGCGGGGTCGGTCGGCACCCCGGTGCCCGGGCACGCGTACGAGATCCTCGACGACGACGGGCAGCCGGTACCCGCCGGCGTCAAGGGGAACCTGGTGCTGACCAGCCCGTTCCCCACGCTGGCCCGCACGGTCTGGGACGACCACGACCGCTACCTCGCCACCTACTTCTCGCGGTTCCCCGGCAAGTACGCCACCAACGACGAGGCCGTCCTCGACCACGACGGGCACCTCTGGGTGCTGGGCCGCGCCGACGACGTGATCAACGTGGCCGCGCACCGCATCTCGACGATGGAGATCGAGGCCGTCGTCACGGCGCACCCCGACGTCGTCGAGGCCGCGGTGGTCGGCGTCCCGGACGTCACGAAGGGCACGGTCCCGATCGCGTTCGTGACGCTGCGGACCGGCGCCGGTGACGACGCGTCGGCGCAGATCCGGGCGCGCGTGGTGCAGGAGATGGGCGGCTACGCGCAGCTCGACCGCGTCTACGTGACGTCGGCGATGCCGAAGACGCGCACCGGCAAGACGATGCGCCGGCTGCTCCGGGACGTCGTGGTGCACGGCGGGCCGACCGGCGACATCTCCGCGATGGAGGACCCGTCGGCGCTCGACGCCGTGGCGGCGGTGGTGAAGCCGTGACCGGCATGTGGTTCGACGACCTGAAGCCCGGCCTCGTCGTGGAGGCCGCGACCCGTCGCACCGTCACCGAGACCGACAACGTGCTGTTCACGACGATGACGATGAACCCCCAGCCGCTGCACCTCGACGCGGAGTTCGCGGCCGGCACCGAGTTCGGGAAACCGCTGGTGAACTCGATGTTCACCGTGGCGCTGGTGGTCGGGCTGGCGGTGCCGGAGCTGACGCTGGGCACCACCATCGCCAACCTCGGCTTCTCCGACATCCGGTTCCCGAAACCGGTCTTCGCGGGCGACACGATCCGGGTGTCGACCGAGGTGGTCGACGCCCGCGCGAGCTCGTCGCGGCCGGACGCCGGCGTGGTGACGTTCCGCCACGACGCCTACAACCAGCGCGGTGAGCTGGTCTGCCAGGCGACGCGGGCGGCGTTCATGCACCGCCGTCCGGCGTGACGTCGCAGCGCGTGGGTCTCGTCGCAGCGCGCCGGCGGGCTGCGACGTGACCACGCGGGCTGCGACGATGGGCCGGTGACGACCTCGCTGCGTTCCCTGTTGTTCGTTCCCGGTGGCCGCGGTGACCGCATCGCCAAGGTCGGGCGCTTCGGCGCCGACGGGGTGGTGCTCGATCTCGAGGACGCCGTGGCCGTGGCCGACAAGGACTCCGCACGCGCCACCGTGGTCGAGGCGCTGGCCACGCTCGACGTGCCCGACGGCACGACGGTGCTGGTGCGGGTGAACGCGCCGGGCAGCCCGTGGTTCGTCGAGGACGTCGCCGCCGTGACGGGCACCCGCGCCGACGGGGTGGTGCTGCCCAAGCTCGAACACGTCGACCAGCTCGACGGCCTGAACGGGATGCCGGTCGTCGGCGGCCTGGAGACCGCGCTGGGCGTGGCCGACGCCCGCCCGCTGCTCGCCGAGGGGGCCGAGCGGGGTCTGATCGGCGCCTACTTCGGAGCCGAGGACTTCATCGCCGACATGGGCGGCCGGCGCACCGCCGATGGCACCGAGGTTCTCTACGCCCGCAGCCGGGTGGCCCTGGCCGCGAGGCTGGCCGGGGTGTCCGCGCTGGACCAGGTGGTCACGGCCGTCCGGGACGACGACGCCTTCCGCCGCGACGCCGAGCAGGCGCGCGCGCTGGGTTACCCCGGCAAGCTCTGCATCCACCCGTCGCAGGTCGCCCTGGCCCACGAGATCTTCACCCCGAGCGAGGCGGAGATCACCCACGCCCGCCGCGTGCTGGAGGCGTCCGAGACAGGGGTCGGCCTCCTGGACGGCGAGATGGTGGACGACGTCCACGTCCGCATGGCCCGCGCCACCCTCGCACGCGCCCGCCCGACCCCCTGACCCGCGAGTTCGCCGTCTGGCCGAGCGAGTTCGCCTACCAGCGGCGACGTCCGGCCAGACCGATCCGATCGTCTGGCGAACTCAGCCCGGGAGATGGCGAACTCGCCGGGTGGGGTGGGTGGGGGGCGTCAGCGGCGGAAGGTCACCTGCAGCGTCGGCTGGCTGACCTCGGAGAAGAAGTCCTCGCCCTTGTCGTCCACCACCACGAACGCCGGGAAGTCCTCCACCTCGATCTTCCAGACCGCCTCCATGCCCAGCTCGGGGTACTCCAGCACCTCGACCTTGCGGATGCAGTCCTGCGCCAGCCGCGCGGCGGGGCCGCCGATGGAGCCCAGGTAGAAGCCGCCGTACGTGGCGCAGGACGTCGTCACCTGCTGCGAACGGTTGCCCTTCGCCAGCATCACCAGCGAACCCCCCGCCGCCTGGAACTGCTCGACGTAGGAGTCCATGCGGCCGGCGGTGGTCGGGCCGAACGACCCCGACGCGTAGCCCTCAGGTGTCTTGGCCGGGCCCGCGTAGTAGACGGGGTGGTCGCGAAGGTACTGCGGCATCTCCTCACCCGCGTCCAACCGCTCCGCGATCTTCGCGTGGGCGATGTCGCGGGCCACCACGAGCGTGCCGGTCAGCGACACCCGCGTCTTCACGGGCAACGTCGAGAGCTGCGCGCGGATCTCGTCCATCGGGCGGTTGAGGTCCACCTGCACGACGTCGTCGGACAGGCCGTCGGCGACGTCGGGGAGGAAGCGCGCCGGGTCGGTCTCCAGCTGCTCCAGGAACACGCCCTCGGGGGTGATCTTGGCCTTGGCCTGGCGGTCGGCCGAGCACGAGACGGCGATGCCGACGGGCAGCGAGGCGCCGTGGCGCGGCAGCCGGATCACGCGCACGTCGTGACAGAAGTACTTGCCGCCGAACTGGGCGCCGATGCCGAAGTTGCGGGTGAGCTCGAGGACCTGCTGCTCGAGGTCCTTGTCCCGGAACGCGTGCCCGATCTCCGAGCCCTCCGAGGGGAGGTTGTCGAGGTAGCGCGCCGACGCCAGCTTCGCGACCTTGAGGTTGTACTCCGCCGACATGCCGCCCACGACGATCGCGAGGTGGTAGGGCGGGCAGGCCGCGGTGCCCAGCGAGCGGAGCTTCTCGTCGAGGAACTTCGCGAGCTTGGTCGGGTTGAGCAGCGCCTTCGTCTCCTGGTAGAGGAAGGTCTTGTTGGCCGAGCCGCCGCCCTTGGCCATCACCAGGAACTCGTACTTCGGGGTCTGCCCGGGCACGGAGTAGAGCTCCACCTGCGCGGGCAGGTTGGTGCCCGTGTTCCTCTCGTCCCAGAACGACGTGGGCGCCATCTGCGAGTAGCGCAGGTTGAGCTTGTCGTAGGCCTCGAAGATGCCGCGGGACACCGACTCCTCGTCGTCGCCGCCGGTCAGCACGGTCTCCGTGCGCTTGCCGACGACGATCGCGGTGCCGGTGTCCTGGCACATCGGCAGCACGCCGCCCGCCGAGACGCACGCGTTGCGCAGCAGGTCGGTGGCCACGAAGCGGTCGTTGGGCGAGGCCTCGGGATCGTCGACGATGGCACGCAGCTGGGCCAGGTGCGACGGCCGCAGCATGTGCTGGATGTCGTGCACGGCCTCGGCGACCAGCGACGTGATCGTCGACGGATCGATCTCGAGGAACGTCCGGCCCGCGGCCTCCACCACCTTGCCGGGCGGGAGGTCGAGGCGGCGGTAGTCGGTCTCGTCCGGACCGAGCGGGAGCACATCGGTGTGGTGGAACTGGGGCACGAGACCACGATAGGTGGTCGGGAGGCCGGACCGGCCCCCGACCAGTCCGACCTCCCGGAGGAAGCGCACCCCGGCGCGAACCGGGGTCACGCAGGTCTCCGGACGGAGACCCTCCCTCTTCGGGGGGTGCGCGTCAAACGCTGGTCGTAAGGTCGACGCATGCCTGGATCCATTCTCGGTACCTCCGTCCGGCGCGTCGAGGACCTCGACCTCATCACCGGGGCGTCCACCTACGTCGGCAACCTGCGGCTCGAGGGGATGCTGCACCTCGCGTTCGTCCGCTCGCCGCTGGCGCACGGCACGATCACCGCGATCGCGACGGCCGATGCAGCCGCCGCACCCGGGGTGGTGGCCGTCTACACCGCGGCCGACCTGGAGCTGCCCGCCCACCACGGCCTGATGGTGGTCAACCCCGACCTGCCGCGCCCGCCGCTCGCCACCGACCGCGTCCGGTTCGTCGGCGAGGCCGTCGCCGTCGTCGTCGCAGAGACGAAGGCGCAGGCCGTGGACGCCGCGGAGCTGGTGGAGGTCGACTACGACCCGCTGCCCGCCGTCGTCGATCCGGAGGCGGCGCTGGACCCCGGTTCCGAGCCGCAGTTCGTCGGCCGCGACAACGTCGCCGCGGGCGCCCGCTCCGACGAGGACGTCCTGAGCGACGCCGAGGTCGTGGTCCGGGCCCGCATGGTCAACCAGCGGCTCGCCGTCATGCCGATGGAGGGCAACGCCATCGCGGTGCTGCCCGGTGGCCACGACGGCGGCGCCGACGTGCTTCCTCCCGCGGAGGCGCAAGACAGCACCTCGCACGACCTGACGATCTGGGTCTCCACCCAGATGCCCCACGGCTTCCGCGCGCAGGCCGCGAAGCTGTTCGGCCTGGAGGACGACCGCGTGCGCGTCATCGCCCCGCACGTGGGCGGCGGGTTCGGCGGCAAGGCGGGGATGCTCGCGGAGCACACCGCCGCCGTCGGGGTGGCCCGCAAGCTCGGCCGCCCGGTCACCTGGGTCGAGACCCGCTCGGAGAACCTCGTCTCGATGCCGCACGGCCGCGGCCAGGTGGCCTACTACGAGCTGGGCCTGACCCGTGACGGGAAGATCACCGGCCTGCGGGCCCGGGTGGTCGGCGACGCGGGCGCCTACGCCGGGTTCGGCGGCGCGCTGTCGATGGGCCCCACCTACGTGATGAGCCAGGGCGTCTACGACATCCCGAAGATCGCGTTCGACGCGGCCGTGGCGCTGACCAACACCACCCCGATGGGCGCGTTCCGCGGTGCGGGCCGGCCCGAGGCCACCGCCCACCTCGAGCGGATCATGGACATCGCCGCCGACGAGCTGGGCATCGACCCCGCCGAGTTCCGTCGCCGCAACCTGCTCGACCCCGCGTCCTTCCCGCTGACGACGCTGCCCGGCGCCCGCTACGACGTGGGTGACTACGACCTGCCGCTGCGCGAGGCCCTGCGCATCGTCGACTACGACAAGGTCCGCGAGGAGCAGCGCACCCGCCGCGAGGCGAAGGACCCCGTGCAGCTGGGCGTCGGCCTGTGCGTCTACGTCGAGATCACCGCGGGCGGCGGGGGCACCGAGTACGGCTCGGTCACCGTCCACGCCGACGGCACGGCCACCATCTCCGCCGGCACCTCGGCGCACGGCCAGGGCCACGCCACCGCGTTCGCGATGCTCACCAGCGACAAGCTGGGCATCCCGATGGAGAAGATCAGCTTCGTGCAGTCCGACACGGCCACCGTCCCGCGCGGGAGCGGCACCGGTGGCTCGCGGTCGCTGCAGATGGCGGGCAACGCGGTGGTCATGGCCGCCGACGACGTGCTCGACCAGGCCAAGCGCCGCGCCGCCGATCTTCTCGAAGCCGCCGTGGAGGACGTCGAGCTGACCGACGCGGGCGAGTTCGGCGTCGTGGGCGTGCCGAGCACCGCCCTGAGCTGGTCGCAGGTCGCGAGCGCGGGGGAGGAGCTGTTCGCCGGCCTGGATTTCCGCCAGGCGGGCGCCACGTTCCCGTTCGGCGCGCACGTGTCGGTGGTGGAGGTCGACACCGACACCGGCCGGGTCACGCCGCGCCGCCACGTCGCCGTCGACGACTGCGGCCGCATCCTCAACCCGTTGCTGGTCGAGGGCCAGCAGCACGGCGGGCTCGCGCAGGGCGTGGCGCAGGCGCTGTTCGAGGAGATCCTCTTCGACGACGACGGCCAGCCCATCACCTCCACGCTGGCCGACTACCGGATGCCCAGCGCCGCCGACCTGTTCTGGTTCGAGACCTCCTCCACGGAGACGCCGACGCCGATGAACCCGCTGGGGGCGAAGGGGATCGGCGAGTCGGCGACGGTCGGGGCCACGCCGGCCGTCCAGAACGCGGTGGTGGACGCGCTGCGCCCGTTCGGCGTGCGGCACGTGGACCTGCCCTGCACGCCCGAGAAGGTGTGGCGGGCGATCCACTCACCGGCCGATCTCTGGCGTGAACCGCCCGCCGTCTTCGCGACGCTGCCGCTGCGCAAGGGGGCCTCCGACGCGGCGTCGGGCGGGGAGATCTGACCCGGACCTGGCCGATGTGTCAGGTCCGGTCGCCGCATCTGTCGCGTGCGGTCGACGCGTCCGGAAGGGTGTGACGGGACCCACGTTCACTTCAACGGCGAGGAGATTTCCGTGAGCTCGAGCATCGACCCTGTGGCGATCGATCGGGTGCTGCAGGACGCCGTCGACAGCGGCGCCGTGCCCAACGTCGCCGCCATCGCCGCGGACCGCAACGGCATCATCTACGAGGGTGCGGCCGGGCCGAAGGCCGCCGGCACCGACGAGCCGCTGAGCACGAGCACCCACTTCCGCATCATGTCGATGACGAAGATGGTGGCGACGGCCGCCGCCCTGCAGCAGGTGGAGAAGGGCACGCTGGACCTCAGCGCGCCGATCAAGGAGTACTGCCCCGAGTTCGCCGACGTCCAGGTCCTCGACGGCTGGGACGGTGACACCCCGCGGCTGCGGGCCCCCGCGAGCGATGCCACCGTGCACCAGCTGGTGACCCACACCTCGGGACTGGGCTACTGGTTCTGGAGCGAGGACCTCGTGAAGTGGGAGGCCGCCACCGGCACCCCCAACGTCCTCTCCGGCGCGAACGTGATCTTCACCGCACCGCTGCTGGCCGACCCCGGCACCACCTTCATCTACGGCATCAACACCGACTGGCTGGGTAAGGTCGTCGAGGCCGCCTCGGGCGTGACGCTGGACGTCGCGGTCAAGGAGGGCATCACCGGCCCGCTCGGCATGAACGACACCGCGTTCCAGATCGCCGAGGGCTGGAAGGACTCCACCACGCCCGTCCACGTCAAGACCGACGACGGCTGGGTGGACAGCGGCATCGAGCTCAACCAGACGCCCGAGTACTACGCGGGCGGCCACGGCCTGTACTCGACGCCGCAGGACTACATCAAGTTCCAGCAGGCGCTGCTGAACAACGGTGAGCTGGGCGGCGTGCGGATCCTGAGGTCCGAGACCGTCGACGCGGCCTTCACCAACCAGATCGGGGACCTCTCGTTCCCCGAGGCGATCCCCACGGCCGACCCGACCGCCACCTACGAGTTCAACGCGGGCCCCGGCTACAAGTGGGGTTACGGGCTGCTGCTCAACGAGAACGACATCCCGGGCATGCGCCGCGCGTACAGCGGGGCCTGGGCCGGGCTGTGCAACACGCACTTCTGGGTCGACCGCACCACCGGCGTCTGCGGCTCCATCTACAGCAACTTCCTGCCGTTCGTGCCGCCGGAGGCGCTTGAGCTCTACGCGAACTACGAGAAGGCGCTCTACGCGTCGCTGTAGGCAGCACGCCCCGGGGTGCGGATCGCCGCCTGCTCTTGTCAGACTCACCGGCGTGACGACGTTGGAGGAGACACGATGAGGCTGGCGACGATCCGCACCGCCACGGGCAACCGCGCGGTCCGGGTGGACGGCGACACGGCGACCGAGACCGGTGACGCCGACGTCCGGGCGCTGCTGGAGCACACCGACTGGCGGGACCGCGCCGCCGCGGCCGCCGGGCCGGCCCACCAGGTCGCCGACCTCGACTACGCCCCGCTCGTGCCCTCGCCCGAGAAGATCATCTGCGTCGGGCTGAACTACCGCGACCACGTGCTCGAGATGGGCAACGAGCTGCCCGAGTACCCCACGGTCTTCGCGAAGTACGCCCCCGCGCTGGTCGGCGCCCACGACGACGTCGTGCTGCCGGCGGTGTCGGACAACGTCGACTGGGAGGCCGAGCTGACCGTCGTCATCGGCAGCTCCGTGCGCCACGCCACGCCCGAGACGGCGAAGGCGGCCATCGCCGGCTACACCGTCATGAACGACGTGAGCGTGCGCGACTGGCAGAACCGCACCAAGCAGTTCCTGCAGGGCAAGACGTTCGAGCACTCCACGCCGCTGGGCCCGTGGCTCGTCACGTCCGACGAGGTGCCCGAGGGCGGCCTGCCCATCAGCACCACCCTCGACGGCGAGACGGTGCAGAGCTCGTCCACGGCCGAGCTGGTGTTCGGGCCCGTCGACCTGGTCGTCTACCTCTCGACGATCCTCACGCTCAACCCGGGCGACGTCATCGCCACCGGCACGCCCGGCGGCGTCGGCCACGCCCGCAAGCCCCCGCGCTACCTCACCGACGGGGCCGTCCTGGTCACCACCGTCGAGGGTGTCGGGGAGCTGCGGAACACGTGCCGTGCGGAGAAGCGGTGACACGCAGCGTCACGGAGTCCCTCGCCTGGGCCGGCGACGGCGCCGCGCACCTGCGCGGGCTGATGACGCGGATGGGCGACGACGCGTTCGCCGCCCCGTCCGCGCTGCCGGGCTGGAGCCGCGCTCACGTGCTCACCCACATCGCCCGCAACGCCGACGCCATGATCAACCTGCTGAAGTGGGCCGCCACCGGCACGGAGACCCCGGCCTACGCGAGCACGGAGGCCCGCAACGAGGCCATCGAGGCCGGAGCGACGCGCAGCCCCGCGGAGATCCGCGACGACGTGGTGGCGTCCTCCGACCGGCTCGCCGCGGTGGTGCGCAAGCTCCCCAAGGAGGCGTGGAGCAAGCACATCACGAACGTGCAGGGCCGCGAGATCCCCGCCACCGACGTCCCGTGGATGCGGGCGCGGGAGATGTGGATCCACGCCGTGGACCTCGACGTCGGGGCGTCGTTCTCCGATCTCCCGCCGCCGATGCTCACGGAGCTGCTGGCCGACGTCGCGGCCGCGATGGGCACCCGCGAGGGCTGCCCGTCGCTGCGGCTGGTCGCCGGGGGCGGGACCTGGACGGTCGGGGACGGCGCGATCACCGTCACCGGCACGGCCCCGGACCTCGCGGCCTGGCTGCTCGGACGCTCGAAGGGCAAGGAACTGCGGGCGGACGGTGCGCGGAAGCTGCCGTCCCTGCCCCGCTGGCTGTAGAAGCCCCCCTGTGAACCCCGACGTCACGGCGACCCCGGACTTCGATGCCGTCCGGGGCGAGTTCGACCTGCCCGCCGCCTTCCCGCCCGCGGTGCTCGTGGAGGCCGAGAGCGTCGCGTCGCACGGGGCGGGCCCGGACCGGGTCGACGCCACCGACGTCGAGCTGGTCACGATCGACCCGCCCGGGTCGAAGGACCTGGACCAGGCGCTGGGCGTCGTGCGCACGGACGCCGGGTTCCGCGTGCACTACGCGATCGCCGACCTCGGGGCCGTCGTCACGCCGGGCGGCGCGCTCGACGAGGAGGTGCGCCGCCGCGGCCAGACCGTCTACCTGCCCGACGGCTCGGTGCCGCTGCACCCGCCCGTGCTGTCCGAGGGCGCGTCGAGCCTGCTGCCCGACGGCCCGCGGGCCGCGGTGCTGTGGACCATCGACCTCGACGTGGCCGGGGAGCCCACGTCGGTCGACGTGCGGCGGGCGGTCGTCCGGTCGCGGGCCCGGCTCGACTACGCGGGCGTCCAGGCCGACGTGGACAGCGGAGTCGAGGGTCGCGTCCACCCGGCGATCAGCGGGCTGGCCGAGCTCGGGCCGCTGCGCCGGGCCCTGGCCGTGCAGCGCGGGGCGATCGAGCTGGAGCTGCCCGAGCAGGAGGTCGTGCCCGACGGCGACGGCGGCTGGACCGTCCGGGTGCGCAGGCGGGTGCCGGTGGAGGACTGGAACGCGGAGATGTCGCTGCTCACCGGCACCTCGGCGGCGAAGATCATGCTCGGCGCCGGGATCGGCCTGCTGCGCACGCTCCCGGCTCCGGAGGCGGACGCCGTTGCGGCGTTGCGGCGCACGGCCGCCACGCTGGGCGTCGACTGGCCGGACGGCACGACCCCGGCCCAGGTGCTGGGGGCGCTCCCGCGCGACACACCCACCGCGCTCGCCCTGCGCCGCGCCGCCACCACCCTGCTGCGGGGAGCCGGCTACGCGGCCTTCGACCAGGCGACCCCACCGCCCGCGGACCCGGGACACGGCGGCATCGGCGCGCCGTACGCGCACGTCACGGCCCCGTTGCGGCGGCTCGTCGACCGGTTCGGCACGGAGATCTGCCTGGCGCTGGTGGCCGGCACCCCGGTGCCGGGGTGGGTGCGCGCGGCGCTGCCGTCGCTGCCCGAGCTGATGGCGGGCTCCGACAGCCTGGCGTCGAAGGTGTCCCGCGCGTGCGTCGACCGCACCGAGGCGACGCTGCTGGCGTCGCGGGTGGGCGAGGAGTTCGACGTGGTGGTGCTGCGGCCCGGCGATCCCGGCGAGGTCTACCTGCAGGACCCGCCGGTGCTGGCCCGGTGCACCGGCCGGCTGGAGCTGGGGGCGACGGTGCGCGTGCGGCTGGCCGAAGCCGACCCGGCCACCGGCCGGATGTCGTTCACCGCAGCCAGGTGACCGCGGGCTCGGCGTCGGGGCGGGGTGCGGGCACCGGCCCGGCCGGGGTGCCCAGGTAGATCCACCCCGTGACGTCCTCGGTGTCGAGCAGGTCCAGGTGGGCGCGCACCTTGGGGGCGTCGCCGTACCAGCCGGTGCGCCACATCGCTCCGAACCCGCGCACGTGGGCGGCGATGGTGAGGGCGTGGGCCGCGCAGACGGCGGCCGCCCGCTGCTCCCACACGGGCACCTTGGGGTGCTCGACCGGCGCGCACACGACGGCCACGATCATCGGTGCCCGCAACGGCTTCCGGCGGGTGCGGGCGAGGTCGGCGGGGCTCGCGTCGGGGGAGCGTTCGGCGTGGGCGGCGGCGAACGCGTCGCCGAGTGCGCCCAGCCCGGCGTCGTCGATCACGACGAAGCGGAACGGCCGCAGCCGGCCGTGGTCGGGCACGGCGCAGGCCGCCACGAGGAGGTCGTGCAGCTCGGCCGGACCGGGCGCGGGGGCGGCCAGCGCGGGGCGGGACCGCCTGCCGCGCAACACTTCCAGCGGATCATCGCCGTTCACCGACCACCTCCTACGTGGGCTCCGGATAAGGCTACCCTCATCTGCGCGGACGTGCGTCCGTCATGACGGGGGAGGTACTCGTTGCGCGCGTTCCGTTACGGCCTGGAGCACGAGCTCGCGATCCTGCGCGCCGACGGGTCCTTCGCCGACCACACGGACCTGAGGTTCGACGGCCTGCAGGCCGTGGTCGACGCCCTCCCGGAGGATCCCGCCGACTACCCCGACCTGCGCGTCGGCGACCAGGGCATCAAGCGCAAGCGCTGGTACGTCGAGGGTTTCGAGCGTTTCGACGACCACGGCGGGCTCGTGCGGTGCGACCCGAAGGGCCTGGAGATCCGCACCCGCATCCACGACACGATCGACGGGGCCGTCGCGGCGGTGCGGGCCGATCTCGTGCTGCTGGACGCCGAGCTGGCCCGCCGCGGGCTCGCGACCACCGCGATCGGGTTCAACCCGCTGCGGTCGGAGTACGCGGTCGTCCCGCCGCTCAACGACTGGGAGCAGCACCACCGGATGGGCTCACCGGAGGAGCGCACGGCGTACGTCCACATGAGCACCTACGGCCCCGACCTCAACCTCTCGGGCGCGGGGCTGGACGCGGCGGGGCTCACCGACGTCGCGCGGAAGCTGACGCACTACAGCCCGTGGCTGGTGCCGCTGTCGTTCTCCTCGCCGTTCCGGGACGGGGCGCCGTGGGGCGGGATGTCGGCGCGCACGCATCTCCGCACGGGGCAGCGGCCGGCGGTGATGGTGTTCCTCGGCGACGCCGACCCGCAGGTGGCCGCCGACCCGTCCCTCACGCAGGTGGCCCGGCTTCCCGCCGAGGTGGGGCGCATCGAGTTCAAGGCGTTCGACGCCTGCCCCGACGTCGAGCTGTACGGGGAGCTGCTGAGCCTGCTCACCGGCCTGGTCCTCGACGACACGCTCCCCGGCCGCCGCACCACCCCCGACGCGGCCGCCCACCAGCACGTGGCCGTCGCCGGCCTGGCCGACGACGAGGTGCACCGGGGCACGGGCGAGCTCCTGGCCGCGGCGGAACTGGCGCTGGCCGGCCGTCCGGACGACGAGAAGCGCCTGGCCCGGCTGCGGGAACGCTGGGCGTACCGCGAGTGCCCGGCGGTGGACATGCTGGCCCGCTACGAGGCCGGCGACCAGGTGTCCGGCCTCCACCGCTGACGCCCTCGCGGGTGGGGCGGTGGGGCTCACCGCGGGGGCCCGGTCGACGCCGGGCCCCCGCGGGAGGACTGGGTTACGAGTACGAGTGGTCGGCGTCGGGGTAGGACCCGCCGCGCACCTCGTCCCCGAACTGCCTCGCGGCGCCGAGCAGGATCTCGCCCACCGCCGCGTACTGCTTGACGAACCTGGGCTTGCGGCCCCGGTTCATGCCCGCCATGTCCGACCACACCAGAACCTGGGCGTCGGTGTCCGGGCCGGCGCCGATGCCGATCGTCGGGATCACGAGCTCGGCCGTGACCCGCTTGGCGACGTCGGCGGGCACCATCTCCAGCACCACCCCGAACGCCCCGGCGGCCTGCAGCGCGAGCGCGTCCTCGATGAGGTGCTCGCCCGCGTCGCCGCGGCCCTGGATGCGGAAGCCGCCCAGGGTGTGCTCGCTCTGCGGGGTGAACCCGAGGTGCGCCATCACCGGGACGCCCGACTGCGTGAGCGCCTCGACGTGCGGCACGAACCGCTTCCCGCCCTCGAGCTTGACGGCGTGCGCGCCGCCCTCCTTCATGAACCGGAAGGACGTGGTGAGCGCCTGCTCGACGCTGACCTGGTAGCTGCCGAACGGCAGGTCGGCCACGACCAGCGCGCTCTGGGCGCCCCGGACCACGGCCTTGACCAGCGGCATCAGCTCGTCGACCGTCACGGGCAGGGTGTTCTCGTAGCCGTAGACGTTGTTGCCGGCCGAGTCGCCGACGAGCAGCACCGGGATGCCGGCCTCGTCGAAGATCTCCGCGGAGTACATGTCGTAGGCGGTGAGCATCGGCCAGCGCTCGCCGCGCTCCTTGAGCTCCCGCAGGTGGTGGATCCTCGTGCGCTTCGGCTTGCCCGCCGTGGTGCGGTAGGGCGCCTGTACCTCGGAACCGCTCGTCTCAGACGTCATCGTCCGTCCCTTTCCTCGAGGCCTCATCGGGTCCCCGGGTTTGCAGGTGTTGACGACGGAAGCGTGACAGGCGGATGACGGGCGCGCACCGGCGTGGGACGGAGTTCACACGGCCGGGCCGTCAGGATTCGGGGACTTCCCGCCGCAGCTCCTCCAGCCAGATGCGCGCCGACATGTCCGACGGCGCGCGCCAGTCACCCCGCGGCGACAGCGAACCACCGGCGGACACCTTGGGCCCGTTGGGCATGGCTGAGCGCTTGAACTGGCTGAATCCGAAGAACCGCGCCGCGAACACCTCCAGCCACTGCCGCACCTCGCCGAGGCCGTAGGCGAACCGGTCCTCGGGCGGGAACCCGGGCGGCCATTCCCCGTGCTCCGCGTCGTGCCACGCGTGCCAGGCCAGGAACGCGATCTTCGACGGCCGGAAGCCGTAGCGCAGCACGTGGAACAGCGAGAAGTCGGCCAGCGCGTACGGGCCGACGGTGGCCTCGGTGCTCTGCACCTTGCCGTCCTGCCCCGCGGGCACCAGCTCGGGGGAGATCTCGGTGTCGAGAACCGCGTCGAGGACGTCACCTACTTCGACGTCGAACTGCTTCGACGACACCACCCACCGGATCAGGTGCTGGATGAGCGTCTTCGGCACCCCGGAGTTGACGTTGTAGTGCGACATCTGGTCGCCCACGCCGTAGGTGCACCAGCCCAGGGCCAGCTCCGAGAGATCACCGGTGCCCAGCACGATGCCGTCGCGCTGGTTGGCCGCGCGGAACAGGTAGTCGGTGCGCAGCCCGGCCTGCACGTTCTCGAACGTCACGTCGTACACCGGCTCGCCCGAAGCGAACGGGTGCTTCAGCTCGGCCAGCATCAGCCGGGCCGTCTCCGTGATGTCGATCTCCTCGAACGTGACGCCCAGCGCGTGCGCGAGGCGGGTGGCGTTCGTCTTGGTTCCGGCGCTCGTGGCGAAACCGGGCAGTGTGAACGCGAGGATGTCGCTGCGCGGACGGTCCAGGCGGTCCATCGCCCGCGCCGCGACGATCAGCGCGTGGGTGGAGTCGAGACCGCCCGACACCCCGATCACGATCTTCGGCTGGCCGATGGCGCGCAGCCGCTGCTCCAGGCCGGAGACCTGGATGTTGTAGGCCTCGTAGCAGTCCTGCTCCAACCGGGACTCGTCCGACGGCACGAACGGGAACCGCTCCAGCTCACGGCGCAGCCCGATGTCGCCGGACGGCGGGTCGAGCCGGAACCGGATCTCCCGGAAGCCGTCCAGCCGGGCCGCGTGGTGGCGGCGGTTGTCGTCGAACGTGCCCATCCGCAGGCGCTCGGCGCGCAGCAGGTCGAGGTCGACGTCGGCGACCGACCGCCGCGCGCCCGTCGGGAAGCGCTCCGACTCGGCCAGCAGCAGCCCGTTCTCGTAGATCATCGTCTGGCCGTCCCAGGCGAGGTCGGTGCTCGACTCGCCCTCACCGGCCGCCGCGTAGACGTACGCCGCCAGGCACCGCGACGACGCCGAGCGCGCGAGCAGCTTGCGGTCCTCCGCGCGCCCGACGGTGATCGGGCTGCCCGACAGGTTGGCCAGCACCGTGGCCCCGGCCAGCGCCGCCTCCGCGCTGGGCGGGATCGGCACCCACATGTCCTCGCAGATCTCCGCGTGCAGCACGAAGCCGGGCACGTCGTCGGCGGTGAAGAGCAGGTCGGGGCCGATCGGGACGTCGTGCGCGCCGATGCGGACCGTGCCGCGGACGTCGTCGCCGACCGCCACCTGCCGCCGCTCGTAGAACTCGCGGTAGGTGGGGAGGTAGGACTTCGGGGCGACGCCGAGGATCGCGCCGCGGTGGACCACGGCCGCCGCGTTGACGATCCGGTGCCGGTGGCGCAGCGGCAGGCCGACGACCAGCACGGGGAGCATCTCGGCCGAGGCGGCCACCACGTCGAGCAGCGCGCTCTGCGCGGCGTCGAGCAGCGTGTCCTGCAGCAGGACGTCCTCGATGGAGTAGCCGGTGAGCGTCAGCTCCGGGAAGACGGCCAGGCCGACGCCGTCGTCGTGGCAGGCCCGCGCCGCCTCGACCACCGCGGCGGCGTTGGCCGCGGGATCGGCGATGGCGGTGGTCAGCGTGCAGGCCGCGACCCGGAGGAACCCGTGGTGGTAGCTGGAGTGGAAGTCCACGCGGCCGAGTCTGCCCGACCCGTGGGCGCCCGACGGTGGGACCCGGCCCGTCGCCGGGGTGATCGCTGGCACGATGTCCGGTGTGTCCGCCCGCCGGAGATCGATCGTGCCCGCCGTGTTGTGCGCCGTCGCGGCCCTGCTGGCGGGCTGCAGCCGGACGGTCGCGGGTGACGCCTCGCCGGACCTGAGGGGCTCGGCGCCCGTGGAGCTGGCGAGGTTCTACGACCAGGTCCTGTCGTGGGGCCCGTGCGCCGGCTTCGCGACCACGCCGGGCGACCGGAAGGCGTTCGCCGACCGGTCCTTCGACTGCGCGCGCCTCGAGGTGCCGCTGGACTACGCGGAGCCGGCCGGGACGACCGCGTCGATCGGGGTGCTGCGCCAGAAGGCCACCGGTGCGCGGATCGGGTCCCTGGTGGTCAACCCCGGCGGCCCGGGGGCGTCGGGCATGAGCGCGGTACCGGCCATCGTCGCGCCGGGCGCCCGGGCCACCCCGCTGCCGTCGCGGTTCGACCTCGTCGGTTTCGACCCGCGCGGCGTCGGGGCCAGCACCCCCACCATCGACTGCCTCGACGACGCCGACTGGACGGCGGAGCGCGCGGATCTCGACGTCGACCCGTCGCCCGCGGGGGTCGCGCAGACCGAGGCGGAGAACAGGCGGTACGCCCAGCGTTGCGCGCAGCGCTCCGGCGGCCCCGGGGTGCTGGCAGGAGTCGGCACCCGCGACGTCGCGCGGGACCTCGACATCCTGCGGGCCGCGCTGGGGGACCACCGGCTGACCTACCTCGGCTACTCCTACGGCACCCGGATCGGGTCGACCTACGCCGAGGCCTTCCCGCAGAACGTCCGGGCGATGGTGCTCGACGGCGCCGTGGACCCGGCGCAGACCGCCGCCGACCAGCTCGTGGCGCAGTACGAGGGGTTCCAGCGGGCGTTCGACGCGTACGCCGCCGACTGCGCCCCGCGGCCCGGGTGCCCGGTCGGTGCCGACGCGGCGCAGGCGACGGCCCGGTTCCAGGCCCTCGTCCGACCCCTGGTCGACGAGCCGGCGCGCACCCGCGACGGCAGGGCGATGTCGTACTCCGACGCCGTCACCGGGGTCGTCCAGGCGCTCTACAGCGCCGAGGCGTGGCCGACCCTCACCGAGGCGCTCAGCAACCTGACCGCGGGGGACGGCACGCTGCTCGACCGGATCGCCGACCTGTACTACGGCCGCGGCGACGACGGGCGCTACGACAACACGAACGAGGCGTTGCTGGCCGTGCACTGCGTCGACGACGAGCGGGTGACCGACCGTGCCGCGGCGGCCGACCTGGCCCGGCGGGTCGAGGTGGCCGCGCCCTTCGCCGACGACGGTCGCGCGGTGGTGGCCGCCCTCGACCCCTGCGCGTTCTGGCCCGTGCCCCCGACGGGCAGGCCGCACGTCCCGGAGGTGACGGGGCTGCCGCCCACCCTCACCGTGTCGGTCACGGGCGACCCGGCCACGCCGTACCAGGCGGGCGTCGACCTGGCGAAGGGACTGAACGGCAGCCTGCTGACCGTGCGGGCCACCCAGCACACCGCGTCGCTGCAGGGCAACCCCTGCGTCGACGACATCGTCAGCGGCTACCTGGTGGAGCTGACCACCCCGCCGACCGGAGCCACGTGCGATCCACCCGCGTGACGGCGGGTTCACACCGTCGCGCAGCATCCCGACCAGGGGGGAAACATTCCTGTAACACGGCGTTCCTAGGCTCCGGCCCATGGACCGCCAGCAGGAGTTCGTGCTCCGCACCCTCGAGGAACGCGACATCCGCTTCGTGCGCCTGTGGTTCACCGACGTGCTCGGTTATCTCAAGTCCGTGGCGGTGGCGCCCGCGGAGCTGGAAGGGGCTTTCGCGGAGGGCATCGGGTTCGACGGTTCGGCGATCGAGGGCTTCGCCCGCGTCTACGAGTCGGACATGGTCGCGCGCCCCGACCCGTCCACGTTCCAGGTGCTGCCGTGGGAGACCGCGGCCGGCGATCACTACTCGGCGCGGATGTTCTGCGACATCGCGATGCCCGACGGGTCGCCGTCCTGGGCCGACCCCCGCCACGTCCTGCGCCGCATGCTCAGCAAGGCCGCCGAGGCCGGCTTCACCTGCTACGTGCATCCCGAGATCGAGTTCTACCTGCTGCGCGACCTCCCCGCCGACGGCACCGAGCCGGTGCCCGCCGACAACGGCGGCTACTTCGACCAGGCCAGCCACGACGTCGCCCCGCACTTCCGCCGCAACGCCATCGAGACGCTCGAGTCGATGGGCATCTCGGTGGAGTTCAGCCACCACGAGGGCGGGCCGGGCCAGCAGGAGATCGACCTGCGCTACGCCGACGCGCTGACGATGGCCGACAACATCATGACCTTCCGGTACGTGGTGAAGGAGGTCGCGATCACGCAGGGCGTGCGGGCGTCGTTCATGCCCAAGCCGTTCAGCGCGCACCCCGGCTCGGCGATGCACACGCACTTCTCGCTGTTCGAGGGCGACCGCAACGCCTTCCACGACCCCGGCGACCCCTACGAGCTGTCGGAGACCGGCAAGGCGTTCGTCGCCGGCGTCCTGCGGCACGCGCGGGAGATCTCGGCCGTCACGAACCAGTGGGTGAACTCCTACAAGCGGCTGATCGTCGGGGGAGAGGCCCCGACCGCGGTGTCGTGGGGCCACGCCAACCGCTCGGCCCTGGCGAGGGTGCCGATGTACTCGCCGGGCAAGTCGTCGACGCGCCGGGTGGAGGTGCGCACGCTCGACACCGCGTGCAATCCCTACCTGGCCTTCGCGGTGATTCTCGGCGCCGGCTTGCGGGGCGTCGAGAAGGGTTACGAGCTCGGGGCACCCACCGAGGACGACGTGTGGTCGTTGACGGAGACCGAGCGCCGTGCGCTGGGCTATGAGTCGCTGCCGCAGAACCTCACCGAGGCCCTGTCGGCGATGGAGCACTCGGAGCTGGTGGCCGACGTGCTGGGGGAGCACGTCTTCGACTTCTTCCTGCGCAACAAGCGGGCGGAGTGGGACGGGTACCGGCGTCAGGTCACCCCGTACGAGCTCTCGACGTACCTGCCGGTGCTGTAGAGCCGCTGCGCGGCCCGTGCGCGGATAACAGTGTTCCGGTCCTGATATCCGCGCACGACCCGGAAACCGGTCGCGTGCCCGGGAGATCTCGCGGCACCCTGTCCCGGTGGAGATCGTCCTGCACGACCCTGCCGACGTCGCGGGATTCGCCGGCCTCGTGCGGCCGCTGCTCGCCTCCGACCCGTTGAGCCACACCGTGACGCTCACGGTGCTCGACGGGCTGGTGCGCCAGGGGGAGCCCGCCGAGGTGCTGCTGTCCCTGCACGAGGGGCACGAGCTCGTCGGGGCGGCGCTGCGCACGCCGGGACGCCCGTTGCAGGCGTCGGCGGTGCCCGTCGACCACGCTGCGGCCGTCGATGCCGCCCTCGCCACCGCGGATCCCGCACTGCCCGGAGTGACCGGCCCGACCGGTCCCGCGGAGGCCTTCGCCGCCGCGCACACGTCCCGCACCGGCGCCGAACGGCACGTCGACCGCGCATTGCGGTTGTTCACCCTCGGTGTGCTCGCTCCGCCCACCGATGTGCCGGGCGCCGCTCGTCGCGCCGGACCCGCCGATGCCGAGCTGCTCGCCGACTGGCGCGTGGCGTTCGGCGTGGAGGAGGGCATGCCGTGGGTGGAACCCCGGACGCCGGCCGAGGTCGTCACAGCGGGGATCGACTCCGGGGCGGGGGAGGTGCTCTGGGAGGTGGACGGGACCGCGGTCTGTCAGGCCGCGGCCCGCCCGGTGGTGGCCGGCATGTCGCGGATCGGTCCCGTCTACACACCCCCGGAGCACCGACGCCACGGATACGCCGCGGCGGCGACGGCGGCCGCCGCCCGGTGGGCCCTGGACGAGGGTGCCCACACCGTCCTGCTGTTCACGGACCGGAACAACGCCACCACCAACGCGATCTACCCGCGCATCGGGTTCGTGCCCGTCCACGACGCCGTCGAGCTGTCCTTCTCGGAAAACCGGCACTGAGCAGGGGAAACGCACCGAAGTGACCCCCCGTGAAACGGCCCTGGA
>NZ_MKVV01000013.1 GCF_001899645.1 Pseudonocardia sp. 73-21 | reverse complement strand
GGTGCAGGTGACGAACGGGTGGCGGAACCGGCGGTCGGCGGGATCGAACAGCTCGCGCACGCAGTCGTCGCCCACGGCGACGTCGGGCGGGATCGCGGTGGCCGCCCCGTCCACCGTGCGGCTGGCCACGATGACGAAGCCGTCGCCCGCCCCGGCCGGGATCTCCGCCCACGCCACCGACGTCACCTGCGCGAGCGGCGGGAGCTCCGCGGTCAACCGGTGGGCGAACGACTCCAGGTCCGCGGTCGGGCCCTGGACCTCGACGAACACGGACGTCGAGTCGTTGCCGACGAACCCGGCGAGCCCGAGCTGGGTGGCGATCCGCCACACGAACGGCCGGAACCCGACCCCCTGCACGACCCCGGCGACCGTGATCCGTCGGCGCGCCACGGTGCTCGGGTCGTGCGCGCAGACGTCCATCTCGGCGGTGCTCACGACCGGCGCCAGATGACCACGCGGTTGTTGCCCGAGTCCGCCACCGCCAGCGCGCCGCCGTGCAGGCTGACGCCGTAGGGCCAGCACAGTGTGTCGTGACCGACCGACGCCCAGCGGTTCTCCCCGTTGGACGCGAACGTCGGCTGGGCCAGTACGTGGTCGGCGGCGCGGCCGTCGGTGGGCACCGCGTCCCACAGCAGCACCCGGTTGTTGGCCGTGTCGGAGACCGCGAGACGGCCCCCGTCCAGGCCGATCGCGTAGGGGAAGCGGAAGCGGTCGCCGGTGTGGGGGCCGTAGGGCCACTCGCCGACCGTGGTGAAGTCGGGCTGGCCGACGATGAGGTCGGCCGGGCCGTCCTTGTCGGGGTGCGGGCTCCAGCCCAGCACGCGGTGGTCGCCGGCGTCGGCGATCAGCAGGAGGTCGTCGGTGCCGGTGATCGCGTGCGGCCAGCGGAAGCTGTGCGCGTCGGCGTCGACGCCGCGGTTCTCCTCGCGGAGGGTGGGGTCGGGCTGGCCCAGCACGACGTCGGCGGGCCGGTTCGCGGTGGGCAGCCCGCCGTCCCAGCCCAGGACGCGGCGGTTGCCGGTGTCGGCCACCCAGAACCGGTCGCCGACGACCGCGATGCCGAACGGCCAGTAGAAGGAGGACGCCGAGCACTCGCCGCCGCGGTTGGGCTCGACGTCGGTGGGTGAGGCCTGCCCGAGGACCAGGTCCGGCGCGGTGTCGCTGGCGCGGGGCACCTCGTTCCACACCAGGATCCGGTGGTGCCAGGCGTCGGCGACGATCAGCTTCCCGTCGTGCACCAGCACGCCGGTGGGCAGGTTCATCCCCCGCGCGGGACCGCCGGTGGCCCGGCCCTCGGTGGTGCCGTCGGGCTGGCCGAGCACGACGTCGGCAGGCTGCTCGTCCTCGGTCGGGACGCCGTGCCAGATCAGCACGCGGTGGTTGCCGGAGTCGGCGGCCACCAGATGGTCGTCATCGAGGTACACCCCGCGCGGCGAGTACATCCACGCCATCGTGGGGTTGGCCGGCGGCAGGGCGAGCCCGCCCGGGGCCGGCGCCCCGAGCCACACGGACGGCGCCCATCCCCCGGAGAGGTCGACGGAGGAGGTGGGCCCGATGAGCGCAGGCCGCCCCCCGATGTTCAGCCGGACGTTCAGCGGGCGGCTCATCGCCTGACCTCGCAGCCCGTGAGGCGTCCGCGCAGCGTGTCGACGCGCTGCGAGGTGGCGCCGGGCGCTGCGAGGCGGGTCATGCACCCACCCGGATCCACACAAGGCCGGCGTCGACCCGCAGGGGGAGCTGCTCCAGCTGCGCCCCGGGGGCGGACAGGCATTCGCCGCTCGTGGCGTTGTAGCAGAAGCCGTGCCAGGGGCAGGTCAGCGTCCCGTTGGTCGTGTCGAGAATCGCGTTGTCGAGCGGCATGCCCTCGTGGGCGCACTCGTTGCGGTAGGCCGTGAGCCGCTGCTCGACGTTGACGACGATGACGTCGGACGCCGAGCGCAGGCTCAACGAGCTGACCGCCCCCTCCGTGAGGTCGGCGGCGGGGGCGGCCTTCACCCAGCCCTCGGCCTCCGGGTCGGGCCCCATGAACAGCGAGTCGACCGAGATCAGCGTGGGCGACGGCTCGTTGGGCAGCACCTCTACACCCGTGACGGACGGGACGCCCTCCACGAGGGCCCCCTCGACGAGGTTGCGCAGCGTCACCGACGACATGGAGCAGCCGTTGCAGGCGCCCTCCAGCCGGACGTAGGCGACGCCGTCGGTGATGCGGTCGAGCTTGACGTCGCCGCCGTGGCTCTGCAGCTGCGGCCGTACCTCCACCAGTACGCGGTTGGCCAGCGTCATCGGGTCGGGGCGGATGATCTCGTGCAGCGAGAGCAGCAGGTGCACGGTCGGGTCGTCCACCAGTGCGAACAGCACCTCCCGCGCATCGGTCTTGAGCGCCCGGACGATCGTGACCAGGGCGTCTCGGTGGATGGCCTCGACGGCGTCCTTGAGCTCCAGCGCCACCTTCTGCGCCGCGGGTTCGAGATCGGCGACGGCCTTCGCCGCGGCGTCGACCCGGCTGGCGAGCTCCTCGAACGTGGACGCCTCGGTGGTCGTCATCAGAGGTCTCCTGTCGCGATCAGGGCGAGCTGTCGGGAGACCTCGTCGAGCACACCGCGCACAGCGCGCATCGAGTCGTGGTCCTCGAACTCCTCGAACAGGAACCGGGCCTCGTAGAGCTTGGCCTTGGCCGGGTCGAACATCCCGAGGTGCGCCAGCGCGTTGCCCTGGTTGGCGAGCACCCGGGCCCGACCGAGCGGGTCGGTCTCGCGGTCGCGCACCTCCAGCACGGCCTCGTAGAGCTCGACGGCCTCCACGAGGTTGTCGGCTTGGTGCTTGGACGGCGTGTAGACGAGCGAGTTGGCGAGGTTCAGCTGCGTGCTGGCCCAGCGTTCCGGGTGGGTCTCGCGCGTGTAGACCTTCAGCGCGCTGCGCAGCGACTGCACCGCGACGCCGAGGCGCAGCTGGTCGGACGCCTCGATCATCGGCATCGTCAGGTACGCGGCCGCGAGGTTCGCGTGCGCCGCGGCCCACAGCTCGGGGGCCTCGTCGCGCAGCACCAGCTGCAGCGCCGAGTGGTAGTGCGGGATGGCGTTGCCGACCAGGCCCGTCTCGTGCAGCTCCGCGGCCAGGGCGAGGTGCAGCTCCGCGCGTCCGATGCGTAGGTCGGGAGCGGCCGACAACGCCCGGATGGCCCGCTCGTAGAGCGCCACCGCGCCATCCGACGCCATCGACGCGGCGGCGCCGAGCACCAGCCCTGCGAGTGGCGGCGACACCGGCATCGCGGCGGCGGCGGCCTGTTCCAGCAACGTCACGGCCTCGGCCGGATCGCCCGCGTGGGCGGCCTGCGCCGAGAGCACCAGTGCCGCCAGTTCACCGTCCGCGGCGCCCAACGGAGGCGGGACCTCGATCGTGCCCAGCACGAACGACACGACGTCGACCAGCGGCCCGAGATCGCCCAGATCGGCACGCAGCTGATCGACGTCCACCCCGTCCGGGTCGAGGACGAACCGGTTGTAGCGGGTGACCACGTCGTCGCCGACGAGCGCGGCCAGCGCGCCGTCGCGGTCGTCGAACAGCGCCAGCTCGTGCGCGCGCATCCGCGCGGGCCACGGCGCCGGCAGCCGCCCGGCCAGCAGCGCGAGCCGGGCGTCCTCGGTGTCCTCCCCCGCCGGCACGAGCAGGTAGCCGGCCGGCAGCGGGAACGCCCCCAGGGGCTGGGGGCGGACAGCGACGGTGGTGACGACGTCAGCCATTCAGGGGTCCTCGCAAGTCACGTTCGGCGGCACGCTTGATGAGCCCGGCCGAGATCTCGGCGCGGGCCTTGGTGTTGAAGTCGTCGATGCGGTGGCGGACCACGCCGTCGGCGAACACGACGGCGATCTCCACCACCCAGCGGCCCTTCTCCTCGAACACGAACGTCTCGACGCTCTCGCCGGCGTCGGCCATGGCGATCACGACTCCTCCAGGGCCACGCGAAGTGCGCCCTGCTCGGCGTCCCACACGGCCGGGCGGACGCCGACCGGAATGCGGTCTTCGAGCACCTCCCGGATGAGCGTGGATCGGTCGCCCGCCAGGTTGCGCTGCTTGAGCAGTAGCCCACCGCTCTGCGGCCCGCGCAACGGAAGCAGCCACAGTTGGCCCTCCCGGACCAACGCCACCGCGGCGCTGGACGGGAAGCGGCTGCCGGCCAGCTGCGCGTCGAGGCGCAGGTAGCCGTCCGCCGTGAACTCGACGGTCGGCACGTCCTGCACCGCCGGTCGCAGCGGCGCCAGGAAGTCGCGCTCGACCAGCGCGATCACCTGCTCCATCCCCGCCACGACCGGTTCGGTCAGCTCGGCCCCCATCTCGACGGTCCCGGCCTCGATGAGGAACACCGTGATGTCGGTGGGGCACGCGTCGGCGAGCGCCCACCGGGCGAACGCGATCGCGTGGTCCCACCGGAAGGAGTGGGTGTGCAGCCCCTGCAGGGGCGGCACGTTCTCCAGCTCCGCCCCGGGCACGCGGTACAGCGTGCCCGGCGCAACGCCGGTGGCGGACGCATCGATGATCACGACCCGTTCGGCCCCGCGCATCTGGAACGCGACGTCCATCCCGGCCGTGCCGCCGTCGACGAGCCGCGCGCCGTCGGGCACGCCGCGCTCCCACAGGTGCCGGACGAGGATCGGACCGACCCCGTCGTCACCGCGTAGGAGGTTGCCGCACCCGACGACGAGCACCTCGGTGCCGGGCGGTTCGATGTCGATGTCGATGTCCTCAGGCGTACTACTCACACCATTCCGTTGATCACGAACTTGTTGAGCTCCTTGCCGGTCTTCCCGTCGTAGGCGTGGACGGTGCACACCAGGCAGGAGTCGAAGCTGCGGGCCACGTGCCCCAGCTCCACCGGATCGTCGATGTCGACGATCGGCGAGCCGATCAGCGCCTGTTCCATCGGGCCGAGCGTGTTCGACGCGTCGCGCGGGCCGATGTTCCAGGCCGTCGGGGTGATCACCTGATAGTTCTTGATCTTGTTGTCCTCGATCACGATCCAGTCGGCCAGTGCTCCGCGAGCGGCCTCGGTGGCCCCGAACCCGCGACCCTCCGCGTACTCGGTGGGCTTGGTGTAGAAGCTCTCGTGCAGGTTGATCTGGTCGAGCCACTGCCGGGCCCACTTGTAGTACTTGGGTGCCTCGTGCATGCGGGCCATCTGGCGCACGAACACGCTCGGGCCGATCTTGTTGACCATGTCCGGGAACAGCGGGTCGTCGTCCTGGTGCGGCAGCGCGTTGGGGCCGCCGGCCGCCATCCGACGGGCGAGCGGGCCCGCCTCGAGCGGGATGTGCCCCTTGCCCGCCACGTCGTAGCGCGGCGACTTCGCCCAGCTGTACTTGCCGTCCTTGCGACCGGCCTCCGGGTCGACGGGGACCGTCTCGCCGTCGAACGGGTGGCGCGGTGTGTCGCCCTCGTAGAAGGAGTGCGCGACGTGCTCGGTGACCTTGGTCTGGTCGAACGACTCCCACTGGCCGTCGGCGTAGATGCCCGAGCGGCCGATGAGCGCGTCGTTGCGGCCCTCGATGGTCGGGTTGCCGTACAGCGACGGGTCGAAGTAGGTGCCGGTGGCGAAGAAGTTGCCGACGCCGCGGCCGTACTTGTCGAGCCCGACGTCGAGGCAGTAGCGGATGAAGAAGCCGCAGTCGCTCTCGCGCTGGGACTCGTTCTCGTCGACCCAGGCGAGCATGTCCTCCCAGCTCTTGACCTCGAGCCAGCGGTCGACCGAGCAGCCGAGCCACTGCTTCTCGAGCCAGTTGTCTTTCCAGTGCTCGAGGATCGCGATGGCGCGCGTGACGTCGCTCAGGGTCGGGGCGCACATCACGCCGCCCGGCACCATGAACGACGAGTGCGGCCACTGGCCGCCGAAGATCGCGTAGACCTCCACGGGCTTGCCCGAGAGCACCACGCCGGGCTGGTAGCTGGTGCCCACGTACGGCGCGAACCGGCGGACAGCCTCGGCGTACATCGGCGACTTCGCGTAGTTCTTGTTCGTCAGGTCGATGGCGAACAGCGCGTAGAAGTAGCGCGGAATGGACTGCAGCGTCTCCGCCGCCTGGCAGATGTTGCGCACCAGCGTGGCGTTCGGTGGCACCGAGGTCTTCCACGCGACGTCGAGCGCGTAACAGCTCTTGTAGAGGTGGCTGCCGCCGCAGATCCCGCAGATGCGGGGGCAGACGACGAGGCCGGCCTGGGGGTCCTTGCCCCGCAGGATGATCTCGAAGCCACGGAACATCGCCGCCTCGGTCCAGGCCGAGGTGACGACGTTGTCCTCGATCGTCACTCTGACATCGAGGTCACCCTCGACACGGCCCAACGGGCTCACGAACAGGTCTAGCGCGGTCATGGTGGTGGAGTCCTTTCGATGAGGGGTCGGCTCTGACCGGCTCAGACCACGAACATGTCTTCCTTGGACCACTGCGGTGCGGCGATCCGGGCGGCGGCGGCGTGCGCCATGTAGGTCAGGTGGTCGCTGCCCTCGGGCACTTCCTTCGGAATCATGCCGCTCACCTTCTGGGTCTTGAACACGGTGCCGGGGGCCAGATCGAAGTGCGGGAACTCGGGCTCGGTACAGCCCAGGCAGGGCATGCCCGCGCGCGTCTTGGACGACTGCCGGTTCCACAGGATCCGGTTGCACGGGGAATGGGTCATCGGGCCACGGCAGCCGAACTCGTAGAACAGGCACCCGGTGCGGGTGCCCTCACCGAAGCTGGTGGTCGACTGCTTGTACTCGAAGAACTGCACGCGCGTGCAGCCCGTCTGCGTGAACGACTTGAAGAACGTCTCGGGCCGGTGCAGGTCGTCGAGGGCGATGTCGCCCGCACGCCCGGTGGCCAGCGCAACCAGGATCTGGGTGATCCAGTCCGGGTGGGCCGGGCAACCCGGTATGTTGATGACGGGCAGGCCCATCTTCGAGCGGAAGTCCGGGCCGAGGTAGCCGCCCTTGTCGCGCTTGTGGAACTGCAGGCCGGTGGAGCCCGAGGGGTTCGGCGCCATCGCGGGGATACCGCCCCAGCAGGCGCAGTCGCCGATGGCGACCACGATCTGCGCCTGGGCGGCCAGATCGGTGACCCAGTCCTTCATCGGGCGGTCGGCGAACATATCCATCCGGCCGGTGCCGTTGGGGCCCTCGATGACGGTGCCCTCGAAGACGAAGATGTCGAGCGGCTTGGTGCCGTCGGCGCAGTCGTTGAACAGCTTCTGCGCGTTCTTGCCCAGTTCCAGACCCAGTGACGGATGCCAGACCAGGTCGAGGCCGAAGTCGACGATCAGGTCGACGACGTTGGGTTCGTCGGCGTTGAGGAACGACATGGTGTTGCCACTGCAGGCCCCACCCTGAAACCACAGCACAGACGCCATGGAAACTCCTTTCGGATCACGTACCCCGTCCGAGAGCCGGGGCTCGGTGGTGATAGTGGTGGCGGCAACGCAGAGCCGCCAGGACGCCTCGAGGAGAAGCGAATTCGGTCAGTCGGATTTGAGCTGCTTGCCGAAGGACCTGGCTACCTCGATGAGGAACCCGAGGCCACGCGAGATGTCCTCGTCCTTCAGCGTCCGAAGCAGACCGAACACGCCCATAGGCGTGCTCGGGTTGTGCGCGGCCCGCTCCCGACCCTCGACCAGCGCCTCCCCGAGTTGGGAGATCACTCCGATGGCCTGAGGGTCCGTGAGCTTCGACGTGAGCAACGTACTTAGCGCTGGCGTCGCTTCGACAATAGGGCCCGACAGCGACTTGAGGCTGTTTGCCAGACCGGCGAGGTCGAGATCCCGTAAAGGGCTCCGGCCGTCAGATACATCCCGCAACTCATTGACCGCTGACAGGAGAGACTCACCTATCACCTCGCCGCGGCTCACCAGTCCGTCGAGACCAACCACGAGCACCGCGAGAAGGTCGGCGTGATCGAGGAGCTGATTCAGCGATTCCACGACCTTGGGGTCGTCGAGCCGCTCTATCAACGCATCGGCCGGGGACGATGCGACGAGTTGACTGTCGATATCCAAATTGACCCTCCAGCTCAGCAACCGTGATGACGAAGCCCACAGTGAGTTGCGGCACACGGTAGACCGGGTGGAACCAGCTGCCTATCACTCAGGCGCTGGCACTATCGTGATCGCGCAGAGTTTCGCCCTCAGATGCGCAGCGTTGCCCAGTACCGGCCCGCGTGCTGGGCCAGATGGCGGCGCCGTCACCGGCCAGTGCGGGTACACATCGTGCCCAGCCGGCGCGATCTCGTGGACCGTCACTCCCCCGCCAGTCCACGCCGTTGTCATCCGCGATCCGGATGTGACGCCCGGAAACTCCTGTTCGACGATGAAGTAGGCACTCGCAGCGCCGGCCCCGTGCGCTACCTTCTCCATCATTGTGTCGTAGGAGGTCCCCGCGGACCGAGTAGAGATGACGTTGCTGGACGGGCTCGCCTCCGGTCTGATCCACCACCGTGATCGCGCAAGATCCGGAGTGTGCTGAAATGTCCCGCCTCAGACGGTTCGGGTTCATCGACGCCCGGCGAACCGACGACCCGGTCCGGCGGAAGGTCCGCTCACGCGGTGTGCCGCCCGGACTTCAAAACCACGAGATTTTCTATACCGAGGACGTCCGGGAAGCGTCTGACCTGATCGGACGAGCGCTGTCTCCGATTGTACTTACGGTCCGCAACCCCGACCCGCAGCCGTTCGCCGCCATGATGTTCGGGGTACGAATGCGCGACGTCAGCATGTTCTATATCGATCTCACTGTTGCGACGACTGTGAAGATGCGCTCCGTCGGGCCGTACTATGCGGTGCACATGCCGACCAACGGCCGAGTCATCTGCGAGCAGAATGGTCGCACTTTCGACGCCAACCCGATCCAAGCCGCGGTCACCAGTCCCGGCGACGACCTAACAATGGCACTGGACGACGATTCACCTCAACTCGTTATCCGTTTCGAGCAGGATGCGGTCACCAGTCACCTCACCAGGCTACTCGGTGGGAGCCTGCGCCGGCCGATCGCGTTCGAACCGGAGATGGACCTGACTACCGATGACGCGATGCGATGGAACGGTGCGATCCAACTTCTGCACAGCGAAATCTATCACGAAGGTTCCCTCATACATCGCGGCCAAGGGGTCGGCCCGATGGAGGAGTTGCTCATGAGCACGCTGCTGCTTGTGCAGCCATCCAATTATCGGTCACAGCTGGTACGACCGACGGGATCGCCCACCAAGAGAGTGATCAGGAACACTCTCGACTACATCGAAACCCATCTCTCAGAACGCATCACGATGACCGACCTCGCCGTGAATGCCCACATGAGCATCCGTGCGATCCAGCAAGGTTTCCATGACGAGCTCGGTACGAGCCCGATGCTGTACCTGCGTGACCGGCGACTGGAACGCGCGCGAGGGGACCTGACGGACGCTGTCCCGTCGGACGGGGTCACCGTCACCGAGATTGCCCAACGGTGGGGCTTCAACCATCTGGGAAGCTTCGCCGTCCTGTATCGAAAGCGTTGGGGCGAGTCCCCGTCGGAGACGCTTCGCCAGTGAAACTGGATGGCCCCCGGTTGTGCTGCGGCCGGTGGAACGAATGCGCAGCCAGGCCGCCGAGATCAGCGAGCAGGATCTGAACCGCAGGCTCGCGTTGCCCTCGGCCCGCGACGAGATCGCCGCGCTGGCACCACGATGAACGCGCTGCTCGATCGGCTGCCGCAGGCGCTGGACCGCGAGCGCGGGTTCGTCGCGGACGCCGGACACGAGCTGCGCACGCCCCTGGCGCTCCTGCACACCGAACTCGAGCTCGCGGCCCGGCCCGGACGCACCCGGTCGAACAGTCGCGTCATCCCGCCGTGGCGCAGCAGGTCCATGTCGTTGATCGAGTCCGCCCCGGAGATCATCCCGGTCACCAGCGCGAGGACCTTCCCGGCAGCGTTCGCGGTGCCCTTCCCGGCCATGGTCAGCCGCCCGCCGAGCAACGTCTCCAGCCCGCAACGCGCGGCCAGCGCCATCACCGGCACCAGCCCGGCGCAGGACACGAGGTCGGGTCGTCGAACCGAACCGACACGACGCGGCGGACATGAGATGGCCGAATCCAGCGGATGCCCTTCTGTATGGGACCAATGTGACCGTCGCAAGCCACATTCTCCCAGCTCAGAGGGGCATTCGTGTGTTCCGACTCGCCTTCACGGACTCAATTCGGCGGTGGATCCAGGCTCAGCCGTGTCGCCGGTTGCTCAGCCAGTCGCACCACTGCTCCACGCCCTGCCCGGTGCGGGCGCTGGTCTCGATCACGGGCACGTTGGGGTTGACGGCCTTGAGGTTCGTGTAGAACGCGTCCAGGTCGAAGTCGAGGTGCGGGAGCAGGTCGATCTTGTTGACGAGGACAACGTCCGCAGAGCGGAACATCACCGGGTACTTGAGTGGCTTCTCCTCACCCTCGGTGATCGCGTAGACCATCGCCCTGCGGTGCTCGCCGACCTGGAACTCGGCGGGGCACACGAGGTTGCCGACGTTCTCCACGATCAGCAGGTCGAGCTCGGCCAGCGGGAGCCGGGGTAGGGCTGAGCGCACCATCGGGGCGTCGAGATGGCACTCGCCGCCGAACCCGTTGGCGGTGTTGATCAGACTGACCGCGGCCCCGAACCCGTCGAGCCGGTCGGCGTCGATGCTGGTCTCGATGTCGCCCTCGACGATCCCGACACGCACGCAGCCCTGCAGCCGCTCCAGCGTGTGACGCAGCAGCGCGGTCTTGCCCGCGCCCGGCGACGACATCAGGTTCACCGCGGTGACGCCGGCCGCGTCGAAGTCCGCGCGGTTGGCCGCGGCCATCCGGTCGTTCTCGTCGAAGATCCGTTCCAGGACCTCGATGCGCTCGGTTCCGGTGGCGTAGCCGGAGTGGTCACCTTTGTCGTCCAAGTCGTGGTGGCCGTGGTCGTCGTCGTGCTGGTGGAAACGTCCCATCGGTCAGGCCTCCGCGAGATCGAGCGTGGTGAGCAGGAATTCCTCACCTGTGATGATCTCGACGTCGGTCCCGGAGCAGGAACCGCAGACGAGCACGGGTGCGGAGATCGTGGTGGTGGCGGCGCAGGACCGGCATCGGATGGCCGCCGGGATGCTCTCGACCTCCAGCGTCGAACCGGCGAGGGGGGTGTCGTCGTTCACCAGCGACCAGCAGTAGACCAGCGTGTCCGGCACGATCTGGCGCAGCTGCCCCACCTGTAGGTGCACCGCGCGGACCTCCCGCCCGGCGGCGTTGCGGTTCACGATGTCGACGATGGATCGGCAGATCGAGAGCTCGTGCATGTCCGTCCCGGTGTCATGGGTCAACTGCTGAGGGCTCGGATGGCGACTCGCCCCGCCATGTGCGGTACGGCCCGAGCATCCGCCGAGGTGGTGTGAACGGCCCTGATCCCACCACCCGGCCACCTCGGTCACGGTTATCCCCGGCCCTGGTGGAATCCCTGTCAGACGCGCGGATGGACCTCGATGTGTATCGAGCGCGGCGCGCGCAGCCACGCACCCAACCTACCGCTCGCACGTTCGAAGGCGAACGAGGAGGCCTCGGTCCCGAGATGCCGCCCCGCTGTTGTTCAGGGCCCTCCGGTCGGTGATGTCCGGCCGAGCGCGTCGAGTGCGGCCGTGGCGACGGCTGATCCTGAGAGGCCGAGGTGCACCGCCACTTCCGGACCCGGACCACAGGCGCCGAACCTGTCGAGCCCGATGACAACATCCCGAGGTCCCGCGATCGCCCGCCAGCCCGTCGTCACGCCCGCCTCGATCCACACGACCGGAACCTCGGGTCTCCGGAAGCGCCCGTCGCGCAGTGCTGAATCCAGGCGCTCGCGGCACAGCACCGAGAGGACCTCGGCCTTTACACCACTGCGGGTGGCCAGCAGCCCGGCGGCGACCATCGCGAGGTCGACCTCTGACCCACTTGCGGCGAGGACGATGTCGGGGGTCCCCGGTGCCGTGCGTACGGTTCGCACACCGAGTTGCCGGAGGTCGTCGATCCCGGTGCCGCCGAGAATCGGTAGGTCCTGCCGGCTGAGCACCAGCGCGGTCGGGCCGTCGAGGTTCGCCGCGGCGAGCTCCCACGCCAGTGCCGACTCCGTGGCATCGGCGGGGCGCAGCACGGTGAGACCGGGGATGATCCGCAGCGACTCGAGTTGCTCGATCGGCTGATGGGTCGGGCCGTCCTCACCGACGTGCACCGAGTCATGGGTGAACACGTAGATCACTGGCTGGCGCATGAGTGCCGAGAGCCGCAGGGCGGGGCGCAGGTAGTCGGCGAAGACCAGGAACGTGCTGCCGAACGGTCGCAGCCCTCCGTGCAGGGCAATCCCGTTCAGCGCGGCGGCCATCGCGTGCTCGCGGATGCCGAAGTGGACGGTGCGGCCCGCGTAGTCCCCCGGTGCGATGTCTCCACCGGCGATCGCGGTGTTCGTGGATGCAGCGAGGTCGGCGGACCCGCCCACGAGTGCGGGATACTCCGCGGCCAGCGCCCGCAGGGCCGCTCCGGAGGCCTTCCGGGTAGCCACCCGGAAGGCCTCCTCCTGCCCGTCGGCCAGCGGCGCCAGCACGGCGAGGTCTGGTGGAGGGGGGGTTCGATCGAGGGGAAAGGCGACGGCGAGGCCCGGATTCTGCCGGGTCCACGCCGCATGGCGGTGTTCCCATGCAAGGCGTTCCTGCCGGCCCTCACCGGCCCGGGCCGCACCGGCGAGCCGAACCGAGGTGGGCACGTGGAAGGACTCGTCGGGCCAATCGAAACGGCGTCGCATCGCGGCCAGCGCGTCCGTGCCGAGGGGGGTGCCGTGTGCGGCCGAGGTTCCTTCCACCTCGGCGGCACCGTATCCGATGATGGTCTTGATCGTGATGAAGGTCGGGCGGTCGTCGGTCGCCGTGGCTTCGGCGAACGCCCCGTCGAGCGCCGCGACGTCCCGCGAGTCGTCCACCCGGATCGTACGCCAGCCGTACGCCGCGAAGCGGGCTGCGGCGTCGTCGGCGCAGCTGCGGCCGGCTGGTCCGTCGATCGTCACGTCGTTGTCGTCGAAGATCACGGTCAGGCGTCCGAGCCCCAGCCTGCCCGCCAGGGAAGCCGCCTCGTGGCTGATCCCCTCCATGAGGTCGCCATCGCCAGCGAGCACCCAGGTGCGGTGGTCGACGACCTCATGGGTGGTGTTGCAGCGGGCCGCGAGCATCCGCTCGGCCAGCGCCATCCCGACCGCATTGGCCAGACCCTGGCCCAGCGGGCCGGTGGTCGTCTCCACGCCCGGGGTGTGGCCGACCTCCGGGTGCCCGGGAGTGCGCGAGCCTAGCTGTCGGAACCTGCGCAGCTCGTTGAGCGGCAGGTCGTAGCCGAACAGGTGCAACAGGCCGTACAGCAGCATCGAGCCGTGTCCGGCAGAGAGCACGAACCGGTCGCGGTCGGGCCAGTCCGGTCGGGACGGGTCGTGTCGGAGGTGTCGGGACCACAGCACCCAGGCGGGCATCGCCATACCGAGCGGCAGGCCAGGATGGCCGCTGTTCGCCGCGTCCACGGCGTCGGCGGCCAGGAACCGCAGTGTCGTGGCCGCGAGCTCGTCCGGAACGTCGTCCTCGATGTCGTTCTCGATCGCTGCGCCAAGGACGCGGCTCACGCTGCTGCTCCCGTCGTGGCGGCGGTTCGCAGCGCTGCCACCCGGTCGGTGAAGGTTCCGGCTCCGGCGAACAGTGCCGAGCCGGCGCAGAACACGCCGGCGCCCGCGGCGGAGGCGGCAGCGATGGTGCTGCCGTCGATGCCGCCGTCGACCTCGAGTTCGATGTCGAGGCCGCGACGGTCGATCTCAGCCCGGGCTGCCGCGATCTTGGGTTCCATGCTCGCCAGGTAGCGCTGCCCACCGAAGCCGGGATCGACCGTCATCACGAGCAGCAGGTCGACCAGGTCGAGTACGTGGTGCACGGCGGACAACGGAGTGGCCGGGTTCAGCGCGACCCCGGCCCGTGCCCCGAGTTCGGCGATCCTGGCCAGGGTTCGGTGCAGATGGGTGCTCGCCTCGGCATGCACGATGACGATCTCGCATCCGGCCTCGACCCATCGGGGCAACATCGGATCCGGGTCCTCCACCATCAGGTGGGCTTCGAACCCGAGGCCGACCAGGCCGCGGGTGGAGGCGATGACGTCGGGCCCGAAGGTCAGGTTGGGCACGAATCGGCCGTCCATCACATCCCACTGAACGCGGTCTAGGCCCGCCTTGTCGAGTTCTTGGAGCTGGGCTCCGAGATTGGCGAAATCCGCGGGCAACACCGACGCGACGAGCGTCGGTTGCGGGGCAACTGGCATCGCACCTCCTAGGTCGAGAAACAACGCTGAGGTCGGGCCCGGGGGCTGCGAAGCCCCCGGGCAGGTGGCCGACGGGGGGAGGCCGTCGGGCTCGGAGGGTCATCGTCGGACCCTGCCGGGAGGGGCCACGATGATCACCCTGAGTGCATCGTTCGTGGCCCGAGCGGGCGGGCCCGGTGACCGGCAGGTCACCCGGTCTGCACCCGCTGTCTTCCGCGCACCGCCTCCGCATTGGCGGCCACCCGCTCGGCCAGAGCACTCTGACCGGCCGGGACACGCCCGGCGTCGCCCGCCCATGCCGTCAACGCGACATTCACGAGTGCGCGGCCGAAGGAGAACGTCAGTGGCCACGGTGTGCGGTGCGCCTGCATCGCGGCGAGATTGGCGGTCGCCCGCTCTGCCGGCTGGCCGCCGGACAGGAACGCGACTCCTGCCAGATCGTTGGGCAGCACGCTGAGCAGGCCGTTCACCGTCGCCTCGGCGACCTGCTCGGGAGTGGAGCGCTCCGGATACGAGGCACCCTCGACGATCATGTTCGGTTTCAGTACCATCCCGGCCGGGTCGACCGAGAACGCTGCCAACTCGGCGATGACGGCATGGTGAACCCGAGTGGTCACCTGGGCACAGCGACGCAGCGAGTGGGTGCCGTCCATCAGTACCTCGGGCTCCACGATCGGCACGATCCCCGCCTGCTGGCAGGCCGCCGCATAGCGGGCGAGCGCATGTGCGTTCGCCCGGACGCCGGCCTCGCTCGGGAGATCGTCGCCGATCCTGATCACAGCACGCCACTTCGCGAATGCCGCGCCCAGCTGCGCGTATTCGGCCAACCGTCCGGCCAGCCCGTCAAGGCCCTCCGTGATCGTCTCACCGGGGAGCCCCGGGCATGCCGTGGTCCCGGTGTCGACCTTGATACCGGGCAGGATGCCCGCGGCTGCCAGTCCGTCGGCGAATGTCCGTCCGTCGGACAGGCGCTGCCGCAATGTCTCGTCGCAGAAGATGATCCCGGAGACGCCGTCGGCGAGACCGGGCGTGGTCGCCAGCAACTCCCGATAGCCTCGCCTGTTCTCCTCGGACGGTTCGACGCCCGCCTTCCCCAGGCGCATCGACATGGTGCCGATGCTCTCGTCGGCGGCGAGGATTCCCTTGCCCGGGGCCACCATTCGCGCCGCTACCTGCCTGCACGCGCTCGTCATGTTCGTCCCTCCGTCGGTCTTGCGCGACGTTAGGAGTCGACATCCGGGTCGCACCTCCCCCGAGTGGTGGAGAGCGAGGGTGGTGCGACACTTTGACGATCGCTACATTGTCAGCGGTCAATTCATGATAGACAGACCCAGTTTGGCACCATCACTATTGTCCACATGGCAGACAGATGGAACGCAGGAGTGATCCCGTACGCCGAGATGGGCTACTGGCAGCCGGACTACGTCCCGAAGGACACCGACGTGCTGTGCGCCTTCCGGATCACCCCGCAGGACGGGGTGCCGCCGGAGGAGGCCGGCGCGGCCGTGGCGGGCGAGTCGAGCACGGCCACCTGGACGGTGGTGTGGACCGACCGGCTCACCGCGCACGAGCACTACCAGGCGAAGTGCTACTCGGTGGAGGCCGTGCCGGGCACCCCGGGCCAGTACATCGCCCTGATCGCCTACGAGCTCGACCTGTTCGAGGAGGGCTCGATCGCCAACCTCACGAGCTCGATCATCGGCAACGTGTTCGGGTTCAAGCCGCTCAAGGCGTTGCGGCTGGAGGACATGCGGATCCCGATCCACTACGTGAAGACCTTCCAGGGCCCCGCGCACGGCATCGTCATGGAGCGCGAGCACCTCGGCAAGTACGGCCGGCCGCTGCTGGGCGCCACGACGAAGCCCAAGCTTGGCCTCTCGGCGCGCAACTACGGCCGCGTGGTCTACGAAGCCCTTCGAGGGGGCCTCGACTTCACCAAGGACGACGAGAACATCAACTCCCAGCCGTTCATGCGCTGGCGCGATCGGTTCCTGTTCTGCATGGAGGCGGTGAACCGGGCGCAGGCCGCCACCGGGGAGATCAAGGGCCACTATCTCAACGTCACCGCCGCGACGATGGAGCAGATGTACGAGCGCGCGGACTTCGCCGCCGAGCTCGGCTCTGTCGTGGTAATGATCGATCTGACGGTCGGTTACACCGCGATCCAGTCCATGGCCGAGTGGGCGCGGCGCAACGGGGTGCTGCTGCACCTGCACCGCGCGGGCCACGGCACGTACACGAGACAGAAGACGCACGGCGTGAGCTTCCGGGTGATCTCCAAGTGGATGCGGCTGGCCGGGGTGGACCACATCCACGCCGGCACCGTCGTCGGGAAGCTGGAGGGCGACCCGAACATGGTCGCGGGCTACTACCAGACCCTGCGCGACGACCACATCGCCGCCGACCCCGTCAAGGGCCTCTACTTCGACCAGGACTGGGCGTCGCTGCCGGGCGTCATGCCGGTGGCCTCAGGCGGCATCCACGCCGGCCAGATGCACCAGCTGCTGCACCACCTGGGCGAGGACGTGATCCTGCAGTTCGGCGGCGGCACCATCGGGCACCCGATGGGTATCGCCGCGGGCGCGGAGGCCAACCGCGTCGCGCTGGAAGCGATGATCAAGGCCCGCAACGAGGGGCGCGACTACATGGCCGAGGGCGAGGACATCCTCAAGCAGGCCGGGAAGCGTTGCCGTGCGCTGGACGTGGCGCTCGCGACCTGGGGCGACATCACATTCGACTATGAGTCCACCGACACCCCGGACGTCGTCGCGACGCCGACGAACGCCTGAAACCGGAGGCCGCACGATGCGAATCACCCAGGGCACATTCTCCTACCTGCCGGACTTCACCGACGACGAGATCTCGGCACAGATCACCTACGCACTCGACAACGGCTGGCCGCTGTCGGTGGAGTACACCGATGACCCGCACCCCCGCAACACCTACTGGGAGATGTGGGGGCTGCCGATGTTCGACCTCACCGACGCCGCGGGCGTCATGATGGAGGTCAACGCCTGCCGCACCGCGCACCCCGACACGTACGTGAAGCTCAACGCCTACGACGCACGGTTCGGCCGACAGACCACGGCGCTGTCGTTCATCGTGCAGCGACCGGCCGCCGAGCCGGGCTTCCGGCTGGACCGCCATGAGGTCGGCGATCGGCGGATCCGCTACAGCACGCACTCCTACGCCACCGAGCGCCCTGCGGGCGACCGGTACCCGCAGGGCTGATCGGTGGCCGCTCCGCAGGACGCCGTCCGCCCCAGCTTCGGGATGCGGTCCGGAACATTCCAGTCCGGCGGTGCGCCCGGTCCCACAGACGGTCGGATGCCGCTGCCGGACGGGCCGGCACCCGACCAACCGACGCTCAGCCCCGATACCGTGGTCGACCTGACCGCCGCCCGACGCGAGGCGGGCATCGACGCGGTGATCGAAACCCTCGACACCCAGCTGGTGGGTCTCGCCCCCGTGAAGGCCCGGATCGCCGAGATCGCCGCGCTGCTGCTGATCGACCGAACCCGAGCGAAGTTCGGGGTGGATGCCCAACAGCCCAACCTGCACATGTGCTTCACCGGCAACCCCGGAACTGGGAAGACCACGGTCGCGCTCCGGATGGCCGACCTCCTGCACCGCCTCGGCTATCTGCGCCGCGGGCATCTCGTCACCGTCACGCGCGATGACATGGTCGGGCAGTACGTTGGCCACACAGCGCCCAAGACCAAGGACGTCATCAAACGGGCGATGGGCGGCGTCCTGTTCATCGACGAGGCCTACTACCTCTACAAGGCCGAGAACGAGCGCGACTACGGCGGCGAGGCCATCGAGATCCTGCTGCAGGTGATGGAGAACAATCGCGACGACATCGTCGTGATCCTCGCCGGCTACGCCGACCGCATGGATGCGTTCTTCGCCGCCAACCCGGGCATGCAGAGCCGTATTGCGCACCACGTCACCTTCCCGGACTACACCGTCGTCGAACTCGAACAGATCGCGCTGCTCATGACCGATGAGCTCGGATACCGATTCTCCCCCGCCGCTCGTGACGTGCTGCGCAGGTATCTGGACAAGCGAATCCACCAGCCATGGTTCGCCAACGCCCGCAGTGTCCGGAACGCCGTCGAACGCGCGCGCCTACGCCAGGCCCGCCGGCTTGTCGACGGGCCCGACACGTGGGTCGACCTCGCGACGCTCATGACGCTCGAGGCAGCGGACCTGCTGGCCAGTCGAGTGTTCGACGGTGGCCTCGCCGGGCCCGACGACCGGGCCGGCGCAGCCTCCGGGATCATCGGCGGGTGACAACGAACGCACGGCTGCGAGCCTTCGTCACGCTCGCCGACTCGGGATCGGTCCGCGCCGCGGCGCAGCGGCTGGTCCTCACCGAGTCCTCGGTGTCGTCCGCGATCAAGGCGTTGGCCGACGAGGTCGGCGTGCCGCTGGTCGACCGGCATGGCCGCGGCGTGCGCCTGACAGCGGCAGGTGAGCGATACGCCGACTATGCGCGCCGCATACTGGGCCTGCACGACGAGGGGATCCGGGCGGCTCGCTGTGAGTCGGACCCCGAGCACGGCGCGATCCGACTCGGCGCCGTCACCACAGCAGGTGAGCACCTGCTCCCGGCGATACTCGCATCGTTCTGCGCGGAGCACCCCAACATCGAGGTCGGCCTGGAGGTCGCGCCGCGTGGCGCGGTCTGGCCGATGCTCCACCGCCACGGTGTCGACCTCGTCGTGGCGGGTCGTCCCCCGGATGGCCTCGACGCCGCCGTTCGTGCCGTCAGCCCCAACACGCTGGTGGTCGTGGGGCATCCGGAACTCGCGGCGACGTTCAGCCCATCCCGGGCCACGTGGCTCTTGCGCGAACCGGAGTCCGGAATGCGGGCCACCACGATCGCGCTGTTGAGCGCCGCACTCGACATCGCCCCCCCGCAGATGACGCTGGGTTCACACGGCGCCGTGGTCGCAGCAGCTGTCGTCGGTCTGGGGGTCACGCTCGTCTCACGCCAGGCCGTGCAGGCACATCTGCACGCCGCGACCCTGGTTGAACTGCCGGTCCAGGGGACACCGATGGAACGACCCTGGCATGCGGTCAGCCACCCCGAGACGACCTCGATCACCGCGATGCTCGTCGAGCACATGCTCGGACATCCGCAGCAGGACTGGCAGCCGGCCGGGTCGTGGTCGGGCACGTAGCGGCGGCGAGTGCTGAGCCTGGATCCACCGCCGAATTGAGTCCGTGAAGCGCCTACGGCCTGTACCTGCTCGGCGGCGCCATCCGGAAGCCGGAGCCGGAGGAGCTCGGCCATCCCTGGGTGACGCTGTTCGGCATGCCGCTCTCGCTGAGCGTCGACAACCTGCTCGCCGGAACGGGCCTGGGGATGCTCGGGTTCTCGCCCGTCGTCCCCGCCGTGACGTTCGGTGTCGTGACGGTGGGGATCGCTGGTCGGTCTGTGTCTCGGGCGCGCCGCCGTGCGGGTGATCCCCATCCGGTCCGACCTCCTGAGCGGCGTTTCCCTCGTCACCGCGGCCATCGTGCTGCCGCTGGTGTTCAGCTAGCGCCGAGCCCGTCGCGGCGGCGACCCGAGGCCGTCAGGTACGGCTTCAACCCACCTCACCGACAGGTACGACTTCGGCTACCGGAGAAGCCATTCGCCCAGAACCCATAGCCTGCCTAGTTTCTACAAACACACTCGGCTAAACTGGTGGTATGAGCGAGTTGACGTTGACCGATCCCAGCGGGGGGCCGGTGCTCGGCGAGAGTCGGGGCCGGGTTCTGGACCTGCTGCGCACGGCCGGCGAAGCGGTGGGCGTCCAGGATATTGCCGAGCGCGCGGGCCTGCATCCGAACACGGCCCGATTCCATCTGGACGGGTTGGTCGACGCGGATCTTGCCGAGCGTGAGGCCGAGGAGCGCAGCCAGCCTGGCCGTCCCCGGATGGTGTATCGCGCCGTCGCGACGGGCATGCCGGCGGGCCGGCGCAGTTATCGATTGCTGGCCGAGATGCTCACCAGCCTGGTGGCTGATGCGTTGCCGCAGCCCGACCAGGCCGCGGCCAGGGCCGGCGAGGCGTGGGGGCGCTACCTCGCGGAGCGACCGGCACCGTCGCAGCGGATCGACATCGAGGAGGGTGTCCGTCGTTTGTCGACGGTGCTGGCGGATGCAGGGTTCGCACCGGACGCGGTGAATGATCTGGCGAAGCCGGTGATCCGGTTGCGGCACTGCCCGTTCCGGGAGGTCGCCGCGCAGCACGGCGAGGTGGTGTGCTCGTTGCATCTGGGTCTGATGCGTGGGGTGCTGGCGGAGGTACGGGCACCCCTGAAGGTCGATCGGCTGGAGCCGTTTGTCGAGCCCACGTTGTGCGTGGCGCACCTCATGCCCGTTGCGCGGCGGCCGACCGGGGTCGATGGCGCGCCTACCACCAAGGGTCGCCGACGGACCGCAAGCCCGCGCTGAACAACGGCGAACGTCGAGTTCGAGCGCGGGAGGGTGCCGGCGGGTTCGGCCGGCCGGCCCCGCCGAGGACGCGCGAGCTGTGGATCAGCAGACGGACCAGGCTCGCCAGGCGATTTGCCCGCGTCGCGGCCTGCGGTCGCTCGGCTCAACGCACATGCTGGCCGTGCGCGAGCAGATGGTGGGTGTCGTGCAGCAGCGCGGGTAGATCCACACCAGCGTGGATGAATGCCGGTAGCAGGTACTCGTTCTCCTTGTGCAGGTGCACGGCGAACAGTGCACGGATCTCGGCCGCGGTGGCGACGAGCGTCGTGGAGTCGAGCGCGGTGTCCAGTTGGTCAACCCGGTGGGCGAGCGCCCGGTGTTCGTCGATCATGGCGAGCACCAGTGATTCAAGGGTGGGATCGGCCGCGGCCGCTGGGTAAAGGCTCTGTTCCTCGGCGGCGGCGTGGGGCAGCAGCTCGTCGGCCAGGAAGGTGGTCAGTGCCGCTCGCCCGAGTTCTGGATCCACGCCCTCGCGGGCGGCCGACAGGACTTGCGCCACCCGTTCGTCCAGTTCACGGGCGAGGGCGGCGTGATGGTCGAGGATCGCCTGCAGCGCGCTGCGGTCGCCGTGTGCCATGCCGACCGAAGTTCCGTTCACAGTGGTCATCTGACTCTCCTCACACGAAGTATCCTTGTTTCTACACTACTACTAGTAGAAAATATCAGTGTTACTGCGTGGATCACAGGCGATAGGAGCGGTCGATGGCCGGACGGGGCGAGCACATGCTGGACGTGGCCGCGGTGGCGACCGGGCCGGTCACCGAGGACCTGGTCATCGACCTGCTGGGCGACGTGATCGACCCCGAGTTGGGGATCGACATCGTCAGCCTGGGGCTGGTCTACGAGATTGCGATCGGCGCCGACGGGGTGATCGTGCGAATGACGCTGACCACGCCCGGCTGTCCGCTCGGGGCGTACCTGGACGATGAGGTGGCCCGCTGCCTGGCACAACTTCCCGGCACGCCGCAGGTGCGGGTCGAGCTGGTCTGGAAACTGCGGTGGAGCCCGGACATGATGACCGATGACGCGAAGCGAATGCTCGGGTGGCACCGGTGAACCCGACGGCGTCCACTGGACGTGTGCCGGTCGGCCGGCCGGTCCGCCCCGGGTGGGCCACCCCGGTCCTGGCGTTCGCCGTGCTCGCCCTGCTCGCCGGATTGTGGGCGGGGCTGCTGCGGCTGGGCCTGCCGATACCGGCCGGGCACACCGATCTGGCCGAACTGCACGGCGTGCTGATGCCCCTGGGATTCCTCGGCACCCTCATCGCAGCGGAGCGGGCGGTCGCGCTGGGCCATGGGTGGGCCTGGCTGGCCCCGGCAGCCAGCGGGATCGGCGCGTTGTGGCTGGTGATCGGCCTGCCGACCAGCACCGGGCAGGTGTTGATCGGGTTCGCCGGCTTCGCCTTGCTGGGGGTGTTCGCCGAACTGCACCGCATCCAGCCCTCGTGGCACAACGCGATCATGGCACTGGGCGCGGTGTGCTGGTGTGTCGCCGGGCTGTCCTGGCTGGGCGGCCGTGACCTCAGCACGCTGGTGCCGTGGCTGGCCGGGTTCCTCGTGCTCACCATCGCCGGGGAACGCCTGGATCTGGCCAGGTTGGTCGCGCTCACCGCACGGGGGCGGGGACTGTTCCTGGGCGCCGTCGGGCTGCTGTTGGCCGGCCTGGCGATGTCGCTCGTCACCGGTGAACCGTCC
>NZ_MKVV01000012.1 GCF_001899645.1 Pseudonocardia sp. 73-21 | reverse complement strand
TACAAGTACCCGGGCTGGTACGACAAGTACGGCGCGTGGTGGGAGAACTACAACCGCCTGGCCGTGCCGAACGGGCACAACCCGATCATCTTCGAGGACGTCGACTACGTCTACCCGCACCGGTGCTGGACCTGCATGGTCCCGTGCCTGGTGCGTGAGGACATGGTCATGGCCGAGGTCGACGGGCAGCATCGCACCTACTGCCACGAGGTCTGCCGCTGGACCGACGTCGAGGCCTTCCGCCCGAACTACCAGGGTCGTGAGACCCCGAACATGGGCCGACTGGTCGGGCACCGCGAGTGGGAGACCCTCTATGACGGCTGGAACTTCGCCGACGTGGTCACCGACATGGGCTTCGTCCGCGACGACGGCAAGACCCTGACCGCTCAGCCCCACCTCGACTTGAACCCCAAGAAGATGTGGACGCTCGAGCACATGCGACGGTGCCCCCCCTTCGCGAGCCCGAACCTGGCCCTGAACAACATGACCGACGACGAACGCGCCGCGTTCGCCGCGGACTACGTCCGCCAGGGCCCGGCCGGACGTCCGGCACCCACCGACGCCTGATTCGCGCGGGTCAGGTACGAGGGGGAAACCGCTGATCTTCGAGCGGCATCCCCTCCCCAGCGGCCGAGCACCCCGACCTCGGAGTCGGCTGTTCCTCTTCAGCAGCCGATCAACCCGAGTTCGGGGGCTCGGCCGTCGGCGTCGGCTACGCGACAGGCGGCGGTCCCGGCCCGCTGGTGCGGCGCCTTCTCCCGACCAACCGCGAGGATGAACCGCCTCCGGCACCCGCGGGGCATGAACCAATTTTGGCACTCAGCTTGATCTTTGACCTCGGGTGGTCAGGTCGAGGACGGTGTGCGCGGGTGTTCGGCGTGTCGCCGGGACATGGCATGGCACCGCTTGAGCCTCTTCGGGTTCCTCTCGCAGAGCTCGAGGACGAAAGCGGTGGCCGTGATGGCCGGTGTTGCGCATGCCCGTAGTGCAGAGCGGGGTGACACCTCGGCCCGACGGGGTGATCTTGACTGCTTCCGGCGGAAGTTCTACACGTCGTCGACCTTGCGGGCGGAGGCGTTGCTTGACTGACCGGTGCGTGCTGTGCGCTGACGGGTCGGTCCGGTCGCTGATCGATCTGACCTTGGTGGCCGCGCATCGACCGCGGGTACGGCGCGATGTACGACGCGCTCAGTCGCAGTCGGGTGGAACCGGAACGGATCCGCCGAACGCTGGCGTCGCTGCCGCTGCCCAGAGCCACCGACGGGCGGATGGTACTCGCGGTCGACGTCTCCCAGTGGCTGCGTTCGGACGCGCCCCTGGTGAGCATGGGTGGTCGACTGGTGCGGCGCCTCGGGGTCGCGCACTCATGCTCGGAGCGGGCGGAGCCAGCCCGCTCGTCCCCGGCGTCCATCCTGGCGGACCCGCCAGTCGCCCGGGTTGTCGCTGCGGTGCGTGAGCCTTCCGACGATCTCGCTGTACTGATCGAGGCCGCCAGTCCGGTCGTGGCACGACCCGGGGCGGGGGTTCCGGGTCGGAAGTCCCTGTGCAGCACGCGCCGCCCTGGTGAACATGAGGAGGAGACGGTGCCAACCCGAAGGTGTGATCATGATGTCTGCCATCATCCGGACCCTCCCCTTCGACGCGGATCCCGCACCGCAGGAATGGGACAACTCCGCAGCGCTGCTGGCCGTTGCGTCGCTCTACGGCGACGACGACCTCGACGAGGGTCTCGACGACCTGTTGTCCGGTGCCCCGGTGGAATCGAACGGTCGCCGGCAGGGGGTGTGAGCACCGCAGGCTCGGGCAACCCGCCACCCCGCCGAGGTCGCGTGTCGGCGACCGGGCCGCGTCAGGTGTTCTGCCGGGTCCGTCCGACGCGGATGCCGGTGTGGGTGCGGACGGTGCCGTCGGCGTCCATCCGCCCGACGTGTACGCCGTAGTGGTCGTGGACCTGCTGTCGGCGCGGATCCGGCGCTGAACCCGGCTCGACCGCTCGGGTCTCGTCGATGTGGGTCACCGTGGCGCGTTCGCTCTCGGAAGGTGGACCACCCCAATCGTGCGCATCCGGGCCAGGAGCGGTTCCCGCTGCCGTCGCCGGCGAACACGTCCGGGCCCACCGACCGTCCGGGCGGGACTTCTGGCCGGTCGTGGTCGGCGCGTGGCGGCGGCAGCATGTCGGGCACACACGAAGGAGGCCGGCATGACACCTCACTCCACGATCGTCGTCGGTGTCGACGGATCAGAGTCCTCACTGGACGCACTGCGCTACGCCCTGGCCGAGGGGGTACGCCGCCGAGCCACCGTCATCGTGGCTCGCGCATTCGACCCGCCCGGTGAGTGGGGGCGCGTGTATGGCGTCGTCCGACCGCCGGACGTGGAGACGCTCACCCGCAACGTCGATACCGCGACCTGGCAACTCGTCCACTCGGAGATCGATCGGGCCTCGCAGTCCGCACCGGATGTCGATGTCGTCGCTGTGCCCGGGTCCGCGGCGGACGTGCTGATCGAGCAGGCCGGCCACGCCGATCTCCTCGTCGTCGGCCACCGGGGCCCCGGTGGGGTCGCGGCCACGTTGCTCGGGTCGGTCGCACTGAGATGCGTGTTGCATGCGCCGTGTCCGGTCACCGTCGTCCGGCCCGCGACCGCGTCCCTGTGAGGAGCCGCCGGCGGCGCCGCTCGTCGTCGCCGAGCACCTTAGTCGACGCTCCGTGCTGGTGTCCGTTCGACATCGGCCTGTCGGTCGTCAGGGAACGGGAAAGGTCGGGTGCCGATCCGCGGCTACCGCGCGGCCGGTGAGCGGGGCGCCTGGTGCAGAACGTCGAGCCGGCTGCGGTACTCGTGCTCGTCGATCTCCCCGCGCGCGAATCGTTCGGCGAGCAGCTGCTGCGGCGTGGGCGGCGGCGTGTGGCTCGGAGCGTGGATCTCGGGACGGGTGGTGTGGCGGACCAGCGCGATCACCCCGATGATCACCGCTCCCCAGAAGAGCACCATGCCGACGGTCATGAGCACGTAAACCCAGCCGTCGACGCCGTTCCCGTTGCCGTACCAGAACATCATTGCGGTCTCCTCGTGTGGACGTGCGCGAGCTGGTCCGCCGGGATCTGCCCGGCACGGCCCACGGTCGTCGGGCGTTGCGCGTGCCCGCTAGTGCCGTCCTGCCCCCGCATCCCGGTCGACAAGACCCTGGAATCGACGGAGGCGGAGGCTGTTGCCGACGACGAACACGGAGCTGAGCGCCATGGCGGCGCCGGCGAACATCGGGTTGAGCAGGCCGGCGGCGGCCAGCGGCAGTGCGGCGATGTTGTAGGCGAACGCCCAGAACAGGTTCGCCTTGATCGTCGCGAGGGTGCTGCGGGAGAGCCGGATCGCGTCGGCAGCAGCACGCAGGTCTCCCCGCACGAGCGTGATGTCACCGGCCTCGATGGCGACATCGGTGCCGGTGCCCATGGCGAGACCGAGGTCGGCCTGGGCCAGCGCGGTGGCGTCGTTGACGCCGTCCCCGACCATGGCCACGACCCGGCCTTCGGCCTGCAGGCGCTTGATGACGTCGACCTTGTCCGCGGGCAGCACCTCGGCGATGACGGTGTCGGGTCCGGTGTCGATGCCGACCTGCGCCGCGGCCTCGGCTGCGGCGCCGGCGTTGTCGCCGGTGAGCAGGATCGGGGTGAGGCCCAGGGCCCGGAGCCGGGTGATGGCCTGTGCTGAGGTGGGTTTGACGGTGTCGGCGACGACAAGCACGCCGCGGGCGGTGCCGTCGACCGCGACGGCGACCGCGGTCCGGCCGAGCTGCTCGGCCGTGGTCATCGCCTCGGCCAGCGCCGGGGTGAGCGGTTGGCTCCACTGCTGCAGCAGCGCGGCCCGTCCGACGAGGACGGCGTGGCCGTCCACGACGCCCTGCACACCGAGCCCCTCGAGGTTGGTGAAGTCGGTGACAGCGGGCAGCTCACCGGTCCGTTCGCCGGCGGCGCGGGCGATCGCGGCGGCGATGGGGTGCTCGGAGGCGTTCTCCAGTGCCCCGGCCAGTCTCAGGAGCTCGTCGGCATCGGCGGTGGGTTCGGTGTGGACGTCGACCAGGGACATGCGGCCGGTGGTGATCGTGCCGGTCTTGTCCAGGACGACGGTGTCGACGCGGCGGGTGGACTCCAGGACCTCCGGGCCCTTGATCAGGACACCGAGCTGGGCGCCCCGTCCGGTGCCGACGAGCAGGGCGGTCGGAGTCGCGAGCCCGAGCGCGCAGGGGCAGGCGATGATCAGCACGGCGACGGCGGCGGTGAACGCCACCGCTGCACCCGCACCCGTGATCAGCCAGAACGCCAGTGTGGCGGCGGCGAGGACGATGACGATCGGGACGAAGATCCCGGAGACCCGGTCGGCGAGGCGTTGGACCTGGGCCTTGCCGGTCTGGGCGTCCTCGACCAGGCGTGCCATCTGGGCGAGCTGGGTGTCGGCGCCGACCCTGGTGGCGGCCACGACGAGGCGGCCGCCGGCGTTCACGGTGGCGCCGACGACGGCGTCACCCGGCCGGACCTCGACCGGGACGGACTCGCCGGTGAGCATCGACGCGTCGACGGCGGAGCTGCCCTCCTCGACGGTGCCGTCCGTGGCGATCTTCTCGCCGGGTCGGACGACGAACCGGTCGCCCACCACGAGTTCGTCCACGGGGATGCGCGTCTCCACCGCTGCGCCGTCGGTACCCGGTCGCAGCACGGCGACGTCCTTCACCCCGAGCTGGAGCAGCGCGCGCAGCGCGGCCCCGGCCTGTCGCTTGGATCGGGCCTCGAAGTAGCGCCCCGCCAGGATGAACGTGGTGACCCCGGTGGCGACCTCGAGGTAGATGTTGGCCGTGCCGTCGGTGCGCGCGACGGTGAGCTCGAAGGGATGGGTCATGCCGGGCATGCCCGCGCTGCCGAACAGCAGCGCGTAGAGCGACCACCCGAAGGCGGCGAGGGTGCCCATCGAGATGAGGGTGTCCATCGTCGCGGCACCGTGGCGCAGGTTGGCCCCTGCGGCGCGGTGGAAGGGCCAGGCCGCCCACACCACCACGGGCCCGGCCAGCGCGAGGGAGATCCACTGCCAGTAGGTGAACTGCCACGCCGGCACCATCGCCAGCACGACGACCGGCACCGACAGCAGCGCACTGGTGATCAGGCGCTGACGCAGGGCACCGCTCGGATCGTCTGCTTCCGCGTCGGCGACGGTGGGTGCACGGAGTGCAGCCGGGTCCGGGGGCAGTGTCGCGCGGTATCCGGCGGCCTCGACCCTGGCGACGAGCACTGCCGGGTCGATGCCGGCCGTGGCGCTGACCCGGGCCTTCTCGGTGGCGTAGTTGACCGTCGCGGTGACGCCATCGAGCCTGTTGAGCGTGCGTTCGATCCGGTTGGCGCACGAGGCGCAGGTCATGCCCTCGATCGACAGCTCGATGTCGGTGGACAGGGCCGGGGGTACAGAGGTCGCGGTGCTCATGCGACGGACTCCTCGGGGATCAGCCGGTAGCCGGCCTCGTCGACGGCGGCCTCGACCGCGGACAGGTCGAGCGGTGCGGTACTGGTGACGGTGACCGCCCCGCTGGGCAGGTCGACCGTGACGGAGGTGACCCCGTCCAGTTCGCTGATCTCCTCGGTGACCGAGTTGACGCAGTGCGCGCAGGTCATCCCGCTGACGGTGTAGGTGTGCTGGCTCATCGTGTTCCTCCTTCGGACGGCGGCGTGGTGGGCCGTCGGTGGTGTGGGTGCCGGCCGGGGTTTCAGGAACGGACCAGGCGGGCGATCGCGGCGCTGGCCTCGGCGACCTTCTGCTCGGCGACCTCGCCGCCCTCTGCGGCGGCCTCCGTGACGCAGTGGGCGAGGTGCTCGTCGAGCAGGCCCAGTGCCACGGCCTGCAGGGCCTTGGTGGCGGCGGAGACCTGGGTGAGCACCTCGATGCAGTACGTGTCGTCCTCGACCATCTTCGCGATCCCGCGGACCTGTCCCTCGATGCGTCGCAGCCGCTTGAGGTAGACGTCCTTCTCCGCTGTGTAGCCGTTCATGGTTCCTCCCGCGAACGAAGTTACCCCTAGGGGGTATAGGTATGCAAGAGGACTGCGGGGGCGGGACATACCCCCCAGTGGTTATGGTGGCGGTCATGGGACGGGCCGGTTCGTGGCGATGGGAGCGCGTGCTCGTCGTGCTCGCGCTCCTCGTCGGGGTCGTCGCCATGCATTCGCTGGTCATGCCGATGGCCGACGATCACGCCATGCCCGTGGCCTCCGCGGCCATGACGGAGGATCTGCATGGCCACGTCATGACCGGCCCGGGGGCGCCGGTCGATGCGATGCCGGCGGGGATGTCGGCGGGGATGCCGAACGAGATGCACCCGGGCCCGGCGCCGTCGCCGGACGCCCACCCGATGATGCACCTGTGCCTGGCCGTGCTCGGGGCCCTGCTCCTGCTCGCGCTCTGGGTCATGACCTTCGTGATCCGGACCCGTTCCGTTGCCGACGCCGTTCCGATCCGGGTGCGGATCGCGGCCCTGTGGCCGCGTCCACCGCCGCCCACGTCGGTCCGGCTCGCCCAACTCTGCGTGCTGCGGAACTGATCGGTCGGCGCGTCCCCGCCGACCGATCAGTCCCGCACGTTCTCAGAGGAGTACCACCGATGAACCGCACGACCGCCTCAGGCATGCTCGCCGCCGTGCTCGCCGCCACCGTTCTGGCCGGCTGCGGCACCACCGCCCCGGCATCGACCGCTCAGGGCTCCGCCTCGTCGGCGGAGGCTTCGCCCCGGTCCACCGCCCACAACGAGGCCGATGTGGCCTTCGTGCAGGGCATGATTCCGCACCACACCCAGGCCGTGGACATGACACGGCTCGTCGCCGGGCACACGTCGAACCAGAAGATCGTCGACCTGGCTGCGCAGATCGCCCGGGCGCAGGGCCCGGAGATCACCCAGATGCAGGGATTCCTGCAGAGCTGGGGAACCCCGGCCGCACCGACGGCGACCTCCGGTGGCATGTCCGGGATGTCGGGCATGGGGACCGGCACCGCGATGCCCGGGATGATGTCGGACCAGCAGATGCAGCAGCTCGGGGCCGCGAACGGCACCGGGTTCGACCGGATGTTCCTGCAGATGATGATCGAGCACCACACCGGCGCCGTCACGATGGCCCAGTCGGAGCTCCGTGACGGCCAGAGCGCCGACACCAAGGCGCTCGCCCAGAAGATCATCGATGCTCAGCAGGCGGAGATCGCCACGATGAAGCGACTGCAAGCCGGTAGCTGAGCGTGCGGCGAGGGAGGTGGGCCGGGCGTCGTGCCGTGTCCACCTCCCCCTCGCCAGGGACCCGCGCCGCAGCACACCTCGGAGTGACCACCGCGCGCCTGCCGGCACGGCCCCTGCTACCGCGCTGTTCGCGGTGATCCGGAGTGGTCCGACGAGGAGGCGATCGTCAGCAGCACGAGGCGATGGGAGCTCCCGAAGTGCTGGTCGGGGTCCCGCACTCACACGCGTCGGCGTCGGTGAGACCGGCGGGGCGGATGCTGGTGGCGTTCGGCGCGTCGGCCTTGACGGTGTAGACCTCCCACGGCTCCGCGCCGGGTCCGTGCACCCACACCTTGTCCTGCAACGCGTAGCAGCAGGTGGTGTCGTTCTCCTCCTGCGTGAACAGGCCCAGCGACGACAGGCGGGCGGTGGCCTCGTGGACGTCGTCGGTGCTCTCGACCTCCACGCCCAGGTGGTCCATCACCGTCGGCTGGTCGGCCTCTCCCTCGATGAGCACCAGCTTGAGCGGTGGTTCCACGACGGCGAAGTTCGCGTAACCGGGTCGGCGCTTGGCCGGCTCGACCCCGAACAGCGAGCGGTAGAAGGCGATCGAGGCCTCCAGGTCCGACACCCGCAGGGCCAGCTGAACACGGGACATGACCATCACTCCCTCTTGCTTCGACATCGGTCAACACAACCTTGCGCTCTGGATCGACACCTGTCAAGGTAGAGATATGTCGAAACAGGGGCAGGGCCTCACCGGGCCGGCCGAACAGCAGGGTTGCTGCTCGCCACTGGCGAGGGAGCCGTTGTCGTCCGGTCAGGCCGTCGAGCTGGCCAAGGTCTTCAAGGCCCTGGGTGATCCGGTGCGCCTGCGGTTGGCGTCGCTGATCGCCTCCCACGAGGGCGGGGAGGCGTGCGTCTGCGATCTCACCGACGCGTTCGACCTGAGCGGTCCGACGATCTCCCACCACCTCAAGGTGCTGCGCGAGGCCGGGCTGATCACGGGTGAGCGGCGGGGCACCTGGGTGTACTACCGGATCCAGCCCGATGCCCTGCGCCGCCTGTCCGCGGTGCTCGTGCTCGACGACGCCTGGGCGGTGTCGGTGTGAGTACGGGGAACCTGACCCCGGGCGCTCCGTCGCAGGGCGACGCCGGGGTCGTGGCGAAGCTGTCCACCCTGGACCGCTTCCTGCCGGTGTGGATCATCGCCGCGATGGTCGTCGGCCTCGTCGGTGGCCGGTTGGTACCTGGCCTCGGCGCGGCACTCGGAGCGGTGGCCGTCGACGGGGTGTCGCTCCCGATCGCGTTCGGCCTGCTGATCATGATGTACCCGGTGCTGGCGAAGGTCCGCTACGACCGCCTCGACACCGTCACCGGCGACCGTCGACTTCTCGTGCCCTCGCTGCTCCTCAACTGGGTACTGGGCCCCGCACTGATGTTCATCCTGGCCTGGCTGCTGCTGCCGGACCTGCCCGAGTACCGCACGGGCTTGATCATCGTGGGGCTGGCCCGCTGCATCGCGATGGTCATCATCTGGAACGACCTGGCGTGCGGCGACCGCGAGGCCGCCGCGGTGCTGGTGGCGGTGAACTCGGTGTTCCAGGTGATCGCGTTCGCGGCACTGGGCTGGTTCTACCTCGACGTCCTGCCCGGCTGGCTCGGGCTGCCGCAGACCGACCTGAACGTCTCGCCGTGGCAGATCGCCGTCTCCGTGCTGATCTTCCTCGGCGTCCCGCTCGTCGCCGGTTTCCTGACCCGTCGCTACGGCGAGAAGGCCAAGGGACGCGAGTGGTACGAGGGGAGGTTCCTTCCGGTCATCGGCCCGTTCGCCCTCTACGGGCTGCTGTTCACGATCATCGTGCTGTTCGCGCTGCAGGGCGACGCGATCACCTCCCGCCCGCTCGACGTCGCGCGGATCGCGCTGCCGCTGCTGGCGTACTTCGCGATCATGTGGGCCGGCTCCTACGCGTTCGGCCGGGCGGTCGGGTTGTCCTACGAGCGGACGACGACGCTGGCGTTCACCGCGGCGGGCAACAACTTCGAGCTCGCCATCGCCGTCGCGATCGCCACTTTCGGTGTCACGTCCGGGCAGGCCCTGGCCGGTGTGGTGGGGCCGCTGATCGAGGTCCCGGTCCTGGTCGCTCTGGTCTACGTGTCCCTGGCCCTGCGTCGTCGGTGGACCGCCCGCACCGTCGGCTGACCGCCACGCATTCCACCGTCACGTCCCCGCCACACCCGCCGCCACCTGGACCAGGAGAACCTCCCTGATGACCGAGACCCCCGAGGTCCTGTTCGTCTGCGTGCACAACGCCGGCCGCTCGCAGATGGCCGCCGCGCTCCTGCACCACCACGCCGCCGGATCGGTCCGCGTCACCTCCGCCGGTTCCGAGCCGGCGGACCAGGTCAACCCGGCGGTCCGCGAGGTCATGGCCGAGATCGGGATCGACCTGTCGCAGGAGTTCCCGAAGAGGCTCACCACGGACGCGGTCCAGACCGCCGACGTCGTGATCACCATGGGCTGCGGCGACGCCTGCCCGGTCTTCCCCGGCAAGCGCTACCTCGACTGGCAGCTCACCGACCCCGCCGGCCGGACTGTGGAGGAGATCAGGCCGATCCGCGACGACATCGACACCCGCGTCCGCGGGTTGCTCGCCGAGCTCACCGGCGCCGTCAGTCGATGACACCGTCGGCGCCGTCGGGGATGCATCCGCAACGGTGGCAAGTCCCCGGTAGCCGTCGACAGCCGCCTGCGGTAGTCCGGGCCAGGACGCCGCGAACGGCGCCGAAAGCAGCGGCCGCGACGAGGTCCGGGACGCTTCCCTGGCCGGCTCAGGGCTGCAGGGCCCTGCGGAGCATGCCGACGAGGGCGCCGATCGGTGGTGGCGCAGTGCCCTCGAGCGGCTGTGCCATCAGCCATGTGTCCATCGCCCTGCCCATGCCGAGCGCAACGGCGATCAGCAGGCCGGAGGGAAGGTCGGTCCGCACGGCGCCGACGGCCCGGCCGGCGTCCAGGAGGCGCTCGATCCAGGGCGTGACCGCCTGTTCCATCTCGTGCTGTGCCCGCGCCAGTGCGGGATTGTCCGACGCCGCGAGCCATCCCCGCACCAGGGCCGCCAACTGCGGCCGGGTGGCCAGCGCCGCCGCGGAGTCGCGGTAGTAGCCCTCCACGCCCGACCAGAAAGCGTCGGGCCCGGGCTCGGTCGGCAGGGCTACCGGGCCGACCGCGGCGAACACGCGCACGAACTCGACGCGGGCGACATGCGCGAACAGGTCCTCCTTGCCGTCGAAGTAGTAGTACATCGATCCCTTCGAGATGCCGGCGGCCTCGATGATGCGGTTGAGCGAGGCGTCGTGGAATCCGTGGGCGGCGAACTCGTCCAATGCGGCGCGCAGGATCGCCTGCTGCTGGGCGAGGGGGAGCTTCGCGAATCGGGGACGGACCACGCCGATCCCGGCTGCTCAGACGACCGGCATGGCGGGGAGCTCCACGGCGTCGCGGAAGCTCCTGCCCATGACGAGACGGGAGACGTGCGGAAGGCCCAGCAGTCTCATCACCGTGTTGCGCACGGCCAGGGCCGACCGGTTCTGCGGCGCGAAGGCCAGGCCGAGACCCCGGGCTGCGTCCTGTTTGGACCGCAGCAGCGGGCCCAGGCGCTCGCCGTAGCGGGCGAACGCCTCGACGTGATCGCCGTGGGCGCGCGCGAGCTCCGCGGCCAGGACGTAGGCCCCGACCATCGCCAGCGCCGATCCCTGTCCGGCCAGGAACGAGGGGCACGCCGCCGCGTCGCCGACCAGTGCCACCCGGCCCCGGGCCCAGGACGGCATGCGGATCTGGCTCGCGCGGTCGGCGTAGAACGTCCGGGCCGACGCCATCGCGTCGAGGATCGCCGGTACCTCCCACCGGGCTCCGGCAAGCCGCCGTCGCAGCAGAGCCCTGTGCTCGGCAGGGTCGTCCGGCGGCGCGCCGCCGTCGTGGCGCACGGTCGCGCAGAACATGGTGGCGTCGTCCCGCAGGGACACCCGCAGCATCTGGAACCCGACGTCGGCGTGCAGCACGGCGGTGAGTTCGTCGCGCGGGCGGTAGCCGGCGACGTCGAACACGGCGACGACGATGCCGAGGTAGCGCTCGAACTGCTCCTGGGGCCCGAAGGTCAGCTCGCGCACCCGCGAGTGCAGGCCGTCTGCCCCGACCACGAGGTCGAACTCCCGCCGCGTCCCGTTCTCGAAGGTCACGTGCACGACCTCGCCCGCGTCGTCGATCGCCTCGACCGTGGTGGCGAAGAGGGTCTCGACGCGCCCGTCCAGCGCCGCGTGGATGGTCGACGCCAGGTCCGATCGCGCGATGGTCACGTAGCGGCCGTCCGACCCGACGATCGCCGACGGCGGGAACGAGGCGATCGGTCGACCGTCGCGGCCGATCGACCGGGCCTCGACGAACTCGTAACCCCTGTCGCGGAGCTCGGGGACGATGCCCATCCGCTCCGCCACGTCGAACCCCGCGCCCCAGAAGTCGACGAGGTAGCCGCCACGACGCAGCTCGGGTGCCTGCTCCACGAGCGTGGGCTCGTGCCCGAGGTGCAGCAGCCAGTAGGCCAGTGTCGGACCGGCGATCCCGGCACCCATGATCAACACGCGCACCTGTCCACCCCCGCATGGGGACCATCGGTTTAGACCGATGGTTCGACCAGCAGTCTAACGGGGAAGAGGTAGCCGGACCAGACCGTCTGTCAGCGGGTCATGACGCGCTGACGCGCGTCCGGATCAACCGCCCGATACCGACGCCGCCGGCGATGGCGACGACGACCACCCACGACGAGACGTTGAGCTGTGCCACCCCGGACAGACCGTGCCCGAGGTTGCAGCCCCCGGCGATCCATCCGCCCGCGCCGAGGAGGGCCCCGCCCACGGCGAGCTGGGCATAGCGGACCGGTTGCTCGCCGCGCAGACGGAATCCGCCGGCCGAGCGGGCGGCCACCAGCGCTCCTGCGACGATGCCGACCAGGAAGCTGAGCAGCCACCAGTTCGGCGCGCCGACGGCGATGCTGGTGACCGCGCCGACCGAACTGGGGCCGAACGGCGAACCACCCAACGCGGCCAGCACCCAGCCGGCCACGGTGACGACGCCGAGCGCGACACCCAGCATCGGCCAACCCCACTGCCAGGACTGCTCGGGGCGCTCGACAGACCGGCGCCGCCACAGGAACGCCCCGACAGCGACGAGGAACGCGACCGCCACGACGGCACGGGGGAGGCCGAGCAGCTCCGGGATCGTCGCGCCGTCGCCCGGCGGCAGGAGGACGGGCCCGGGCACGGCGATCCGGCGGGCCACGAGCTCGCCGACCGCCCAGCCGGCCAGGCCGATGGTGGCGCCGAGCATGCCGGCGCCGAGTTTGAAGAACAGCCCGGACACGCAGCTGCGGGCGATGACCATGCCCAGCCCGATGAGCAGCCCGCCGGCGATGTTGCCCACCGGCGCGAAGGGCAGTCCGTGGTCGAGCCCGGCCCCGAGCGGGGTCGCGAGCAGCACGGACAGGCCCACCGCGGCGATCGCGACGCCCAGCCCCCATGCCCGGAGCAGGAGGAAACTGCCCCGTTGCGCGCCGTCGATCATCGAGTGGAAGCACAGCTGGCCGCGCTGCAGGACGTACCCCATGCCGATACCGGCCACCCCGCCCGTCGCCACGGCCAGCACCGTCATGTTCTCCGCCCTTCCGTCGGTCCGCTGTCACAGGACGCCGTGAGCCGGAGCTCTCAGCCTGCCCTGGGCGGCGCGCTTCCGGCCTTACGGTCGTCGAACGCCGGGTGCGGTCAGGCGGGGTGGGCGAGGGCGTCGGCCAGCTCGGTGAGCGACCTGACGATCACCTCGGGAGGATCCCCGAGCGTGTCGAACGGGCCACCGGACCGGTTGACCCAGGCCGCGCTCATGCCGGCGGTGCGGGCGCCGGAGATGTCGAACGGGTTCGACGAGATGAGCCGGATGTGCCCGATCGGCCGGTTGAGCTGTTCGGCGACGTACCGGTAGGTCCGCGGCGACGGTTTGAACGCCTGGACCGGGTCGACGCTGAGGTATCCGTCGAACCAGCGGTCCAGGCCGGTGGCCGCCATGAGCGGTTCCAGCATCCGCGGGGAACCGTTGGAGAACACCACCATCGGATGGCCGGCCTGCTGGAGACGGTCCAGACCGGGAGCGACATCGATGAAGCGTTCGAGATCGTTGTAGCGGCCCATCAGCATGTCCTTCGCCGCCTGACCGAGGTCGCGGCCGACCACGGCGAGGGCGTGGTCGAGTGCCTTGCGGGTGACGCGCTCGAAGTCCTCGTAGACGCCCATGGCTGTGAGCCGGAAGGTGTACTCGAGCTGCGTGGAGCGCCAGAGCACGGCGAGCCGGTCGGCGTCCTCGGGCAACACCTCCTGCAGCGCCGTGGTGATCCCGATCGGGTCCACCAGCGTGCCGTACATGTCGAAGGCGAGCGCTTCGGTCATCGCGTGCACCGGATCGTCACCTCACCACCCTCCCACGGCCACGACCGTCGCCGACCGCCGCACCGATGACCGTCCGGGAACGGATCGATGAATGTCTTTCCGAACATGAACGACCGACCGCATCGATGGAATTCGCCGTTGCGCCGGACAATGTTCGGCCCTGCCGAGAGAGCCGAAATGGACGGAGAATCCGATGTCGTTCGTCGAGCACAGGTCGATCGCCGTGACGTTCACACCCACCGAGACACGCCGTGACGTGATCGTCGAGGTGGCGGAGGCGGAGCGGCTGGGCTACGCCGCCTTCTTCGTCGCGGAGGGCTGGGCGCACGACGCGGTGGTCCTGCTCGCCGAGATCGCGGCCCGCACCGAGCGGATCACGCTCAGCGCCGGGGTGCTGAACGTGTGGAGCCGTAGCGCCGGACTGCTGGCGACGGCGGCGGTGAGCCTGCAGGAGGCGTCCGAGGGGCGCTTCGTGCTGGGGCTGGACGCCAGCAGCCCGCAACTGGTGGAGGGGCATGGCCGCGTGGCACGCCGCGGGCGCCTCGATGCCGGTGCTCACCTTCTCCGCGGGAGGCAGCACCGAGGACCACATCGCGACACTGCGGGCGCTGCGCCCGCGCACGACCTGCTCGCCGCCCGCTGATCGTCCACCACGGATTCGTCACATTCGAGAGGGAATAGTCATGGCGAAGAAGGTCAAGGCCTCCGATTGGGTCCGGATGCCGTTCTCGCTCACCGCAACGCCGGGCCATCGAGCTGCCATTCCGCAGGTACCGCCTTCGCCGTGCCGTCGGTCCACGTGCGGGCGAGTCCGACCAGGTCACAGCGGAAGGGCGGTGCGGACGGAGACGCCGCCCGACTCGGTGCGGAGCCGGGCGGCCGGCGTGGATGCCCGCCCCGGCCGTGGCCCGTCCCGTTCTTCGAGCGCATCGAGGACGCGCCCGTGCCGCCGAGCGCTACGGTCCGCGCATGAGTGACACCGGTACGGACTTCGGCGGCCTCAGGGCCCTGTTCATCAACACCACCCTGACCCGGTCCCGGCGGCGAGCCACACCCAGCTCCTGGTGGATGCGAGCGCGTCGATCATGGTGAAGCAGGGGGTGGCGGTCGACCAGTTCCGGGCGGTCGACCATCCCATCGCGAGCGGCGTGTACCCCGACATGCGCGAGCACGGGTGGGAGGTCGACGCGTGGCCGGAGCTGTTCCCGCGGGTGCTGGCCGCCGACATCCTCGTCATCGCCGGGCCGATCTGGTTGGGCGACAACAGCAGCGAGACGAAGAAGATCATCGAGCGGCTGTACGCCCACTCCGGGGAGCTCAACGAGCGCGGCCAGTGGCTGTACTACGGCCGGGTCGGGGGATGCCTGATCACCGGCAACGAGGACGGGATCAAGCACTGCGCGTCCAACGTGCTCTACAGCCTGCAGCACATCGGCTACAGCGTGGCCCCGCAGTCCGATGCCGGGTGGATCGGCGAGGCGGGGCCGGGGCCGAGCTACGGCGATGAGCTCGAGGACGGCACGCGCGCCGGGGTGGACAACGAGTTCACCCAGCGCAACACCACCTTCATGACGTGGAACCTCCTGCACATGGCCCGGATGCTGCGCGACGCCGGCGGGTTCCCCGCGTAGGGCAACCAGCGCCGCGAGTGGGACGCCGGTGCCCGCTTCGACTTCCCGAACCCCGAGTACCGCTCCTGAGGTCAGATGCTGCGGTGGACCGCAGTGACATACCTGGCGCCAGGCCCGGCGATCGGGGCCGTCGGAAGTCCGTCAGGTGGGGGAGTCGCCGGTCCGTCGGAGACGGCGCCGGTGGCGGACGTACATCGCGATCGGCAGGCCGATGGCGAAGGCTGCGGTCCAGCCCGACCACGCCGGGTTCGGGGCCCGGAACAACGTGGTGACGAAGAGGCCGATCAGGAGCAACTCGACGACGACACCTGCCATGAGGGCCGGGCGGCGGATCCATCGGTCGTCCTGCAGAGGTCGCCGGGTCTCGGTGTTGACTTTTCCATCCATGCGTAGCGGTTACCCGCTCCGCCGAGGCGGCAACGACGGCGAGCTTGCGCTTACCTTTCGGGTCGGGCTGGTGGGGCCGCGCCGGTCAGCGCGTCGCGCCATCGGCTGCGCTGACGGGGGCGTAGCGGAACACCGCGGTGGCCCTGCACGGCGTGGAGGGGCGGAGGTTCCCCGGACGGTCGACGGCCTGCGGGGTGGGATCCAGGCCGCCTCGGACTAGCGGCGGCGGGGCCTGTCGGGAACCGCCACCGGTACCTGCAGGACGAGCTCGCCCGCCCGTTCGAACTCGAAGGTCACCGGATAGGTCAGCCCCGACCGGATCGGCTCGGTGGTCCCGGTCAGTGTGAGCGGCCCGCCTTCGCGGGCGTAGGGCACCTCGATCGAGGCGATGCGGCCGGTTTGTCCGGCGGTGACGCTCTGCCCGGCGGCGATCGTAATGGTTCCGCCCGGGATCTGTCCCGCCGCCGCCACCGGGCTCGACAGCCGTACCAGGCGGTCGGCCGTGTCGCCGGTGTTCACGATCGTCGCCTCGACCGGCACGGCCGAACCTGGCGGGTAGACCTCATCGCCGGCAACCGGGCCGTCGAAGAGGAGCGTCACGTCGCGAACCGCCATCTGACCGATCCGGCCGCCGGCGCCGTTGGAGTGGGTGCCCTGCAACGCGGTCTGTGACACCTGCCCGGCTCCGCAGCCGGCGATCATCGCCAGGACGACGGCGAGCGAGGCCATCGCGCCGGCGTATCGCCGTCGGGTCGGTGGGGCGGGTACGGCGTGCATGTGTCCTCCTGGGGTCGGTCGCCGGAGCGACAGCGAGGTCGAACGCGATGACCTTCTCCCGCCGACTACCCCGGCTCGCTGCCCCGACTCCCGCGGGACGCATGCGTAGGGCAATCGTCAGATGCCCGGACGGCGTCGCGGCGTCGGGTCTGCCCACGCGTGCACCCGTGGCTCGGGACACGCGTGCTCGGGCTGTTCGTCACCTCCCACCTGCCCACGGCCCCGGCGGTGACGGGTGCGACCCGGGGCACGCTCGAGCGGTTGCCCAGGAGTGAACGTTTGTTTATCTTTGTGTACATGACGTCACTTCCGGACGACCGGACCGCACGAGCACGGATCCGGGACGTGGCGCTCGCCCTGTTCGCCGAGCGCGGGCCCGACGCGGTCACGGTCCGGGACATCGCTGCGGTCGCGAAGGTGTCGCCTGCGCTCGTCGTGCGGCACTACGGGTCGAAGGACGGCCTGCGCACCGCGGTCGACGACCACGTCGTCCAGGTCCTCGAGATCCTGCTGGCCCAGGCCACGGAACCACCGGTCGGTGACGCGCTCGACCTGGCCGCGCTGCCCACCCTCGCGGACATGGTGGCGCGCAGCCTGCCCGCCGGATCACCGATCCCCGCCTATCTCGGACGTCTGCTGCTGACCCACGGCCCCGTCGGATCTGCGCTGTTCCGGAAGCTGTACGCGGTGGCGCGGGACGCGCTCGAGGGCATGGCCGGCGCCGGGTCGGCCGACCGCGGCGAGGACCCGGCGGTGCGGGCGGCCTTTCTGCTGGCCAACGACCTCGCCGTGCTGATCCTGCGGACGCACTTGCACGACGTGCTCGGTGTCGACCCGCTGTCGGTGGCGGGGACGCGGCGATGGGGTGCGGAGGTCCTGTCGATCTACCACAACGGTCTCGGAGGTGATCTCCACCGACACTGATCCGACTTCTCCGACCCTGCGCTCACGAAACGAGGTACGTCATGCACCCGGCCATCCCGCCATCACGCCCCTTCTCCGACGCGATCGCCCGGGGAGGGGCCCGGCTCCTGAGGACCGGTCGTCTGATGCGCGCACCGATCTGGATCTACCGCATGCGTCTCGGGTTCCTGTTCGGATCCCGGATGCTGATGCTCGAGCACGTCGGCCGGCGGACCGGTCAACGGCGTCGGGTCGTCCTGGAGGTCTTCGGACACCCCGCATCCGACCGGTACCTGGTGGTTTCCGGCTTCGGTGACCGGGCGCAGTGGTTCCGCAACGTACGGGCCCATCCGCAGGTACGGGTCTCGGTCGCCGGTCGCCGGTCGGTACCCGCCACGGCCCGCGTTCTCGGCTCCGCCGAGGCGGACGCCGCGCTGGCCCGGTACGCGGCCCGGTACCCGCGGGCGTGGCGCACCTTCAAGCCCGTCCTCGAGTCGACGCTGGGGACCTCGATCGACCAGGAGCACACCGCGCTGCCGATCGTGGAACTGAGGACGGTCAACTCCTGAGCCGGCGAGGCGGTGGGCGGGGATGAGGCGGCGCCGCCCGTCAGCGATCGAGTCGGGCGCCACCGGAATCCGAGGCGCCCCCAACCGGATGGTGGTGCCTGCCGGACCGGGGATCGGCCTGGCCGTTCCGCTCGTCGGTGGGCAGGGCCGGCGCGTCCGGGGCGGTGGTGGTCGGCGGTGGTGCGGTGGGCGGGGGCGTGCCGATCGGGACGAACGGGCCGAACCGCGTGACCGGGGTGCCACGAAGGGCGTCGCTCATGAACTCCTGCCACACCCCTCCGGCCAGGGTGCGCCCGTAGGCGGGGGAGCCCGAGGCCGTCCGGACGGGGTCCGACTCGTCCGTGCCGACCCATACCGCGGTGGACAGCGACGGGGTGTACCCGACCGTCCAGGTGTCCTTGTTGTCGTTGGTCGACCCCAGCTGGACGGTGCCGGTCTTGACCGCCACCGGCCGGTCGTCGGACAGCGCGATGCGGGAACTGTCGGCGACGTCGAGCATGGACTCGGTGACGTTGCGGGCGACCTGTTCGGGCACGGCCTGGGCCCCGGCCTCCGGTGCGCTGTGGTCGAGCAGGACGCGACCGTCGGCTGCGACCACCTTCTCGACGATGTGCGGGGCGTGGCGGACACCGCCGGCGGCGAAGGTGGCGTAGGCCGAGGCCATGTCGACCGGGCGCACCTCCTGATCGCCCAGGGCGATCCCCCCGTCGGCCACGGGGAGCAGGTCGTCGGGGATGCCGGCCTGGTGTGCGGCCCGGACGACCTCGTCCACGCCCGTCTCGACGGCGATGCGGTAGAAGATCGTGTTGATCGAGTGGGTCATGGCCGTCATGACGGTGCACCGGTCGCAGCTGTCACCGGCGGAGTTGGCGACGACCTGCCCGGCGATCGTCTGCGGGGACGAGCCGTCGTAGACCGAGCCGAGGCCGACCCCGTCACCGGCCTGCAGCGCGGCCGACAGCACGAACGGTTTGAACGCCGACCCCGGCTGGCGCAGCGCCTGCGCGTAGTCGGTGCCCAGTCCCTGTGGACCACCGTCGTAGGCCACGATGGCCCCGCTCCGGGGGTCGACCGCGACGAGGGCGGTGCGCAGGTCGGCGGGCTGGTCGTCCATCACGGCGGCCACGGCGGCGACGGCCTGCTCCTGCGTCTCGGGATCGACCGTGGTGGTGACGGTCAGGCCCAGGGTGTCGATCTGGTCCTGCGTGATGCCGGCCGCGGCCAGCTCGGCCTTCGCCTCGGTGTAGATGTGGAACCGTTCGTCGCCGGGTATCCCGTGTTCGGGGGGCGCCGTTCGCAGCCAGTCGTCCGGGAACACCTGGGCGGCTCGGTCCGCGGGGGTCAGCCAGCCCGTCTCCACCATCCCGTCGAGCACGTAGTTCCAGCGGGCCTTCGCCTGTACGAGGTCGACCGCGGGGTCGCCGCCGGCCGGTGACTGGATCAACCCGGCGAGCATGGCGCCCTCGGACACGGTGAGGTCGCCGACGTCCTTGCCGAAGTAGGCCTTCGCCGCGGTCTCGATGCCGTAGGCGCCGCGACCGAAGTAGATGGTGTTGAGGTAGTCCTCGAGGATCTGGTCCTTGGTCTCCCGCTTGGAGATCTTGGCCGCGATGACGGCCTCCTTGTACTTGCGCCACAGGGTGGCCTGGTCCTGGCCGGTGGCGTTCTTGACGTACTGCTGCGTGATCGTGGAGCCCCCGCCGTCCCCGCCGGTGAGCTGGCTGACCACGGCACGTCCGATCGCCACGATGTCGAAGCCCGGGTTCGACCGGAACGTGCGGTCCTCGGCGGCGAGCACGGCGTTCTGGACGGGGACCGGGACTTCGTCGAGGGTGACCTTGATGCGGTTGACGGCGTCCGGTTGCACGACCGCGAGCGGGGAGCCGTCGGCGAAGGTGAAGGTGGCGGTCTGCAGCAGGGTCGCGTCGTCCGGGGACGGCACCGGGATGAGGAGCCAGCCGATCGCGAAGGCGAGCAGCGGGCCGAGCACGACCAGGCCGAGAAGCGTCCACAGGGCGGCGCGCACCCGGCGCCGGCCGGCGCCTGCCCCGCGTGGCCCCGCGGAGCCGTCCCCGGTGCCCTCCCCGCCCTGAGGAGGGCCGATGCGCAGGGTGACCGTCTCGTCGCGCCCGCCCCGGTGGGTCAGCAGCGGCACTTCGTCCGGCCCCAGCGGGGGCCGACCGCGTGGTGGTCCGCCTCCGGGCGGCTGTCCCGCATCGTGCGGTCGGTCATCGGTCACCGAGGCCCTCCGGATCGTTGCGTGCGGACACGCGGCTCACCGGTACGGCAGGAGACCGGATCGCGCCGCCGTGGTGAGACCGCCGCTGCGGTGGTCGACGGCACGCGGGTCGGGGATGGGCCCCCGCGTGCCCGGGTGGCGGCCACGTGAGGACGTGTGCAGCCTCCCGGGGTCGGTCCCTGTCGGAACCGTCGCCGACCACCGAGCCCCGTTCTAGTCCTGCGGGTGAGCCGAGGTGGCGCCGGAACGGATTCGTCAGGACTTCGTCAGGGGAGGCCGACCGGGTCGGATCACCGGCCGGCCACGTACATGTCGCGCAGGACCGCGGTCTCGAGCTGCATCTCGTCGAGGCGGTGCCGGACGACATCGCCGATGCTGACGATGCCGCAGAGCACGCCGTCGGACAGGACCGGCAGGTGCCGGTGGCGGGACCGCGTCATGGTCGCCATCAGCTTGGTGATCGGGTCCTCGGGCGAACAGACCGGGACGCCACGGACCATGACGTCGGCCACGGTCTGCTCGAGCGTCGACGCGCCGCGGCGGTGCAGGCCCCGGATGATGTCCCGTTCCGCGACGATCCCGGACACGTGACCGTGCCCGTCGTCGGAGACGACGAGCGCGCCGATCGCCGGGGGTCCGGCCAAGAGGTCGATCGCGCTGCGCAGTGGTGTCCAGGAACGAACGGTCACGACCGTGTCGCCCTTGACCTTCAGGATGTCTGCGACCCTCACGGATCCTCCTCTGTCGGCAGGTGTGTTCCCTCCTAGCATGTGTACAAGGACATGCGTTGCGCAAGGTACAGCGTTAGGCTGCGGAGCCTCCGGGGTCGCGGACGGGGTTCTCCGTCGTCCAGCCCAGGGCCCAGGCGCCGGTGTCGGGCAACTCGCCGGCGGCCTCGGCGAACGCACGCAGCTTGGGGGGGAGGCCCTGGCGCTGGCTGGGCGGCATCCGGGTGAGCACGTCCTTGATCGCCGCGCGGCGGTTCCGGGTCATGGAATCCACCAGCGTGCGCCCGTCCGCGGTCAGGTCGAGCACCAGGTTGCGACGGTCGTCCGGGTTGTCGCTGCGGTGCAGCATCCCGGCGTGCACGAGCTTGTCGCAGACGCGGGTGGCGGTGGAGGAGTGCACGTCGAGCCCCTGGGCCACCGCGGCCAGGTTCAGCGGGCCGCGGCTCGCGATCATCACCAGGACGCGGAGCTGGGGCAGGGTCACCTGGTCGTCGAGCGCGGCGACCGACTGGGCGGTGATGGCGACGATCGCCCGGGCCGCGAGCATGACGGCCGCGATCTCGTCGTCGGACGGTTCTGTGCCGCCGGGGCGGCGCGTGTCGGTCATGTCGGAAGTGTCCATCAATCGTCGCTCCGCGCTGCAGGGTCTCTCGTGTTCAGGTCTGTGACGGGCCCCGCCTCGAGTTGGTCAATCATGTGTATGCATGCAAGTGTTGCTGTAAACCACTTTGTGGTGAGTTGCAGATGGCGGCAGGGAAGGGTGACATGGTGAGGTCGGGATTGCCGACCGTCGTCGCGCCCGGGGAGTCGGGCTCGAGGGGAGACCCGGCGCGATGAGCCCGCGGGCGGCGGTCGTGGTCGGCGTCGACGTCTCCGCGACCGACATCGACGCGCTGGAGTGGGCGGCCGCCGAGGCGGCCACCCGCGGTTGCCCGCTGATGGTCGTGCACGTCGTCCGCCAGATGCTCCCGGTCGACCCCTACGGACTGCTGTCGATCACCGACGTCGACGACGTCCTCGCCGCAGCCGGGCGCGCCGCCCTCGCGGAGGCCGCCCGGCTGGTGCGGGCCGTGGCCCCGGACGTCGAGCTGACCTGCTGTCAGGTGGTCGGTGCGCCTGCGCGGGTGCTCATCGAGGAGTCGCGTCGGGCGCGGTTGCTGGTGCTGGGCGGGCGCCCCTGCGGTGACGGCCCCGCCGGCCCGGACGAACCCGTCCGCCGCGTGACCCGCCGGGTCGTGGCGCGGGCCGTCTGTCCGGTGGTGGTCGTCCACCGGGGAGCGCTGGCTTCCGACGCCGGGTCGGCTGCTCGCATCGTGCTCGACTTCGACGACTTCGACGAGCCTGCGTCACCGATCGGTTTCGCCTTCGCCTCGGCACGACAGCGGGGCCTTCCGGTCGCCGCGGTCACCGCCGCACCACCGTGCCCGGGAACGCGCACCGGTCCGGGCGTCGCCCCCGCGTTCGCCGAGTGCCGGGCCGGGAATCCCGATGTGCCCGTCGTCCGGTTGCTCCTGCCGGCCGGGGACCCGGAGGCGCTGGTCGCACACTGCGCCGGGGCCGCGATGGCGGTGGTCGGCAGGTGCCGCCGACGGCACGTGCCCGGCAGCGGTCTCGGGGCTGCGGGTGAGGCGATCCTGGCTCGCGCGCGCTGTCCGGTCGCCGTCGTCGGCCCCCGCGGGGGATCCCACCCGCGACACCAGCGGTTGGCCAGGCGGGCCCGCGCGGTCGTGGAGCGGCTGAGCGCGGCCTGCCGCGGGTGGCGCATCACCTGGCTGTAGACGCCCAGCACTCACCGCGGTGACGACGCCGGGTGCGACGGGGAAACGGTGGCCGGCGGACGCGGTACCGGGGCAGGCACCCGCGCATCGCCCGTCTGCTTCGCTGCGTTCCGGCGACGTTCCCTATCGGGATCCCGTCGGCCACCATCGCATGTCTATCCCGGCAACGCCCCGATGTGCGCCGAAGCGGGATTTCGTCAGGAGTCCGTCAGGTTGCCGCTACCACGGCACGCACCGAATCCTTCACGATCTCGAGTCCCTCGGTGAGCTCGTCGTCGGTGATCGTCAGCGCCGGCATGACCTTCA
>NZ_MKVV01000011.1 GCF_001899645.1 Pseudonocardia sp. 73-21 | reverse complement strand
TGGCCGATCACCGCCCTGGCCCGTGACACCCGCCTGCGACACCAGCCTGCGCACCGATGACGTGTGGCGGTCGACCCGCCCCCGGTCGAGTACGGCCACTCCCGCGAGACCACGCACCGCCCGGACCCGGCCGGCTACACCTGAGTACGGCCACCGCGCCTCCCACTCCCCGCTCTCCCGCGGCCCCGCGGCCCTGCCTCATCGCGACCGGTCGGGTTCGCACTGACCGGCGCGAAAGCCACCGAACGCCACGTCGTGGTCCCGGCCTGGGCGCCGACCCCGCCCTGCTGGCGGGCCGCCACCACCAGGTCACGATCGCGGACAAGAACCACCACGGCCGCGGGCCCGGTTCCTCCGACCACTCCGCCAGACCATCGAGTCGATCCTCGACACCACCAAGGGGGCAGCTCGATCTCGAAGAACACGGCGGACACACCATCACCGGTGCCGCCGCGCGGGCCTACCAGCGACCACCCGCCCCGACCGCCGCGATCGGGCACAACGACCACACCGGCCAACCCGTCCAACGATCACTCTCGGGCCCACGACCATCGACCTTGGCATCATGCGTCTAGTGGGTGAGGTACTCCACCATCAGCAGCTGCAGCTCCCCCACCGCGAAGCCGAGCAGCGCACCCACCGTGATGAGGATCCACTCGTCCTGCTCGAACGCCGGTCGCAGCAGGCTCTCGAACTCCTCCGGTGAGAGCTCCTGCATCTTCCGCACCAGGGTGTTGCGGATGTCCATCGCGTCCTCGGCGTAGTCCTCGACGTACAGCATCGTCTCGGGCAGCGCCGCCATCACCTGCGAGCTGACCGCCCGCTTCATCTCCTGGTACCTCGTGCTGCCCACCGCGAAGACGAGCAGCGGGCGCGCGATGCTGGTCTGGGCGTCCAGCACCTGCTGCACCTCCTTCTGCACCATCGCGAACAGCCGGTCGGACATCGGCCCGCGCAGCACGGCCTGGATCACGTTGTGCGGGGTGATGATCTCCTTGGCGATCAGGGCGCCGTAGGCGGCGGCGACCTCCTTGCGGCGCTTGAGGAACAACCCCTGCCACTCGAACAGGCCCAGGTAGCGCCGGGGTTCCTTCGGATTGAAGATCATCTTCAGGGCGAGCCAGTCGGTGAACCAGCCCGTGACCAGGCCGAAGATCGGCATGATGATCGGCAGCCGGAACACCGCCCACGCCACCATCTGGATCAGGCCGATGACGAAACCGAAGTAGATGCCGGCGCGCCGGATGAACGCGAACTCCTGGTCGCCGGCCTCCCGGAAGATGCGGTTGAGCAGCACCTTGTCCTTCACCAGGTTGGTGACGACCATGTCCTTGAGGTCGAAGACGTTGTCGATGTCGTCCTTGACCGAGTCCATCATGTTCTGGACGATCTGCGGCGCCTGCTTCTGCACCCGCCCGATGACGATCCGGCGCACGGCCTCCGGGATCGACTCCCACAGCCCGGGCTGGAACTGGATCGCGACCTGCCGCGTGATCTCCTCGATGTTGTCCAGGAGCGGCTTCTCGATCTCCTTGGCCACCCGCTCGGCGTCGAGGCGCTCGAAGACCTCCTCGGGACTGATCAGCTTCTCGGTCATCGTGTCGCACGCGATGCTCGCCATCCGGGCCGCCCGCCGCGGCACGATGCCCTGCCAGCCGAACACCGGCGGCTTCCCGACGAACTCGACGGGTTTGAACATCATCTCGATGGCGAGGATCTTGGTGACGTAACCGATGACCGCGGCCAGCACCGGCATCGAGAGGTAGACGTACCAGTTCGTGCCGAAGTCCCGGAGGATCTCTTCCACGTCACCCCCCGAGCCCCGTTACCGGCGGTTACATCCGGCACAGGAAACGTGACCGACACCGCAGCTGTCAATACCCCCCGCTCGTATCTTCTCGGTGAACGGGGAGATCGAACGGGCCCCGCGCACCGTTGAGACAGACGAGGGACGCGAACGGAGGCGGGCACGGGATGCAGACGGCGGTACGGATGGGCGGGTACGCGGCCGCGCTCGCGCTGGCCTTCGGCGCGGCGTGGGGTGTGGGTGCGGCCACCCGGCCACCCGTCGCGCCCCCCGCGCCGGCCGCCGACACGTCGGGGGTGGACATGGGCGACATGCACGGGCCCGTTGTCGACGGCCCGTCCACCGCTCCCGCCACCGTCGACCTCACCACCGGCGGGCTGGCGGCCACCGCGGGCGGGTACACACTCGTCCCGCAGGCGACGACGTTCGTCCCCGGACAGCCGGGGCAGGTCGCGTTCGCCGTCGCCGGCCTCGACGGCAGGCCCGTCACGGCGTTCGACCCCGCGCAGATGCAGCTCTCGGTGGTCCGGCGCGACACCGCGGGCTTCCAGCAGCCCGCCGCCGTCCTCGGACCCGACGGCGTCTGGCGCGCACCGCTCACGCTGCCCGCCCCGGGGATCTACCGCCTCTACGCCGGCTTCACCCCGTCGGGCGGGCACCGGCTGGTGCTGGGCACCGACCTGTTCGCGCCCGGCGACTTCGCTCCCGTCCCGTTCGCCCCCACGCGGGTGGCGCAGGTGGACGGCTACCAGGTGCGGCTCGACGGCGACCTCGTCACGGGACGGTCGTCGCAGGTGTTCGCCACCGTCACCCGCGACGGGCGGGCCGTCACCGATCTCGAACCGGTGGGCGGCTCCTTCGGCGACCTGACGGTGCTGCGGCGCAGCGACCTCGCCCAGATCCCCGTCGACCCCGGGGAGAGCCCCGCCCCGGCGCCCGACGACCGCTCCGGCCCCGGCATCGCGTTCACCACCCGCGTGCCCACCTCGGGCGGCTACCGGGTCTTCCTGACGTTCCGGCACGCCGGAGCGCCGCACATCGCCGAGTTCACCCTGACCACGAGGGAAGGATCATGACCACCGTCACCCAGGTCGAGCTCGTCATCGGTGGCATGACCTGCGCGTCGTGCGCCAACCGGGTGGAACGCAAGCTCAACAAGCTCGACGGGGTCACCGCCACCGTCAACTACGCCACCGAGAAGGCGCGCGTCGAGTTCCCACCGGAGCTCGGCACGGACGCGCTGGTCGCCCAGGTGGAGGCGGCCGGCTACACGGCCGAGCTGCCGGCCCCGCCCGCCGCCGAGGAGGAGGTCGCCCCCGCGGATCCCACCCGGCCCCTGCGCGACCGGCTCGTCATCTCGGCCGTGCTGGCCGTGCCGGTCGTGCTGCTGGCGATGGTGCCCGCGTTGCAGTTCACCTACTGGCAGTGGATCTCGCTCGTGCTCGCGGCGCCCGTGGTGGTGTGGGGCGCGTGGCCGTTCCACCGGGCCGCCTGGACGAACCTGCGCCACGGCGCCGCCACCATGGACACGCTCGTGTCGATGGGCACGCTCGCGGCCCTGGGATGGTCGCTCTACGCGCTGCTGCTCGGCACCGCGGGCGTGCCGGGCATGACGCACCCGTTCACGCTGACCGTCGAGCGGGGCGGTGGCGCGGGGTCGATCTACCTCGAGGTGGCCGCGGGCGTCACCGTGTTCATCCTGGCCGGGCGCTACGTGGAGGCGCGGTCCAAGCGGCAGGCCGGGGCCGCCCTGCGCGCGCTGCTCGACCTCGGCGCGAAGGATGTCACGGTACTGCGCGGTGGCCGGGAGGTGCGGGTGCCGGTCGGTGAGCTCGCCGTGGGCGACCGGTTCGTCGTGCGGCCGGGTGAGACCGTCGCCGCCGACGGTGTGGTGGAGGACGGCAGCTCCGCCGTCGACGCGTCGATGATCACCGGGGAGTCACTGCCGGTGGATGTCGTCCGCGGCGACGCCGTGGTCGGCGGCTGCACCAACAGCTCCGGACGGCTGGTCGTGCGGGCCACCCGCGTCGGCTCCGACACCCAGCTCGCCCGCATGGCCCGGCTCGTCGAGGACGCGCAGAACGGCAAGGCCGCCGTCCAGCGCCTCGCCGACCGCGTGTCGGGGGTGTTCGTGCCGGTCGTCATCGTGCTGGCCGTCGCCACGCTCGGGTTCTGGCTCGGCTCCGGCGCGGGGGCCGACGTCGCGTTCACCGCCGCCGTCGCCGTGCTCATCATCGCCTGCCCGTGCGCGCTCGGCCTGGCCACGCCCACGGCGCTGCTGGTCGGCACCGGACGCGGCGCGCAGCTCGGGGTGCTCATCAAGGGCCCGGAGGTGCTGGAGTCCACGCGGCGGGTCGACACGGTCGTGCTGGACAAGACGGGCACGCTCACCACGGGCCGGATGTCGCTGCACGCCGTGCACGCCGCCGAGGCGGTCGACTCCGGTGAGGCCCTGCACCTCGCGGCCGCCGTCGAGCAGGCCTCCGAGCACCCCGTCGGCCGTGCGATCGCCGCCGCCGCGCAGGAGCGGTTCGGCGAGCTGCCGGGGGTGTCGGAGTTCGACAGCCTGCCCGGACTGGGGGTGCGTGGCCTCGTCTCGGAGCTCAGCGGCGACGTGGTCATCGCGCACGCCGTGCTCGTCGGGCGTCCGGCGCTGCTGGCGGAGCACGACGTCGCGATGCCGGAGTCCCTGAGCGCCGATGTCGAGCGGGCCCAGGAAGAGGGCCGCACCGCCGTCGTCGTCTCCTGGGACGGCGTGGCGCGCGCCGTGATCGTCGTGGGCGACAGCCTCCGCGCCGGCAGTGCCGACGCCGTGCGCCGGCTGCGTGAGCTGGGGCTCACGCCGATGCTGCTCACCGGGGACAACGCCGAGGCGGGCGCCACGGTGGCGGCGCTGGTCGGCATCGCCCCCGAGGACGTGGTGGCCGGGGTCCTGCCGGAGGGCAAGGTCGCGACGATCACCCGGCTGCAGGGCGAGGGGAAGGTCGTCGCGATGGTCGGCGACGGCGTCAACGACGCCGCCGCCCTCGCCACGGCCGACCTCGGGCTGGCCATCGGCACGGGCACGGACGCCGCCATCGAGGCGAGCGACCTGACGCTCGTGCGCGGCGACCTGCTCGCCGCCGTCGACGCCATCCGGCTCTCCCGGCGCACCCTCGCGGTGATCAAGGGCAACCTGTTCTGGGCGTTCGCCTACAACGTGGCGGCGCTACCGCTCGCGGCCACCGGGCTGCTCAACCCGATGATCGCGGGGGCCACGATGGCGTTCAGCTCGGTCTTCGTCGTCACCAACAGCCTGCGGCTCCGCCGATTCCGCAGCGTGATCCCACCCGAAGGAGCTACCGGCGGGTAAGGTGGGCCGCTCAGCACGCGAAGGGGACGGTGCCGCCGATGACAGACGTAAGCACGCAGCGGGGCGCTCGTCTCTCCCGCAGCGCTCGCCGGGCCCAGCTCCTCGTCGCCGCCCGCGACGTCTTCGCCGCTCAGGGCTACCACGCGGCCGCGATGGACGACATCGCCGAGAAGGCCGGCGTCAGCAAGCCGGTGCTCTACCAGCACTTCCCCGGCAAGCTCGAGCTCTACCGGGCCCTGCTCACCACCTACGCCGACGAGCTGGTCGGGCGCGTGCAGAAGGCCATCGTCGCCACGAGCAACAACCAGGAGCGCGTGCACGCCGCGGTGTCGGCGTACTTCGACTTCGTCGCGGGCGAGGGCCACGCGTACCGGCTGGTGTTCGAGTCGGACCTGCGCGGCGAGCCCGAGGCCGCGGCGGTGGTGGACGGCGCGCTCACCCGCTGCATCGACACGGTGGCCTCCGCCGTCACCACCGACGCCGGTATGGACCCCGCCCGCGCGCGGCTGCTGGCCGTCGGGCTGGTGGGACTGAGCCAGGTCACGGCGCAGTACTGGCTCGACTCCGAGCAGTCGGTGCCCCGCGACGAGGCCGTCGCCCTGATGTCGAGCCTGGCGTGGCGCGGCCTGGCCGGCTTCCCGCTGGTCCACGACTGACCCACCCAGCGGTGGGCCGTGCCGCTGCCCGGGGAGCCGGGACAGCGGCACGACACCCCTCAGCCGGCGGCGGATCCCGCCGTCGCCAGAGCTCCGTTGACGAGCGCGCTGATGCGGCCCGCCACCCCGGCCGTGCGTTCCACGGGCAGCATGTGGCCCGAGCCGGGGAAGATCGACAGCGACGCCGACGGCAGGGTCGAGACGATCCGCCGCGACAGGCGCACGGGCGTCAGGCGGTCCTTCGACCCGGCGAGCACCACCGTCGGGATGCCGGCGAACGCGGCCAGGGCGGTGTCGCGCTCGTGGGCCTCCAGCGCGGCCCGGAAGCCCGAGACGGTGAGCGGGCGGCACTGCGCCACCGACTCGACCGTGATCCGCGTGGCCTCGGGACCCGGCCGGGGTCCGAGCAGCAACCAGCGCAGGGCCGGGGCCAGCACCTTCGGGTTGCCGAGCTTGCGACGCGTGGCCCAGCCGCGCGAGGCGTAGAGGCGGGGTTCGGTCCTCTGCAGCACCGCGGCCGCACGGGCGGGCAGGCCCAGCGTGTGCCCGGCGAGCCCGCCGCTCGCGGTGGCCACGAACGCCACGCCCTTCACGCGCCCGAGCAGCTGCGGGTGGCGCTCCGCGAGCGCCATGACCGTCATGCCGCCCATGGAGTGCCCGCCCAGCACGAGCGGGCCCTCCGGGGCGACGGCGGCGATCACGGCCGCCATGTCGTCGGCGAGCTGCTCCAGCGTCATCGTCGACGGGGCGACGGCAGCCGAGCGGCCGTGCCCGCGGTGGTCGAACCGGACGACCCGCGCCGGCGTGCCACCCACCAGCGAGCGGGTGACGGGACCCCAGGTGCGGCTGTCGAGCGTCCAGCCGTGGGCGAGGACGACGGTGACGGGGGCGGCCGCGGGCCCGTCGATCTCGACGTTGAGGAGAGCGCCGTCGGCACCCTGGACGATCCGGCCCATCAGACCAGGTACGCCTTGCGCCAGAGGAACTCCGCCGGCCCACCGATGATCTTCTGTTCGCGCAGGAACGGCACCAGCTTGCGCGCCGACCAGCGCAGCGTCTCCTGCCAGTGCGGGTTGGCCAGCGCGGCCTTGCGGCCGACCTCGGGATCGATGCCCACGGACTTGTAGACGTCCGGGTGGATGAGGTTGCGCGCCACCACGAACGCGATGCGGGCCGAGAGGTACTGGCCGACGGCGAGCTGCGCGCGGTTGGTGGTCGGCATGATCCGCGTCAGCTCCTCCTTGGCGTAGCGGACGTGCCGGGCCTCCTCGGTGACGTGGATCCTGCTGACCATCCGGGACAGCGGCTGCACCGACTCGTCGCGCATCGACTCGCGCTGGAGCTGGTCGAGGATCTCCTCGACGAACAGCGTGCCGGCGAACATCGCCGGGCCGTAGCCGACGGTCTTGAAGAAGCGCCCGAGGTTGTGCGTGAGGGCCTTGGGCGCGTAGTCCGGCACGCCGTAGCGCTCCGTCATCTTCGCGAACATGATCGAGTGACGGCACTCGTCGGCGATCTCGGTGAGCGCGTACTGGACGTGCTTGGTGCGCGGGTCGAGGTCGTAGGAGTAGCGCAGCAGCATCTGCATGAGGATCATCTCGAACCACAGACCGATGCGGGCCACGCTGCAGACCTCGTGGAAGGTCAGCGTCCTGCGCTGCTCCTCCGTGAGGCCCTCCCACAGGTCGGTGCCGTAGAGCGAGGAGCGGTGCTGGGGCATGCCCCACTTGGTGGGGTCGAGCGGCGCGTCCCAGTCGATGTCGATACTGGGCTCGTAGGAGTGGTCGAGCGACGATCGGAGCAGCCGCTCGGCGGTGGCCTCACGGTCGTTGACCGGCTTGGTGGGCGCACTCATCGGGCGCTCCTCTCGCTTGCTGTTACCGCTGGTAACTGTTACCACTGGTACCGTGCCGCGAGAAAAGCCTCCTGTCAACCCCGAGCGGGAACCCGCCAGCCGCGAGACCCGGCGGGCCGAACGCCGCGCGGAGATGGTCGTCGCCGCCATGGACGCCGTGCGGACGCACGGGCCGGCCGTGTCGGTCGCGGAGATCGCCGCGAAGGCCGGCATCACCAAACCCGTGCTCTACCGGCACTTCTCCGACCGCGCCGACCTCCAGCGCGCCGTCGGGCAGGAGGCCGTGGCCCTGCTGATGACCCGGATGGCGCCCGCGCTGGCCGTCGAGGGCGACCCGCCGGCGCTCATCCACGGCATCGTCGACGCGTTCCTGGCGGGCATCGAGGACGAGCCGGAGCTGTGGCGCTTCGTGGTGCACCACCCGATCGAGCGAACCACCGGCGCCGAGCTCGTGGACGACGCACGGGAGCAGATCGCCCGGCTGATCACCACGCTGCTGGGTGAGCGGCTGCGCGCGCTGGAGCTCGACTCCGGCGGGGCCGAGGCCTGGGCGCAGGGGCTCGTCGGCATGGTGCAGAGTGCGGGCGACTGGTGGCTGGAGCGCCGCACGATGAGCCGGGCGGCGCTGACCGGCTACCTGAGCTCGATCATCTGGGGCGGCCTGGTGAACGTGTTCCAGGTGGAGGCGCCCCACGCCACGCTGCGGGTCGTGCCCCGGACGGGAGAGAACGGTGGATGACGACGACGGCTACGCCGGCCCCGCGACGCTGACCGTCGACGGGCGGGACCTGCCGGTGCAGGTGCTGCTCGACGCCCGCCACGAGCCGCAGGACGGGAAGCTGCACTGGTTCGGCCGCATGACGCTCGAGGGCGACCCCAGGGAGCCCGCGCTGCTCAGGGCGTTGGCCTCCACCACGAGCCGCATCGAGCTCAGCACCGCCGCCGGTCGGTCGGAGGCGCGCATCGGCGACCTCGACCCCTGGGGCCGCTACCGGGTGACGGGCGTGGGCACTCCGCCGTTCGCGGTGGACGACCCGACCCTCGACGACTGACGTCACCGACGCCGAACGCCCCGGGACCGACGGCCCCGGGGCGTTCGCGTGGTCGGGTGCTCAGCCGATGGCGAAGCCGACGCGGCGCCCCTCCTCGGGGGCGATCTCCACGTAGGCGATCGACGTCGAGCGGATCACGTACTTGCGGCCCTTCTCGTCGACCAGGCGGAGCAGGCCGTCGCCGCTGAGCGCCTCGTCGACCAGCGCCGCGACCTCGTCGGCGGACTGCTCACTGGCCACCACGAGCTCGCGCTGACTCTCGGCGATGCCGATCTTGACGTCCACCGGTGGAACCTCCTGGTCGTGGCGGGGGTGGTGCTTGTTTCCGCTCAGGCTAGTCGCGCGGCGGAGCCGCGGCCGCGCCCGGGCGTCCGCCGTGCGCGAACCCGGCTCAGTTGAGGCCGAGCTTGGCCATCCGCTTGCCGTGGTTGGACTGCAGCCGCCTGAGCAGCGTCGCGATGCCGGAGACGTCGCCGGAACCGGACATGATGAAGTCGGCGAGCTCGTCGCGCTCGGCCACGATGTGCTGGGCCTGGGTCACGGCCTCGCCGAGCAGCCGCCGCCCCCACAGGGCCAGCCGGTCGCGCACCTGGCGGTGCGACGCGCACGCCGCGTGCACCTCGCGCTCCGCGAACGCGCTGTGCCCGGTGTCGGCGAGCACCCGCTGCACCAGCTCGCCGGTGGGCCCGGGCAGCCAGCCCGCGATCTCGCGGTAGAAGTCGGCGGCCAGGCCGTCGCCCAGGTAGACCTTGACCAGCGATTCGAGCCAGCTGCGCGGCGCCGTGGACGCGTGGTAGCTGTCGAGCGGCCCGACGAAGGGCGCCATCGCGTCCTCGACGGGGACACCGAGACCGGCGAGGTGCTCCTCGAGGAGCCGGAAGTGGCCCATCTCGGCGGCGGCCATCTTGGCGAGCGCCGACCGCCCGCTGATCGACGGGGCGGTGCGGGCGTCCTCCGCGAGCCGGTCGAACGCCGACAGCTCGCCGTAGGCCAGCACCCCCAGCAGATCGACGGTGGCCCGCTCCGCCCCGGCGTCCAGAGCGGCTTCCCCGTCGGCAGCAGTCACCATGCCCGTGAGCCTAGTGCCCGCGACCAGCGACGACGTACCGCAGATCACGCGATCTCCCGCGCGCCCGGCATCGGTCCTCGCCGGGCCACCGGGTAGGATGCAGCTCAGTGCAGCGCCCGACGTGGGTGCGCGCTCCTGCGCGGTCGGCGATCGGAACTCCGGGAACGGGCCGCAACGACCTGGTGCGTGCAGCGCCTCGCCGGTTCTCCCGCCCCTCGCGGTGGTCGACGAACCGGCCCCGGCATCTGTGCGCGGAGAGAGGCGATCATCCTGTCCGTCGACAACGACATCACACCCGAGAACTCGGAGATTCTCGACGAGGCCCACCCCCTGCAGGGTGACGCGCCCGTCAAGCCCGAGTCCCCCACCTTCGCCGAGCTGGGCGTCCGCCCGGAGATCGTGAAGGCGCTGGCCGAGGCCGGCATCGAGCGCACGTTCGCCATCCAGGAGCTCACGCTCCCCCTGGCGCTGGCCGGCGACGACATCATCGGCCAGGCCCGCACCGGCATGGGCAAGACGCTCGGCTTCGGCGTGCCGCTGCTGCAGCGCGTCACGCCGCCGTCGGAGCAGCCGGCGGCCGACGCCGACGGCGAGGCCGCCGACCGCACCAAGGACGTGCCGCAGGCCCTCGTCGTGGTGCCCACCCGCGAGCTGTGCGTGCAGGTCGCCAAGGACATCGCCGACGCCGGCAAGCACCTCGGCGTGCGGGTCACCGCCATCTACGGCGGCCGCGCCTACGAGCCGCAGCTGGCCGCCCTGCGCAAGGGCGTCGACGTGGTCGTCGGCACCCCGGGCCGCTTGCTCGACCTGGCCGAGCAGCGCCTGCTCGTGCTCGGCCGCGTCAAGGCCCTCGTGCTCGACGAGGCCGACGAGATGCTCGACCTGGGCTTCCTGCCCGACGTCGAGCGCATCATGCGGATGCTGCCCGAGCAGCGCCACACGATGCTGTTCTCGGCCACCATGCCGGGCCCGATCATCGCGCTGTCCCGCGCGTTCCTGAACCGGCCCACGCACATCCGCGCCGAGGAGTCCGACCAGGGCTCCACGCACGAGACCACCCGCCAGCTCGTCTACCGCGCCCACGCGATGGACAAGGTCGAGCTGCTCACCCGCGTGCTGCAGGCCGAGGGCCGCGGGCTCACCATGATCTTCGCCCGCACCAAGCGCACCGTGCAGCGCGTGGCCGACGACCTCGCCGACCGCGGGTTCGCCGCCGCCGCCGTGCACGGTGACCTGGGCCAGGGCGCCCGCGAGCAGGCCCTGCGCGCGTTCCGCTCCGGCAAGGTCGACGTGCTGGTGGCCACCGACGTCGCCGCCCGCGGCATCGACGTCAGCGACGTCACGCACGTCATCAACTACCAGTGCCCCGAGGACTCCAAGACCTACGTCCACCGGATCGGCCGCACCGGCCGCGCGGGCAAGGAGGGCGTGGCCGTCACGCTGGTGGACTGGGACGAGCTCCACAAGTGGAAGACGATCTCCGACGACCTGTCGCTGGGCATGCCCGAGGCACCGGAGACCTACTCCACCTCCGAGCACCTCTACACCGACCTGAACATCCCGGCGAACGCGAAGGGGCGCCTACCGCACTCGCAGCGCACCCGCGCCGGCCTGGACGCGGAGTACGTCGACACCGAGGGTGACCACGGTGGTCGCAAGCGCAGCGGCGAGCGCGACCGTCGGGGGGCCAAGCCCGCGGAGGACGAGGTCGTCGCCCCGCGCCGGCCCCGCCGCGAGCGCAGCCGCACCCGCAGCCGGGGTGGCGTGCCCGCCGACGGCACCGCCACCGACGGCGCCACCGACGGCGCCACCGAGAACACCGTCAGCGCGGTGCCCGACGCACCGGCCGAGGCCGGCTCCGGGCCCGCCGCGGACGGGGGCACCGAGGGTGCCGCCAAGCCGCGCCGGCGCCGTCGCCGCGGTGGCGCCCGCCGCCGGGGCGAGGCCGGTGGCGAGGGCGGGTCCCAGGACTCCCCCGCCGACGATGCGGCCGCGAGCTGAGGCAAGCTCGACCGCGTGACCCACAGTTCGACGCCCGAGGCCCCGCCCACGCAGGAGGTGGTGCGGGGCCGCGTGCGTCCCGAGCGCCGGCGCCGCGGTGACGTGATCGCCGTCGCGGTGATCGCGGTGGTGGTGCTCGTCGGGGCCGTGGTGCTGTGGCGCACGAGCCCGGTGGTCGCCACCACCGACAGCACCGCCGCCACGCCCATCGCCGCGCCACCCCGGGCCGGTGACGTCCCCGCGGGCTTCGCCGAGGCCTGGCGGGCCGCCAGCGGGGCCACCCCGGCCCCGGTGGTGTCGGGCCCGGCCGTGGTCACCGCCGACGGCTCCACCGTGATCGGGCGCGACGCCGTCAGCGGGGCGGAGCGGTGGCGCTACTCCCGGGACATCCCGCTGTGCACCGTCGGCTCCGGCTTCCCGAGCGCCGACAACGGGGCGGGCCGGCTGCTCGCGCTCTACCAGGGACCCACCGGCTGGTGCAGCGAGCTCACCGCGCTGCGCCCCGACACCGGGGCCCGCGCCGCGTCCAGCAACCCCGACGTGCACCCGGGCACCCGGCTGATCGCCGACGGCACCTTCGTGGCCGCCACGGGCTCGGACTACCTCGAGGTGTGGCGCTCCGACCTCGTCCGCACGCTCGAGTACGGCGCGGTCCCCACCCCCGTGCAGGTCGGCGTGCAGCCCCGCACGGGCTGCACCTACGGCTCCACCGCGCTCATGCAGTCGCGGCTGGGCCTGATCGAGCGCTGCCCCGGTGAGACCACCGACCGCCTCACCGTCGTCACACCCGACGGGTCGGGCGGCGCGGAGAAGCCGCAGGTCGAGTTCTCGGTCCCCCTTCCGCCATCAGCACTGCCGTCCGCCGGGGCCACCGTCGTGGCGCTGTCGGCAGACCGCGTCGCCGTCGCTCTCCCCGCCCCGACCCGGCTGATGATCCTCGACCGGACCGGCCGGCAGATCGGGCTCATCTCCCTCGACGTGCCCGACGCCGACCTGGCCCGGTCCGTCGCGGTCGCCCCGACCAGCACCGACGGTAACCGCGTGTACTGGTGGACGGGCTCGGCCACGGTCGCCCTGGACGCCGCCGACCTGGCCCCGGTGTGGACGGCTCCCGGCACGCTCGGCCCCGCCGTCGCGTACGGCACGGGGCTGCTGGCCCCCGTGCCCGGCGGTCTCGTGGAGCTCGATCCCCGGCGCGGCACGGTCCTGCGCACGATCCCGCTGCCGGGCGCCGGCGGCACGGCGCCGGTGCGGCTGGCCGTTCAGGGCGACATCCTGCTCGCGCAGCGGGGCTCCGAGGTCGTCGCCTACCGGCCGTCGTGATCGATTCCCAGTGATCGATTCCCCATGATCGATTCGCGGTCCCGGGATCCGGCGACGAGGCTGGAACGGTGATCACGGACGACGGCTACTTCCCGGCCGGCAGCGCCACCCGCCGTGTGATCGGCGATCCGGCCGCCCTGATCGGCGGCTTCAGCGCCCTGTTCCTGCAGACCCTGCATCCGCGCGCGATGGCGGGGGTCGACCAGCACTCCTCGTTCCCGGACGACTTCTGGCCCCGGCTGGAGCGCACCGCCGGCTACGTCACCACGCTGGCGTTCGCCGACAGGGCCACCGCCGACAAGGCCGTCGCGCGCGTCCGCGGCATCCACCGCCACGTCCGCGGCATCGACACCGTGACGGGCCGCGAGTACTCCGCCGACGACCCGGACCTGCTGCGCTGGGTGCACACCACCGAGGTCAGCTCGTTCGCCGCCGCCGTGCGCCGCCTCGGGCTCATCGACGACGCCGAGCAGGACCGGTTCCTCGCCGAGCAGGTGCGGGCGGGCGCGCTGCTGGGGGCCACCGACCTCCCGGCGTCGCGCGCCGAGGTGGACGCCTACTTCGCCGACGTCCGGCCGGAGCTGGTGGCGAGCCCCATCGCGAAGCGGGCCGCCCGCCGGCTCATGCTCGCGCCGCTGCCGAAGCGGGCCGAGTTCCTCACGCCCGCCCGCCCCGGCTGGACCGCCGTGGCGGCCATCGCGATCGGGATGCTGCCACCGTGGGCGAAGGAACTCTACGGGCTGCCGCGCGTGCCGGGCGCCGACCTGGCGACCACCATCGGCCTGCGCACGCTGCGGGCCGGTCTGCTGACGTTCAGAAGAGCCACTGGGCGGCCAGCACCGCCGCGGTGACGGCCACGACGCCCACCGCCGCCGCCGCGCCGCGGGCACCGGCCCGCCGGTCGGCATAGACCTGCGCCGCCACCGCGGCCACGGCTGCCACGGAGTCCCAGACGAGCGTCGAGGCTCCCGGGCCCACCGAGCCCGTCCGGTCGGCGACGAACCAGGCCACGTACAGCGCCACGGCGAGCGCGGCCAGCCCGCCGGCGAGCAGGCCGGAGAACCCGCGCAGCCAGCCGGCCCGCGCGCGGGTGGTCGGTGCCGATGACTCGCTCGCACGCTCCCTCATGGCGCCAGCAGGGCCCAGGAGGCCGGCTCGGGCGCCGCGGCCCGGCCCTCCGGGCAGTTGCGGCGGACGTCGCACGTGCCGCAGTGCTCGGCCGGGCGTGGCGGGAACAGCTCCTCGGCGTCGCCACCGCCGTCGAGGGCGTCGGTGGCGTCGGCCAGCTCCCCCGCCGTACGCTCGGCGGCGCGGACGTGCTCGCGCAGGGAGTCGCGGTCGTGGCGCCACGCCGCCACCTCACCGGTGGGCACGTGGTGCAGCTCCACCTGGGTGCACGTGCGCCGCAGCGTGCGCTCGGTGGCCACCGCGTAGAGGGCCAGCGCGCGGGAGCGGCGGGCGTCGTCGACGGTGGGGGCGCGGCCCGTCTTGTAGTCGACGACGACGAGCTCCGGGCCGCGACGGTCGATGCGGTCGACGCGGCCCTCGGCGACGATGCGCCCGGTGGCGACCGACACCCACTGCTCGAGGCCGACGGCGTCGTCACCGGCGGCGTGCTCCGCGTAGTCGGCCACCCAGACGCGAGCCCGTTCCCGGTAGCGGCGGGCCTGCTCCGCGTCGCGGAAGCCCTCGCTGCTCCAGCTGCGGTCGACCAGGGCCGCGGCCCGCTCGGGCGTGCGCTCGGCGGCGGGCAGGGCGAACAGGGCCCGCAGGGCCAGGTGCACCACCGCCCCGAGGGTGGCGTGCGCCCACGCCCCGCCGCGGGGCGGGGACGGCTTGTCGAGGTAGGTCATCCGGTAGCGGCGTGGGCAGCCACCCCACGTGGCGAGCCGGTTGGGCGTGACCCGGACGAGCCGCGGCGCCTCGAAGTCGAGACCGAGCTGCGTCATGCCCCCACCGTATCGAGTTCAGCCCGTCAGCATCTCGACGCCCGCCGCGCGGGAGACGAGGTCGTCCAGCGCGTCGGGGACGGTGGTCTCCGCGGCGATCGGGGTGGTCTTGTTGGTGCCGTGGTAGTCGCTGGAGCCGGTGACGACCAGGTCCAGGTCGGCGGCCAGGCCGCGCAGCAGCTCACGGTCCTCCGGGGCGTGGTCGGGGTGGTCGACCTCCACGCCCGCGAGGCCCTTCGTGGCCAGGTCCGCGATCACCGACGGCTCGACGACCCGCCCGCGCCTGCGGGCCAGCGAGTGCGCGAACACCGCCACCCCGCCCGCCGCGCGCACCATGTCGATCGCGGTCTCGACCGGGGTGTCGGACTTCGGGACGTAATACGGGCTGCCGTTGTGCAGCAGCTTCGCGAACGCCTCGTTCACCGACTCGACCACGCCCGCGGCCACCAGCGCCCGCGCCAGGTGCGGCCGTCCGGCGCTGGCCCCGTCGCCCACCAGCGCGAAGACCGTGTCGACGTCGACCGGGTAGCCGTCGGCGGCCATCTTCTCGGTGATCTTCCGGAGCCGCTCCACGCGCTCGTCGCGCAGCCGGAGCTGCTCGGTCACGATCGCCTCGTGGGCGGGGTCGAACAGGTAGCCGAGCAGGTGGATCGACACCGGCCGCTCGCCCTCGCGCCCCGTCGGGCTGACGCAGGAGAACTCCGCACCGCGCACCAGCCGCATCCCCGCGGGCAGCGCCGCGGTGGCCTCGTCCCAGCCGCCGGTGGTGTCGTGGTCGGTGATCGCCAGGACGTCGACGCCCGCGGCGGCCGCGGCGGCCACGAGTCCGGCCGGGCTGTCCGTGCCGTCCGAGGCGGTGGAGTGGGTGTGCAGGTCGATCCGGGGGGAGGGCACAGGGCAGGCTAACCCGATCAGCGGCGCCAGCGTGGACGGGCGAGCATGCCCGTGGCGCGGGTCTTGCCCTTCTCGCCGAACACCAGCTCCGACAGCGCCTCGTACACCTCTTCGGGCCGGGGCAGGTAGTCGATGCGGTTGAGCGCCTGGATCTGGCCCGCCGACTCGACGATGATCGTGCCGTAGCCCATCAGGCGCCCGCCCAGCGAGCGCTCGAAGGTGAGGTCGGTGACCTTGCCCAGCGGCATCATGCCGACCTTGTGCACGATGATGCCCTGCGCGAGCATCACCCGTTTGTCGGTGATGACGATGCGCTCGATCCACCACAGCATGGTGAGGACCGTGAAGCGCAGCACGGCCACCAGGGCCAGATAGAACGTGATGTTGTCGAACAGCACGCTCTCCGGCAGATAACGCTGCGCGATGACCAGTACCAGCAGGAACAGCGCGGTGGCCGTCATGTGGTTGGTCATGAACGCCCAGTGCTGACGCACGCGGATCACCCGACGCTCCGTGGGGAGCAGGTACTCGTCGATCTCCCGCGGGGCCAGCACGGGCTAGACGATCCTGGTGAAGAACCGGGTGACCGACTCCGCCGCGTTCTTCAGGATGCTGCCGATGTTCTGCACCGAGTTGGCCGCATTGTCCGGCTGGGTGACCACGAAGAAGATGAGCAACGCGATCACGAGTAGCCCAACGATCTTCTTCACGTCCACTGCTTTCCACCGTTCTGCATGACGAAGCCAACCCCCGACAGCTGATTTGTACCGCACCCGGCCGTCCGTGGGTATCCGGCACGCGGGCCCGTATGGTCACGATCGATGACCGAAAGTAGCGACAGCGTCCCCTGTGTGGGGGGTCTCGCCTACGACGCCGACGGGCGGATCCTGCTCGTCCGGCGGCGCAACGACCCTGGTCGGGGCCTCTGGTCCGTGCCCGGTGGACGCGTCGAGGCGGGCGAGTCCGACGCCGAGGCACTGGTGCGGGAGATGCACGAGGAGACCGGTCTCACAGTGCGGCCCGGCGAGCTCGTCGGCCGGGTGCAACGGGGCCCGTTCACCATCGCCGACTACCGCTGCACCGTGACGGGCGGCGAGCTGCGCGCCGGCGACGACGCGCTCGACGCGCGCTGGTGCGACGCGGCCGACCTGGCGGCGCTCCCCCTCGTCGACCTGCTCGTGGAGACGCTGGCGGAATGGGGAGCGCTGCCGGATCGGATCAGACCTGGGGAACGGGACGGCCGGGCTGCTCGCCGCCGCGCGCGTCACCGTAGGACTTCTTCGGGATCATGACCTTGCGGCGGAACGTGCAGACGACCGTGCCGTCCTGCTTGTAGCCGCGCGTCTCCACGTAGACGACGCCCCGGTCGTCCTTCGACTTCGACGGCGTCTTGTCCAGCACCTCGGTCTCGCCGTAGATGGTGTCGCCGTGGAACGTCGGCTTCGTGTGCTTGAGCGACTCCACCTCGAGGTTGGCGATCGCCTTGCCCGAGACGTCGGGCACCGACATCCCCAGCAGCAACGAGTAGATGTAGTTGCCGACCACCACGTTCTGCTTGAACTCGGTGGTCTCGGCCGCGTAGTTCGCGTCCATGTGGAGGGGGTGGTGGTTCATCGTCAGGAGGCAGAAAAGGTGGTCGTCGTACTCGGTGACCGTTTTGCCCGGCCAGTGCTTGTAGACCGCGCCGACCTCGAACTCCTCGTAGTACCGACCGAACTGCAACGCTGTCGCCTCCATCGCCGATGACCCTGGTGAAGGCGTAATCTATCCCGCGGTACGGCGATCTTGCTGTGTCGCTCGACTCAGGTGGAGGAGGTGAGCGCGGTGCCGACGGCACCCGGTTGCAGTAGTCGCCGCGCCCACGACACGGAGCCCGCCTAGGCCTCCCGGATTCGGGGCGCGTGATCCGCCTCGTCCCGCCTGTCCGGAGGTCACCCGTGCCTGCCCTGTCCTCGATCCGTCCTGTCATCCGGGCCCGCCGCCCCGTCGTGCCGCTGCCCAAGCTGCACGTGCCCATGTCCGCCTACGTGGTGGACTGCGCCGTCTACATCGACGGCAAGCGCCTCGACGGCCGCTGGACCCACGACGCCGCCATCGCGGAGGTCCGCCGCCGCGACGAGGGGTTCGTCTGGATCGGGCTGCACGAGCCCACCAACGACCAGATCAACGCCATCGCCGAGACCTACGGCCTGCACGAGCTCGCCGTCGAGGACGCGGTGCACGCGAAGCAGCGCCCCAAGCTCGAGCGCTACGACGACAGCCTGTTCATGGTGCTCAAGACGGTCGGCTACGTCGGGCACGCCGAGCCCACCACGGCCACGGAGCTCGTGAAGACCGGCGAGGTCATGGCGTTCGTCGGCGCCGACTTCGTGGTCACGGTCCGTCACGGCGACCACTGCGGCCTGCACAAGGTGCGCGAGGCGCTGGAGGCCGACCCCGAGCAGCTGGCCCTGGGCCCGGCGGCGGTCCTGCACGCCATCGCCGACCACGTGGTGGACGCCTACATCGCGGTCACCGACGCCATCGAGACCGACATCGACGAGATCGAGGCCGAGGTCTTCGAGCCGAAGTCGCAGATGGACTCCGAGCAGATCTACGTCCTCAAGCGCGAGGTGCTGGAGCTGCGCCGCTCGGTGGTGCCGCTGACGGGGCCGATCCGCAAGCTCGCCGAGGGCTACAGCTCGCTGGTGCCCCACGACGTGCGCTCCTACTTCCGCGACGTCGACGACCACCTCGCGAACGTCACCGAGCGCGTGAGCGGCTTCGACGAGCTGCTCACCACCCTCGTCGACTCGGCGCTGGCCAAGATCAGCATGCGGCAGAACAACGACATGCGGAAGATCACCGCGTGGGCCGCGATCATCACGGTGCCCACGATGATCGCCGGCATCTACGGGATGAACTTCAAGTACATGCCCGAGCTGGACTCGCCGTACGGCTACCCGGCGGTCTGGCTGGTCATCCTGGTGTGTTGTGGCACGCTCTACCGCAACTTCAGGAAGAACCAATGGCTGTGAGGCCCTAGCCTGACGGGGTGAACGACCGACCGGTCAATCCCCTGCGCAGGCTGCGCCGTCCCGCCTGGGACCAGCAGCGACCGACCTGGGCCGACGCGAAGCCCGGGCAGATCCGCGCCGCGCTGCACCGGGCCCTCGCCCGGCCGTCGGGCGGCTGGTTCGTGCTCGCCGGCAGCCGTGAGGTGCGCCCGGGCAGGGCCTTCGGCCGCGTCGTCGCCGGGCGCGAGCTGGTGGCGTGGCGCGACGACGACGGCGCCCTGCACGTCGGGCCCGGCGCCTGCCCGCACCTGGGCGCCGCGCTGTGCGACGCGCCCGTCCACGAGGGGCAGCTGGTGTGCCGCTGGCACGGGCTCGCCCTGGGCGCCGCCGGGCGCCCCGGCTGGCGCACGCTGCCCGCGCACGACGACGGCGTGCTGGCCTGGGTGCGGCTCGACGACCTGGCGGAGGGTCCGCTGCTCGACGCGCCGGTGCTCGGCCCGCGCCCGCCGGCCGGGCGGAGCCTGTCCGCCGTCGCCACCGTGATCGGGCACTGCGAGCCCCAGGACGTCATCGCCAACCGGCTCGACCCCTGGCACGGCGACTGGCTGCACCCGTACTCGTTCGCCGGGCTACGGGTGGTGTCCACCCCGCCCGCCGACCCCGATCCGGCCGAGGACCGACTTCTCGTCGAGGTGACCTTCACGGTCGGGAAGCGGTTGGGGGTGCCGGTGTTCGCCGAGTTCAGCTGCCCCGACCCCCGCACGATCACGATGGAGATCGTCGACGGTGAGGGCGCGGGCTCGGTCGTGGAGACGCACGCGACGCCGCTGCGCCCGGAGCCCGACGGTCGTGCCCGCACCGCCGTGATCGAGGCCGTCGTGGCCCACTCCGACCGGCCGGGCTTCGGTCACGCCCGGCGGGTGGCGGGGCTGCTCCGTCCCATGATCACCTCCACGGCTCGGCGGCTGTGGCGCGACGACATCGTCTACGCCGAACGCCGCTACGAGCTGCGGTCGCGCCGCTAGTCCCCGCTAGTCCCCGCTAGTCCCCGCTAGTCCTTCGTCAGGTCGATGCCCTCGGGCGGGGTCGGCGCGTCCGGGTCGTCCGCCGTCGGCGGCACACCGGGGCTGCGGCCCAGGAAGGTGTGCACGATGTGCTGCTGCCAGCCCGGCACCGTCTGCACGCGCACGTCGTCGAAGCCGGTGGCGTGCATGCGGGTGGTGAGGGCCTCGACGCCGTCGAAGTCCAGGACGCTGCGCCAGAGGTAGCGGTAGAGGTCGGCGGAGCCGGTGCGGATGCGTCCCATCGGGATGATCACGCCCCAGCAGACGGCCGTCCACACCGCCCGGCTGCGCGCGGAGTCGGCCACCGAGTACTCGTGCAGCGCCAGCGGCGCCCCCGGCTTGAGCAGCTTGCGGAAGCTGCGCAGCGCCGCGTTGCGGTCGGTGAGGTTGCGCAGCAGGTAGGCCGCCATGATGCCGTCGTAGGGCCCGGTGACGACCCGCTCGAGCTCCTCGGCGTTGCCGTGCACGAACCGCACGTGCGCCGGCCACGTCTTGCGCCGCGCCTGCGCCAGCATCTCCACCGACGCGTCGACGGCGGTGATGTCGGCCTGGGGGGCCGCGTCGAGCAGCGCCGCGGTGGACGCGCCGGTGCCGCAGCCGAGGTCGAGCAGCCGCAGCCCCGCGCCGTCGCCTCCGATGCCCATCCGCTTGGCCGACATCCGCAGGTGCTCGTGGTAGCCCGGGTTGGCGTTGACGAGCTTGTCGTAGTTGCGGGCGTGCACGTCGAAGGAGCGTGACACGTTGGTCTGGTCGATCCGGCCCGGCTGCGGACCGGGCTTGGAGGAGCTCACGCAGGCCATCCTGACGCATGCGGCGCCGTCGTGCGCGCAGACCCGTAGCGTGTCCTCGATGGTGCGGGCGCTGGCGGTGAGCGACGAGGTGGAGCCGTGGGCGCTGGTCGTCGCCACCGCGGAGCCCGGGGTGGATCTCGTCGTCGCCGCGGGGGACCTGCCCTTCGACTACCTCGCGGGCATCGTCGACCGCATCGACCGGCCCGGCGTGCTCGTGCCGGGCAACCACGACCCCGAGATCGACGGCGCTCCCCCGGCGGGCTGGGTCGACGCCGACGGGCACGTCGTCGATGTCGGCGGGCTGCGCATCGCCGGGCTGGGCGGCTGCGTGCGCTACCGACCGGGTCCGAACCAGTGGACGGAGCGCGAACAGGCCCGGCGCGCCCGCCGGCTGGTGCGGCGGGCGCGGCGGGCCACCCGGCGTGACGGGCGCGGCGTCGACATCCTGCTCACCCACGCCCCGCCCCGGCACTGCGGCGACCGGGAGGACGGTCCCCACCTGGGCTTCGAGTGCCTGCACGACGTGGTCACCGCGTTGTCGCCGCGCCTGCTGGTGCACGGGCACATCCACCCCTACGGTCGGCCCACCCCCGACCGGCTGGTCGGCACCACCCGCGTCGTCAACGTCGTCGGCCGACACCTGTTGGAGCTCTAGTGGTGGACACGGGCTATCCCCGGGCCGACGCGCAGAACGACTTCAGCCGGATGCGCCGCCGCGCCGTGCTCTCGCGTCTGGCCGGCTGGCTGCGCCGCGAGCCCGACGACGTGTCGGAGATCCTGCCGTTCGACGAGGTCGTGGCCGCGCTGGGCCGCACCGGCGAGCGGGACCTCGGGCTGTTGGTGATCGACCTCGACACGATCGTCGGCAGCGTCGACCGGGTGGGCGACTTCGACCGCTGGTTCCGCCCCCGGTCGGCGGTGAGCCGGGAGCGCTGGGAGCGGCTCGACCTGGCTCGGCGCCGCGGGGAGAGCATCCCGCCGATCGACGTCTACCGGGTGGGCGAGCTGCACTTCGTCCGCGACGGGCACCACCGCGTCTCCGTGGCGCACGCGCTGGGGCTGCGCACCATCGACGCGTTCGTCACGGAGGTGACCACGGTCGTCGACGCCACCGGCATCGCCCGCCGCGGCGATCTGATCACGAAGGACCTGCGACGGGTCTTCCTCGACCGCGTCCCCCTGCCCGGCCCGGCCCTGTGCACGATCCTCGTCACGTCGGCGTGGTCGTACGCGGTGCTGAGCGAGACCGTCGAGGCGTGGGGGTTCCGGCTCATGCAGCAGGAGGCCCGCTACCTCGACCGCGAGACGGTGGCCCGGCGCTGGTACTCCGAGGAGTTCCAGCCGGTGCTGCGGATGCTGCGCGACGCCGACCTGGTGGGCGAGCGCACCGACGCCGAGGCCTACCTGCACCTGGCCGCCCAGCGCTACCGCCTGATGCGCACCCACCGCTGGGACGAGAACGTGGTGGACCGCCTGCGCGCCGACAGCATCGACGGCTAGGACAAATCGCGGTCACAGATACGTAACGTCTGGGTCACGGCCACCGAAGGACCGGCAGTGATAACGGAAACCGGACATCGCCGGACATCCGGTCGGCTGCACGGTCTCCGGCCCCGAGGTGCGTTCCAGCTGTGGATCGTCGTGCCGGTTCTCGGCTGGGCCACGCTCTACTGCCTCAAGTGGCTGGGCCTCGGGGCGCTGGCCCCGGACACGATGGCCGGCTACTACAACGCCAGCGCCTACTGGGTCTCCTACCGGGACGGCTTCGTGCGGCGCGGACTCCCCGGAGCGGTCCTGGAGGGGATCCTGGGGCATCCACCGGGCGTGATGGCCGCCTCGGTGGTGGCCGCCCTGCTGGTCGTGCTCGTGCTCGCGGCACTCGTCCTGCTGACGGCCGCAGCCGTCCGCGCGACCCCGGACGCGCAGGACCGGCTGGTCGTGGCGGCACTGGTCCTCGCCTCACCGTTCACCTTCACCCTCGCGGTGATCAACCGCGGCCGGTACGACGCGGTGGTCGTCGTGTGCGTCGCCGTGATCGTGCTGCTCGCGAGCCGGCGGACGCTGCCGCTGATGCGCGTGCTCGGGATCTCCCTCGCCGTTGTCGCCGGGGCCGGTTCGCTCGAGATCTCGCTGGCCTTCCTCGCCCCGCTCGCGCTGCTCGCCGTCCTGCCCCTGGGCCGCACCCCGGTTCAACGGATCGGCTGCGGGGCGATCGCCGTGCTACCGGGCCTCGCCCTGGCCGTGGTGTCCCTGGCCGTGCACCCGAGCGTCGGCATGCTGATCACCATGATGGAGCGGGAATCGGCGACCGGGTTCCCGCTGTCGCGGTCCGAGGAGAACTCGATCTCGGCACTTGGCCAGACCACGGGGGACGCGCTGGCCCACACCGTCGGCATCTCGCCGTGGACGATCCTGTTCTGCGCGCTGGTGCTGGGCGGCTGCTACGTCCTCACCGCCTCCCTGCTCTGGGCGCGCCTCGGCCACCCCCGCCGGTACTGGGCCCTCGCCCTGATGAGCCTCTACGCCCTCGCGGCCCTGGGGCTCAGCGCCGTGGGCGACGACTACCGGCGTTGGTGGGGCTTCGCGTTCGTCGCGATGGTCGCGAGCCTGGTGCTGCTCCGGCGGGGAGCCGTGACGATCCCCGCGCCGCGGCATGCCGAACCGCCCCGTCGACGACTCGTCGCGGCCGCACTCCTCGTGTCCGCCGCCATGGCGCTCTTCCCCATCTGGCCCACCTGGGACCAGCCGGCGACCGGCGCATCGATCGACCAGATCCAGCAGCACTAGCGGCACTAGGAGGCTCCTGAATTAGCGCTGTATGCAGTCTTGGGGACGGTCAGGGTCCCTCAAGGCCGTCT
>NZ_MKVV01000010.1 GCF_001899645.1 Pseudonocardia sp. 73-21 | reverse complement strand
GGCCATCCTCGAGCGGCTACCGCCGACAGGTCACTAAACAGCGGCATGAGTCAGGTCAGGCCCGTGGTCAGGCCTGAGTTGCACAGGTGTCGGAGGCCTTAGCGGTGTTGGTGCTGGTCAGCAGGTCGCGGTGTGTGGATCTGGGGCACTAATCGGTAGCCTTCGACGGTGGCTTACGTCCGGAAGGTGAGGACCGCTTCCGGGGCCACGGCCGTGCAGATCGTGGAGAAACGCCACGGAGTGCGGCGGATCGTCGCTCACGTCGGCTCGGCCCATGATGACACCGAGCCCGCAGTGCTGATGGCGTCCGCGCGCGATCGCATCCATGCAGGTCAGCAAGCTCTCGACTTGCCCCGTCGCGGATCTGCCGTTCTCTGGCCTGACTCGTGCCGCGGTTTTGGTGACCTTGTCGGGGGACTGGCATCAATTGTTCTTACAGTCCCCCTCGACGGGCGCCGAGCGGACGGCGTGATTCAGCAGGCGTCGGGTGTCCTGCAGCGCGTTCACGTCAACCACGGCCACCCGGCTGGCCTCCTCGCCAGCGGCGACGGTCTGAACGTTCTCCACGCCCGCCGGGAGCACCCCGACCCGAGGGGCTGTTCGACACCGGCAACCTGGACCTGGCCACAGCGCCGCTGATCTCTGCAGCCGGCAGACACCCGTAGGGCCGCCACAGCACCTCAACAGGCCGCCTAAGCCCGGATGCACCGTCGAGCGGTGTTGTTGATCGACAGTGGCTCGGGTTCGGTCGAGCGGTTTCCGAATCGGAATTTGGCCATGCTTGTTGCGCCGGTCGGCGGCTTCTCCGAGATCTTCCGGGTCGCGGGCGGACAGGGGTATCGACTGCTCAGCTGCGCTGCGGGAGGGCGTTGATGCCGCTCAAGGCGGTGAGGAACGCGCTGGCCCAGGGCCAGTTGGCCGGTAGCCGTAGGTGCAGCCGGCGGGCGGTGTGCACCAGCCGGCCGGGGATGGTGAACAGCCGCCGGCGCAGCGTCGCTGCGGTGGCCCGGCCCATCCCGGCCAGCGCGCCGACCGCGCGGCCCAGGTTGTGCGCGGTCACCGCGAGCGCGAGCCATGCGGCGTTGGCCATGAACCGCCCCGACGGCAGGTGCGCCAAACCGGCCGATTGAGCTCGGCGATCGGCTGCTCGACCACGGCGTGGCGGCGGTGAGCGGCCTCGATCTGCAACAGATCACCGGCCCGGTCGGTGACGATGGCATGGAAGTCCCAGTCGGTGAACAACGCCGGCTGCGAGCCCGGTGTCGGGCGCACCCGGCGCACCACCAGCCGCACCTCGATCGCGTCCCGGGTGTGGGCGAAGCAGGTGTAGGCGGTTTCGGCGACATCCGCGCCGGAGACTTCCGGGGTGGAGAGCCAGTACGGGATTGGCGTCCACGCCGAGTCCGGGATCGCCGGGACGAGTGTCGGGCTGGATGTGCATGCCCGGTCGGTGGCGGCGTGCGGGCTCGACGGCCAGACCGGGGAGTTGTTCGAGCGCCGGTTGACTCCGGATCACGGCGAGTTGCTGGCCTGGTTGGGGTCGCTGCCCGGTCGCGGTCGCGGTCGAGGCCGGCGCGACCGGGGTTCGGGCTGGCCAGGTTCTTGGCCGGGCACCAGGTCGGGTGTGTGGTGGCGGCGCCGTCGAAGTTGCAGCGCCCGGCCGGGGACCGGGTGAAGACCGATGTGCGTGACGCGCGGCATCTGGCTCGGTTGCTGCACCTGGGGGAGATCGTCGCGGTCGCGATGCCGAGCGCGGAACGGGAGGCCGCGCGGGATCTGGTGCGGGCCCGGGAGGACGCGCGTCGGGATCTGATGTCGGCGCGGCATCGGGTGTCGAAGTTGTTGCTGCGCCACGGGATCGTCTATTACAGCGGGCGGCCGTGGACCTGCCGGCATGATCACTGGTTGCGGTCGCAGCGGCTGCCGCAGTCGGGCACGCAGTTGGCGTTCGACACCGCCTACGACGCGATGATCGCCACGCTGGGCCGCCGCGACCGGCTCGACGAGGTGGTCACGGCGATGGCCGCGGACAGCGAGTACACACCGGTGGTGAGCCGGCCGGGGTGCCTGCGTGGGGTGTCGACGTTGACCGCGTTCGGGCTGGCGGTCGAGGTGGGGGAGTGGGAGCGGCTTTCTGGGCGCACGATCGGGGCGTTCCTCGGGCTGGTGCCCTCGGAGTACTCCTCGGGGGGTCGGCGGGAGCAGCGCGAGACCGACGGCGCGCAGCTCGACGGGGACGCGGCCTGATGGCCCGCCCGCCGCTCCCGATCGGGACCTACGGCGAGATCTCGGTGACGCCGGCGACCGGCCGCCGCACCCGGTTCCGGGCCCGCGTCCGATTCCGGGACGTCGACGGGATCACGCGTCACGTCGAGCGGGTCGGCTCGTCGCGCGCTGCTGCGGTCAACAACCTCCGGGCGGCGCTGCGTGATCGACAGTGGACACCGGCGGGGGGGCGAGATCACGGCCGACTCCTCGATCGGAGCTGTCGCTGTGGTCTGGCTGCGCGAACTCGACGAGTCCGACCGCGCGATCCGCACGAAGATCACCTATCGCGACGTCTGGACCCGTCACGTCGAGCCGGCGGTGGGCGCTCTGCTGCTCCGTGACGCTCGGGTCTCCCGGATCGACGCGGTCATCCGGCAACTGCGCGAGCAGTCCGGGCCCGGCCCGGCCAAGCACGCGAAGGTCATCCTCTCGGGCGTCCTCGGTCTGGCCGTCCGCCACGACGCACTCGACGCCAACCCGGTTCGCGACCTCACGCCGGCGCGCAGCAAGCGCAAGCCGCGCTCCCTCGTGCTCACCGAAGCGAGCTGGGCCGGCCTCCGCGCGCACCTCGCCGCGTCCGACGCCGCAGGCACTAACGACCTGCGCGACGTCGCCGACGTCCTGTCCGGGCTCGGGTGTCGAATCGGCGAGCTGCTCGCGCTCGACTGGCCGCGGGTCGACGACGTCGCCGGAACGATCGCGATCGAGGGCACCGTGATCCGGGTGCCCGGTACGGGCCTGATCGTTCAGCCCCACACCAAGTCCGACGCCGGCATGCGGACGATCGAGCCGCCGGCCTGGGTGATCGCGCTCCCGCGTAAGCGGCACGCCAACTCGCACGGCCCCTGGGTGTTCCCGTCGACGCGCGGCACGCTCCGCGATCCGGACAACACCCGGAAGCGGCTGCGCGAGGTCGTCGCAGGCACCGAGTGGGAGGGCCTGCACCCGCACGCCTTCCGGCACCTCGTCGCGACCCGGCTCGACGCTGCCGGCCTGAGCGCGCGGGAGATCGCCGACTACCTCGGGCACGAGCGCATCTCGATGACCCAGGACGTCTACATGTCGCACAAGTCCACGGGGGCCGGCGCCAGTACCGCGCTCGACGCGTTCGGACCGGAAAGCGCGGGGTAATCGTGGGGCCGATCTTGCCAGCCGGTGCTGGTCAACCGCCTGACCTGCGATCTTGTGCCCTCGGCAGGACTCGAACCTGCGACCTAGAGATTAGAAGTGCGTCAGCGGTTAGCGCTGTGCTGACGTGCGGATATGCAGGTCGCAGATGACCGAGCGGGGCCGAGTCTCTTCCTGTGGTGACGTGGCCCAGTAGGCGGGCCCGGCGGGTGGTTGCACACCCGGACTCCGGGCCCTAGACCGGAGTGGAGTCCGGCCCGTGATCAGCGTATCCGGCGGCGTCATCGCCGACCAGCACACCGTCCCGCCGAGCCTCGACCTCGACGACACCCGCACCTGTCCGGCCCTGCCCGGGTGCGAGTCGTGCGACGCCGTTGACGACCTCGACGTCGTCACCGCGGACCTCCCGGTCGGCGTCGCCTGCCTGACCCTCTGCGGCTCGTGCGCCGACGCCGGGGACCTGCCCCGCTTCCGGTCCTGGTCGGCCGCCATCTCCCGCGTGCTCGACCACTGCGGGCACCTCGGCGTGGACGCCGACCAGGCCGCCGCCGCGCGGTCGATCTGCGGCTGAGCCGCACCTCACCTGTCCGCCCGCACCCATCGCGCGCGGTCGCACCACCACACCCTCACCACTGGAGATCATCATGCGCGCCATCCCGGTCGACACCACCCGGATCAGGTTCATCGGCACCGGCAAGCACGCCGCCCGCGCCGTCTACGCGGAACTCACCGACGGCACCCGCCGCCGGGTCCCCGACTCCCAGGACAAGGACGACCAGGGCCGTCCGCTGTGGGTGGTCGATGTCATGGTCGACGACCCCGACGCCGACCGCGCCGAGATCGCCGGGGTCAAGGTCGCCAGCTACGAGGTGCCGGAGACCCGCCTCGGCGATGAGGTGCGCTTCCTCGGCCTCGTCGCCGTCCCGTACGTCGCGCAGGGCACCGGCCGGGTCGCGCTGTCCTTCCGTGCCGACGGCATCGACGGCGCCGGGAAGTCCAAGGCCGCCCCGGCCGCCTGACCAGTCCATCCCTCCCACCACGGCCCCTGTCCCGCTCACCGGGGCGGGGGCCGTGGTCGTTCGAGAGGACCCACCCGTCATGTGGATGACGTTGCTCGCCGCGGCCTGCGGCATCGCCTACTACCTCGATCGCTACCTCGTGCGGGGCTCGTCGTGAGCGTCGCGAGCTGGGCCCGTCACCGCCGTGACCGGTGGGCCGACGTCGCGCTCGTCGACGCCCTCGTGTGGTCGTTCCGGGAGGCGTGCATCGGCGCCGGGGTCGCCCAGGCCGTCGACGCCCCCATCGCCGGGACCGGGTTCCGCGCCCCCGAGATCACCCACGTCGAGCTGGGCCCGCCGGTGCGGCTCACGGTGCGGATGCCGCCCGGGATGGTCCCTGCGGCCCTCCGCCGTGCTGGCCCGCTCGTCGCCCCGCATCTCGGCGGCGTCGCGCTGCGGGTGACCGACCGCGGCCACGGCTGGGCCCTGGTCGACGTCCTCACCGTCGATCCGCTCGCCGACTACGTGCCGCTGCACCTGCCTCGGACCGGCCCGGCCGTGCTGATCGGGCGCGGTGAGGACGGCCTCGACATCACCGAAGACTGGCGGCGCGGCGCGCACACGATCGTCCAGGGCGTCACCCGGTCCGGGAAGTCGGTGTGGACCTACGGCGCTCTTGCGCAGCTCGCCGCCCAACCCGACGTCCTGATCACCGGGTGTGACCCGACGGGGCTGCTGTGGCGCCCGTTCGCGATGTCGAGGCACGCCGGGTGGCAGGTGTCCGGCCTTGCCGACCTCGCCGCCCATGAGGCTCTGCTCCGCCGCCTGGTCGACGAGATGGACCGCCGCGTCCGGGAGCTGCCCACCGACCGGGACACCATCGCTGTCGACCTCGAGCGGCCGATGCTCGTCGTGGTGCTCGAGGAGTACCCCGGGCTGCTGCGCGCGGTCGACGCCGCGGAGAAGGACCTCGGGAAGCGCATCCGGGCCCTTGTGGGCCGTCTGCTGGCCGAGGGCGCCAAGGTCGGGATCCGGGTGGTCATCCTGGCGCAGCGGGCCGAGGCGGCCGTGGTGGGCGCGTTCGAGCGGGCGATGTGCAGCCTGCGGATCAGCTTCCGCACCGACAACCGGGCGTCGGTTGAGCTGCTCCACCCCGGCACTGACGTCCAGGTCGCCGACGCCCACACGAGCGCCGAGCCCGGGATCGCGCTGATGTCGGCGCCGGGCCGCGAGCTCACCCGCATCCGCGCCCCCTACCTCGGCGGCTACCCGGAGTACACCGCGGCGATCGCCGGAGCGTGCGCGTGAACCACGCACGTGCCCTCGGAGGGGTCCTGCCGTCGCGTCGGTGCGCTTGCGCCTGCGCGGGTTCTGCCCGGACCGCCACCACCGGCCCTGACCGGGAGCCGACGTCGCCGAGCTGGCGGTCCGGGCAGGTTCCGTGCTGCCCTCCGGGACCGACGTGGCGGCAGGACCCCGCACCGCACCCGACCCCCCTGCCGGAGCGGAGGTCCGCCGGAGGCACCGCTGTGGTCTCGTGTGGCCGTTCGCTGGCGGTCGGGGGCCTGGCATGACCACCACGGAGAGCGGGCCGCCGCCCCGCGCCCGCCGAAGGCGGGAGCGCGGGGCGGGCGAGCGCAGCGAGCCCCTTGGTAACCACTGCGCACAGGTCGTCACGGCCGAGGTGGAGCGGGCCGATCCGGTGGCCGGACGGCGGGAACGACGGGCCGAGGCGCTGCGGTGGCGGTCGCGGCTGTGGGGGTGGACCAGCCTGCCGCGGTTGCGGAACTGCGGGCGGGTGACGCACACGAGGGCGGGAGGCCCGGTCGTGAGGATGAGCGAGGACGAGACCGGGGCCCGGCGCACGGGCTTGGCGGGGTTGCAGAGCTGCGGGTCGCCGTGGTCGTGCCCGGTGTGCGCGCGGCGGATCGGGGCCCGTCGTGCTGCGGAGGTGCGGGAGGTTGTGCAGGCTGTGGCCGACCGGGGTGGGAGCGCGGCGCTGGTCACGATGACCATGCGGCACCGGCCGGGGATGGCGCTGTCGCTGCTGTGGGCGGCCCTGAGCGCGGCCTGGTCGGCGGTGACGTCGGGGGCGGCGTGGAAGGCCGACAAGGCGGCGTTCGGTGTCGTGGGGTGGCTGCGGACGGTCGAGGCCACGATCGGGGAGAACGGGTGGCACCTGCACGTGCACGCGCTGGTCGTGTTCGACGGCCCGGTGTCGCACGCCCTGATGGAGGAGATCGGCTACGGCATGTTCGGCCGGTGGGAGCGGGCCCTGGAGCGCAAGGGCCTCTCGGCGGTCGCGGAGCGTGGCGGCCTCGACGTCCGCGAGGTGCAGATGAGCGCCGACTCGCTGGACCGGGTCAGTGACTACCTGTCCAAGGTGGCGTTCGAGATCACCTCCCCGTCGACGAAGGACGGCCGTCACGGCAACCGGGCGCCGTTCGCGCTGCTTCGCGACGCCCTCGCTACCGGGCTCGCCGATGACTGTGACCTGTGGCTGGAGTGGGAACGGGCGTCGCACAACCGGCGGCAGCTCACCTGGTCGCAGGGGTTGCGGGAGTGGGCTCGCCTGGGCCGGGAGGCGACCGACGAGGAGATCGTCGCCGAGGACCTGCGCGGTGAGGACGTGCTCGCCATCGCGCCGGAGAGCTGGCCCTCGGTACGTGAGGACGTGTCCGAGCTGCTTGACGTGATCGAGGTCGACGGCGTCGCGGCCGGGATCAGGTGGCTCACGGCCCGCGGCGCCGGATGGTTCGTCCCGGGCCACCATCAACGAGGAGATGATCAGGATGAAGATGCACAGGGGCCGCCTCGGCGGCAGCGTCGACGCGGTGTTCCTCGGCGGCGCGGAGGTCGATGAGGTCGTCATCGTCGACCAGGTGGTGACCGTCGAGCGGCTTGGCCTGATCGAGCAGCTTGCCTCTCGCCGGGCCGATCTCCGCCGATCGGGAAGCGGGGGTAGTGGCGTCCTGGTCGTCGAACCTACAGCTTGCTGACCAGGTCGTTCATAGCCGCGACCATCTTGACGCGGTAGTCCTCATGAACGGTGACGCGGTGGCCAAGGACCACGCGCTTTCCGGCCTTGAGGGCGTAGAGCGGGCAGCCGCGCGCGAACGCCACGACGCCCGTGGTCTGGAAATCACGGATGCTGACGACTCCGTCCTCGACGTCGTGGAAGGTGAAGATGTCCGGGTTGCTGCTGATCAGCTTCGAGATGTCGACGTCGATGGAGCGCAGCACGGCAGCGTATGCCGACGCGTCGCCCATGTACTGCGTGATGCGGTTCTTCGCGATCATGTGTGCCTTCGGCAGCGAGCGCCCCGCCTTCCGGAGTCGCGTCGCGAAGGCGTACGTGAGGTAGATGTCAGACGGCAACTTCAGCCCGTAGACCAGGGAGAAGGCGTTCTGAATCGCGCGGCGGGAGGAGTCGTCGGCCATCACGGGGAGCACGAGCCGGTCGACCGCTGAGAGGGCGATCTGGGTGTAGATCGAGAAGCTCGGGTTGCAGTCGACGAAGATGGTGTCGTACTCACCGTCGAGCCGATTCAGCAGGTCGCGGAGCCAGTCGACCACGGCCAGCCAGGCATCCGTGCCGGGGATCTGGTTGTTGGCGAGAGTCGAGATGGCGTTGGACTGCAATTCCAGAAGCGGGTCACCGCAGATCAGGTCGATGTTCTTCGGGATCTCCTCGTTGTAGTCCACCGGGCGCGTGATGAAGTCGTGCGGGTTGATCGACGGCGGCGAGTACGGCGAGGGGAGCCGGAGCTGGAAGTAGCCACCGATCGTGGCCCGCACGGTCTCACCCTGTCGGACGAGCAGCCTGTCGCTACCGCCTCCCGACAGGCCGCCGAGGAACAGCTCGGACAGGTTCGCCTGGGGGCAGACGTCGATCGCGAGGATGCGTTCCTCGGGGTGAGCGTTGGCGTAGAAGCAGATGGACTGGAAGCAGAGGCTGGTCTTGCCGGTGCCGCCCTTGTTGTTCCAGAACGCGTACGTCGTCACCCTGTACCTCCGTCTCGACACCCCCACGGCGGAGGATCGACAGGGACGCTAGCACGTCCAAAGCAGACGGCTTAACGTCCCTCTAGGACGAGTGTCGGTCCCGTCAGATCCGCCGGTTGAGGTAGTGCTCCAGCCGGTGGGCCTGGTGCCGGGCGTGCTTCGCGGTGTGGATCAGCTCGTGCAACAGGTGCGCGTGAGCCGGTGGGTGCGTGGCCCTGGCGAGGGCGGTCGTGGTGCTCCCGCCGGGCACAGACATCGTCGGTCCGCTGCTGCGGCCCGGCCGGAGGAGTGCTGCGGCGATGATCACGGCCCACCGCTCCACCTCGGTAGAGCTGAGCTGCACCAGCGGGCGGCGGGGCAGTGTCGCGTGACCGCGGCCGAACACGCGGATCTGCCGCGGCCCGACCTGGTGGAACTGGGCGTAGGGCGCGCTCGTGCCGACGAGCATGCTGTCCGGGGTGGTCTCGTAGACACTGTCCGCGGTCGAGCCGGTGAGCGACGCCTGGAGCCGCCCGGTGCCGTGCATCGGCGTCTCGGGCTGCGGCATCCCGCGCCGAGTCTTGATCCCGATCGTGGCCGGGGTGAGCGGTGCCCAGCCGGGTCCGTGGCTGTCGAACCGCTGCGCCTCGACGCGGTGGAAGTCGTCGCGGATCAGCGGGAACGCCGTGTCCTGGAGGGTGTTGGCGTTCGCGATGAGCCGGTCGAACATGCTCTCCGCGGCGCCGGTGTCCGGGACCTCGATGTTGAACTGGACCACGTCGCTACTGCCTCTCGGTGATCAGGAGATGGCCGCGGCCCGCGACGCGGATGCCCCGCCCTGGCGCTGGCAGCCCGTCAGGGAGGTGGTCCGCGGCGCGAGCCGGGCCCTGCCGTTGCACCGGGCCGGTAGGTGGAGGACTACCGGCCCGGTGACGGCGTGAGCGTGTCGGCTCGGAGAGGAGGTCGACGGCCCCTCCGAGGCGCGGCACGCCCAGGTCGGTGAGCTACGAGGGGTCACCCATGCGGGCGTTCCAGTAGCGGCGGGCGACGTCGTTGAACTCGCCGGGCTCCAGCCGTGCGAGGTCGTCGGCGGTCAGCTCGGTCGGCTGCGCGTCCTCGGTGGCTCGCTTGGCGGGCTGGCGCGTGGTGGTCCGGTCCGAGGGCGGTCCCTCGGTGATCGGGGTGCGACGCATGGTCAGGCTCCGTTCGTGGGGATGATCGGCGGCAGGTCGTTGCGGATGCGCCGGAAGTCCATCGCGTACATCGGCCACGGCTTGCCGGGCACGGCCTCCAGGGCGCGGCCCGCGACGGCGAGGACCACGTCGCCGGGGTCGATCTCGTGCATCCGGTCGGCGTGGCCGCCCATCTGCAGGACCGCTCCCCGGACGCCGTGGGTGACGCCCTGCAGGACGCTCTCCGGGCGCGGGATCATCATGTAGCGGTCGATGTGGTGGGCGTGGCGGGCGGCGACCTCGGCGAGGTTCTGCATCGCCTTGTCGGCCTCCAGGTAGGCGGCGGCGAGGTCGGCGGTGTTCGCCCGGTAGACCTCCCGCTCGGCGGCGGCGACGCGGTGGTACTCCTCGACCTGCTCGGCCTCCAGCTCGGTGCGTGCGGCGGCCTGGAGCCGTGGGATCTGCCGCTCCAGCGCGTCGGCCTGCCGCTCGGTGGTGGCGAGAGCGTCGAGGTCGACGTCACCTCCGGAGTCGACGCGGCTCCACATCTGCCCGATCTGGGCCCGTAGGTCGTTGAGCCGGTTCCACGCCGTGTTGTGGTTGTCGCGCGCGGTCACTGGTCACCCTCTCCGGCGGTGCGGGTAGTCCACGACGTCGGCGCGGTGGAACGTCCACCCGCGACCGCAGTAGCGGCCCGGCAGGTCGCCGCGGTCAGCGAGCATCCGCACCCACCGCGTCGAGCAGCCCAGCAGCTCCGCCGCCTCGGCCGTGTCGATGTCATGGTCCAAGTCTCGGCCGGTCGGTCCCGGTGCCGACAGAGAACTTCCGGACTCGGAACCAGCGGAACTCGACGCCAGCCACGCCCGGCCACGCGACAGGATCACCGAGGACGTCTGGCCGCCCAACGCCGACAACTGCGCCCGCACGGTCGGGCTGGCGAGCGCCGGGATCAGCGCCGCGCACGCCGCACCCGAGAGCAGGACCGCGTCCTGCGGGACGATCACCGCGTCGCTGTGGTCGGTCATGTCTGGCTCCACACGTCATCCGTCGGCCGGGACCGTTCCAGGAACGCGAGCCGCTGCTCCGGCGTCGGCTCGATCGCGTACCGCCCGGCGAACGGCAGCATCAGCGGCGACCCATCCGCCGCGGTGTCCATGATCGGGTCGTCGAAGATCAGGGCCGCCTCACTGCCGACGGACTCCAGCAGCGGCTCCGCCGCGATCGAGATCGCCGTCGCCCGGTCGTGATGCCCCGCCCCCGACGTGGTGGTGTCGAGCCGGTACATGCCCGGCGAGGTCTCGTGGAACGTCAGCGATGCCAGCTCGTCGGCCAGGTCCACGTCATCGCCCGGGATCTCGATGTTCCGGTCCCGCAGCAGCCGGTACAGCACCAGCGCGCGCCGGTTGTTGCCCCCGGCCGTCATCGTCGCGTCCTGCGCCGCCAGGCCCTGACGGCGCAGCGACTGCATCAGCCCCGCCGCCTGGTACGGGTCGCACAGGACCCGGCCCGGGTAGCGCTTCCCGACCTCCACCAGGTACGCCTCCACCTCCGCCATCGGCACCGGCCGCAGGCGGCTCGGCTTCCACACCCGCAGCCGATCCACCACCAGCACCCGCCGGTCACCGTCCAACCGGGTGTGGCACGTCGCCACCACCGAGTAGTCACTCGTCACCGACAGGTCCACGCCGTGCATGTAGCGGCGGCCCCGCTGCGGCTCCAGCGCCCCATCCGCCCGGCGGCACGCCAGCACCGCCTCCCGCGTCACCAGGACGTCCTCCGCGGCCGTCCACCGGTTCTCGAACAACCGCAGATAGATCGACTCCGGCAGTGCCGCCCGCTGCTCCGCCAGCCGCTCCGGCGGCATCCACCCCGGCGGCCCCACCGCCTCGTGCACCCGCCACAGCGCCGACCCGCGCGCGTGCTCCAGCTCCCGCGCCGCCCAGTGCGTCGGCGCCCCCGCCGACGTCAGCACCACCATCCGGGCGCCCGGCACCTTGCCCATCGCCGACCGCAGCGCCTCCCACAACCGGCGCGGCTGGCGCGTCTCCGCCCACTGCGCCGCCTCGTCGACCACCAGGAACGACGGCCGCAGACCCCACGCCCCCGGCGCGTCCGCCGCCAGCAAGTCGAGCTGCGCCCCCGTACGCCCGCACACCGCGCGCGTCGCGGTCACCGTGAACGCCCCACTCACCTCCGGCGTACGCGCCACCAGGTCACGGAACGCGTCCAGCAGTAGACCGGCCTGCGCCGAGTCACTCGCGGCGGCGTAGGCGCGGCTCCCGGTGCCGAGCTGACACAGCATCGCCGCGACCAGGATGCCCGCCAGGTCGGTCGTCTTGGACCGGCCACGGGCCCGGGTCAGGTAGTGATACGGCGTCGCCGAGTCGGGCGTGAGGATCGCCGTCGCGTCCTCCCACTGCACCGGGTCGGCGACCTCGCCCCACCGGGTGCCGTCGTCGTCGATCACCAGGGACGCGAGCAACGCCAGGGCGTCGTCCCGCCGGGCCTCACTGCTCACGAGAGCCGTCCTCACGCTCGTCGCCCTGCCGCTGGTCGGCCGGGTCGGGGTCGGCCGTCTGCGGGCCGGTGAGGGCGCCGCGGGCGCGGGCCTGCTCCACCAGGTCGGCACCGACCGCGTGCAGCCGCTCGATCCCGGCGTGGGCGAACGCACCGGCCATCGCGAGGTCCTTACCGAGCTTGGCGCGGGAGACAGGGTCCAGACCGAGCTGGCGGCGGTGGTAGGCGGCGGTGGTCTGGGCACGCTGCCAGGCGTCGAGCGCCGCGGTGGTCCGCCGGGAGCGGCTCATGCTGCGGGCGCGGCCCTTGTGCTGCTCGGTCTCGGTGTCGGTGGTCTCCAGCGCCGTGAGGGCCTCGTCGAGGTCGCGGTCGGCGAGGTAGCGCCACAGCAGCTCGGCCATCGCCTCGGCCCGTGCCCAGCCGCGGACGGCGGCGGCGTACTCCCGTCCGCGGAGGTGCGGCGGCCAGGTGGGATCGGCGCGGGCCGCGGTCTCGATCTCCTCGGCCAGCGGTGCGACCCGACGTTCGGAGCGCGCACCGTGCTGGAGGCTGGCGGTGTGGCCGGGCTCGAACGGCGGACGCTGGCCTGGGAACGCGGGGCTCCAGCCGTCAGGCGGGGTCATGACTGATCAACTCCGTAAGTGTTTCTGTAGAAAGATTTACATCGCAGGTCAGGGCGGTTACACTTGCGGTATGCGCCTCGTCAGCTACCTGCGGGTCTCGACCACCGGCCAGCTCGACGGCTACGGCTTCGACGTCCAGCGCGAGCACATCCGCAAGTGGGCGAAGGCAAACGGTCACAAGATCGTCGCCGAGTACACCGACGCCGTGACCGGCAAGGCCGACGTCGGCGACAGGCCGGGCCTGCTCGAAGCCCTCCAGATGATCCGGAAGCCCCCGGAGGCCGACGGCATCGTGGTCGGCAAGCTGGACCGGCTCGCCCGCCAGCTCACGACGCAGGAAGCCATCCTGAGCCTGGTCTGGCGCGAGGGCGGGCAGGTGTTCACGGCCGAGGACGGCGAGGTCCTCCGCGACGACCCCGACGACCCGATGCGCACTGCCATCCGGCAGGTGCAGGGCGTGTTCGCCGAGCTGGACCGCAAGACCGTCGTCAAGCGACTCCGCGACGGCCGCCGCGCCAAGGCCGACGCCGGACGGCACGCCGTCGGCGCCTACCCGTTCGGCTACCGCGGTGCCGGGAAGGGCCGTGACCGCGACGCCGCTCCTCACACCGATGAGCAGCAGGCCGTGGCCCGCATCGTCGAGCTGCGCACAGCCGGGGAGAGCTACCGCGCCATCGCCACCACCCTCGACGCCGAGGGCCTCCGGCCCCGCAAGGCCGCCACCTGGTCGGCGATGACCGTCCGGGCCGTTGCGCTCCGCGAGCTGCCCGCCGGGTGACCTCCAGCAGCGCCCACGCGCGGCAATCGGGCCACGGCGAACGCCCTCCGAGACACGGGCGCCGGGGGCGGTCACGCGGTGTCCTCGGTGTTGTCGGGGTGGGTGTGGTTGGCCCGGACACTGGGGTGGTTGGTGTGAGTGTCCGAGTGTCCGCCCATAGGAAGGGCGGACGGACACTCGTCGGACTGTCCGGCGGACGCTGCTCGGACACTGCCGGACAGTGGGTAGTGGAGGGTGGCGCGGCGGGGGCCGGGCTCGGTGTGGATCTTCTTGTCGGTGATCAGCCGCCGGAGGGCGGCCTCGACGGTGTCCTTCCCGTGGGTGCCCTTGAGCGTGTCGGCGACGGCCCGGCCGGACAGTCCGGGGTGGGCGGTGACGGTGTCGAGGACGTCGGCGAGGACGGGGACGAGGGCGGCGTCTCGGCGGGAGCCTCCGGCGGCGGTGAGCCTGCGGGTGGCGGGGTCGTAGTCGAGCTGGGTCTCCGGCAGGGTGACGTCGCGGCCGAGGGCGGACAGGTAGCGGGCGCCGTTGTGGGCGACGAGGTTCCAGATGGCGTCGGGCCAGTCCTCCCACGCGGAGGCACCCCGGGACCGCTCGGCTCCCTCGACGGCGCCGCGGTGGCCGTGGATCGGGAGGATGAGCTCGGCGACCCCGGCGGCGGTCTTGATCTCGTCGAGCCGGGCGAGGAACCGCAGGACCTCGCTGTTGTCGTTCTCGTTCGTGCCTCCGGCGGCGACGAACGCGCGCCCGGCGGGGTCGATGATGACGACCTCGGCCTCGACGGCGCGGAGCTGCTCGGCGAGCCATTCTGCTCCGGCGTCGGTGTGGATCGGGACCCGGTGTCCGCGGAGGTTGAGCAGCATGACCGCGTCGCGGCGGGTGATCCGGAGGTCGTCGAGCCAGTCGGCCTGCTGGGTCGGTGTCAGCTCGTAGTTGCACACCACGACCCGGCCGGTGACGCGGGTGGTGTCGTGGGCGCCGAGGAACGGCACGCCGTCGGCGAGGGACCGCACGGCGTTGCCGACCAGGGTGGTCTTGCCGGTCTTGCGGACGGCGTTCAGCGTCGCGTTCCCGCCGACGGGGAGCAAGCCCTCGATGCGGTAGCTGATGCTGGGGCGGGGCTGCGCCAGGGCGTCGGGGAGGCTGATCGGCACCGGTAGGCGGGACATCGTCGCGGCGGCGTTCATCCCGGCGAGCTGGACGCGGGCCTCGGCCCGGACCCGTTGGCGGTGCAGCTCCTTGCGGAGGTCGAACGCGAACACCTCGGCCGCGGTCGAGGTGGTCCCGGCCTTGTCATCGAGGATCTCACCGAGATCCGGGGGCGTGTCGTCCTCCGGCGGTTCCGGCGGCAGGTCGACGTCCTCGTGGTCGGCGAGCATCCGGGCGGAGACCCGCTCGCCGAGGGCGGCACCGTTGACGGTCACGACGTCACCGCCCGGGTGGGCAGGTCGAGCACGGCACGGATCTCCTCGACCGTCCAGCCGAGAGCGTGGAGGCGCCGGGCCTCCGTGGTCAGCTCCAGTCGGGTGAGGCCGAACGTGCAGGGTCCACTGTGGATCGGGTGGGTGATCCAGGGGTCGCGGGTGTGGAGTCCGTCGCCGGGCTGGAGAGCGGGGCACCGCCATGCCGCGACGGCGCGACGACGGAGGGTGTCGGTATAGTTATCGCGTCGCTCGTCGGTGATGTGCTCGCTGGACGCCGCCCCGTTGCCCGCGGGGCGGCGTTCGACGTTCCCGGCCATCAGCCGGTCGCGCCCGTCTCGTTGCTGCGGCGGCCCTTACGGCGGCGGGCCTGGGCCGACTTCAGGGCAAGGCGTGCGAAGTGCGCCTTGCGGGCGTGCTCGGCACGGATGGCGCGTTCAGCGGGCGACAGGGTGCCGTCGGGGTCGACCTGCTTCTCGAACCGGTCGAGCGCGGCACGCCGGGCCGGTGCGGTCCGGGCGGCGCGGTCAGAGGTGTTGGCCCAGCTCGTGTGGGCGGCGATCCGGGAGCGCAGAGAGCGCTGCTCGGGGGACATCTCGGGCACGGCGAACTAGCCCCTTCCTGGGGTTCGTTCGCTCCGTGGCCCAGATCAAGAGCGGTGGTTCGGCTGGCAACCGGCCGGGCGATGACACTGTTGTAGTTCCACTACAGCGTAGCAGCGGTGTACTACTCGACAAACATCGTCCCGGGTTTGCCTCCCGCCCGGTACCCGGCGCTGAGTTCGCCCAGCACCGCCGCGATCCGGACCCAGTGTGTTCCGCAGCGGCCGCGGTTCGGGCAGCGCAGGGCGGCTTCTGCCTGGTAGGTCACGCCGTTCACCTCGTACGGAGCGTCGCTGCCGGGGGTGAGCACCCGGGCTCCCGGGATCCCGACCCGTTCGACGCCGTCGTCGTCGGTGCGCACGCATAGCCACTCCCGGTGAACCGGTGCGGGCGCTCCGCGCAGCACTTGATCTCGCTTGGCGTCGAGCTTGGCCCGTTGGTAGGACTCGCTGTAGCGGGTGGCCGGGGTGCGTATCGGGATTGCAGGCTCGGCCTCGGCCGGGATCAGCACCGGCGCGACCGTCGTGCGGTAAACCTGCGCCAGTACACGCCCTGTTGGGCGACAACGGATGGTGAGCAGCACGTCGGCCCGGAACCGCCGCCCCCTATCAGCGTCCAGACCAGCGCGCAGCAGATCCTCCACCGCCCGCAGCTCGGTCCGCCGGGCCGCGTCCACATCGACTCCGCGACTCTGCTCCGATTCGATCTGGGCCTGCCACCGTGCGAGCAGCTCCGCGTCGGAGGTTCCGCCTGATCGGGTCACAGCTGGTCCCCGAGGGCAGCCCGGCGGTGGGCATCTCGGGCTCGTTCGTCGGCGGCTGACGCGGCGTATCGGCCGACCATTTCCCGCGATCGCCATCCGGTCAGCCGCATGAGGTCCTGCTCCTGGTGCCCGGCGGCGAGCCACCGATGCGCGAACGTGTGCCGGAACCGGTGCGGGTGCAAGTCCTCGATCCCGGCGTCGCCGCCGCGGCGCCCGAGCATCTGCGCGATCCCGGACGCCGTCATCGGGCCGCGAACCCCGAGCCACAGAGCCGGTAGGGCGGCGTGCGGGTGCCGGGCCCTGGTGCGTAGGTATCGGCGTAGGGCATCGCCGGTCTTCACTCCGAACGGCGCCGCCCTGCCCCGGCGGCCCTTGCCCATCACGCGGGCGACGTCGAGGTCGAAGTCCAGGTCGTCGACCATCAGCCCGGACAGCTCCCCGGCCCGGATTCCGGTGTCCACTAGTACCCGGATGATCGCGGCGTCCCGGCGGTTCTCGAACGTGTTGCCCTTGCACGCGTCGAGCAACCGGCCCAGTTCCTCGTCGGTAATGATCGGTACCGGCTGCTCCGGCACGGCGGGCGGGCGCAGCTTCGCGAACGGGTCGACGGCGATCTCGTCCTCGTCGACGAGCCACCGGAAGAACTGCTGCACCGACCGGTACGCCCGGGCCACCGTCGCGGCCGACAACGTCCCCCCACGTCGGGACGGCTTGCCCGCCAGGTAGACCAACCACTGTTCCAGGTGCGCCCGGGTGATCTCACTCGCTGTAGTCGGGAGCCCGGCGTCGTCGAGGAAGTCGGCGAGGATCGCGGTGTCGGTGAGGTAGCGGTGCACGGTCTGCGGCGCTCGGTTGGTCGCCATCAGGTGACGGCGGAAGTCCGCGAGCAGGCCGCGGACGCTGTCCGGGGCAGGGGCAGGCGACGCAGACACCGGAACAGGTTAGCGGCCACATCTCTTGCTGAGCAAGCAGTGTGCTGGTACCGTCGAAGACGTTACCGCAGGTGGTGCCCCCGGCAGGACTCGAACCTGCGACCTAGAGATTAGAAGGCTCTTGCTCTATCCAGCTGAGCTACGAGGGCTGGTGCGGTCCAGCTGAACCGTCCGCAAAGAGCCTAGCGGGCCGGGGCCCGTGTTGCGCCACATGCCCGTCCTCGTCCGCCTCGAGTCCGACACCGTCACCGTCGACGGACTGCGCACTGCGTTGCTGCAGCTCATCGGCTCGGCGGACGTCGCCGCCCGGTGCGCGGACCTGCGGCGGGAGCAGCGCGACGAGGGCGGGGTCGAGCAGATCGAGGCCGCTACCCGGCCGTGATCGACACCCGCTCCTGCCTGGTGACGATCTGTGTTCACAGCGTGAGAAGCTGACGTCATGTCACCGACGCTGTGCTCCGCGGCCGGTTCCGACGTCGGCAGGCGCCGGCAGATGAACCAGGACTCCGCCGCCACCGGCCCGCGGTTGCTCGTGGTCGCCGACGGGATGGGAGGCCACGCCCACGGGGAGGTCGCGAGCTCCGTCGCCGTCCAGGCCGTGTTGGACGCCACTCCCGACGATCTGGAGGGTGTCGACCTGCTGGCCGTCCTCGGGGCCGCGCTGGAGGACGCCGCGAGCCGGCTCACCGGACTCGCCACGGACGACCCGGAGCTGCGGGGCACGGGCACCACCGTCGTCGCGTTCCTCGTCGACGGGCTGCGCATCGGCATCGCCCACATCGGCGACTCGCGCGCCTACCTGCTGCGCGACGGCGAGCTCACGCGGCTCACCCGCGATCACACGCTCGTCCAGGCACTGGTGGACGAGGGGCGCATCTCGGCCGAGGAGGCCGCTACCCACCCGCGCCGATCGTGGCTCGTCCGGACGCTGCAGGACAGCAGCTCCCCGGAGCCCGACCTCTTCCTGCACGACGCCGTGCTGGGCGACCGCTACCTCATCTGCTCCGACGGGCTCACCGCCGTCCTCGACGACGACGCGGTGCGCGAGGTCCTGGCCACCGAGCCGGACCGGGCGGCCGCCGTCACCCGTCTGATCGACATCGCGAACACGGGCGGGGGACCCGACAACATCACCTGCGTGGTCGCCGACCTGCTGGACGATGCCCCGTGCGGGAACACCGCGCCCGTTCTCGTCGGAGCAGTCGCCGATCCCCCGAACGGGGAGTAGCGGGCCGATCTTCGTCGCGCCTTGACAGAATGTCCCGATGCAGCTGACCGGGGCCTACGTCGCCGGCCGCACCTCGGTGGCCCTCGTCGTGGTGGCGGAGGACGGTGACGTCCGCTGGTTGAACGACGCCGCGCGCCGCCTCGTCGCCCCCTTCGGCGGTACCTGGAACGGCCCGGGCTCCGCCCTCGAACAGCTGCGGGGCATCCGCCCCGGCGCGCGCTGGGCCGCGGTGCGCTGGCCCTCGCCGGTCGGGGGCACGCGCTGGTGGGAGGTAGCGTGCCGACACCTCGGCCCCGGTGATCCCGCGGTCCTCTACGAGATCACCGATGAGACCGACCGGCACCAGCGCGACATGGGGGTCCGCAACGCGCAGTGGCGGCTGGCCCGGCTGGAGTCGATGGCGGGCATGGGCTCGTGGGAGTGGATCCCGCTCAGCGGCCGCGTGCACCTGTCCGACGGACTGCTGCGGCTGCTCGGGCTGCCGGAGGGCGGCGAGATCGACTTCGAGGCGTACCGCGGCATGCTGCATCCCGACGACCTGCCGATGGTCGACGCCACGCTCGCCGAGGCGCTGCGCTCCGGAGGCACGTTCAGCTACGTCCACCGGGTGTTCACCGCCGACCGCGCCGCGATGCGGATCTTCGAGTGCTTCGGTGAGGTCGTGCCCGACGCCACCGGGGCGCCCTCCCGCGTGCTCGGCACCTCCCGTGACGTCACCGAGCAGCAGAAGGCCCGCCAGGAGCTCGCGTTCCTGGCCGAGCACGACCCGCTCACCGGCGTCGCCAACCGCCGCCGGTTCACCGCCCGGCTCGCGCAGTGCGCGGCGTCGGCGCAGGGGGCCGCGCTGCTGCTGGTGGACGTCGACAACTTCAAGGACATCAACGACCTGCGTGGCCACGCCGTCGGCGACCACGTCATGCGGTCGCTCGCCGCGTCGCTGACAGCCAGGATCGGGCCCGACGCGCTGCTGGGGCGGCTCGGTGGCGACGAGTTCGCGGTCGTCGCCCCGGGCCGTGACGCGGACGCGGGCCTCGCGCTCGCCGAGACGCTCTGCCGCGCCATCGCCTGCGCCCCCATCGCCGACGGTGGGTCGCCGCTGCGGGTGACCGTCAGCATCGGCGTGTCGGGCGTGGCCCAGGGCTCCGACGTCGAGACCGTCCTCTCGCAGGCCGATCTGGCGCTCTACGAGGCGAAACGCGGCGGACGCAACCGGGCGCGGGTGTTCGTCCCCGACCAGTACGACCAGGCCGTGCGCCGGGTGTCGCTGCTGCAGCGGGTCGCGGCCGCGCTCGACAACGACACGATGGAGCTCGACGCCCAGCCGATCGTCGACCTGCGCACCGGCGCGGTCACCCGTCACGAGCTGCTGATCCGGTTGCGCGACGGGCTGGAGCCCGATCTCGGTCCCGCCGACTTCCTGCCCGCCGCGGAACGCAGCGACCTGGTCCTGCAGCTCGACCGCTGGGTGCTGGAACGCGCGGTCCGGGCCCTGGCGTCGCCTGCGGCGCGGGCGTCCGGGCTGCGGCTGGAGGTCAACATGTCGGCCCGTTCGCTCGAGGACGGCGACCTGGGCGGGTGGATCCTCGCCCAGCTGCGCAGCGCCGACGTCGAACCGGGGCGGCTGGGGCTGGAGATCACCGAGACCGCCGCGGTCACCAGCCTCGACGCGGCCCGGACCCTGGCCACGCAGCTGATCGAGGCCGGATGCGGGTTCGCGCTCGACGACTTCGGTTCGGGTTTCGGCTCGTTCACCTACCTCAAGTACCTGCGCTTCACCTCCGTGAAGATCGGCGGTGACTTCGTGCGTCAGCTCGACGACAACCGCATCGACCGCGCGCTGGTGGCGGCCGTCATCGGGGTATGCCAGAAGCTGAAGATGACGACGGTGGCCGAGCAGGTGGACCGCGCGGAGCTGGTGGAGCTGTTGCGCACCCTCGGTGTCGACCACGGTCAGGGCTACCACCTCGGTCGTCCCCGGCCGCTGGCGGATCTGCTGGTGCCCGCCGCGATGTAGCCGGCGTCAGCGCCGGGCCAGGAGGCGGCGCAGCGGAAGCCGCAGGGCCCGATCGGGTCCGGCCGCCGCGGAGAGGTTGTGGGAGACCTCGGCGAGTACCCGGGCCGGCACATCGCGCGGCCACAGGTCCGACCGGGAGAGATCGGCCACGAGCCCGGACGTCAGCGGTAGGTCGAACGACACACGGTCGTCCCCGAGCACGGCGAAGTCGGCCGCCTGCAGGAGCCAGCCGGCGTGGTCGAGAGCCGACCGGTTCGCCCACGGCACCCGCCGGACGGGCGCCAGCAGCCGGGCACTGCGCAACTCGGCCACCGACCGCACCGACGCCGACGGGACGAGCAGCGCAAGGGTCCCACCGGGCACGAGCACGCGACGGATCTCGGCGAACACCGCGTCGACATCGTGGAGACGGGGCAGCGTCAGCGTGAGGGCGACGGCGTCGACGGCGTTGTCCCGCAACGGGATCGCGGTGGCCGAGCCCCGCAGCGGGCCCCGGTCGCGGTCGACGCCGAGCCACCGGCCCCCCGGCAGGTGGTCGGCCAGCGCACCGTCGCCGCAGCACAGGTCCAGCACCCGCCGCGCATGGCGCAGGGGGAGGCGAACCACTCCAGCGGCCCGACGCCGTCGCTGTCCATGGCGCGCAGGAGGTGACCGGTCGCGGTATCGGGGAGGTCGATCACGGGAGGAAGTCCCGCAGCGCCGGCCGCTGCGCCGGACACGGACCGGGCGCGCGGTGTCGGTGGGCGGGCCTACCCTCGACGGCATGGCGCAAGCGACCGTCGAGCCTGCCGACCCCCGCCCCGGTGCCCGCGCGCCCGGCACCGCGCCGCCGTCGGGGGTGGGAGGCATCGTCGGGCTCGGGATCCTGGTCGCGGTTGTGGTGGCCGGCGGGCTCACCGCGCTCACGGGCGCCCGGCCGGTCGCGTCGCTGGGGCTGCCCGATCCCGGCACCCTCACGTCGGTGGGGCTGCCGGCGGTCCGCGCGGCCGCCGAGTCGTTCATGGTGCTCACCATCGGGGCCACGCTGTTCTCCGCGTTCCTGGCGCCGCCGCAGAAGTCCGGATATCTGGACGCGGCGGGCTACCGCTCGCTGCGCACCGCCTCGTGGCTGGCCGCGGGATGGGTGGCCGCGTCGCTGCTGCTGGTGCCGTTGAGCGTCGCGGACGCGCTGGGCCGGCCGGTCGGGGACGTGCTGGACCCCGGGCTGCTCGTGAGCCTGGTGCCCAAGCTGGCCGCCGCCACGTCCTGGGCCCTGACCGCGGTGGTCGCGGTCGTCGTGCTGGTGGGGTGTCGCACCCTCCTGACGTGGGGTTGGTCCACCGTCCTGTTCGGGGTGGCGCTGCTGGGCCCGCTCCCGGTGGCGCTGACGGGCCACTCGTCGGCGGGCGGGGCGCACGACATCGCCACCGACAGCCTGGTGCTGCACGTGCTGGCCGCGTCGCTGTGGGTCGGCGGGTTGCTGGCGGTGCTCGCGCTGGCCGCGGCCCGGGGCTCCGACCGGCTCACGGCACTGGCCACCGCCGTTCCACGCTTCTCGAAGCTCGCGCTGGTCTGCTGGCTGGTGCTCGCCGTCACCGGGGTCGTCAACGCCCTCGTCCGGATCCCGCTCGCGGACCTGTTCGGGTCCACCTACGGGGCGCTGATCCTGGCCAAGGTCGCCGCGCTGGTGCTGCTCGGGGCCATCGGGGCGGTACACCGCAGATCGACGGTGGACGCGGCGTCGCGGGGCGAGCCGCGGGCGCTGTTGCGGCTGGGCGGCGTCGAGGTGCTGCTGATGCTGGCGACGATCGGGCTGGCGGTCGCGCTGGGGCGCAGTGCCCCGCCCGACACCGGTGTCGTGCCGTCGCGCACCGCCGTCGTCATCGGGTACGACCTGGACGGGCCCCCCACGCTGGAACGCCTCGCGTTCGACTGGCGCTTCGACCTGATCTTCGGATCGGCGGCCATCGTGATGGCCGTGCTCTACGCGGTCGGCGTGCGGCGGATGCGGCGGAGGGGCGACGCGTGGGCCACCGGCCGCACGGTGTCGTGGATGGCGGGGTGCGCGCTGCTGCTCATCGCCACCAGCTCCGGGATCGGCAAGTACTCGCCCGCCATGTTCAGCGTGCACATGGGCGAGCACATGATGCTGGCGATGCTGGTGCCCATCCTGCTGGTGCTCGGGGCGCCGGTGACGCTGGCCCTGCGGACGTTGCCGGCGGCGGGGCGCACCGGGCCGCCCGGTCCGCGGGAGTGGATCCTCGCCGGGGTCCACTCACCGGTGGCGCGGTGGCTGTCGCACCCGCTGGTGTCGCTGCCGCTGTTCGTGGGCTCCTACTACGCCCTCTACTTCTCGGGTCTGTTCGCCACGGCCCTCACCGAGCACTGGGCGCACGTGCTCATGAACGTGCACTTCCTGCTGGTGGGCTTCCTGTTCTTCTGGCCGATCGTCGGCGTGGACCCTGCGCCCCGCCGGCTGCAGCCCGCGGCCCGGCTCGGCATCGTCTTCGCCTCCGTGCCCTTCCACGCCTTCTTCGGGGTGGCGCTGATGAGCTCCAACAACGTGATCGGGGGCGACTTCTACCGAACGCTCGCGCTGCCCTGGCTCAGCGATCCGCTGCGTGACCAGCAGCTGGGTGGCGGTCTGGCGTGGGCGTCGGGGGAGGTGCCGTTGCTGCTCGTCGTCATCGCGCTGCTGGTGCAGTGGTCGCGCCAGGACGAGCGGTCGGCCCGGCGCGATGATCGTCGGGCCGACGCCGACGGTGACGCCGACCTGGGGGCGTACAACGCCATGCTGCGCCGCCTGGCCACGGGAGAACCGCCGCTCGTCGCGGAGAGCGAGAAAAGCGATTGTTCCCCAGGTCACACGAACAGGGGGGCGGTCACCCCCGGCGGCCTGGCCGAGGCACGTCGAGACGTGCCGATCGACGGTGTCGACGCAGGTCAGGCGCCCGCGGCGGGCTCGCCCCAGGCCGTTTCGGGCGGCGAGAACGGCCGACCGCTCGTCGCGTCAAGTGAACACCACGACAACGCTCAGTGACGCGAAACGGCTCGTTTCCGCAGGTCACAGGCTGTTCGAGGGGGGCGATTTGACGTGCTGTCAACCCCTCGCGTAACTTTCTCTCTGTCAGCGGGAACGCCGGACAGAACGAAGCCCTCAGGGCCTCGGTCACCAGGCTCCGCAGGCCGCCCCACTGAGGCCCCGGGATCCACGCGGATCCTGAGGTGTACGGTGGGAACACAGCCCCGGAACATCACCTAGCGGTGGTGGATGGTGTGCGGGTGTCTTTTGAGAA
>NZ_MKVV01000009.1 GCF_001899645.1 Pseudonocardia sp. 73-21 | reverse complement strand
GAACTTGCGGGGAGCGGACATGGCTCCAGTCTCCTTGTTAGATCAGGAGCCTCTCCCGGACCCAGGGCGGTTCACCCTTGTCGGCATCCCACAGCTGGTACACGCCGAAATCCAGCAGCTGTTGCGGGGTGTCGAAGTGGTCCGGCACACCGGAACCCTCGAACGAGCCCCACTCGATGTACTTGTTGACCTGGTACAGCACGTGCTCGCCGATGCGGGCCCATTCCCGCTCCGGGTCCTCCGCGAGCACCACCCACTGGCTGGCATAGATGGCGCCGTCGTCGAGGCTCTTGCCGTTCTCGACCAACGCGTCGAGGTACACCTGGAAGTGCTCGTTGGACAGCGTGATGACCCCGTCGCCGAGCCGTGCCGCGCGCTCCAGACCTTTCGGGGCCACCGCGCCGATGGGCAGCCTGGGCGTCTTCTCGGCCATCGGCGTGACCCGCACCGGCGGCATGGACAACCGCTTGCCCTCGTAGCCTGTGTCGCTGCCGCTCCACGCCGCGCGGATGATCGCGATCGCATCCTCGAACAGACTCGGCCGCTGCTTGCGCACCCGGTCGAACGCCGTGAACTCGCGCTCGTTGTAACCGAGGCCGACACCGAGGTCGAACCGCCCGTCCGTGATCAGGGACAGGGCGTTGGCGTCCTCGGCCAAACGGATCGGGTTGTGCAGGGCGGCGACGATGATGTTCGTCGCGATCCGCATCTCCGTGGTGCGCGCGCCGACGGCCGCGGCGGCGATCAGCGGCGAGCAGGCGTAGTCGTCGGGCGCGAAGTGGTGCTCGCTGAACCAGGCGGACCGGAATCCGAGCTGCTCGGCCCAGACAATCTGCTCGAGGGTATCCCGGTACAGCGAGCCGATCGGCTGGCTCCACTGGGCGGGGTTGCGGAAGTCGTACCAAAGACCGAACGTGGGTGTGGGCATCGTCGTCCTCACTCGGGGGGCTTGAACGGGCGATCGGCCTCGACTCGGCGCGGTCGCTGGAGATGACGGTCACACAGCTGAGGACCGCCGTGATGTTCTCTTGTGAAACACATTCCTGGTGTAGACGTGCCTCGGTGAAGGCTCCGGAGAAGGGTCGTCCGGCGGTTCCCGGCGCAGGTCGCGAGCACGGCCACGATCGCGGAACGCTAGGCGCGCTCGCTGCTCGACATCGATGCCGAACGAAGGGCGTCAACGATGCGGACGGGCAGGTCGTCGGCTCCGATGACAGGGCCGAGCGGAGCGGCCGCCGAGTCGGCGTTGGAGTGGCCTCGCCTCAGGTGAGGGCCGAGATCCCGGTGATATCACGGCCGATCAGCAGCGCCTGGATATTGTCGGTGCCCTCGTAGGTGTGCACGACCTCCATGTCAGTCAGGTGGCGGGCGACGTGGTTCTCCACCAGCAGGCCGTTGCCGCCCAGGATGTCGCGGGCATCGAGGCAGACCTGACGCGCCTTGCGGGCGTGGTTCATCTTCGCCAGTGACGCCATGGTGCCGGTCCAGCGGCCCTGCTCCTGCAGCTGGGACATGCGGAAGCAGTAGAGCTGCATCGACGTGATCTCGGCGAGCATGCCGGCCAGTTGCGCCTGGACGAGCTGGAAGCTGGCGATCGGACGGCCGAACTGCTGCCGGTTCGTGGCGTACTCACGGGCGATCTCGTACGCGGCGAGCGCGTGGCCGAGCGACTCCCATGCCGCGCTCCCCCGGGTGCCGGTGAGGACCCGGGTGGCGTCGCGGAACGAGCGCGCCTCGGCGAGCTTGTTGGCGAGCGGGACGCGGACACCGTCCAGGGTGATGTCGGGCTGCCACACTGCTCGCTTGCCGATCTTCCCCGATATCAGCTCAGCGGAGTAGCCCTCGGGATAGGAGCCGTCGTCGCCCTTCTCGACGACAACGGCCTTCACCTTGCCGTCGTCGGTGTCGCGGGCCCACACGACCACGACGTCGGCGATGCTGCCGTTCCCGATCCACCGCTTGGCGCCGTCGAGCACGAGCGCGTCGCCGTCGCGGCGCACGGTCGTCTCCAGGGCGACGGAGTCCGAGCCGGCGTCGCGGCCGAGGCGGCTCGGTGAGGGCGAACGCGCCGATCTTGTCCAGAGCCGCCATTGCGGGGAGCCACCGCTGCTTCTGCTCCTCGCTGCCGAGCAGGTGGATCGAACCCATGGCCAGCCCGGACTGCACGCTCATGAACGTCGTGATGCTGCCGTCCCCGCGCGCCAGCTCCTGCGTGACCATCCCGAGCTCGAGCGGGGACAGCCCGGCACAGCCGTAGCCCTCGATGGTGTAGCCACCGACCCCGAGCGAGGCCAGCTTGGGCACCAGCGGAAACGGGAACTCGGCCCTGTCCCAGTACCCGTTGATCACCGGCAGGACGTCGGCCTCGACGAACGCGCGGACGCGGTCGCGCACTGCTCGCGCCTCCTCGGTGAGCAGGTCGTCGAGGAGGTAGTAGTCCGGTCCGTTCACGAGATCGCTCCTACCTGGCCGGGGCGGCGGCCGCCCGCAACGTCATCTGGGACCGAATCCGGTTCGGCATCGTCGATTCCTGCACGCTCTCGGCCTCCTGCGACTCAGCCATGCCGGTGGAACAGCTCGAGCTGAATGCCGTCGGGGTCGCGGAACACGATGGCCGAGTAGTTCCGGGCGTCCTTGTCGATCACTCCCGAGTGCTGCACCGCGAGCTGGTCGAGCCACTCTGCCCAGATGTCGAGGTCGGCGCGATCCCGCACTCCCCAGGCGATGTGGTCGAGTCCCGACCGGCGCTCGTCGAACGAGCCGCCGTGGTGGCCCTCGTGGTGGTGGAGCCCGATGAGCAGGCCGGTGGCCCGGTCGAGCAGCAGCACCGCATAGCCGCCGTCCTCGTCGCCGTGGTGGGGGGCGACTCCCGGTAACCGCTCGAGACCGAAGACCCGCGCATACCACTCCGCCGACACCTCGACGTCCGACACCGTGGGCGAGAAATGATGTACACCGGTCGTCGGAGGGGCCGCCGCGGTGAACCCGGTCATCCGTCAGCCCTGCTCGCAGGGATCTCGCTGATCGCCTTCACGTGCTGGAACTCATGCATCCCCTCGAGACCTCCGTCGCTGCCGTAGCCGCTGTCCTTGATCCCGCTCAGCGGCGAGTCGCGGTGCACGATGACACCGGTGTTGACACCGACGGTGCCGGCCTCGATGCCGGCAACGAGCCGACCCGCCCGCTCACGCGACCCCGAGAACACGTACGCGGCGAGCCCGACGGGCAGTCGGTTGACCTCTCTCAGGGCGTCCTCGTCGCTGTCGTAGGCGTTGATGACGGCCAGTGGCCCGAAAGGCTCCTCGTTCATCGCCGCGGACGTCGCGGGCGCCTCGGTGACGACGGTAGGAGCGACGAACCAACCCGGCCCGGCCGGCGCCTCCCCGCCGCAACGCAGGGTCGCACCGGCGTCGACGGTCCGCTCGACGAGGTCGAGCAGGCCGCGCCGACGTCGTTCGACGGCCAGCGGGCCCATGTCGACGCCGTCCTCGAGACCGGCGCCCACACGGAGACCCTCGGCGTAGGCGACGAAGTGGTCCACGAACTCGTCGAGGATCGGCCGTTGCACCAGGAAACGGGTCGGCGAGATACACACCTGACCGGCATTGCGGTACTTCGTGGTGGCGAGGGTGCGCGCCGCCGCGGCGACGTCGACATCGGCGGTCACGACGACGGGCGCGTGCCCACCGAGCTCCAGCGTGGCGCGCGTGAGGGCGCCACCGGCGAGCCTTCCGATCTCACGGCCGACCGGCGTGGAGCCGGTGAAGCTGACCGCCCGGATCTCCGGAGCCTGAATCAGCTCACGGCTGATCCGCACGGGATCTCCGTTGACCACGTTGAGGACGCCGGCGGGCAACCCGGCGGCGTCAAGGGCGCGGGCCACCACCAGCATCGACGCCGGAGTCTCCGGAGCCGGTTTGACCACGGCCGTGCACCCGACGGCGAACGCCGCCGCGAGCTTGCGTGCGGCCAGCGACGCCGGGAAGTTCCAGGGCGTCAGGATCGCGACGGGTCCGATCGGCAGGTGTCGCACGGTGACGTCGCCGCCCACGACCGAGCCCGGTTCGACGCGGGAGGTAGGCCGTTCGGCCTGGTCGGCGTACCAGCGGAAGAGATCGACGATCGACGCGAACTCGGCATACGACTCGGCGAGGGTCTTTCCCTGCTCGAGGGTCATAGCGGTGGACGGGTCCTCGCCGGAACCACCAAGGGAGTCGGAGAGCAGGTCGGCGGCCCGCCGGAGGATGTCGCCACGTTCCTTGCCCGGCAGCTCCGCCCAGGCCGGGAAGCTCCGGGACGCGGCAGCTACGGCGGCGGCAACCTGGCACGTGTCCGCCCACGGCGTGCGCCCGATCGTCTGTCCTGTCGCTGGATCGACGACATCGGTTGCCGACCCGCCGCCATCACCGGCATGCCATCCCCCATCGACGAACAGCTGCGCTTCGGGATACACATGCGTCAAGGCCATGTTCATCACGGTAGGTCGCGAACCCGATCGGGGCCGTCCTTCGGCCGAACCTGTGCCAAGAACGGACATGGACCGGCCTCGCCCGGACGCCACACTGGCGGGCCCCGTAGTCGACAGCAAAGAGGACGACCGTCATGTACGTGCGCATCCAGCGAGGCAGCACCGAACTCGTGGACCCCGAGGACGTCACCTCGTTCTCGGTCGTCTGCCCGGCCGACATGGACGCGTCCGAGCTCGCCGCCCAGGCGCGGCAGTCGGGGGTCGGAGAGGTCCTGCCGGACGGGAACCACCTGATGGTCTCGGTCGCGGCGATCCGACGACTGGTGGACGGCCGGGTCGGCGCGGACTGGCCGGACAAGCTCTCCGGGATGATCGCCTACGCCGAGCGCAAGGGCTGGACCGACGTCGACTCGACCGCCGTGCGCGCCCACGTCGAGCGTCGCTGATCGCGTGCCGAGCACGTCATCGGCAGCGGGACGCTTTGCATGAGACCGAGACGGCCGAACGGTCCGGGGCACGTGGTCAGCCGATGTCCGGCCGCGCCGTTGTTCCTCAGGTGAGGTGGTACTCCCGCATCTTTCGGTAGAGCGAGGATCTCGAGATTCCCAGCTCGACGGCGGCGGCTGCCTTGTTGCCGTTGTGCGCACCGAGCGCGGCGCTGATGGCATCGGCTTCTGCCGCCTGGATCGCCGTGAGCCTGGACCTTGCCGCATCGCGGGACCACCGCGCGGGCAGATCAACCAGATCGATCACTGGTCGGCGTTGGCGGATGAGCCACCGGCGAAACTCCTCGAGCTGACGGTGGTTGCCTGGCCAGGGATGCCGCTGCACCAGCTCGGCCGCCGTGGAGGTGAGCGTCGGCACCGCGGGTCCCTGGTCGAGCAGCCGGTGCTGGATGTCCATCGGGCGTTTCCGCAGGGGCGGCACCTCGAACGGTTCGGTCGCGAACCGGTCGAGAAGCGACTGAAGTGCCGGCCCGGGCTCGTTCCCGGTCGGCGTCCAGGTCGCCGCGATTCGCAGGCCACCTGCATCACGCGGCAGGCAGTCGAGGATGCGGCCCAGAGATCTGAGCGATCCGACCGATAGTGATTCGAGGTGCGACAACAACACGGGAGCAGCACCGGTGCCGGTCTGCTGGAGCGTCGACCGGGCCATGGCCAGCCACTGTTTCGAGCCCAGTTCCTCGGTCTCGGCGCAGTCGAGCTCCAACAACGGTGTCGGAGCGCCGAACGTCTCCTGCACGAGTGTGCGCTTGCCGACTCCTGCCTCACCGGTGACAAGTATCCGGTCGCACCCAGAGGCGACCTGCCGCAATGTGGTGTGCAGATCGTTCCAGTTCGGCACCCGCGAGGCGCGCGCCTTCCGCACTCCGCTGGCGGCTGCTGCTGCAGAAGGGTAATCCGTCCCCTGGCTCGCGACGATCACGAGCCCGACCACTGATCCGGCGTGCTCGATGGTCCGCCAGCTGATGTCCTCGGCGCCATCGGTCCGGTCGAGCTCGAGGTCGGCGGCGGCTGGGCGGCCCGCCTCGACCTGGTTCCAGATAGCCCGGTGATCGATCCCGAGCTTCGCGCCGGCCTTGTTGGTGATGACCGTGTCGCCGTTGACCACCACAACAGCGCCGTCGGAACGGCGGCGTTTCTCGGTGAGGAAATGGTGCAGCAGCTCTCGCTCGCGCAGGGTGCTGTCACCGTAGAGCTGTTCCTCGACCTCGCGCACGAGCTTCTTCAGCGTCGCGGCCATGAGCGGGCTCGAGTGCTCGTTCAGGCTGGTGACACTGAGGGTTCCGGCCACACGGCGGGTGACGGGGTGCCGGATCGCGGCGCCCGCGCAGGTAAAGGCGTGCAGGGCTTCGGCGAAGTGCTCGGCGCCGTGGATGGTGATCGGGCAACCGGTCTCCAGTGATGTGCCCAGGCCGTTGGTGCCGACGACGTCCTCGCTCCACCGGGTGCCGACGACTGCGCTGTTGCGGTCGAGCAGTGCCTTGAGCCGGTTGTCCTCGGTCCACCGCCACAACATCGTCCCGTCCGGCGCGCTGAGCAGCAGGCTCGTGTTGGCGCCGATCAGCACCTCCGCCATCGCGGACAGGATCGGCACGGCCACCCGCGCGATCTTGCTGTCCAGCGGTGCCTCACCGGGGAGGATCGTCACCGCGTCGGGGCTGACCCCACTGATCTGGCTGCGGCGCCACGAGTTTGCGATCTCTGACCGCACCGCGGTGGAGGGGCGGCCGTCCCGTTCGAGCAGTTCGCGATCGTCGTCGATCATCGCCATGCCTCTCCCTGGTGGCCGGCAGGTGCGGACCGGATACCCACACCGGCCGGCCATCATGACTGTCGCGGCTGTCGGCGCGTGCCGCAAGAACCGCGGTGGCTGCGGCTATCCGACCACCGCGCCAGAAGGGCCGGGCACCGCCGTGAGGTCAGGCCTTCCCGGCGTCCGCTCGCTCCTTGGCATGCCGGTCGGTGGCCGCCTGGATCGCAGCTCCCTGACGGTCGTTGAGCTCCGTCCAACGCGACGTCGCGTAGTCCGATGCCGACTGCAGACGGCTCGCGCTGCCCTGGAACTTCGGCTTCACGTGTTCGGCGAACAGCTCGTAGCTCTTGAGCGTGGCAGCGTGCCGGGCCCATTCCTGGTGGATGAGCAGGTAGGAACCGAAGCCCTTGGACTGCTTCTCCAACCGCTCGATCTGGGCGACAGCGTCGTCCGGGGTGCCGATGACGCCGAGACCGGACTCGTTGACGAAGGCCACCCGCTCCTCGAACGTCTCACCGACGGCACGGAAGTGCGGCGCGGCGAGGATGTGCTGGGTGTAGTGGCACCAGTCGTCGAGGCCGTGGCGGACGTCCTCGATGGCCTGCTCCTTGGTCTCCGCGAGGTGCATGGGGCCGGCGAGGCGCCACCCAGCGCGGTCCGGGGTGTGCCCGAACTGCGGCGCCCGCTCCTCCATGACGTCCCAGTGCAGGGCAAGCGCGTCGAAACCGCCGGCGGCGGTCGCACCGACCGACAGCAGGTTGATGCCGTTCTTCGCCGCCACCCGCGGGCCGGTCGGGCTGGCGATGGCCGCGCAGACGATGTCGAAGTCGCTGTAGGGCGCGAACTGCGTCCGCGCCTCGTTCAGGCGGTAGCGCGGCGTCTCGTGGCTCACCGTCTCGCCCCGCAGGATCGCCATGAGAACGTCGACGTCCTCCTCGAAGGCGCCGCGCTGCTCCTCCAACGACAGGCCGATCATCGTGGCGTCGGTCGGGAGGGCGCCCGGGCCGAGGCCGAGCATGAAGCGACCGCGCAGCAGGCGGTCGGTGAACAACGCGCGGTCCGCGATCCAGAGCGGGTTGTGGTACGGCAGCGAGACGACTCCGGTGCCGAGCTTGATGTGCTTGGTCTCCTGCGCCGCATAGGCGATGAAGATGAACGGGTCCGGGATCAGCTCGGCACCGCACGAGTGGTGCTCCCCGATCCACGCCTCCTCGAACCCGAGCATGTCCATGTGCCGGATGACGGCCAGGTCGCGCTCGATCGCGTAGGTGGGGTCCTGGCCCACGGGGGTGTGGAACGGGGCCATGAACGTCCCGAACTTCAGTGCCATGTCAGCTCCCTTGCTGGGGTCCTTCGAGGAATCCGTGCAGGTCTTTCAGCGCGTCGAACGGGACAGTCACACAGGAGTCGGGTCGTCAGGTGTTCTCTTCTGGGACACTCCACACTCCTCATGACGAGCTCCGCGCGCCGTTCATGACCCTGACCAGCAGTGATGCGATCCCCCGGCCCCGGACGACCCGCGGAGTCAGGCGTCCTGCAGCGGGTCACAATTCTGACGGTCGTCGGGCAGTTGTTTCACGTAGTAGGCCCTGAAGCGTCCGAAAGTTGCACACTCGTCGGGGCGCACGTGCGCCTACCGTCCCTGTCGACGCCGGCACCGATGCCCGCGGACGGAGAGGGATTCATGACAGGGATCGTGCCGGTCACGACCGGCGAACAGCTCCGAACGGCCTTCGGCTGCTTCCCCTCCGGTGTGACGGCCGTGTGTGCGGATGTCAACGGCACACCGGTTGGGCTGGCGGCCAGCTCGTTCACGTCCGTCTCCGTCGAGCCGCCGCTCGTGTCGGTGTGCATGCAGCACACCTCGACCACGTGGCCCGTCCTGCGTAATCGCAGCCGGTTGGGATTGAGCGTTCTCGCCGAGGGGCATGACGACATCTGCGCACGCCTCGCCCGCAAGACCGGTGACCGCTTCGCCGGGACAGACTGGGTCGCCGACGACGGTGCGGTGTTCGTCCACGGGGCGACCCTGTGGCTGTCGTGCACCATCCACACCGAGGTCCCGGCGGGCGACCACGACATCGTCCTGCTGCACGTGCTCGGGATCCGCGCCGATACCACTGCCGCGCCCCTGGTCTTTCACGGCAGCCGGTTCCGGCGGCTGGCCAATGTCTGAGCCGGGCAGCGCCCCTCTGATGGACGCCACAGAACCCGGCGACGTGGCGGTTCGCGCCGCGATCGAGGCCGTCGCCGCCGGCCGGCCCGTCGTCGTGGTCGACGACGCCGACCGCGAGAACGAGGGCGATCTGATCTTCGCCGCCACACTCGCGACGCCGGCGCTGCTCGCGTTCACCGTGCGCCACACCTCCGGTTTCGTCTGCGTCGCGCTCACCGGCGATCAGTGCGACCGCCTGCGGCTCTCGCCGATGCACCACGACAACCAGGACCGGTTCGGCACCGCCTACCAGGTCACGGTGGATCTGCACGGGACCGGCACCGGGATCTCGGCCGCGGCCCGGGCGGCCACCACGGCCGCGCTCGGCTCGCCGACGTCCTCCGCCGCCGAGTTCACGAAGCCCGGGCACGTCGTGCCTCTCCGCGCGCGCGACGGCGGCGTCCTCACGCGGCCAGGGCACACGGAGGCCGCCGTCGATCTTGTTCGTCTCGCCGGGTTGCCGCCGGCGGGTGCCCTCTGCGAGATCGTCTCCGTGGAACGGCCGGGTGAGATGGCGCGGGGACCGGAGCTCGAGCGGTTCGCTCAGGAACACGGTCTCGTGCTGGTCTCGATCGAGGACCTGATCCGCTACCGGCGCCGCGCCGAGCCCGCGGTCCGGCGGGCGGCGGCGACCGCGCTCCCGACCGAACACGGCCAGTTCACCGCCATCGGCTACGCCGATCCGCGGGACGGGTCGGAGCACCTGGCGCTCGTCGCAGGGCCGGCCACTCACGACTCCCCCGTCCACGTGCATGTCGAATGCCTGACGGGCGATGTACTGCGCTCGACGAGCTGTGTCTGCCGGAAGGAGCTCGACGCGGCGATGATCCGCTTCGCGGCCGCCGGGAACGGCATCGTGGTGTACCTGCGGCCTGCCGGGTCGGCGCACGCGTGTTCGCTCTTTCCGGAATCCGATGCGGACCCCGTGGTCGTGGCCGCCGTCGCGAACGAGATCCTCGCCGATCTCGGTGCGCGGTCCGCGGTCGGTGCGGCCGATCCGCTCGCGGTGGAGAGCCTGGCGGCGGCGCGCCGCCGACGCCGAGCGCAGCCACTGCATTCGGCGACCGACACGGCACCGCTCGAGGAGGAGCCGCGCTATGCGTGATGCAGTGATCTGTCAGAAGGTGTAGCCGGCCGTCGATGGCTCATGTGCCCGGAAGTACCTCGGTGGCGGTGGCCAGGACCCGGTGGAGCACTTGACCGTCGTCGTCGGACCGCCACACGAGGTGGACGGCGATCGGCGCCATCGTGTCCTGCACCTCGACGATGCGCACCCCGTCGAGCGGCAGCTGCGCGACGGCGCTCGCCGTCGTGAAGTGCAGGCCGACCCCCGCGGCGACGAGCGCCATGCATGTCCACGAATCCGGTGCCGCCTGGACGAACCGTGGCGCGAACCCCGCCTGCTCGCACATCGTGACGTGCAGCGCGCGGACCGCGGAGCCGTGTGACTCGGGGAAGGCGACCAAAGGCTCGTCGCGCAGGTCGACGAAACGCATCCGCCCGGCGTCCGCGAGGCGGTGGCCGACCGGCACCGCGAATACGCACCGGTCCGGTTCGACGACCTGGGACGCGACACCCGGAGGCGTCCCGGTGAACCGCGCCAGGCCCAAGTCGATGTCGCCCCTCGCGAGGTCCGCGAGTGCCGTGGTGCCGTAGGTGCCCGGGCGCAGGTCGAGATCCACCAGCGGGTACTGCTCGCGCACCGCCCTGGCCAGGCGTCCCACCGCGACGTGCGCCGACGGCCCGGCGAATCCGATGCGGACCCGTCCGCTCCGCCCCTCGACGGCCGCGGTGACCTGCGCCTGGGCCTCATGCTGCAGCGCCAGCATCCGGTGGGCGGGGTCGAGCAGCGCGCGGCCGGCGGCGGTCAGCTCCACCCGGCGAGTGGTGCGCGCGAACAGCGCGGCACCCATCTCGTCCTCCAACGACCGGATCGTGCGGCTCAGGTAGGGCTGCGCCAGGCGCAGGTGTTCGGCGGCTTTGCCGAAGTGCAGGTTGTCGGCAACCGCCACGAACGCCCGGAGCTGACCGTCGTTCACCCGACGCCTCCTTCATTGATGCTTGAACTGAAACAATAGCCGTCGAACTAGTCTTGGACGTGCGTCAAATCGGCCGCGAGTATGGAGGCGTGACCGAGACACAGGTGTCCGCGGAGGACTTCGCCCTCATCCAGCAGCAGGTCCGCAGCTTCATCCGCACGAAGGTCGTGCCGCGCGAGACGGAGATCATGCGCGAGGACCGCATCCCCGACGACCTGCGCACCGCCGCGGCGGAGATGGGCCTGTTCGGGTACGCGATCCCCGACGAGTGGGGCGGTCTGGGCCTCGACCTCACCCAGGACGTCGAGCTCGCGATGGAGTTCGGCTACACCACCCTGTCGCTGCGGTCGATGTTCGGCACCAACAACGGCATCGCCGGTCAGGTCCTCGTCGGGTTCGGCACCGACGAGCAGAAGAAGCGGTGGCTCGAACGCATCGCGTCCGGCGAGGTCGTCGCCTCCTTCGCACTCACGGAACCGGGCGCGGGCTCCAACCCCGCCGGCCTGCGGACCCGCGCGACCCGGGACGGCGACGGGTGGGTGATCGACGGTCGCAAGCAGTACATCACCAACGCCCCGATCGCCGACCTGTTCATCGTCTTCGCCCGCACCGCCGAACCGGCCGCGGGCAACCCCGGTATCGCCGTCTTCCTCGTGCCCGCCACCACCCCCGGGGTGGAGGTCGGCCCGAAGGACGCGAAGATGGGCCAGGAGGGCGCATGGACCGCCGACGTGGCATTCGACCAGGTCCGGGTGCCCGCCGACGCGCTCATCGGCGGCGACGAGGGGGCCGGGTACAAGGCCGCGATGACCTCCCTCGCACGGGGACGTGTGCACATCGCCGCCCTGGCCGTCGGCACCGCGCAGCGCGCCCTCGACGAGTCGGTGGCCTACGCCGCCTCCACCACCCAGGGGTCCGAACGGATCGGCGACTTCCAGCTCGTCCAGGCCATGCTCGCCGACCAGCAGGCCGGTGTGCTCGCCGGCCGCGCGATGGTTCGCGAGACCGCCCGCGCCTACGTCACCGGCGAGGACCGGCGGATCGCCCCGTCGGCGACGAAGCTGTTCTGCACCGAGATGGTCGGCAGGGTCGCCGACCTCGCCGTGCAGGTGCACGGCGGCGCCGGGTACATGAAGGAGATTCCGGTCGAGCGCATCTACCGCGACGTCCGCCTGCTCCGCCTCTACGAAGGCACCAGCGAGATCCAGCGCCTCATCGTCGGCGGCGCGTTGGTGCGCCGGGCCGTGGCCGCGCTGTGACAGGCGTGCTGCCGCTGGAGGGCATCACCGTCGTTGCGCTGGAGCAAGCTGTCGCCGGACCGCTCGCGACCCGCCACCTCGCCGACCTCGGGGCGCGCGTCATCAAGATCGAACGCCCCGGTGAGGGCGACTTCGCCCGCCACTACGACCATGCCGTGCATGGTCTGGCCTCGCACTTCGTGTGGCTCAACCGCGGCAAGGAGTCGATCGCGCTCGATCTCAAGAGCGAGCACGGCGCGCGGGTCGCCCGCGAGCTGATCGACGGCGCCGACGTGTTCCTGCACAACACGGCGCCCGGGGTCGTGGAGCGGCTCGGTCTCGACGGACCGACGCTGCGCGCGTCCCATCCGCGTCTCGTCGTTGTCAACATCTCCGGCTACGGCACGAGCGGCCCGCGCAAGGATCGCAAGGCCTACGACATGCTCATCCAGGCGGAGTCCGGCATGGTCTCGGTCACCGGCACGCCCGACACTCCGACGAAGACCGGTGTGCCGAGCGCCGACATCGCCGCCGGGCTCTACTCGACGATCTCCGTGATGAGTGCGCTGTTCCGTCGGGAGCGGACCGGCGAAGGCGCCGTCGTGGACGTGTCGATGTTCGACTCCGCCGTGGAGTGGATGGGGCACCCCCTCTACATGCAGCTCTACGGCGGCCGTCAGATCCCGCGCATGGGGCTGAGCCACGCCGCGATCGCCCCTTACGACGCGTACCCCACCAAGGACGGGCAGGTGCTCATCGGGGTGCAGAACGACCGTGGCTGGCGAGCGCTCGTCACCGAGGTGTTCGGCCATCCCGAGCACGCCGACGACCCCCGGTTGGCTACCAACGTCGAGCGTGTCCGCCACCGCGACGAGTGCGACGCGCTCGTCGCCGGGTACACGAGCACGTGGACGACCACCGAGCTCGACGAGCGGCTCGCCGAGGTCGGCATCCCCGCCGCGCAGATCAACTCGACGGCAGCCCTCGTGGAGCATCCCCAGCTCGCCGAGCGCGACCGCTGGAGGCCCGTCGAGACCGAAGCGGGCGAGATCCGCGGGGTGCTGCCCCCGATGACGTTCCGCGATGTCGAGCTGCCGATGGGTGCGGTCCCCGCGCTCGGGGAACACACCACAGCGATCCTTGCCGAGCTCGGTCTCGGCGCCACCGAGGAGGCCACCGATGCCTGACCCCACACCCCGCGTCGCGCTCGTCACGGGAGCCGCCCGCGGTATCGGCGCAGCCACCGCCGTGCGGCTCGCGCAGGACGGGTTCGCCGTCGCCGTGCTCGACCTGGACGAGTCGACCGCGAAGGAGACCGTCGACGCGATCGCCACCCACCGCGGCACCGCCATAGCCGTCGGCGCCGACGTTGCGGACGAGTCGGCGGTCGCCGCGGCCGTGACAAGGGTCGTCGATGAGCTCGGCGCACCGACAGTCCTGGTCAACAACGCCGGCATCACCCGCGACAACCTCCTGTTCAAGATGTCGCCGCTCGACTGGGATTCCGTCATGGGCGTCCACCTACGCGGCTCCTTCCTCATGACCCGCGCCGTGCAGAAGCACATGGTCGATGCCGGCTGGGGCCGCATCGTCAACCTCTCCTCCACCTCAGCGCTCGGCAACCGCGGCCAGGCCAACTACGCCACCGCCAAGGCCGGCATCCAGGGCTTCACCAAGACCCTCGCCATCGAGCTCGGCCGCTTCGGCATCACCGCCAACTGCATCGCCCCGGGGTTCATCGCCAGCGACATGACGAAGGCGACGGCCGAGCGGATCGGCGTGCCATGGGAGCAGTACGTCCAGGACCGCGCCGCTGCGATCCCCGTCCAGCGCGCGGGCGAGGTCGACGACATCGCCAACGCCGTGTCGTTCTTCGTCGACGAGCGGGCCGGGTTCGTCAGCGGCCAGGTGCTCTACGTGGCAGGCGGGCCGCGAGCCTGAATGAATTGGCTTACGCCACAACGCGCGAGGGAAGGTTCCGCCATGGCAAGCACCATGATCGTCGACATTCTGCAGGGCAGGGTCGCCGTCCTCACCGGGGCATCCGGAGGGATCGGTGGTGCTGTGGCACTGCGGCTCGCGGAGTCCGGCGCCGACCTGGTGCTGACCTTCGCCGGGCACGCTGATCAGACCGAAGAGCTCGCCGATCGTGTGCGTGCGATGGGCAGGCGCGCGGAGGTGGTGCGTGCCGACTTTGCCGACCCGGCTGCTCCGGCAGCAGTCGCGCGCCTGGCCGAGGAACGGCTCGGTGCCGTCGACGTGCTCGTAACCGCAGCCGCTGCCGCCGTGCGGACCTCGTGGGAGGACGTCGACGAGAAAACCTGGGACCACACGATGGCCGTGAACGGCCGTGGGCCGTTCTTCCTCGCCCGACAGCTGGTGCCGGGCATGGTCGAGCGCGGCTTCGGACGCGTCCTCCTGTTCTCCTCGACCGCGGCGTTCAACGGCGGGACCATCGGCCCGCACTACGCGTCGAGCAAAGCCGCGCTGCACGGGCTCGTGCACTACCTCGCAGGCCGGGTCGCAGGCTCCGGGGTGACGGTCAACGCACTGGCACCGGCGCTGATCGGTGGCACCTGGATGCTGCCGGGCTCAGTGGACGGGCCCCTGCCGATGCCCGTCCCAGTGGGCCGCCTCGGCACGGTCGACGAGGTTGCCGACATGGCGATGGCCATGCTGCGCAACGGCTACCTGACCGACAAGGTCATCGCGCTCGACGGCGGTCTACTCCCCGGGTCCAGGCTCGACCAGTAGACCGGCGCATGATAGTGAGCAGCGGCTGGTGCGGGTTACGCAACGCCGACCTCACTCCGCCGTGTCAGGTTGCGACGGTGAAGAAGGTGTCCGGCAACTGGCCGCCGTACCAGACGATGGCCTTCTCGATGGCCGCGCCGTCCCAGATGATCGGCTCCCAGTCCGGGCCGTGGATCGGATAGCCGCCCGAGAACAGCTCGACGCGGTTGCCGCCGGGCTCGAACACGTAGATGAAGAACGCCTGGGTGAGTCCATGTTTACCGGGACCCGCGTCGATCGGGGTGCCCTCCTCGACGAAAGTGTCCGCGGCCCTGAGCAGCGTCTCGGGGGTGTCGAGGTAGTAGGCGATGTGGTGCAGCCGGCCGCGCTCGCCCAGGCCGTCGCGCATGATCGCGAGGTCGTGGACCTGGGATGTGACCGACATCCACACGCCGATGTCGCCGTCTGGGGTGCGGGCCGCCTCACGCAGCTTGAACCCGAGCACGTCGGTGTACCAGTCCCGCGCCTCGTCGACGTTGCGGGCGGTGATGTTGAGGTGATCCAGCCGCTTGGCCCCGATGCCGGGGTTCGGAAACTTGACGGGCTGGCTGAGCAGCTTGGACGGCTCCGCCGGGACGTAGCGCTCGAAGTCGTAGAACAGCTCGGTGCGGTGCCCGAAGGGGCCGGTGAAGCTCAAGGTATCGCCCTGGGCGAACCGCGACCCGCCGCTCTCGAGCTTGTGCTCGACGCCGACGTCCTTCATGCGACGGGCCCAGCCCTCGACCTGGTCGGGCTCCGCGACCTGCCACGCCATGTGCCCGAGGCCGGGCTCAGGGCCCTCGGTCAGGATGGTGGAGTACCGCGCCCACTCGCCTGCGCCGCGCAGGTAGACCGACTGGCCCTCGCGGTGGGTCTCGTGCAGACCGAGGACGCGGGTGAAGAAGTCAAGCGACTCGTTCGGCTTCGGGGTGAACACCTCGACGTGGTGCAGGTTGTGCACCCGAGGAGTGGTGACCTCCACGTACTGGGCGGTCGAGGTCTCCGGTTGGGTCACGGCGGTCATGTGGCCTGTCCTTTCTTGGGGCGTCGCAGCGGCCCGGAGGGGCCCGGGTCGCGTTCACCTTCTGGGGTGGGGGGTGAGTCGGGCGTGCGGGATCGCCCGCCGTCCTGTCAGACGGCGGTAGGGACGGTGGAACGGTTCGTGGCCGGCTAGATCCAGCCGGCCACGAACTCCTTGGTGAGTTCTTCCATGGCGTCGACCTGCAGCGGCAAGGCGGTGGGAGCGCAGCCGCGGGTGCTGCGCCCCGCGACGTCGAGGCCGTCTCCCCGGCGGTGGAACGACCCGCCGTAGAACAGCAACGGCTCGTTCTCGCGGATGGCGATGTCCTCCACACGCCCGAGGTAGAGCACGTGGTCGCCTCCGTCGTAGGAGCGCCATGGAGTGCATTCGAGCGCGGCGTGCGTGTGCCGCAGCCGGGGCGCGTGGCGGCCGTGGTCCCACTCGATCACTGCGGCGTCGTCGGGCCGGCCGGCGAAGGTCATGGCGACGCCGATCTGGCGGGCGGAGAGAACGTTGACCACGAACGGCTTGTTCTCCAGGAGCGAGCATGCCTTTGCGGTGCGGGCGATGGAGACGAGCACCAGCGGCGGGTCGAGCGAGACCGAGCTGAACGCGTTGACCGTCGCGCCGCGAGCCTGCTCGTCGTGGGCGTAGCTGACCACGGTGACGCCGGTGGCGAACCGGCCCAGACAGGACCGCAACTGACCGGGCTCGATCACCACGGTCTCGGTCTCGGTGTCCGGGTCCGGATCGGCGGGGTGGCCCATGGCGGTTGCCTCCTTCGGTGGACGAACCTGGTCGGTGGGCGGCGCGATGAGGAGTCGGCCTCGACGCTGGTGTCAGCCGACGTTGCTGTCGTCGGTCTCGCCGGTCGGGCTGAGGTCGATGTGGGCGGCGGGGGACTTCTCGGGTTGGGCGATGCTGACCATGTCGACGCGGTGCAGGCGGGTGGCGGTCTCCAGCCGCTTGCGGTCCTTGGCACGGATCGCCTCGAGGATCTGCCCGTGGACGCGGAGGTTGTGGTCGATGGTCTGCTCGTGGCCGTCGGTCCAGACGGCGCGTACGAGCGCACCGGTGAGCACGGTGACCAGGCTGTGGTAGATCGACGTCAGGACGGTGACCCCGGTGGAGTTCGCGATGGCGCGGTGGAACTCGACGTTGGCCTCGAAGAAGCCACGCGGGTCACCGGCGGAGTTGCTCATCTGGTGGAGCCCGCGCTCGATATCCTTGTGGTCGGCCGGGGTGGAGTTCTGCAGGGCGAGATTGTTGAACATCTCCTCGAGCAGGGTGCGGGACTCGAAGATCTCCAACGGTGGGATGGTGAGTCCCTGGAACCACAGGTCCAGCGCACCCAACCGGACGCCGGGGGGTTGGTCGGCGGTGAACACGCCGCCGCTCGGGCCGGGTTTGACCGTGATCAGCTCACGGTCACGAAGCAAGCGGAGGGCTTCGTTCATCACGCCGGGGCTGACCTCGAACCGGCTGATCAGCTCGGTGCGCAGGCCCAGCCGTGTCCCGGCGGGATGCCCGGAGCGCAGGATCTCCATCTCCAACCGCGCGGCGATGTCCTCCGCCCGTGACGACGCAGCCTTCGTCGGCTTCGGGACCATCTCCCTGACCACCAGTGCCTCCCTGTGCTTGACCACGGGCCGTCCCGGACCGGTGGGGGTGCCCAGTGTCGCGGGCACCGCCACGTCGGTGACACGCCCCACCCGTCCGAGTCCCTGCGCGGACCTCTCCTCCGACGTCAGTGAGTGCTCCGGGGGCCGCGGTACCGGACGTCGTCGTTGTTGACCAGGTCCGGCACGGTCCAGCCGTCGAGGTCGTACTCGGACATGCAGCGGTCGACCATGGCCTGGTAGCCGGCGATCTGACCGGTCTGAACCTGGCCGAGGTAGGCCTCGATGCGCAGGTTCTCGTGATTGCCCGAGTAGTTGCGCTCGTAGAGCTCGTGCCGGCCACCGAACTCGGAGCCGAGCGCGTCCCAGATCAGCTTCATCAGCTTGACCCGGTCCTCGGCCGACCGGCCGCCCGAGCCGCGGACGAACTGGTCGAGGTAGGGGCGCAGCTCGGGGTTCTTCCAGTCCTCGGTGCTCGAGGGCAGGTAGATCAGCGCGCTGGCGACATCCTGCTCGAAGATCTCCTTGGCCCGCGGGTAGGCCTGGGTCATCATCAACCGGTACACCCCGGCCGAGTCCGGGTTGGGCACAGAGGTGCCGTCGGCCCACTGCGCGGGGTTGTCGACCATCGAGTCCACGCACGCCCAGAACAGGTTGCGCAGGCACACCAGCTCGCCGACACGGGTCTGCACCCCACGGAAGTTCCCGGTGCCGGTCATCTCGAGCGCCTTGGTGAGCAGGCCGACGAGGAAGTCGAACTTGACGGCGAGGCGGACGCATCCGTGCAGCATGGCGCGGAAGACGAACCCGGAGCCGGCGAAGAAGTTGTTGGCCTTGTCGACGTCGTAGCAGAACACGCTGTCCCACGGAACCAGGACGCGGTCCATGATCAGAATCGAGTCGTTCTCGTCGAGGCGGCTCGAGAGCGGGTAGTCGAACGGGCTGCCGTTGACCGCGGCGTTGAGCTCGTAGGACTGGCGGCAGATCAGCTTGAGGCCCGGGGTGTTCATCGGGACCATGAAGATCGCCGAGAACTCCTTCGACTTCACCGGCAGCGGCCCGTAGTTGCCGACGAAGTTGTAGTGGGTCAGCGCCGAGTTGGTGGCCACGACCTTCGCCCCAGAGACGACCAGACCCTCGGCGGTCTCCTCGACCACGCGCATGAAGACGTCACCGGCGGCCTCCATGCCCAGATCGCGGTCGACCGGCGGGTTGATGATGGCGTGGTTGACGTACAGGAGCCGTTCCTGGCACTCGGCGTACCAGCGCTTCGCATTGTCCTGGTACGGCGCGTAGAACTCGGTGTGCGAGCCCAGCGTCGACAGGAACGCCGCCTTGTAGTCGGGGCTGCGCCCGAGCCAGCCGTAGGTCATGCGAGCCCACTCGGCTGATGCCTCGGCGCCGGCGCGCAGCTCGGCCGGCGAGTAGGGCGCCTTGTAGAAGGGGTGGGTGAACCCGCCGTTGCCGGTGTCCGTCGGCACCGAGAGGGTGCCCTTGTTGGCCGGGTCGTGCATGGAGTCGTAGAGCCGCGCGACCATGCGCGCGGTGTTGCGGAACGCCGGGTGCTCCGCGACGTTCTGCACGCGCTCGCCGTGGATCCACACCTCGCGCCCGTCGTTGAGGCTCTCCAGGTACTCCGTACCGGTGAAGGGACGGCGGGAGTTCTCTCCCGCGGTCGCGGCGGACGTCTCGCTGACCATCTGCGTCACTGCAGCACTTCCTTCGTGAGATCGAAAGTCCCGCTGACCGAACCGGCAGCGAGACCCAGGACGAGGGGAAGGTTTTGAATTCTGCATGAAGATAGACGCCAGTTACGCACGCGTCAACAGGGCATCTAGCTGCGGTTACTGCAACAGTATGATCTGGAGCACTGCTGTTGATTGCCAAAAGTTCTTGCTACCGTGCCGTGTGCAGCGGGGGTGATACGGGTCCCCGAACCCCAGAGAACGGAGGTCTGAGATGACCCGGACCGTGACCGAGGCGAACCCGGAGATCGGGCGGAGCATCCAGGCGGGCGGGATCCGCACGAACTACCACGACCACGGCGACGGTCCGCCGGTACTGCTCGTGCACGGGTCCGGACCCGGGGTCTCGGCGTGGGCCAACTGGCGCGGGATCCTGCCGCCGCTGGCGGCCGACCGGCGGGTGATCGCCCCCGACATCGTCGGGTTCGGCTACACCGAGCACCCCACCGGTTTCGAGTTCTCGCAGCAGGCCTGGGCCGAGCACCTCGTCGGCGTCCTCGACGCCCTCGACCTGCCCACCGTCTCGATCGTGGGTAACAGCTTCGGCGGAGCACTCGCTCTCTGGCTCGCCGACCGTCACCCCGATCGCGTCGACCGCCTGGTACTCATGGGCAGCGCCGGTACCCGGTTCGCCCTGACCCCCGGGCTCGACGCCGTGTGGGGGTACGAGCCCTCGGTGCAGAACATGGCACACCTGCTCGAACTGTTCGCCTACGACCGGTCACTTCTGGGCCCCGACCTGGCCCGCCTGCGCTACGAGGCGTCGATCCGCGACGGGGTGCACGAGGCCTACTCCGCGATGTTCCCGGCACCCCGCCAGAACGGTGTGGACGCCCTCGCACTGCCCGACGAATCACTACGCGCGCTGCACCACGACACGCTCGTCGTGCACGGCCGCGACGACCAGATCATCCCGCTGTCGTCGTCGCAGCATCTGAGCGAGCTGATCCCACGAGCCCGGCTTCACGTGTTCAACCAGTGCGGACACTGGACCCAGATCGAGAAGTGCGCCGAGTTCATCCACCTGCTCGAGGGGTTCCTGCCGGCCTAGGGCGTCAGAGCAGGCGAGATGTTCCGCAGATGAGACGACCGGCGCAGGATTGACACTCACATGCGACCCGTCCATGATGCTTGCCCTACAGATCTAGCGACGGCCGTCGATAAGTTGTCACAAGAAGCGCCGCATCGCGGTCCGAACATCGCTGTTCACATCTCGTTCGAGAGGACCCCTGGAGACATGACCCAGACCACCGTCCCGCAGGTCGGACACCTGATCGGCGGTCAGATGTCCGCCTCCGACCTGCGCGACGTCCACGATCCCGGCCGACTCGACGACGTCGTCGCCCATGTCGCCGTCGGGAACGCCGATGACGTCGACCGCGCCGTCCGCGCCGCACACGCGGCGTTCCCGGCCTGGCGCGACACTTCTGTCGCCGAACGCGTCCGCCTGCTCTTCGCCGCGGCCGAGGTCATCTCCGCCAGCGGGGAGGAGCTCGCCCCACTGCTCGTGCGTGAGCACGGCGGCATGCTGTGGGAGGCCCAGACCGACTTCGGGCTCGGCACCGGCGTCCTCCAGCACACAGCAAGCCTGGCGGAGGCGTTCTTCCAGCCGCTGCAGTTCGACGACGAGCAGAGCTTCATCAGCGTCGAGAAGACCCCTCGCGGCGTCGCCGCGGCCATCGTGCCGTGGAACATGCCCGTCGTCCTGACCGTCATGAAGCTCGCCCCGGCGTTGGCCACCGGCAACACGCTGGTGCTCAAGCCGTCGCCGTTCGCGCCGGCGGCGCTGACCCTGCTGCTGCAGCGGGTGGCCGAGGTGCTGCCCACCGGCGTGTTGAACGTCGTCCACGGCGAGGGCGACGTGGGCGCGGCGCTGACCAGCCACCCGCTCGTGCGCAAGGTCGGATTCACCGGCGGCACCTCCACCGCGCAGCGAGTCATCGAGTCCACGGCCGCAACGATCAAGAACGTCACCCTCGAGCTCGGCGGCAACGATCCCGCCGTCGTGCTCGACGACGCCGATCTCGACCTGACGCTGGAGCGGATGCTCAGGGGCGTCTACACCCGCACGGGTCAGATCTGCTTCGCCGTCAAGCGCATCTACGTGCCGCGCTCGCAGTACACCCGGTTCGCCGACGCCTTCTGCGAGCGCGTCGACCAGTACGCGGTCGGCCACGGCCTCGACCCCGAGTCCAGTTTCGGCCCGCTCAACAACGAGGCGCAGTACAAGAAGGTCCTCGACCTGCTCGACCGCACCCGCAGCTCCTCAGCCCAGCTCGTCGAGCTCGGCCGCAAGGTCGACCCGTCGGGCTGGGACAACGGCTATTATGTACTCCCCCACGTGGTGCGCGACGTCGAGCACACCGCACCGGTGTCCTGCGAGGAGCAGTTCGGCCCCGTGGTGCCGCTCATCGCCTACGACGACGAGCAGCAGGTCCTCGACTGGGCCAACGACAGCGACTACGGCCTCGGGTCCTCGGTCTGGACCTCCGACCCGGAGCGCGGGCTCGCCTTCGCACGCAAGGTCGAGGCCGGCAGCACGTTCATTAACACCCACTCGTTCGAGTCCCTCGACCCGCGGATGCCCTTCGGGGGCATCAAGCAGAGCGGCATCGGTCGCGAGTTCGGCGACGCCGGCCTCTCCGAGTACGTCGAGGAGCACTCGATCCGCAGGCTCAAGTAGCCCCTCTACGCACGAATCGTCTGCGCACCCGTGCTTGACAAGTACGGGTGCGCGGACGTCCCATCAGCAGTCACGGACGCGCGCACGTCTCACACCATGACGTCCCGAACCGGGGGCCGGACGTCCACGGAACCGGGAGCACGAGCGTCAGAGATCAATGCGGATCAGACCGACCAGCTCGACGCGGCCAGGGCGAACCAGGACGCACGGGCAAAGAACCTCCCCTCGTCCTTCGACTACATCGTCTGCGGCTCGGGTGCCGCCGGCTGTGTCGTGGCGAGCAGGCTCGCAGCCGACAGCTCGGCCACCGTCCTGCTGATCGAGGCAGGCGGGTGGGACACGGCCGAGTCGGTCCTCGACCCCGGCCAGTGGTTCGGCAATCTCGGCACCGAGCGGGACTGGGGTGATGTCTCCGTCCCGGGGCCGGGGGTGAACGGCCGCGCCATCCCCGAGCACATGGGACGTGTGGTCGGCGGCGGCACGAGCATCAACGCCACAATCTGGGCGCGCCCGTTCAAGGCGGACCTGGACCACTGGGCGGACGTCACCGGGGACCCGGCCTGGGGTTACGAGCACGGCCTGGAGATCTACCGCCAGATCGAGGACTGGCAGGGAGCGCCGGACGCACGCTACCGGGGTAAGGGCGGCCCGGTCTGGTGCCAACCAGCTGCGGATCTCTCCCCGCTCGCTCCTGCGTTGCTCGACGCAGCCGACGGTCTCGGCCACCCGGTCCTGCCCGACCAGAACGGGGCCCGTGAGGAGAGTGCGGGCGGCTTCGCCCTGATGAACCAGATCATCCGTAGCGGCCGCCGCCACAACATGGCCAGGGCGTTCCTCTACCCCGTGCTGACCCAAGACAACATCACCACGCTGACCGGCGCGCACGTCAACCGGGTCATCATTCAGCACGGCAGCGCGATCGGTGTCGAGGTCGAGATCGAGGGCCGCACTCGCGTCATCGGCGCCAGCAGCGAGATCGTGCTCTCCAGCGGCGGCATCAACACCGCCAAGATCCTCATGCTCAGCGGCATCGGTGACGCGACGGACCTGCGGGCGCACGGCATCGAGGTGGTGGCGGACTCGCCCGAGGTGGGCGCGAACTTCCAGGACCACATCCTGCACGGCGGCTGCCTGTGGGAACCCGAGGAGCCCCAGACGCCGCGCAACAGCGCCGCCAACGCCGCCGGCTTCTGGAAGTCCGACAACGCGCTGGACTCCCCCGACCTCAACATCGTCCAGATCGAGATCCCCTACGCCAGCGAGGTGCTGGCCAAGCAGTACAACCCGCCCGCGAGCAGCTGGGCCCTCTGTGCGGGCCTGGTCGCACCGAAGAGTCGAGGACGGCTCCAGCTCCAATCGGCCGACCCCCATGACAGGCCTGTCCTCGACGCGGCGTTCCTCTCCCACCCCGACGACGTGGCGGCGCTGGTCAGAGGCATCGAGCTGTGCCGCGAGCTCGGCAACGCCCCCGAGATGCAGCCCTTCGCCAAGCGCGAGGTGATGCCGGGCAAGGACCTCACCGGCTCCGAGCTGACCGACTTCATCCGCAACGGCGCCACCACGTACTTCCACGAGGTCGGCACCTGCCGCATGGGCCAGGACCCGGACGCGGTGGTCGACCCCCAGCTCCGCGTGAACGGCGTGAGCAACCTCCGCGTTGCCGACGCCTCGATCATGCCGCGCATCCCGGGCGTGGCGACGATGGCGACATGCGTCCTGATCGGGGTGCGGATGGCGGAGATTCTCGGAGCCTGAGCCGGCTGCGTCGCGTCAGCCCGTCGCCGACGCCCACGCGTGTGCCGTCGCGGCGACCCCGACGACGGTCTCGAGCTCCGTGTCGTCGCGGGGCCCGAACAGCATGACCATCCCAGGGGTGAGTCGGACCCCGGCGAGGGGGTGCGCAACCCCCCACCCCTTCGCCACGACGTCCGCGGCGTGGGTCGGTGGCAGCGCGAGGTGCATCGAGCCGTCATGCCCCGGGTGGACATGGGCGAACTCACCGGCGGCCGGCACGAGGAACGCCTCCTCCGGCCCGTTGATCGGTGTGGGCAGCATGAAGCCCCGCGCACCGGGAACGGAGATCGCGGACTGCCGGGTGGACACGCCCGGCAACGCCGCCACACGGGCGAAGACCCGTTCCTGCAGCGCGAGCGGCGCGTTGTCGCTGCACTGTTCCTGCGGGATGTCGTGGCTGACCACGGGCCGGGCCCCGGCACGCGCCGGCAGCACGCCGCCGGGCAGCCCGGTCCAGTCCACCGGCGCGGTCGGCGTGCAGCCCCACGCAGCGACGAAGGTGAGCCGCTCGTGGAGCCAGCCCGCCAGCGCAGCCACGGCCTGAGACGCGATCCCGTGCCCGACCGGGTCCCGCCGTGCGACCGTCGGCGCACCCGACTCACCGAGCAGGTAGGACCAGGTGCGGTCGAGCAGCTCGCGCGGGATCACCGTGTCCTCCTCCCCCTGCGCCACGAACACCGGCACGCCGGCCAGCCGCGCAGGTGTCGTCGGCACACCGGCATCGAAGGGCAGGGTGCCGTAGAGGATGGCCCCGCCGGCGTAGCGCGCGGGATCGTCCAGGAGCAGCCCACCCGCGAACGCGGCACCCCCGCTGAATCCCACGAGCACGACGGGCCTGCCAGTCGGCGCCGCCTCGTCGAGCCACTCCCGGAACCAGTCCATCGTGGCCCGCAGCGACTCCGCACGAGGCCGCCCTATACCGCGGTTGGCGAACCACGCGTAGCCACCGCCCTCGGCGATCGGGGCACGGACGGCGACGTACGCGGGTCCCTCCGGTAGGTGGCCGGCGAGGGCGATGATCTCGCGCTCGTCCGAGCCACGCCCGTGCAGCAGCACGACCAGCGGTGCTGCCGGATCCGGGCTGCCCGCAGCCACGTGCACGGCGGGAGCAAAGCCGGTCGGTGCGGTCATGACGGCACCTGCTCAGCGGTGTCGGCCGATCCCGGAACCAGACGCCCGGCCGTCCCGACCCCAGTCCACCGGCGCAACTCGCCGGGCAGGTCGAGGGCGTCAACCGGAGCGGCGTTCTCGTAGACACCCCAGTCGACCCGGGGCAGCATCCACATGATCTCGAACTCGTTTCCGTCCGGGTCCGCGCCGTAGACGCTCTTGGTCGCGCCGTGGCTGCTCGCGCCCGTGAAGGCTCCGGCCTCGAGGAGGACCTGACGGGCGGCGTCGAGCTCGTCTACCGTGTCGACCTGCCAGGCGAGGTGGTACAGCCCGATGCCGCGCTGCTTCGGCGCCTGCGGCCCGACCCCGAACAGGCCCAGGTCGTGGTGGTTGCCGGAACGCGGCAGGCGCAGGAACGCCGCCCGTGCGCGTGGCTCGGTGGCGGCCACGGTCATCCCGAAGACCCCGGTGTAGAAGTCGACGGCGCGGTCGAGGTCGGCGACGTAGAGCACCGCGTGGTTGAGCCGGACCGGGCTGATCGCGCTCATCGAACGGCCTCGGTCGGGCCGACGAGCTTCCAGGCGCTCTGCCACGGCAGGCCGTTGTTCGCGTTGAGGCTGATGTTCAGGAACGCCATCTCCTCGAGGGCGCGAGCCATCCGCAGACCCCCGACGTCGATCGGGCGGTAGCCCAGCGACCCGGCGAACCCCGCGACCACGGTCTTCGCGGCCGCGTCATCCCCAGCGATGAACGCGTCCAGCGGCGTCCCGTCCTCAGCGGGGTCGGCATGCCGCCCGGCGAAGACGGTGTTGAAGGCCTTCACCACGTGGGCCGCGGGCAGCAGCCCCTGCAGCTCCTCCGCGGCGGAGACGCCCTCCGTCGTCAGGCCGGTGTAGGTGTCGTTGAGCGGGTTGGTGCTGTCGACGACGACCGCGTCCCCGACGAGGTCCGCGATCTCCTTCGCGATCCCGGCCACCGCCGCGTGCGGCACCGCGAGCACGATGACCTCCGCACCTCGGACCGCTTCGACGTTGTCGGCGGCCGCCTCCGCCCCGGCGCCGGTTGCGACGTCTAGTGGCTTGTCACGCAGCCCTGGCCGGGTAATCGGTCCAGGTTCG
>NZ_MKVV01000008.1 GCF_001899645.1 Pseudonocardia sp. 73-21 | reverse complement strand
TGGAGAAAGTTACACGGTGCTTCCAGGGCCGTTTCACGGGGGGTCACTTCGGTGCGTTTCCCCTGTTCAGACCCGGTTTTCGTCAGACTTCGACGAGAGTGGCCCGCGCGCCGGCCAGGTTGCGCTTGCCGCGCCGCACGACGAGCCAGCCCCCGGGGAGGAGGTCACTCTCGGCCGGCGCCCACTGCTCGTCGGTCACCTTGACGTTGTTGACGTACGCCCCGCCCTCCCCCACCGCGCGCCGGGCGGCCCCACGGCTGTCGACCAGCCCGGTGGCCACGAGCAGGTCCACGATCGTCGGCCGTTCGTCGAGCCGGATCGAGGTGGTGGGTACCTCGGACAGCGCGGCGTCGAGCGTGCCGGGGTCGAGTTCCCGCAGCTCGCCGCGCCCGAACAGCGCGCTGCTGGCGGCCACCACCTGATCGGTCTGGTGCCGGCCGTGCACGAGCGTCGTCAACTCCTCGGCCAGGCGTCGTTGTCCGGCGCGCAGATGTGGCCGTTCGGCGACATCCCGCTCAAGCGCGTCGATCTCCTCGCGGTCCAGGAACGTGAACAGCCGCAGGTAGTGCCCGACGTCGGCGTCCGCGACGTTCACGAAGTACTGGTACCAGGCGTACGGCGACGTGATGGCGGGGTCGAGCCAGATGTTGCCGCCCCCGGTGGACTTCCCGAACTTGCGCCCCTCCGCGTCCGTGACGAGCGGCATCGTCAGCGCATGGGTGGCCGCTCCCTCGACGCGCCGGATCAGGTCCACCCCACCGACGATGTTGCCCCACTGGTCGGAGCCACCGATCTGCAGGCGACACCCGTGCTCGCGGAACAGGTGCAGGTAGTCCTGGCTCTGCAGGAGCAGGTAGCTGAACTCCGTGTAGGACATGCCGTCCCCGGCCAGCCGGCGCTTCACCGTCTCCCGCGCGAGCATCGTGTTGATCGAGAAGTGCTTCCCGACGTCGCGCAGGAACTCCAGGGCGGACTGCTGCCCGGTCCAGTCGAGGTTGTTGACCACCAGCGCCCCGGTGGGCGTGCCGTCGAACTCCACGAACCGCTCGAGCTGCCCCCGGATCCGCCCGGCCCACTCCCCCACGACGTCGAGGGTGTTCATGGTCCGCTCCCCGGTGTCGCGGGGATCACCGATCATCCCGGTGGCGCCGCCCGCCAGGACGATCGGCCGCGCCCCGGCCCGTTGGAAGCGCCGCAGCGTGAGCAACGGCACGAGGTTGCCCGCGTGCAGGCTCGGCGCCGTCGGGTCGAAGCCGCAGTAGAGCGTCAGCGGGGCCGGGGGGGTCGACGACACCGCCAGGTCACGGCGCAGCGCGTCGCGGTCGGTGCTCTGCGCGATGAGGCCGCGCCATTCCAGCTCGTCGAGGATGTCCGTGCTCACGGTGCCGATCCTTCCCCACCAGGCACGCGGCGCGCACAGCGGTTCCGGTCAGGGCGTGGCCACGGCCTTCGCCAGCTCCGCGGGCATGGTGTCGAGCAGCTCGGGCAGGCTGAGCACGCTGCTGAACGACAGCGCGGCGGACCGGCGGTCGTCCGGCACCAGCACCTTGCCGTCCCGGACGACCCGCAGCGACGAGTAGCCGGGCAGCGCCTCGAAGCTCGCCCGCTCCTGGGCACTGGCGGTGATGAGAACCACGAGGTCGGCGGTGTCGAGGCGGCTGAGCTCCTCGGTGCTGATCGTGGCGTAGAAGGCGTTGCCCGCGAGGCGGTCGACGTCCGGCGGCACCGTCATCCCGAGCGACGAGAAGAACCGCGCGCGCAGGTCCTGGGACCCCCACACGAAGTAGTTCGCGGTGTCGGCGCTGCTCGGCCGGGCCCCGGCCACCGTCTTCCCGGCCAGCGCCGGGTACTGCGCGCGGGCGGCGGCGAAGCGCGCCTCCAGGTCCGTCACGAGCTTCTCCGCCTCGGGGGCCCTACCCAGCGCCGTACCGGTCATCCGGGTGGCGTCCTGCCAGGGCGTGCCGTAGTCGACGTACTGCGCCGGCGCCGCCAGCACGGGCGCGATCCGCGAGTAGGTGTCGTACTGCTCCCGCGTCAACCCCGCCGAGATCGCGACGATGAGATCGGGCCGCAGCGCCGCGATCGCCTCGGTGCTCACCTCGCCGACCGGGAGCACCTGCGGCCTCTGCCCCTGCAGCCGGTCCTGCGCCCACGGCCACGTGGCCGACGGCTGCTGGCCGGTGAACTCGCGGATCGCCACCGGCACCACACCGAGCGCCAGGATCGCGTCCTGGTCGGTGTACCCGAGCGACACCACCCGCTGCGGACGCTCCGTGATCGCGGTGGTACAGAACTTCTGCGTGACGGCGACGGGGAACACCCCGTCGCCGGGGGCAGCCGGCTGCGGGTTGTCCGTCCCCGCACCGCAGGCCGACAGGACGAGGAGCGCCACCACTGCGGTGACGAGGACGCGGGGAGGCGGGAACCAGGCAGAGAGCACTAATAGAGGTTAGGCTGCCCTACTTTTTTCGTCCGGATCGGTACGCGCTGACCTCCGGCGAACCGTCCAGCCAGAACCGCCAGGGCAGGTCGTGCGCCGCCGCGACCCCCACCCGCGGGCCGCTGCGCACCTGCGCCGGGTCGACGGGTGGGCCGGCCAGCACGCGCACGGGCGACGCCGGCGAGGTCACGTCGACGCCGTTGTGCTCGCGGCCGAGCCCGAGCAACGACGCGAGCCGGGCCGGACCGCGGGCGAGGTCCACCGACCGCCGGGCCGTCGGCCGCCGGGCGTGGGCCGTCGGCAGGTCCGACACGACCTTCCCGGCCCGCAGCAGCACCGCCCCGGCGTCGCCGTCGTCCAGGCAGCTGATGTTCGCGCAGAAGTGCATGCCGTAGACGAAGTAGACGTAGAGGTGGCCGGCCGGGCCGAACATCACGCCGTTGCGCGGGGTGCGGCCGCGGAAGCTGTGCGACGCAGGGTCGTCGGCGCCGCGGTAGGCCTCCACCTCGACGAGTCGCACCGCGACCGTGCCGTCCGGGGTGTCGGACTCGACGGTGCAGCCGAGCAGCCGCACGGCCGCGGGGAGCACGTCGTGCACGAGCTCCCCGCGGTCCAGCAGGCTCAGGCGGCCTTCAGCGTCGATGAGCGTTCCGCCTACGCTCCACGCTGCGCGATCGCCAACTTCACGCACACGGCAACCCCGGCCATGGCCTTCTCGACCTCGTCGAGCACCGGGAACGTCGGCGCCAGGCGGATGATCGCGTCCCGGGGGTCCTTGCCGTACGGGTGCGTGGCGCCTGCCGGGGTGAGCGCGATGCCCGCCTCTTTGGCCAGCTTCACGATCTCCGACGCGCAGCCGTCCGGCACCGTCAGGGTGACGAAGTAGCCGCCCTTCGGCGTGGACCAGCTGACGCCGGGGGTGTCGGCGAACTCCTCGGTGAGGATCCGCTCGAGCACCGCGAACTTCGGCCCGATGATCTCGCGGTGCTTGCGCATGTGGTCGGCCACACCCGCCGCGTCGCGCAGGAACAGCGCGTGCCGCAGGTGGTTGGTCTTGTCCGGGCCGATGGTGCGCTTGCCGGCCAGCGCCAGCCACCACTTCACGTTGGCCTCGGACGCCCCGAGGAACGCGACGCCCGCGCCGGCGAGGGTGATCTTCGACGTGGAGCCGAAGACGAACACGCGGTCGGCGTGACCCGCCTCGGTGGCCAGGGCGAGGATGTCGGCCAGCGGCGCCGGCTCCTCGGTGAGCGTGTGCACGGCGTAGGCGTTGTCCCACATGATGCGGAAGTCGGGAGCCGCCGTGGTCATGGTGGCGAGCCGCTTGACGACCTCGTCGGAGTACACCGCGCCCGTCGGGTTGGAGTACTTCGGCACGCACCAGATGCCCTTGATCGCCGCGTCGCCGGCGACCAGGCGCTCGACCTCGTCCATGTCGGGGCCGTCGTCGGTCATCGCGACCGGGATCAGCTCGACGCCGAGGCGCTCGCACAGCGCGAAGTGGCGGTCGTAGCCCGGCACCGGCGCGAGGAACGCGACGCGCTCCTCCTCGATCCAGCGCTTCGGCGAACCGGGCATCGCGTTGAGCAGGGCGTTGACGACGGTGTCGTGCATGAGCTCGAGGCTGCCGTTGCCGAACGCGATGAGCTGGCCGACGGGCACCTGCAGCGTGTCGGCGAAGATCTCGCGGATCTCCGGGAGACCCTGGATACCCTGGTAGTTGCGGGTGTCGGTGCCGTCGGCGGCCCTGTAGTGATCCGGGCCCAGCAGGCTCAGCATCGGCGTGGCCAGATCGAGCTGGGCGGCCGAGGGCTTGCCCCGGGTGAGGTCGAGCTTCATGCCCTGGGCGACGAGCGCCTCGTAGTCGGCACGGGCGGCGTCCACATCGGGACGCGCCGGGTCGGTGCTCATGTACTTCCTCCGGTCGAGAAGGCGGCGCGGGCGGCGGTGGCCGCGGCGCGCAGGTCGTCGAGCTGCTCGGCGACGCGCTCCCCCGCGGTACCCCCGCGGGCGTTCCGCGAGGCTATCGAGCCGGCCACCGTCAGTACCTCACGCACCCTAGGCGTGAGCGCGGGGTGCACGGCAGCGAGTTCGGCGTCGGTGAGATCGGCCAGGCCGACACCGTGCCCGTCCACAACACTGCGACCCTCCGCCGCACGGACGCATCCACCCGCCGCTTCGTGGGCCACCCGGAACGGGACGCCCTCGCGGACGAGCCATTCGGCGACATCCGTCGCGAGGGTGAAACCGGCCGGCGCCAGCTCGGCGAGCCGGTCGGTGTGGAACTCCAGTGTGGCGATCATCCCCGCGACCGCGGGGAGGAGGAGCTCCAGCTGCTCGACCGAGTCGAACAGGGGTTCCTTGTCCTCCTGCAGGTCGCGGTTGTAGGCCAGCGGCATGCCCTTGAGCGTGGCCATGAGCCCGGCGAGGTTGCCGATGAGCCGACCGGCCTTGCCGCGCGCCAGTTCCGCGACGTCGGGGTTCTTCTTCTGCGGCATGATCGAGCTGCCGGTGGAGAACGCGTCGTCGAGCGTGACGTAGGAGAACTCCGCCGTGGCCCAGACGATCACCTCCTCCGCGATGCGGGAGAGGTCGACGCCGATCATGGCCAGCACGAAGGCGGCCTCGGCGGCGAAGTCGCGGCTCGCGGTGCCGTCGATGGAGTTCGCGCTCGACGAGTCGAAGCCCAGCTCCTTCGCCACCGCCTCCGGGTCGAGGCCGAGCGACGACCCGGCCAGCGCACCCGACCCGTAGGGCGACACCGCGGCGCGCTTGTCCCAGTCGCGCAACCGGTCGACGTCGCGCAGCAGCGCGTGGGCGTGCGCGGACAGGTGGTGGCCGAGCAGCACCGGCTGGGCGTGCTGCAGGTGCGTGCGGCCGGGCATGGGCGCGTCCGGGTGGGCGGCGGCCTGGCCGACGAGGGCCTCGACCACGTCGAGCACGCCGTTGCCGACCCGCACCACCGCGTCGCGCAGCCACATCCGGAAGAGCGTGGCGACCTGGTCGTTGCGGGACCGGCCGGCGCGGAGCTTGCCGCCCAGCTCCGGCCCGGCCCGCTCGATGAGCCCGCGCTCCAGGGCGGAGTGCACGTCCTCGTCGTCGGGCGCGGGGCCGAACGCGCCGGAATCGACATCGGCGCCGAGCTTGGCCAGCGCGTCGAGCATGCCGGTGAGCTCGTCGTCGGTGAGCAGGCCCGCGACGTGCAGGACGCGCGCGTGGGCCACCGACCCGCGGACGTCGTAGGGGGCCAGGCGCCAGTCGAAGTGGGTGGACTTCGACAGGGCCGCCAGGGCATCGGCCGGGCCGGACGCGAACCGGCCGCCCCACAGGCCCGCCATCAGTCGGTACCCGCTTCCAGGGCGGCGTGGTCGAGGGAGGTCTCCGCACCGTCGGCGCCGTCGCGGGCCGCCGCGATCTGGTCGAAGCCGCCCGAGGGCAGCTCGCCGAAGAGCGTGCCGTGCTCGACGAGCACCGTGCCCTGGTCCTGCGGCTGCCCGGCGTAGGCCTCCAGCTTGGCGCGGGAGTCGGCGATGTCGAGGTTGCGCATGGTGAGCTGGCCGATGCGATCCGCGGGCCCGAAGGCCGCGTTCTCGACGCGCTCCATCGAGAGCCGGTCGGGGTGGTAGGAGAAACCGCTGCCCTGGGTGTCGACGATCGTGTAGTCGTCGCCGCGGCGCAGGCGCAGCGTGACGGTGCCCGTGACCAGCGACGCGATCCAGCGCTGGACCGACTCGCGCACCATGAGCGCCTGTGGGTCGAGCCAGCGGCCCTCGTAGAGCAGCCGGCCCAGCTTGCGGCCCTCGTTGTGGTAGTTGGCGACGGTGTCCTCGTTGTGGATCGCGTTGACCAGCCGCTCGTAGGCGGCGAACAGCAGCGCCATCCCGGGCGCCTCGTAGATGCCGCGCGACTTGGCCTCGATGATCCGGTTCTCGATCTGGTCGGACATGCCCAGGCCGTGGCGGCCGCCGATGGCGTTGGCCTCCTGGACCAGCGCCACCTGGTCGGCGAACCGCCTGCCGTTGAGGGCCACCGGGTACCCGGCCTCGAACGTGATCGCGACGTCCTCGGTCTCGATCGCGACGGACGGGTCCCAGAACTTCACGCCCATGATCGGCTCGATGGTCTCGAGGGACACGTCGAGGTGTTCGAGGGTCTTCGCCTCGTGCGTGGCACCCCAGATGTTCGCGTCGGTGGAGTACGCCTTCTCGGCCGAGTCGCGGTAGGGCAGGCCGTGGGCGGTGAGCCACCGGCTCATCTCGTCGCGCCCGCCCAGCTCGGAGACGAAGTCGGCGTCGAGCCACGGCTTGTAGATGCGCAGCTCGGGGTTGGCGAGCAGGCCGTAGCGGTAGAACCGCTCGATGTCGTTGCCCTTGAAGGTGGAGCCGTCGCCCCAGATGTTGACGTCGTCGGCCTGCATCGCGCGCACCAGCAGTGTGCCGGTGACGGCGCGGCCGAGCGGTGTGGTGTTGAAGTACGTGCGGCCCCCGGAGCGGATGTGGAACGCGCCGCAGGCGAGGGCGGCGAGCCCCTCCTTCACCAGCTGCGGCTTGATGTCGACGGCGCGCGCGATCTCGGCGCCGTACTGCTTGGCGCGGACGGGCACACCGGAGATGTCCAGCTCGTCGTACTGGCCGAGGTCGGCGGTGTAGGTGCAGGGGATCCCGCCCTTGTCACGCATCCACGCGACCGCGACGGAGGTGTCGAGGCCCCCGGAGAACGCGATGCCGATGCGCTCGCCCTTGGGCAGGGAGCTGAGGACCTTGCTCACGGGATGTCGCTCCTTGGTAGGGGTCAGAGATCGCGCAGGAGCGCGACGAGTTGGGCGCCGGTGAGGGGCTCGCGGGCCACCACCATGAGGGTGTCGTCGCCGGCGATGGTGCCGACGACGTCGTGCAGTGCGGCGCGGTCCAGTGCGCTGGCCAGGTAGTGCGCGGCCCCCGGCGGGGTGCGCAGCACGGCCAGGTTCCCACTCGCGTCCGCGGACACGAGCAGGTCCCCCAGCAAGCGCGCCAGGCGGGCGGTGCCGCCCTCGATACCGCGGACGGGGCTCCCGTCGTCGGGGATGACGTAGACGGGGGTGCCGCCGTCGGCGCCGCGGAGCTTGACCGCACCCAGCTCGTCCAGGTCGCGGGAGAGCGTGGCCTGGGTCGTGCCGATGCCGTCGGCCTCCAGCAGGGTGAGCAGCTCGCTCTGGCTGTGCACCTGGCGCTGGGTGATCAGCTCGACGATGCGGGCCTGCCTCGAGACGCGCGACCGTCCCCCCTGGACCGCCGTCATGTCCCGAGCAGCCACGTGAGCAGGGCCTTCTGGGCGTGCAGCCGGTTCTCGGCCTCGTCCCAGACGGCGCTGGCCGGGCCGTCGATCACCTCGTCGGTGATCTCGTCGCCGCGGTGGGCGGGCAGGCAGTGCAGCACGATCGCGCCCTCGGCCGCGCGGGCGAGCAGGTCGGCGTTGATCTGCAGCGGCCGGAACGGGGCCGTGCGGTCGAGACCGTCGTTCTCCTGGCCCATCGACACCCACGTGTCGGTGACGAGCACATCGGCGCCGTCGACGGCGGCATGGGGGTCGGCGATCAGCTCCACACCACCGCCGGTCTCCGCCGCGCGGGTCTTGGCGTCGCGCAGCACCTCGGCGTCGGGCAGAAATCCCTCCGGGGCCGAGACCCGCACGTGCATGCCGGCGGTGGCGCCGCCGAGCAGCAGCGAGTGGGCCATGTTGTTGGCGCCGTCACCGAGGTAGGTCATGGTCAGCCCGGCGAGGTGCCCGAAGCGCTCGCGGACCGTCTGCAGGTCGGCCAGCACCTGGCACGGGTGGAACTGGTCGGTGAGCGCGTTGACCACCGGAACCGTTGCGGCGCCTGCCATCTCGGTGATGCGCGACTGGTCGCCCGTGCGCCAGACGATGGCGTCGACGAAGCGTGACATCACCCGGGCGGTGTCGGCGATGGTCTCGCCGCGGCCCAGCTGGCTCGACTGCGCGTCGATGATCAGCGGGTTGCCGCCGAGCTGGGTGATGCCCACCTCGAACGACATGCGCGTGCGCGTGGAGGACTTGTCGAACAGCACCGCGACGGACTTCGGGCCCCCCAGGGGCCGGTGGCCGAAGCGGTCGGCCTTCATGGCGGCGGCGAGGTCGAGGACCTCGGCCTGCTCGGCGGGGGTCAGGTCGTCGTCACGGAGGAAGTGCCTGGTCATGAGGCCGAGTCCAGGATCGCGGGCAACGCGGTGAGGAACTCCCCCGCCTGCGCCTCGGTGAGCACGAGCGGCGGGGCCAGCCGGAGCCGGTCGGGCACCGCGTTGTTGACGAGGAACCCGGCGTCGCGGGCACCCGCCGCCACCGCGGCGGAGACCGGCTCGCCGAGCAGGATGCCGATGAGCAGCCCGGCGCCGTCGACGCCGCGGACCAGCGGGTGGCCCAGCGCCTCGACGCCCGTGGTGATCGTCTTCCCCACGAGGTTCACGTGCTCCAGCAGGCCGTCGGAGGCGATGGTGTCGAGCACCGCGAGCGCGGCGGCGGCGCAGACGGGGTTGCCACCGAACGTGGTGCCGTGGTGACCCGGTTCGAGCAGCGCGCCGGCGGCGCCGATGCCGATGCAGGCCCCGATGGGCAGGCCGCCGCCGAGGCCCTTGGCCAGGGTGACCACGTCGGGGACGACACCGGCCGTCTGGTGGGCGAACCAGGCGCCGGTGCGGCCGATGCCGGTCTGCACCTCGTCGAGGACGAGCAGGGCGCCGCGGGACGCGGTGATCTCCCGCGCCGCCGCGAGGTACCCGGGAGGCGGGGTGACCGCGCCGGCCTCACCCATGATCGGTTCGAGGAAGACGGCGGCGGTGTGCTCGTCGACGGCGGCGTCGAGCGCGGCCACGTCCCCGTAGGGCACGTGGGAGACGCCGGGCGTCATCGGCTCGAACGGGGTGCGCTTGGGCGGCTGGCCGGTGAGCGCGAGCGCGCCCATCGTGCGGCCGTGGAAGGCGTCCTCGGCGGCGATGATGTTCGGGCGGCCGGTGAGCCGCGCCATCTTGAACGCGGCCTCGTTGGCCTCGGCGCCGGAGTTGCCGAACACCACACGCCCGGGCTGGTCGAGCAGCTCCAGGAGTCGCTCGGCCAGCGCCAGCGGCGGCTCGGTGATGTAGAGGTTGGACGTGTGGCCCAGCGTGGAGATCTGCCTCGTGACGGCCTCGACCACGGCGGGGTGCGCGTGGCCGAGGGCGTTGACGGCGATGCCGCCGAGCAGGTCGAGGTAGCGGCGGCCGTCGGCGTCCCAGACCTCGGCGCCGCTGCCGCGCACGAGCGTGAGCGGCGGGGTGCCGTAGTTGTTCATCATCGCGGCCTGCCACCGCGTGTCGAATGCCTCGGTCATGGGATCACCATCGTTCCGACTCCCTCAGTGGTGAAGACCTCGAGCAGCACCGAGTGCGGTACCCGCCCGTCGATCACGTGTGCCTGGCCGACCCCGCCGCGCACCGCGCGCAGACACGCCTCCATCTTCGGGGCCATGCCGCTCTCCAGCTCCGGGAGCATCGGCTCCAGCTCGGCCGCGGTGAGCGAGCTGATGACCGACTCCGGGTCGGGGTAGTCGGCGTAGAGCCCCTCGACGTCGGTGAGGACGACGAGCTTGGCCGCGCCCAGCGCTGCGGCGAGTGCCGCGGCGGCGCTGTCGGCGTTGATGTTGTAGACCTGCCCGTCGACGTCCGGGGCGATGCCCGCGACCACGGGGATACGGCCGGCGCGGACGATGTCGAACACGGCGTCGGGGCTGACCTCGACGACGTCGCCGACCAGCCCGATGTCGACGGCCTCGCCGCCGACCAGCGCCGTGCGCTTCTCGGCGGTGAACATCCCGGCGTCCTCGCCCGACAGGCCCACGGCGTAGGGGCCGTGCTGGTTGATCAGGCCCACGAGCTCGCGCCCGACCTGCCCGACCAGCACCATCCGCACCACGTCGATGGTCTCCGGGGTGGTGACGCGCAGCCCGCCGCGGAACTCGCCCGGCAGCCCGAGCCGCTCGAGCATCGCGCTGATCTGCGGTCCGCCGCCGTGCACGACGACGGGCAGCACCCCGGCGAGGCGCAGGAACACCATGTCGCGGGCGAAGGCCTGCTTGAGCTCGTCGTCGATCATGGCGTTGCCGCCGTACTTGACGACGACGACCTGCCCGTGGAACCGCTGCATCCAGGGCAGGGCCTCGGCGAGGATGCCGGCCTTCTCGCCGGCTCTCTTCAACCGGGCCGCGGTGCCGTTCTCAGGAAGAGTAGGCACTGTTCTCCTCCACGTACGCGTGCGAGAGATCCGTGGTGAGGACCTCCGCGCTGCCGTCGCCCAGCCCGAGGTCGATCTCCACCAGCACGTCGACGCCCGAGAGGTCCGCGCCGTGCCGGTCACCCGCCGCCACGCCGTCGCGGCACATGGGCACGCCGTTGATCGTGATCGACAGGTGGTCGGCCGCGACCTCGGCGGCCGAACGGCCGACGGCCATCGCGATGCGGCCCCAGTTGGGGTCGCAGCCGAAGAAGGCGGTCTTGCAGAGGTTGTCCTGCGACACGGTGTGGGCCACCGTCAGCGCGTCGGCCTCCGAACGGGCGCCCGAGACCGCCACCGTGACGTGCTTGGTGGCGCCCTCGGCGTCGGCCTGGAGCTGGCGGCACAGGTCGGCGCAGGTGGCGGTGACGGCGGCGGCGAGCTGGTCGACCGTGGCCCCGACGCCCGACGCGCCCGAGGCCAGCAGCAGCACGGTGTCGTTGGTGGAGGTGCCGCCGTCGACGTCGAGGCGGTTGAACGTCTGTCCGACGGCGGTGCGCAAGGCCTTACCGCAGGTGGCGGCGTCGGCGGCCGCGTCGGTGGTGAGCACCACCAGCATCGTGGCCATGTTGGGGGCCAACATGCCGGCGCCCTTGGCGAACCCGCCGACGCTGAACCCCGAGGGATCGACGGTCAGCGCCTGCTTGGCGTGGGTGTCGGTGGTGAGCACCGCGGTGGCGGCGGCCGCGCCGGCGTCCGGGGTGGCGGCGAGCCCGGCGGCGGCCTTCTCGACGCCGGCCAGCACGACCGGGCGGGGCAGCTGCTCGCCGATGATGCCGGTGGAGCAGACCGCGATCTCCACGGCTCCGCAGCCCAGCAGCTCGGCCGCCTTCTCCGCGGTGGCGTGGGTGGTCTGGAAACCGTCCGGGCCGGTGCACGCGTTGGCCCCGCCCGAGTTGAGGACGACGGCCCGCAGCGCGCCGCCCTCCAGGATCTGGCGCGACCAGAGCACGGGAGCGGCCTGCACCTGGTTGGTGGTGAACATGCCGGCGGCGGCGGTACCGGGGCCGTCGTTGACCACGAGCGCGAGGTCGGGCCGCTCTCCGTCCTTGAGGCCGGCGGCGATGCCCGCGGCCCGGAAACCCTGCGGGGCGGTGACGCTCACGGTGCGACTCCCGTCAGGGGCAGGCCGGCGCCCTCGGGCAGGGAGAGGGCGATGTTCATGCACTGGATGGCCCCGCCCGCGGTGCCCTTGGTGAGGTTGTCGATGGCGGCGACCGCGATCATGCGGCCCGCGTCGGCGTCGACCGTGACCTGCATCTGCACGGTGTTGGAGCCCAGGGTGGCCGAGGTGGTGGGCCAGAAGCCCTCGGGCAGCAGGTGGACGAACGGCTCGTCGGCGTAGGCCTTGGCGTAGGCCTCGCGGATGTCACCGGCCGACGCCGTGGTGGCCGCCGAGCACGACGCCAGGATGCCGCGCGGGAGCGGGGCGAGGACCGGGGTGAAGCTCACGGACACATCCCTACCCGAGGCCACCGACAAGTTCTGGATGATCTCGGGGGTGTGGCGGTGGGTTCCCCCCACCCCGTAGGCCGAGAGCGAGCCCATGACCTCGCTGCCCAGCAGGTTGGGCTTGAGCGACTTTCCCGCCCCCGACGTGCCGCTGACGGCGGTGATCACGACCTCGGGCTCGATCAGGCCCGCGACCAGCGCGGGGACGAGCGCGAGGCTCGACACGGTGGGGTAGCAGCCGGGAACGGCGACCCGCTTGGTGCCGCGCAGCGTGTCGCGGGCGCCGGGGAGCTCGGGCAGGCCGTAGGGCCAGCTGCCGGCGTGCTCGCCGCCGTACCAGCGGATCCAGGCGGTGGGGTCGGTGAGCCGGTGGTCGGCGCCGCAGTCGATCACGAGGACGTCGGGGCCGAGCTGAGCGGCGAGCTCCGCCGACTTCCCGTGCGGCAGCGCGAGGAAGACGACGTCGTGCCCGGCGAGCGTCTCCGCGGTGGACTCCTGCAGCACACGGTCGGCCAGCGGGACGAGGTGCGGCTGGTGCTCGCCCAGTCGCGATCCCGCGTTGCCTCCCGCCGTGAGCGCTCCGATCTCCACCTCGGGATGGGCCAGCAGCAGCCGGAGGAGCTCTCCCCCGGCGTACCCGCTGGCTCCCGCCACCGCGATCCGCACCATGCGCATGACTATGCACCATCGCGGAAACCGATGCAAACTCATTCGCCCGACCGGGCCGGCCACGACCGCACGCCGACGTCGTCGAGCCGGTGCTCGAGCTCCGCATCGACCGGCCAGCAGGCCGCGAGCGCGGCCAGGCCGTCACCGATCTCGGCCGCGAACGACGGCGGCCGACCCTGCGCCGAGAGACTGGAGCGGATGGCCTCGGTGGGCTCGGCCCGGGTGAGCACCGGCTCGGCGACCCGCGCCGAGGTGGTGGCGCGGTGGGAGCTCAGGCCACCGGACCCGCGACCGCAACCGCCGTCCGGATCACGCTCGTCCTTGGCGCAGACCAGGCCGATCCAGACCAGCTCCCCCTCGATGCAGTGGTCGTCGTCGTTCTTCCGCAGACCCCGCGTCCTGCTCGTGGCGACGAGCACCCTCATCTCCGACCTCCCGATGGCCCACTGTGGGCCGACGGCCGAACTGCAGCAGCGAGGACCGACGGAACAAGGCCGGCAAGATCGATTGCTGCGGAGTTGTCCACAGGCCGCGCGGTTCTGTCGGGGGTCGGTCCTACAGTCCCGGGTATGAGCCTCGCGCTGGTCACCGCGGTCCGCGACGGGCTCGCGACGCGCGCGGATCCGGACGCGGCCGTCTCGATGCAGGCGTACATGAAGTCGGCGATGCCGTTCCGCGGCGTCGCCAAGCCCGCGCGGGAGGGCCTGCTGCGGGAAGTGGTGGCGGCGCACCCCGTCCCCGACGCGCCCGCGCTGCTCGCCGAGGTCCGTGCGCTGTGGGACGGGGCGACCTTCCGCGAGGAGCGCTACCTGGCGCTCGCGGTGCTCGGGCACCGGCGGTACCGGGCCTGGGCGGAGCCGGGCTGGGTGGCGGACCTGTTCCAGGGCTGGATCGTCGAGGGCGGCTGGTGGGATTTCACCGACGAGATCGCCAACCGGCACGTGGGGCCGCTGGTGGCGGCGCACGGGCTGGCGCCGCTGATGCGGGAGTGGTCGGTGCACCCCGACCGCTGGCTGCGCCGCACGTCGGTGATCTGCCAGCTCGGCGCCAAGGACCGTACCGACCTCGGGCTGCTCACCGACGCGATCGAGGCCAACCTCGGCGACCCGGACTTCTTCCTGCGCAAGGGCATCGGCTGGGCGCTGCGGCAGTACTTCCGGACCGACCCGGAATGGGTGCGGACGTTCGTCGACACCCATCCCGCCCTCTCCCCGCTGTCCCGGAGGGAGGCGCTCAAGCACCTGCGCAGCGCATCGTCCGCGTGAGATGAACACCATGGGGAGCAACCCCTGCTGGGAGCCCGATGGTGTTCATCTCACGCGTGCCTCAGCGGATTCCGTCCCACAACTCGCGGATGTCGCCGCGCGGGTTGGTGATGGTCTCGACGGTCGCACCGAAGGTGCGGACGGTGCGCTGCCCGCCGTAGGGCTCCCAGCCGGGGTCGCCGTCGGTCGCGAAGGCCACCCAGGCGCCGTGCATCGCGTCGGCGAGCTCCTGCGGCGCGTCCGGGCCGGTCAGGCCGCGGGCGGTGGTGAGCGTGTCGAAGACGAAGCCCAGCTCCAGCGCGTGGCACGCCCCCAGCCGGCCGTCGAGCAGCGAGGACGCCCAGTCGAACTCGTAGACGTGCGCCCCGTGCGCCTCCGCGAGCCGGACCGCGGGGATGCGGAAGAACCAGTCGCTCATCACGTCGGCGAGCAGCATCCCGGGGGACGCGTCCGGCGCCAGGGCGCGGTAGGCGTCCAGTGCGCCGTCGGGCAGCCGGTACGCACCGGCGAGCGCCGCGAGCATCGGCTCGGTCGCCGCCCGGTCGGTGCCGGCGGGCACCAGGAACAGCCGGTGCTCGTCGCGGTTGGAGCCGATCATGATCGCGACGTCGGCACTCGCCCCGCCCACGACGGCCTCGATCGGCAGCTGCGGCAGCACCTCGCCGTCGACGACGGGCTCGAAGACCATGCCGTTGGCGGCGATCTCACCCCATTTCCCGGGGTCAGGGCTGACCGCGGCGTCGGCGCTGAGCGCCTTCTGAACCTCCAGCAGCCGCTCCCACGGGTACGCGGAGAGCGCCTCCGCGGTGGCGTCGACCCCGAGGACCTCGGCGGCGTAGCCCGCGACCCGGGACGCCGTCGCCGCACTGATCGCGTGGTGGCCCCCGCCCGACTGCAGGATCGCCCGGTGGAACAGCCCGCGCGCCGACGGCATGGCCAGCAGCGCGCCCACGCTCATCGCCCCGGCCGACTCCCCGAACACCGTGACGTTGTCGGCGTCCCCGCCGAAAGCGGCGATGTTGTCGCGCACCCACGCCAGGGCGGCGACCTGGTCGAGCAGGCCGCGGTTCGGGTCGGAGCCGTCGACGTGCAGGAACCCCTCGATCCCGAGGCGGTAGTTGACGCCGACGAGCACGACGCCGTCACGGGCGAAGGCGGTGCCGTCATAGGTGGGCAGCGACGACGAGCCGTTGACGAACGCGCCGCCGTGGATCCAGACCATGACCGGGCGCGCCGAGCCGCCCTCGGGGGCCCAGACGCTCAGGTTGAGGATCTCCTCACCCGGGATGTGGAGCGCCGGGAGCATGTCCGTGAACGGTGCCGGGTAGCCGGGGGCGGGGGCGGTCGGGCCGTGCTCGAGCGCGTCGCGGACGCCGTCCCAGCTCGGGGCGGGCGCCGGCTTCCGGAACCGGTGCTCGCCGAACGGCGCTGCGGCGTAGGGGATGCCCAGGTAGCGGGCCACGCCGTCGGTCACCTCACCGCGGACCTCGCCCGCGGTCGTCTTCACCACTGAGTGCATACCTGCAGTCTTACCCCGGATGCTCCCGAACGCCCACGGAACCGGGAGGTGTCCCGCTACCGTCGCCGTGTGCGATGCGGGTGGGTGCCGGTCCTCGTGGCCGCGGTGCTGCTGGGCGGCGCGTCGGCGGCCTGCACGGCAGTCGTACCCGGAACGCCGGGCGCCGCGGCACCCCAGGTCGCCGATGACCCGAGCCCGAGCCCGACCACCGCCGGTCCCCGCTCTGCGCTGGTCGCCGACCCGATCCCCGACGAGTGCCTGCTCAACGCGTCGGAGTTCGGGGCGCTGGTCGGCGGGGCCGTGCGCCCGCCCGAGGAGGCCACGGTCGACCGCGGCGACGGCTCCCGTGGGTCGAGCTGTGTCGTCACCGCGGGCAGCGACCCGATCGCCATGATCAACGTCTACCGGGTGCGCACGGGGACTCCGGCCGACTACGTGCGCGCGGGTGGGCGGCGCCTGCTCGCGGGCGTCGGCGAGGCCGCAGCTGTGATCGACACCGCCGCCGGGCCCACCTTGCAGGTGGCCTCACCCGCCTACCTCGTCACGATCCTGGTGTCGGGCCACCGGCCGGCCGACGAGGCCTGGCGGGCCGCAGCCTCCGCGGCCCTCTCCCGGCTCCCGGCCTGATCCGGCCGTCCGGACACCCCCGGCCCGACCAACGACCCGACTCCGGCGACCCGCGCGGTGGCAACGGCTGACTCGCGCACCGAAAACCGCCGACTCGCGCACCCGAAACCGCCGACTCGCGCACCGAAAACCGCCGACTCGCGGGTCAGGCGTGGGTCAGGCGCGGAGGGCCGCCTGGTGGCGGTCCACCGCCACCGCCACCGCCGCGTCGCGTGCGGCGTTGGCCTCCTCGTGCGTCAGCGTCCGGTCGGGGGCGCGGAAGCGCAGCGTGTAGGCGAGCGAGCGCTTGCCCTCCCCCACCTGCTCACCGGCGTAGACGTCGAACAGGCGCACGTCCTCCAGCAGCTCTCCCCCGCCGTCGACCAGCGCGTCGGCGAGCGTCGCCACCGGCACGTCGTCGGCCGCGACCAGCGCCACGTCCACTGCGATCGGCGGGTAGGGCGAGATGCGCGGCGCGGGGCGGGACTCGTCGAGCGGCAACATGTCCAGGTCGATCTCCATCGCGCACGTGCGCGCCGGCAGCCCGAGCGCCTCGACGACCTTCGGGTGCAGCTCGCCCGCGTGCCCGACCGGGAAGTCCCCGACGCGCAGCGAGGCGCAGCGCCCCGGGTGCCACGGCGCGAGCTCGGCCTTCTCGACGCGCAGCTCCACCCCGGCGGCCCGCCCGGCCAGCAGGGCGGCGTCCACCGCGTCGGCCCAGCTCACGGCCCGCCCGGCGCCCCACCAGCCGCGGGCCTCGCGGGCGCCGGCCAGCACGGCGCCGACGTGCAGCGGCTGAGCGGGCAGGGCGGCCTCGATCTGCGCGATCTCGGCGTCGGTGGGCCGGGAGTCGACGCCCGGCTCGGGCATCGGCACCGGGTTGCGGTGCGGCAGCACGACCTGGCCGAGCGTGTAGAGCGCGACGTCGGTGAGGCCGCGGGACCTGTTGCGCGCCAGCATGTCCAGCAGTCCGGGCAGCAGCGTGGTGGCCAGCTCGGCGCGCTCGGCGTCGAGCGGGTTGAGCACGCGGACGGTGCGGCGGCGCACGTCGTCGGCGGGCAGCCCGAACGCGTCCCAGGTGCGGGCGTCGACGAACGGGAACGGCAGGACCTCGACGTAGCCGTTCTCGGCCAGCGAGCGCGACACAGCGCGGCGGCGCAGCTGGGTGGGGGTGAGCCCGTGCCCGGACGGCGCCGAGGGCAGCACCGACGGGATGACGTCGAAGCCCTCCAGCCGCAGCACCTCCTCGACGAGGTCGGCGGGCTGCAGCAGGTCCGGACGCCAGGACGGCGGGGTGGCGACCACGCCGCCGCGGCCGTCGTCACCGGTGGCGAGCTCCACGGTGCAGCCGACCTGGGTGAGCCGCGTGACGGTGGCGCCGGGCTTGTACTTCACCCCGGCGACGCGGTCGGGCAGGTCCAGCGGCATCCGCACGGGCGCGATCGCCGGAGCGGCGCCCGCGTCGGTGCGGCCGGCAGCGATCGTGCCGCCGCCGTGCTCGACGAGCAGCAGCGCGGCCCGCTCGGCGGCGACCGGCGGCAGCTGCGGGTCGACCGTGCGCTCGAAGCGCTTGGACGCCTCGCTGGGCAGCTTGTGCCGTCGCGCGGCGCGCGCGATGACGGCGGGCTCGAAGTGGGCGGCCTCGATGAGGACGTCGATCGGGCCCTCACCAGCAGAGATCTCCGTCGAGGCACCGCCCATCACGCCCGCGAGCCCAATGGGGCCGGAGTCGTCGCTGATCAGCAGGTCATCGGGGTCGAGGCTGCGCTCGGCGTCGTCGAGGGTGGTGAGCTTCTCGCCCTTCGCGGCCCGGCGCACCACGATGTCACCCTTCAGCTTGCCCGCGTCGTAGGCGTGCAGCGGCTGACCGAGCTCCAGCATCACGTAGTTGGTGACGTCGACGACCAGCGAGATCGGGCGCATCCCGGCCGCGAGCAGACGGCGCTGCATCCACCACGGGGCGGGCGCGGCCGGGTCGACGCCGTCGACGCGACGGGCGACGAACCGCAGGCAGCCCGGGTCGTCGAGCGTGACGGGCCAGGCGGCCTCCAGCGACTCGGTGACCGGCACGCGCGCAGCGGGGTCGGTGTAGTCGTCGCCCAGAGCCGTCGCGATCTCCCGTGCGAGCCCGCGCACGGAGAAGCAGTAACCGCGGTCGGGGTTGACGTTGATGTCGAGCACCGTGTCGTCCAGGCCCAGCAGCGGCATCGCGTCGTCGCCGGGCTCGCCGGTGCCGGGCGGCAGCACGAGGATGCCGGCGTGGTCGGCGCCGATGCCCAGCTCCTTCGACGACGCGATCATGCCGTCGGAGGTGTGGCCGTAGGTCTTGCGCGCGGAGATCGCGAACCCACCGGGCAGCACGGCCCCCGGCAGCGAGACGACGACGAGGTCACCGACGGCGAAGTTGCGGGCGCCGCAGATGATGCCGTTCGTCTGGTCCGGCCCGACCTGCACCTGGCACCAGCGGATCGGCTTCTTGAGGCCGGTGAGCTCCTCGATCTCCCTGACCAGACCGACGACGATCGGGCCGGTGATCGACGGCGGCTCGATGACCTCCTCGATCTCGAACCCGACGCGCACGAACGCGTCGCCGGTCTCCTCGGGGGTGGGCAGATCGCCGGCGACGTGCTCGGACAGCCAGCTCAGGGGAACGCGCACTGCACAGGCTCCTAGATACCGAAGGACTGACTGAACCGGACATCACCCTCGACCATGTCGCGCATGTCGGGGATGCCGTTGCGGAACATCAGCGTGCGCTCGAGGCCCATGCCGAACGCGAAGCCCGAGTACACCTCGGGGTCGACGCCGCAGGCCCGCAGGACGTTGGGGTGCACCATGCCGCAGCCGCCCCACTCCACCCAGCCGGCGCCGCCCTTCTTCTCCGGGAACCAGACGTCGGGCTCGGCCGACGGCTCGGTGAACGGGAAGTACGACGGGCGCAGCCGGATCTTCGACTCGGGGCCGAACATCGCCGCGGCGAACGCGTCGAGGGTGCCCTTGAGGTGGGCCATGGTGAGGCCCTTGTCGATCGCGATGCCCTCGACCTGGTGGAACACCGGGGTGTGGGTGGCGTCGAGCGCGTCGGTGCGGAACGTGCGGCCCGGGCAGACGACGTAGACGGGCAGGTCCCGGCCCAGCAGCGCCCGGATCTGCACCGGGGAGGTGTGGGTGCGTAGGACCAGGTTCTCGTCGTTCCCCTCGAGGTCGGCGAGGTAGAAGGTGTCCTGCATCGAGCGCGCCGGGTGGTCCTTGCCGAAGTTCAGCGCGTCGAAGTTCAGCCACGACGACTCCACCTCGGGGCCCTCGGCCACCTCCCAGCCCATCCCGACGAACACGTCGGCGATGCGCTCGGAGATCTGCGTGAGCGGGTGGCGCGCGCCGCGGGGGGTGCGGTCCCAGGGCAGCGTGACGTCGACGGCCTCCTCGGCCAGCACGCGCGCGTCGCGCTCGGCGGCCAGCACCTCGCGACGGGCGTCGAACGCCTCCTGCGCCTCCTGGCGGGCGGCGTTGACGCGCTTGCCCGCGTCAGCCCGCTCGGGGCCGGGCAGCGAGCCGAGCTCGCGACGCGCCAGCAGCAGCGGGGCCTTGTCGCCCAGGTGCGCGGGCTTGACCTCCGCGAGGGCGGCCAGATCGGCGGCACCGTCGAACGCCGCGCGCGCCGCGGTGACGGCGGCGGCCAGTGCGTCCGGGTGCAGCGGGTTCATCACGTCCGTGCTCTCTGTCATGGTGTCCCGATCCTAAGGGGCGCCATGACCCGGTTACGCAGGCGGACCGGCCTGCGCCGCGAGGGCGCGGAAACCCGAGTCGTCCACGGTCCACGGGGCCGGCCGGCCCGCGGCCACCCCGTTGCGGCCCGGGGCGAGCAGGTGGTCGTCGAGGGCCGCGGTGTCCCCCCACCCGGGCCGCGGCGTGGGCGATGGCCGCGTTCGGGTCGTGGCCGACCGGCTCCACCCCGGAGGACGGGGGTGCTGTCGGCCCAGCCCGGCCGATGCACCGTGAACGCCGCCCACGCCGACTCCCGTCGAGACGCCGGTCCGAGCCGGTCCCAGACCGGCCAGAGCTGCGCGACGCCGTCGGGGTACCAGCGCGTCCACGACGACCCGGGCGCGTCGGCGGCCACCGCCTACGTCCCCGCCCGCCACAGATGCTCCTCCATCGCCGCCCGGATCCCGGCGGCCCGGCCCGCACGGAGCCGGCCTGCGGCCGGGTCGCCGAACGGCGTAGTCGTCGAGGCACTGCTGGGCCTCCGCGTCGTCGAGCAGGTACTCGGCGTCGTAGACGGGGATCACCGCCGTCCGTCCCGGCGGCCGCAGCCTGGCCCCGATCGCGTCGGCGACGGCGTCGAGATCCCGCGGACCGGCCGCAGGAACCCGGCCGCGCCCGGATCGGCCCGCGTCCACGCCGCGACGAGCGACAGGAACGGGCCCGCGTGGGCGGCGGTCGAGTCGTAGGTCGGGACGCGCGAGTACGCGACGCAGCCCCTTCTCCCCCACCTGGCCCCCGCACGACGGCCGACGCCGCACGACGCCACACGGTCACGTGAGGCTGTCGGCGGTCCTCGATCGACCGCCACGAGTGACGATGTGACGGACGGGGGCGGGCGGTCAGCGGCGGGCGGCGACGCTCGCGTAGAGGCAGATCGCGGCGGCCGTCGCGAGGTTGAGACTCTCGGCGTGGCCGTGGATCGGCACCCGGACGCGGTGGTCGGCGCGCTCGGCCACGGCCTCCGGGACGCCGTGGGCCTCGCCGCCGAACACCCAGGCCACGCGGCCACCCAGCACCGCCGCGGCGGCGGGGTCGTGCAGGTCCAGCTCGCCGTCGCCGTCGGCGACGAGCAGCACGAGGCCCGCGGCACGGCAGGCGTCGAGGGCGGCCAGGGCGTCGCGTTCGCGGGCGAGCGGGAGGTGGAACACGCTGCCGGTGGACGCGCGCACGGCCTTGCCGTTGTGCGGGTCGACGGTGTCGCCGGCGAGCACCACGGCGTCCGCCCCGGCGGCGTCGGCCACGCGGATGACGGTGCCGGCGTTGCCGGGGTCGCCGATGCCGGCGCACACGGCGACGAGCGACGGGGCGCCGGTCAGCGCCCGGTGGAGCGGAACGTCGAGCAGGTCGCAGACGGCGACGAGACCCTGCGGGGTGACGGTGTCCGACAGCGACTCGGCGGCGCGGTCGTCGACCGGGCTGATGCGGGCGCCGGCGGCGCGGGCCTCGATGAGCAGCCCGGGGTTCCGGTCGGCCGCGGCCGGCGTCACGAACAGGTCGTGGACGTGGCCGAAGCGCACCGCCTCCCGGACGGCCTGCGCCCCCTCCACGAGAAAGCGCCCGGCCCGATCGCGCCCCGCGCGGCGCAGCAACTTGCGTGCTGCGACGACGCGCGGGGTCCGTTCGGAACCGAGCGCTGTTGCCTCGCTCAGGCTGCCCTGCTCAGGCGGCGCTGTCGGCGGCCGGCTGGGCCGGCACGTTCGCGCGGGCGATCTCGACCAGCGCGGCGAAGGCGGCGGGGTCGGTGATGGCGATCTCCGACAGCACCTTGCGGTCCACCTCGACCTCGGCGATCTTGAGGCCCTGGATGAAGCGGTTGTAGGTCATGCCGTTGGCGCGCGCGGCCGCGTTGATCCGGGTGATCCACAGCTTCCGGAAGTCGCCCTTCTTGGCGCGACGGTCCCGGTAGGCGTAGTTCATCGAGTGGAGCATCTGCTCCTTGGCCTTGCGGTACAGCCGCGACCGCTGGCCGCGGTAGCCACTCGCCAGCTCGAGGGTGGAGCGACGCTTCTTCTGAGCGTTGACCGCGCGCTTCACGCGTGCCATGGGTGTGTCCTTACATCAGGGGGCGGAAAAGGGCAGTGGGGCGGAACTCAGATGCCGAGCATCCGCTTCACGCGCGAGGTGTCGGCCTTGTTGACCTCGACGACGCCGGAGAGGTCGCGGGTCTCCTTGCTCGACTTGACCTCGAGCCGGTGACGCAGACCGGCCTGCTGGCGCATGAGCTTGCCGCCACCGGTGACCTTGACGCGCTTGGACATGCCGCTGTGCGTCTTGCTCTTGGCGTTCTTGACGTGGTTACGGTTCTTCTTGGGCATGGCTGTTCCTACTCACTTCGTCTCGCGGCGGTCGGGACCGCCGTCAGGCCTGCTGCGCGTCGGCACCCTGCACGTCGGCGTTCTCGGCCTCGGCGTGCTCGGACTCCGGCGTGGCAACACGCGCGCGGGTCGGCGGCTTCTTGTTCGGAGCGATCACCATCGTCATGTTGCGACCGTCCTGCTTCGGGGTCGCCTCGACCACACCCAGGTCAGCCACGTCCTCCGCGAGGCGCGTGAGCAGCCGGAACCCCAGCTCGGGGCGGGACTGCTCGCGGCCACGGAACATGATCGTGACCTTGACCTTGTTGCCGCCTTCGAGGAAGCGCCGGACGTGCCCGCGCTTGGTCTCGTAGTCGTGCTTGTCGATCTTCGGTCGGAGCTTCTGCTCCTTGATCGTGGTGAGCTGCTGGTTGCGGCGGGACTCCCGGGCCTTCTGCGCGCTCTCGTACTTGAACTTGCCGTAGTCCATGAGCTTGCAGACCGGCGGGCGGGCCTGAGCCGCGACCTCGACGAGGTCGAGCTCGGCCTCCTGCGCGAGCCGCAGGGCGTCCTCGATACGCACGATGCCGACCTGTTCCCCGTTCGGTCCGACCAGCCGGACCTCGGGAACGCGGATGCGGTCGTTGATGCGCGTCTCTGTGCTGATGGGGTCTCCTCGTATCGACGTCGGTGGCGCGACGGAGCGAAGACCCGAACGGACGAGCCCATGCACCTACGGTGCATCGGCGGACCGGACCCGGACACCGTCGGTGTCGCGGGTGGGAGCGGGGCTCCACTTGATCGCCTTGTCAGATGTGACGTGCTGACGCACGAGACACCGAGCGACAAGGTGGTCGCATTGCCGAAGGATACACGAGCCGGACACCCGCCCGCCCCCACCCCGAAAAGGTAACGACGGACACCGTGCCCCGCGCGCCTACTTCGACTCCTCCGCCGCCTCCCGCGCGCCGTCGAACGTGCGTCACCCACAGTGGTACTTCACCGACAGTGGTACTTCACCGACAGTGGTAACACGGTCGACGCACGGTGGTCGGCCACCGGGCGGGTGGGCGGCTGCTCAACTCGCGACGGGCGCCTTCTTCTGCCGGCCCGGGGCGCGCTTGGCCGGCGCCTCCTGCGGTCTGACGAGGCCCCGGAGGAACTCGCCGGTGTAGCTGTCGGGATGGGCCGCCACCTGCTCGGGCGTGCCCTGCGCGACGACCGTGCCACCGCCCGACCCACCCTCGGGACCCATGTCGATGATCCAGTCCGAGGTCTTGATGACGTCGAGGTTGTGCTCGATGACGATCACCGAGTTGCCCTTGTCGACCAGCCCGTTGATCACCAGCAACAGCTTGCGGATGTCCTCGAAGTGCAGGCCCGTGGTGGGCTCGTCGAGGATGTAGACCGTGCGGCCGTTGGACCGCTTCTGCAGCTCGGAGGCCAGCTTGACGCGCTGCGCCTCACCGCCCGAGAGCGTGGGTGCGGGCTGGCCGAGCCGCACGTAGCCCAGGCCGACGTCGACGAGGGTGTCGAGGTACCGGCTGATGCTGCTGATGGGCGCGAAGAACTCGGCACCCTCCTCGATGGGCATGTCGAGCACGTCGGCCACGGTCTTGCCCTTGTAGTGCACCTCGAGCGTCTCGCGGTTGTAGCGGGCGCCCTTGCAGACCTCGCACGGCACGTAGACGTCGGGCAGGAAGTTCATCTCGATCTTGATGGTGCCGTCGCCGGAGCACGCCTCGCAGCGCCCGCCCTTGACGTTGAACGAGAACCGGCCGGGCTGGTAGCCGCGCACCTTGGCCTCGGTGGTGGCCGCGAACAGGGTGCGGATCTTGTCCCACACGCCGGTGTAGGTGGCCGGGTTGGAGCGCGGGGTGCGGCCGATGGGCGACTGGTCGACCCGCACCAGCTTGTCGAGCTCCTCGAGCCCGGTGATGCGGGTGTGGCGGCCGGGTACCTGGCGGGCGCCGTTGAGCTTGTTGGCCAGCACCGTGGCCAGGATGTCGTTGATCAGCGTGGACTTGCCCGAGCCCGACACCCCGGTGATCGACACGAGGGCGCCGAGCGGGATGGCGACGTCGATGCCGCGCAGGTTGTGCTCCCGCGCCCCGACGATCGTCAGCTTGCGCTTGGCGTCGAGCTTGCGGCGCTTCTCCGGCACCGGGATGGAGCGCCGGCCCGACAGGTACGCACCTGTGAGCGACGTGTCGTGCGACTCCAGCCCGTCGACCGGCCCGCTGTAGACGATGTGGCCGCCGTGCTCCCCCGCGCCGGGCCCGATGTCGACGGCCCAGTCGCACGCGCGGATGGTGTCCTCGTCGTGCTCGACGACGATGAGCGTGTTGCCGAGGTCGCGCAGCCGGACCAGCGTCTCGATCAGCCGGCGGTTGTCGCGCTGGTGCAGGCCGATGGACGGCTCGTCGAGGACGTAGAGCACCCCGACCAGGCCGGACCCGATCTGCGTGGCCAGCCGGATGCGCTGCGCCTCGCCGCCGGACAGCGAGCCCGCGGCCCGCGACAGCGACAGGTAGTGGAGCCCGACGTCGAGCAGGAAGCCCAGGCGGGCCTGGACCTCCTTGAGGATGGCGCCGGCGATCATGGCCTGGCGCTTGTCGAGCACCATGCCGCCGAGGAAGTCTGCGCACTCGGCCACCGACATCGCCGAGACCTCGGCGATGGAACGCTCGCCGTGCTCGCGGTGGGAGAGCGTGACGGCGAGGACCTCGGGCTTGAGCCGGGCGCCCTTGCAGACCGGGCACGGCACGTCGCGCATGTAGCCCTCGTAGCGCTCACGCTGCGAGTCGGACTCGGTCTGGTCGAGCCGCCGGTCGAGGAACGGGATGACGCCCTCGTAGCTGGCGTAGTACGAGCGCTCACGGCCGTAGCGGTTCTTGTAGCGGATGTGCACCTGGTCGTCGCTGCCGTGCAGAACGGCCTTCTGCGCGGCGGCGTCGAGCTTGCGCCACGGGGTGTCCATGCGGAAACCGATGGCCTTGGACAGGCCCTCGAGCAGGCGGCCGAAGTACTCGGCGGAGTGCCCGCCCGCCCACGGGGCGATCGCGCCGTCGGCCAGGGAGAGATCGGGATCGGGGACGACGAGCTCCGGGTCGACCTCCTTCTTGATGCCCAGGCCGACGCACTCGGGGCACGCGCCGTAGGGCGAGTTGAAGGAGAACGTGCGGGGCTCGAGGTCGTCCATCGCCAGCGGGTGGCCGTTGGGGCAGGCCATGCGCTCGGAGAAGCGGCGCTCGCGGTGGGGGTCGTCGTCGGGCAGGTCGACGAAGTCGAGCACGATCAGCCCGTCGGCCAGGCGCAGGCCGGTTTCGACCGAGTCGGTGAGCCGCTGCTTGGACGACGCCTTCACCGACAGCCGGTCGACCACCACGGAGATGTCGTGCTTCTCCTGCTTCTTGAGCTTCGGCGGGTCGGTGAGCGGATGCACCGTGCCGTCGACGAGCACGCGGGAGTAACCCTGCTGCTGGAGGGTGGAGAAGAGGTCGACGAACTCGCCCTTGCGGGTGCGCACCACGGGCGCGAGCACCTGGAAGCGCACGCCCTCCTCCATGGCGAGCACCTGGTCGACGATCTGCTGCGGCGTCTGCTTCTCGATGACGTGGCCGCAGACCGGGCAGTGCGGGACGCCGGCGCGGGCGTAGAGCAGCCGCAGGTAGTCGTAGACCTCGGTGATGGTGCCGACCGTGGACCGCGGGTTGCGGTTGGTGGACTTCTGGTCGATCGAGACCGCGGGCGACAGGCCCTCGATGAAGTCGACGTCGGGCTTGTCCATCTGCCCGAGGAACTGGCGCGCGTACGCGGACAGGGACTCGACGTAGCGGCGCTGGCCCTCGGCGAAGATCGTGTCGAACGCGAGGCTGGACTTGCCCGACCCGGACAGCCCGGTGAACACGACGAGGCTGTCGCGCGGCATGTCGAGATCGACCCCGCGCAGGTTGTGCTCGCGCGCGCCGCGCACGACCAGCCGCGAGCGCGCGTCCACCGCGGTGGTGGCGGCGACGGCCGTCCCGTTCGTACTGGGCCCGTTCGTGCTGGGATCGACCACGGGTGATGCCTCCTGGGTTCCGGGAGCCGGTCGGCGATGCGGCACCGGACCGTCCGACCATGCTAGGCGCGGGCACCGACAGGATCGGATCGGCCGGGGGCGGCCCCGGCTGGCGGGCCGTTCGCGGAGCCGAATGCGCCTCGACGAGGATCGCACGCGTGTTCGATCTCCGCGCGTCGGGGTCGGCGGCCCGCTCGGCGCACCGGCCTCGTCCAGAACGGCCCACAGGGCGACGGGGGACATCGGCTCATGATCGGCGCGCACCGCACCCGACGGCCGCACCGAGGACGGTGCCGCACGGACCGCAACGATCATGAACAGGGATGATCGCCTCCCGCCGCACCTCGCCGTCTGCGGGCCGCACCTCGCCGTCTGCGG
>NZ_MKVV01000007.1:4268-7940 GCF_001899645.1 Pseudonocardia sp. 73-21 | reverse complement strand
AGCAGGTCCGCGACCGCACCGATCGGGTTCTTGTAACCGCGGTCGGCGAACGCGCCCCGGCGTTGCAGGGCGGCGACGGTGTGGACGGCGATCAGGTCGAACCGGCGTGCGGCGCCTTCGCAGACGGTGAGAACAGAGAGCAGATCACTGTCCCCGGCGGCCGGGCCGGCGGCATGGTCCAGCGTGTCGAGGGCCTCGGTGAGGAGGCGCTGCGCGGGAGCCAGCCGGCCGGTGGGCGTGCCCTGATTATACTCGAACAAGTGTGCGATAACCACCTGTTTAGGCAGTTCAAAGCATGTTTGTCGGCCTCCTGGTGTCATGTCTCAGGGCATCGGTCACGATTCCGTGTCCGGACATCGGTGACGCTATGGGTCTTCGTGGTGGTGACACCTCCGCGGCGAGGCTGCCGCGGTGGCCGCCCATAAACCCATCGACCCGCGTGTCCGCCTTGCGATCTCGCAGTCTGGCCCCGGCGCCCTCGACGGCGTCGCTGGCTCGGATCTTCCGCGAGACCGGTGTCGCCCGGTCGGAGCCGCGCAAGAAGCCCCGCTCGGCGTGGCGATGGTGTGTCTACCCGGCGCCGAACGCCTGCTGGCAACTCGACGCCGCCGAGTACGTGCTGACCGGTGGACGCAAGTGCGTGATCTTCCAGCTCATCGACGACCACTCCCGCTACGCGGTCGCCTCCCCGGCCGCGGCCGGGGAGACCGCCGAAGACGCGATCGCGGTCTTCGACAAGGCCGTGGCCGCCCACGGCGTGCCAGGGCGGTTGCTGACCGACAACGGACTCGCGCTCAACCCGTCGGGGCGCGGCCTGGCCGGCAGGCTCGTTGCACACGTCGCCGCGCTGGGCACCGAGGCGATCACCGGCAAGCCGTACAAGCCGACCACCCAGGGCAAGAACGAACGCTTCCACCAGACCCTCTTCCGCTACCTCGACAAGCAACCGCTGGCCGCCACGCTCACACAGCTCCAGGCCCAGATCGACGCGTTCGACCACATCTACAACACCCAACGCCCTCACCAGGGGCTGCCCGGGCGGATCACGCCGCTGGCCGCGTGGGAGGCAACTCCCAAGGCCGATCCACCCCGCCCGAAGCCGAACCGGCCCGTCTACAGACCGCCGGTCCCCGCCGTGGCGCCCCGCCCGACCCCACCCGCAGGCCTACCGGCCGGCACACGCGTGAGAACGGTGAACACCACCGGCACCATCGGCGTCGACAGCGTGATCTACAAGATCGGTGTCGACCACGCCTTCGGGCAGGTCCTCGTCGTCGGCGACGGCAGCCAGCCCGGCGACAAGATCACCATCACCGACCTCCACAACGAGATCCTCGCCGAGCACACCAGACCCCCTCCCGGCATCCGCCATATCGGCAACGACCACCCCGCGGAACCCGCCGACCAACCCCGGGAGCGTCACCGAAGTCCTGACACACCAACCGTCACCGACGTCCTGTGCGGACGGGAGTGCGGCCGACGTCCATCTCGAACTGCTCCTGAACCGGACACTCGCCCGCACCATCCCGGAGGCCACCGACACGCCGCCCCGCATGCCAGTCATCCCCCACCGCCGCACCACGGCACCCGGAACGTCTCGACGACGTGCGGTTGCGGCACCAGATGCAGCAGGTCGTCCGCGTGACGTGCCGACGGTGTCACCTCGATGCCGATCACCTGCACCACCACCTCGTCGGCGCTGACCCGCAGACGCAGGTGCGACTTCCAGTCCTCGATCCGCAGCCCGGAGAACGCCTCCAGCGTGTGACAGCCGAAGCGGTCGGCGACGTGCAGGTACGTCACGAAGACCACGATGCCGAGCACCACCAGCAGCACCATCGCGAGCAGGTAGCCGTACCAGGGCGGACGCTGTGGGTCGGCGACGAGCGCGGCGACCATCGCCGCCACCGCTCCGGCCATCACCAGATGGGCGAGCGTGTGGCCGGTGAGCAGCAGCCCCGTGGCCCACTGTCTCCGGCGGCGGGGCCGCACGGCGTCGGCGCCGGACGCGGCGTAGAGGCCGAGCAGCACGGCGACGATGCCGGTGGTCACCCAGAACTGCCAGGCGCGCGACCATCCGAACGGCCAGTGCAGGAGGAAGGTCAGGAACAGCGCGACGTCGACCACCCCGATCAGCAACGGCAGCGACGGCCCGTTGCGCCAGGCCGCCGAGAGGAACCGGGACCGGCCGATGGCGCGGGACGTCGCGATGTCGGGGTAGCACGTGCCGCGGGCGAACCCGGCCTTCGCGCCGGAGCCGCTGGGCCACGGCCGCAGCGCGATCGAGAGCCGTTCGGGGAGGTGGTGGGTGGAGGCGAGGAACGCGCCGCCCCCACCGCACGTCACCAACTCGGGACCGAACGGCTCCGTCCCCGAGGGCGACGGGGCCGGGTCGGTGCACGTGTAGCGCGCGTAGTGGTGCTGGTCACCGGTCAGCACCAGCCGGATCCGGTGACGTTCGGTGTGCCCGAGCACGCGGTCGACGAACCACAGCAGCGTGTAGAGCGGGCTGTCGGCGTCGGCGGAGTAGGTACCCCGGCCCGCGCGCTCGGCCTCCAGCCAGCTCGGCGTCGCCGTGCAGAGAATGATCTTCGCGTCACCCAGGTGCCGGCGCGCGTCGCGGAAGTAGGACAGCTGCTCGGCGTCGATCGGGGCGTCGAGCTGGCTGTCCACGGCCCACAGCCACCAGCGCGGCGACAGCTGCACCGCGAAGTAGCTGCGGGACTGGAACGCGCCCCAGCCGCCGACGTCGTCACGCTGCTCCGCCCGCGGCACCGCGACGAGACCGTCCCCTGCCGGCGCGTCCCGCTGCACCCAGGACTCGCAGAAGTTGCGGCGGAACGAGGCCAGCCCGTCGTACCAGTCGTGGTTGCCGGGCAGCGCCATCACCGGCGGCAGGTCGGTCACCCCGTCGAGGCTGGAGGCGGTCCGGAGCACCTTGTTGAGCCGTTCCTCGTACTGCAGCGCCGACGCGACCGGGTAGACCTCGTCGCCGCCGAACACCAGCAGGTCGGCCCGCGGTCCACGGCCGTCCGGCCCGGCCTCGGGCGAAGCCGCCCCGGTCAGGCAACGGGCGGTGGCGAACGTCGCGTCGAAGCCGTCACCGGTGTCGGCGACGTAGTCGACGAACACCACGTCACGGGGTTCCGCACCGGCGGCGGGCAGCCGGTAGAACTCGCGCGGGTTCGTGGCCATGGTCTCGCGCTTGTCGGCGTACTTCGCGAACGACGACGCCTGCAGCACGTCGAACGCGGTGCGCACGAGCTGCGGCACCGACAGCCACCGGACGGCCGGGGCCTGGTGGACGCGGGTCGGGGCACCGCGCTGGACGGCGTCGAGCACGCGGGCGAGAGGTGCGGGCAGCGGCATGGTCTGGGCACCTCGTCCGGCTCGGGTGGGCGGCGCCCCAGCATCCCAGAGGAGCGCGCCCGACACGTCACGGTCTGGCGCAGCGCCGGAACTGCTGAGAAGATTCCCGTCCGACCCGGCACTACCGAGGACAGGGGTAGGGCATTGGGCCTCATCACGGTGTCGGCCGAGGAGTTCGCCGGCGTCGCCCCGCAGGTGGTGTTCGACCACTTCGGTCGCGGGTCCGGCGCAGGGTGGCTGTTCGACGCCTCCTGCGACCGGCTCGCGGTGGGTTCCGTCGTCACCATCCGGGCCCCGTTCGGC
>NZ_MKVV01000007.1:0-4244 GCF_001899645.1 Pseudonocardia sp. 73-21 | reverse complement strand
GCCTGCGCCTGCACGCCGACATCGACGAGCGCGGGCTGGAGTGGCTCATGCGCCGCCAGGGCCTCCCGGTCCCCCCGACGGCGGCCACCGGGCACCGGGTCGGCCTGCTGATCAGCAAGTCCGGTTCCGGCAGCCTGTTCGCCGCCGCCGGCGAGAACGCCGCGACGCTGGCCGTCGAGGAGATCAACGCCGAGGGCGGGATCGACGGCCGCCCGCTCGAACTGCTGGTCGGCGACGACGCCACCGACCCGGCCACGGGGGCGCTGGAGGCGATGCGGCTGGTCCGCGCCGGGTGCCGCACGGTGTTCCTGATGACCACCTCGGCCACCTACGTCACGGTCTCGGCGGCCCTGCGGAGCAGCGAGGTCCTGCTCGTCCAGACCCTCATGAACGAGGGCGGCGGTCACGACCGGCTCCGGATCCGGCTCGGGGAACGCCCCCACGCCCAGCTGGCCACCGCGGCGGTCCCGCTCATGCGCGCAGCAGGCGGGCGGCGCTGGTTCCTCGCCGGCAACGACTACATCTGGCCCCGTTCGGTCAACTCCGCCGCGCGGGCCGTACTGCCGACCTACGGCGCGACGCTGGTGGGTGAGCGGTACGCGCCGCTGGGCACGGTCGACTTCGCCCCGATCATCGACGCCGTGGTGGCCTCCGGTGCCGACATCGTGCTCAACACGTTCGTCGGTGCCGACGCCGCGGCGTTCGAGCGGCAGTGCCACGCGATGGGGCTGCGCGAGCGGGCCCTGAGCCTCGCCCCGGCGTTGGACGAGTCCACCCTCGAACGGGTCGGCAGCGCGGCCGCACCGGGGATCCACGGGATCTCCGGCTACTTCCAGCACCTCGACACCGCCGGCAACGACTCGCTGGTCCGCCGCTACCGCGAGTCCTTCGGACCGTGGGCGCCGCCGCTGTCCACGCTGTCGGAGTGCACCTTCGAGGCCGTGCACATGTGGACCGCCGCCGCCCGGCGCGCCCGGACCACCGAACCCGGCCCCGTGGCCGACGAGATGCGCACCGGCCAGTTCGACTTCCCCCGCGGCACCGTCACCCTCGACGGCACCGACCAGGTCCACCAGCGGATGTACCTCGCCGCGGCCCGCGGAGCGTGCTTCGGGCCCATGCAACCCGCGGGCAACACCGGGTGACCGGCCAGCGGCGGTCGCGCCCCGCCGAGCCGCGGCACGGGTCGCTGCCCGTGCTGCTGCTCATCATCAGCGTCCTCACCCTCGGCCGCGTCGTCGTCACCAACACGACCGGCAACGTGATCATCACGGGCTTCGCGATCGCGGCGCGCCCGAGTTCCCGCTGGTCACGTCGCTCCCGGTGCTGGCCGCGTTCCTGGTCGGGGCGAGAGCGGGCGGGCCGGCTCAGACGGGCCAGCTGCGCAGCCAGACGGTGTGGGGCGACCGGCGCAGCTCCGACAGCGCCGACTCGCTCAGCACCGTGTCGGTGTCGACCAGCACGTAACCGTGCCCATCGCGGGTGGACAGCGACTGCCCGACGACGTTGACGCCGGTCTCGGCCAGCATGCGGTTGATGTCGGCCAGCACCCCGGGCACGTTCGTGTGCAGGTAACCCATCCGGAAGGCGCCCTGCACCTGCGGGACCGCCACCTCCGGCAGGTTGACCGAGAGCGCGGTGCCACCGGCGGTGACGAAGCCGACCAGCTTGTTGGCGACGAAGTGCCCGATCTCCTCCTGCGCCTCCTGGGTGGAGCCCCCGACGTGCGGGGTGAGGATGACGTTGTCGAGGCCCCGCAGCGGGGACTCGAAGGAGTCACCCTGGGCCTTCGGCTCGATCGGGAAGACGTCGATCGCGGCGCCGGCCAGGTGGCCGGAGAGGATGTTGTCGCGCAGCGCGGCGTCGTCGACGACCATGCCGCGGGAGGCGTTGATGAACATCGCCCGAGGCTTCATCTTCGCGAACTGCTCGGCGCCGAACAGCCCGGCGTTGCCGGGGCGGCCGTCGACGTGCAGGCTCACCACGTCGGCCTCGGCCAGCAGCTCGTCGAGCGTGCCGACCTGCCGGGCGTTGCCGTGGGCGAGCCGGTCGGCGGTGTCGTAGAAGATCACCCGCAGGCCGACGGCCTCCGCCACGTTGGACAGCTGCGTGCCGATGTTGCCGTAGCCGACGATGCCCAGCGTGCGGCCGCGGATCTCGTGGCTGCCCTTGGCCGACTTGTCCCAGACGCCCTCGTGCATGCGCTGGGTCTTCTCGCCCAGCCGGCGTGCCAGCGAGATGATCTCGCCCAGCACCAGCTCCACGACGCTGCGGGTGTTGGAGAACGGCGCGTTGAACACGGCCACGCCGCGGGCGGCGGCGTCGACCAGGTCCACCTGGTTGGTGCCGATGCAGAAGCACCCCACCGCCAGGAGGTCCTTCCCGGCCTCGAGCACTCGCGGGGTGACCTTGGTGTTGGACCGGATGCCGAGCACGGCCACGCCCGGCAGCTGGTCGATGAGCTCGTCCTCGCTCAACGAGCCCGTACGCACGTCGACCTCGAAGCCGGCCCGGCGGAACGCCTCGGCCGCGACGGGGTGGATGTTCTCCAGCAGAAGTACCTTCACGCGACCAACTTAGACGGCCGCTGTTCGCACCGATGCCGTGAGACCATCACCCGAAGAGTGGCCGCGCACCGACGTGCGGCCTCACGGCCTCCTGACCCCCGGGCCGTCGGACCATCCGACGGGAGTCAACCGTGTCCACCATCCCCCGTCTCCGCCACGTCGTGCTGCACGGCCGACGGACGGCGTTCCGCGAGGCCGGGGCCGCGTCGGGCGGGCCGGTGGTGCTCCTGGTGCACGGGCTGGCCAGCAGCTCCACCACCTGGGCGGCGGTGATGCCCGCGCTGGCCCGCCATGCCCACGTGATCGCCCCCGACCTGCTCGGGCACGGCGGCTCGGCCAAGCCCCGCAGCGGTGACTACTCGCTGGGCGCCCACGCGGCCGAGCTGCGGGACCTGCTGCTCGCCCTGGACCTCGGCGCGGTCACCGTCGTCGGGCACTCCTACGGCGGCGGCGTCGCGATGCAGTTCAGCTACCTGTTCCCCGAACTCGTCGAGCGTGTGGTGCTGGTCTCCAGCGGCGGGCTGGGACGCGAGGTCACGTTCGCGCTGCGCGCCGCGACGCTGCCCGGCACCGCGCTGGTGCTGCGGCTGGCGGCCACGCTCGCCCCCACCTGGTTGCCCCGCCTGGTCGGGCTGGTGCTGCGGGCCGTGCCGTCGGCGTCGCCGTCGGAGATCAACGGGCTGGCCCGGGCGCTCACGTCCTTCGCCGACGACGGCACCCGCGGCGCGTTCGCCCGCACCGTGCACGGCGCGCTGGACTGGTCGGGGCAACGGCTGGAGGGCACCGAGCGGCTCTACCTGCTGGCCGAGCTCCCCGTCCTGCTCATCGCCGGGGACCGGGACTCGGTGATCCCCGCCGCCCACACCGTCGACGCCCACCGGCTGCTGCCCGGCAGCAACCTGGAGGTCTTCACCGACACCGGCCACTTCCTGCACACCGAGCAGCCCCAGCTCTTCGCCCGGGTGCTGCAGCAGTTCCTCGACACCACCCGCCCGGCAGAGGCCGACCGGCACTCCCGGCGCCGCCAGCTCCTGCGCCGCCCGCTCCCCGACCTGCGGGACGTCACCGGATAGGAGCGGCGGTCCGCAGGTCCGGATCCGGGTGGACCGGGCCCGCGGACCACGCAACGGCGCCCGACTCGCCGCGATACCTGACCGCGGCGAGGGGGTCGTGCCCCGCAGCGGCCTGGAACCGGGCTGGTCGCCCGGCACCCCGCCCGCGCCACCGGCGCGGACCTGTTGTGGCTGGCCGCGGCGTCGGTGACGCTTCCGGTGTTGCACGCCCACCCCCAGGAGTGCTCGCTGCCCAGGTGATCGAATCAGCCGACGCGACGAGTAGCTCGATCCTGCGCAGACGGTGCTGTGCGTGGTCGAGTGCGCTGTGGCCGACCACGAACCCCGCCGTGTCGCTGATCTGGGGGCCTGTGCCATGAGCGCACCGCACCTCGAAGAACGGTGGCCCACTCCACCACTGTCAAGATCGGCACCACCGCCGGGGTGGCGTCTTGATCAACGGGTCATATGACATAGCCGGCGGCGCAGCCACGCGGTGAACAGGCTCTGAGCTGCCCAAACAGGTGGTGATCGCACACTTGTTCGAGTAGAATCAAGGCATGCCCACCGGCCGGCTGGCTCCCGCGCAGCACCTCCTCACCGAGGCCCTCGACACGCTGGACCA
>NZ_MKVV01000006.1:12519-57020 GCF_001899645.1 Pseudonocardia sp. 73-21 | reverse complement strand
ACCCTGACCGTCCCCAAGACTGCATACAGCGCTAATTCAGGAGCCTCCTAGGCCGGCCCGCGCCGATCGCCCCGGGTCGGCGCAGGGCGACCGCGGGGCGGTGGCGCGGCGCGCCCGATGGATGTGGGCCGCAACCCCGTCCACGACGTCCCGCCGGGGGTGTTGATCGTCTGCGGGCTGCTCGGCGGGGTGATCGGAACCGCCGCGTCCGGCGTCCTGGAGTCGGACTCGGCGCAGCGGTGGGGCGGCGTCCCCACGGTGCTGGTCGGGGTGATCGAGGAGTCGGTGAAGGTGTTGGTGCCGAACAACATGGGCACCCGTGCCAACCAGGAACGGATGACCTCACACGTGCCCGCGGTAGCCGCCGTGGGGACCTCTGCCGCGTGGACGACGACGAAAGACCCTGCGTCGCGGCCCCGCACGAGCGAAGCATCGGTCCGGGAGCGCTGCCGCGGACACGCCGCGACAGCGCACCGTCCAGGGTGGAGGCGATGACGGTGGCGACCCGGTTCCGGCCCGACCACGGGCTCACGGCGAGGATGCTGCTCACCGTCGTGCTGCTGGTCGTCGTCTATGCGGCGTTCGTCGTGGCCCTCGTCGTGCTGCTCCGGTCCGTCGTACTGGTGGCGGTCGTCGCCGGCGGGTTCCTGCTCGTGCAGTTCTGGTTCTCCGACCGCATCGCGCTGTACGCGATGCGGGCGACCCTCGTGACCCCCGAGCAGCAGCCGCGGCTGCACGGTGTGGTGGACCGGCTCTGCGCGACGGCGGGGATGGACAAGCCGGCGATCGCCGTCGCCGCCACCGACCTGCCGAACGCGTTCGCGACGGGACGCAGCTCCCGGCGTGCGGTGCTGTGCGTGACCGACGGGCTGCTGCGCCGGCTCGACACCGCGGAGCTCGAGGGTGTGCTCGCGCACGAGCTGTCCCACGTCGCCCACCGCGATGTCGCGGTGATGACGGTCGCGTCGTTCCTCGGCGTGCTGGCCGGGCTGCTGATGCGGCTGGGGTTCTACTCGTCGATGTTCGGTGGCCGCGGGCGCCGGGACAGCCTGGCGCTGGTGGTGCTGGGTGTGCTGGCCGTGTCCGGGGCGGTCTACGCGCTCAGCTTCCTGCTCACCCGGGCGTTGTCGCGCTACCGGGAGCTGGCGGCCGACCGGTCGGCGGCGGTGCTGACCGGGCAGCCGTCGGCGCTCGCGTCCGCGCTGGTGAAGGTGTCCGACGACATCGCCAGGATCCCCACCCGCGACCTGCGCACGGTGCAGCCGTTCAACGCGTTCCTGTTCGCGCCGGCCCTCGGTACCGGGATCGGGCTGGCGGGGCTGCTGTCGACCCACCCTCCGCTGCAGGAGCGGCTCGACCAGCTCGCGGCCCTCGCCGTGCAGATGTAGGCGGTCGGCGATGGGTTTCCTGGACGTGCTGCTGGGCCGGACCACACCACCGCAACCGCGCCTCGACGTCCTGTTCCGCATCCCCGGTGCGGCGCTGACCCTGCACGAGGCCACCGGGTTCGCGCCCACCGGCACCGGCGCGGTGTGCGTCCGGGCCGCCGAGGGTGGTGCGTCCGAGCGGGCCTGGACCGACATCCGCGACCTGCTGCGGCTCGACCCCGGCACCGCCGTGACGTTCGTGCCGGACGAGTTCGGCTGCACCTGGGTGACGTGTCACCGCGACGACGGTTACCTCACCACGCTCACCACCCAGCTGCACGGCGTGAACACGACGCTGGACGAGGCGGGGCTGGGCACGTCGTTGCTGTGCACGGTGACCGGGTTCGTCAGCAACCCGGTGGACGGGCCGGAGCGGCGCCTCGGCCTGGTCCACCTGTTCGCGCGCGGCACCGTCTACCCGTTCGCGCCCGCCGCCGACCGGACCCGGGACACCGCTCTGGAGCTGCAGGTGCGGGCCCTGCTCGACGGCGAGCTCCCGATGGAGCCCGACCTGGAGCGCTGGTTCCCGATCTGGGGCGCACCCGCCCCGTGACGGCGCGGGGGACCGAGGTCCCCGGAACCGGCGCACCGCGGCCCCCCGCAGGACCGCCCTTCGGCCCTGCCGGCCCGGCGGGCCCCCTCGTAGCGTCGGGTCGTGGGCGCGGGACGGTGGGATCCCCCGGCCCCGGATCGAGGGAGGACCGGTCATGGCCGTGCGGGCCCGGGACGTCATGACGCACCTGCTGGTGACGGTGCGACCGGAGGAACCGGTCGCCCGTGCACGACGGCTGCTGGCCGACCACGGGTTCGGTGCGCTGCCGGTCGTCGACCCGGACGGGCGCATCGTCGGCATCGTGGGCGCGGCCGACCTCCTCGACCTCCCCGAGCCGCAGGCCCGCACGGCCACCGTCGGGTCGGTGATGTGCACACCGGTCCTGACCGCCGGACCCGACACCGAGGTGCACGTCCTCGACCACCGGCTGGCCCGGTACGGGGGCCACCGCGTGATGCCGATCGTCGAGCGCGGCCGGCTCGTGGGGGTCGTCACCCGGGGCGACCTGCTGCGTCGGCGCGCGCACGGCGGGGTGATCGAACGTCTGGTGGGGCACCTCAGGGGCACGCACCGGAGGGTGCCGGCGTCGACCGGGCGGGTGCTGCGGGTGGTCGGGAGCCGGCCGGGCCCTGCGACGGGGGCGGACGAGCCGCCGCACACGCTCCTGTGTGCCCGCGACGTGATGAACGGGCACGGCCTGGTGACGGTGACCCCGGAGACACCGGTGGAACGGGCCGTCGAGCTGATGTCGGTCCACCACGTCAGCGAGATGCCCGTGGTCGACGGCCGCGGCGTCGTCGTCGGCGTCGTGGGCGAGACCGACATGCCCCCCGACCGGACCTGGCACGCCACGACGGTCGCCGCGGTGATGACCACCGACGTCGTCACCCTGGGGCCGGACGCGTCCTACGACGAGATGACCCGGGTGCTGGCCCCGGGTGGCCTGCGCTCGGTCCCGATCACCGAGGACGGTGTGCTGCGCGGGGTCGTGAGCCGCCGCGACCTGATCTGACCAGCCCGTACGGCCGCGACGGTCGGGCCCATCGGCTCTGTCGCCGGGCCTGCCGCGCTCCGAGACTTCCCTCGACGCACCCGCCGGTCGGCGGGCCGGCGTCGCGGGGCGACATTCCGACCTGAGGAGACACCGGTGCACATCGAACTGACCGAAGCGCAGGCCACGACCCTGCTGGACATGCTCGACCTCCACCTCGGGAACATGTCGACGGAGATCGCCGCGACCGACAACCCGGGGTACCGCAGGGGCCTGCGGGAGCGCCGCGACCACCTGCGGTTCGTCCGGACGGCGCTGGCCGGTGCCGGCACCGGTGATCGGGCGCCGACCACGTCGTCATGAGCGCGGACGTCCTGACCGGGCTGACGGTGTTCGTGCTGGCCCTCCTGGTCGGCGTCGAGGTGATCGGCAGGGTGCCCGCCACGCTGCACACCCCGCTGATGTCGGGCGCCAACGCCATCCACGGGATCGTGCTGGCCGGAGCCCTGACCGTCACCGCCACGGCGACGACGCCGTGGGGTGAGGTGATCGGGTTCGTCGCCACCGCGTTCGCCGCCATGAACGTGGTGGGCGGCTACCTGGTGACCGACCGGATGCTGGCGATGTTCCGCAGCCACCGCGCTCCCGGGCGGGACGTGCCTGCGGACCGCGCGGCACCATGACCGCGACCGACACCGCCGTCCACCTGGTGCAGCTCGCCGGTGCCGCCTGCTTCGTGATCGGGCTGCACCGGATGCGCTCACCGGCCACCGCGCGCGACGGCAACCTGCTCTCGGCCGGGGCGATGGCGGTGGTGCTGCTGGCCACCGGCGTGGCGCTGGTCGTGGACAACAGGGTCCCGGTGACCAGCTGGGTCGTCGGCCTGGCCGGGATCGCCACGGGCGGGCTCGTCGGGGCCTACGCGGCGCGGACGGTGGCCATGACCGCCATGCCGCAGCTGGTGAGCGTGTTCAACGCCATGGGGGGCGGCGCCGCGGCGCTGGTGGCGGTGCAGGACCTGTCCTCCGGCGGGAGTGCCGGTGGGTTCCCCGCCGCGACGGGCGGTCTGGGCGTTCTCATCGGCGGCGTGACGTTCACCGGGTCGCTGGTGGGCGCGGGCAAGCTGCAGGGCTGGGTGCCGGGACGGCCGCTGGTGTTCCGCGGGGCCCGGCCCGTCTCGGCGCTGCTGGTGCTGGGCGGGATCGCGGGTACCGGGTGGCTGGTCGCGTCACCGGGGTCCGCTGTCGCGCTGGCCGGCGTGGCGGTGGCCGGGCTGGGGTTCGGCGTCCTGCTGGTGCTGCCCATCGGCGGTGCCGACATGCCCGTGGTCATCTCGCTGCTCAACGCGTTCACCGGCACCGCGGTGGCCATGGCCGGGTTCGTCCTCGGTGACACCGCGCTGATCATCGCGGGCGCGCTGGTCGGCAGCTCGGGCGCGATCCTGACCCGGCTGATGGCCGCGGCGACGAACCGGTCGGTGCCGGCGATCGTCGCCGGCGGCTTCGGCACGGGTGACGCCCCGTCCGGGACGGCCGGCGCCCCGGGCGCGGGGCAGGTGCGACGCACCGACGTCGACGACGCGGCCCTGCAGCTCGGCTACGCGCAGAAGGTGGTCATCGTGCCGGGGTACGGGCTGGCCGCGGCGCAGGCCCAGCACGAGCTGAGCGAGCTGGCGACGCTGCTCGGCGAGCGCGGCGTGGACGTCCGCTTCGCGATCCACCCGGTCGCCGGGCGGATGCCGGGCCACATGAACGTGCTGCTCGCCGAGGCCGACGTGCCCTATCCGCAGCTCGAGGACCTCGACGAGGCCAACCCGCGCTTCCCGGCCACCGACGTCGCACTCGTCGTGGGGGCCAACGACGTCACGAACCCGGCCGCCCGCCGGCCCGGCAACGCCGTGTCGGGGATGCCGATCCTGGACGTCGACCGGGCGCGCGCGGTGATCGTCGTCAAGAGGTCGCTGGGACACGGCTACGCCGGCATCGACAACGAGCTCTACACGGCGCCGAACACACAGATGCTCTTCGGCGACGCGAAGGAGACCCTGAGCGCTCTGCTGGCGGCGCTCAAGGCACTGGTGTCCTGAACCCGGATGATGACCGCCGGGCCGGTCACGGCGTCGCGGCCGCGCACCCGGTGGACCGGGTGACGAAATGCCGGTCCTCGGCCCCCGCGGCCAGCGAGAACCCCTCCGGTGGTCCCGCCGCGACGTCGAGCAGGAGGTGGCCGCGGCCCCAGGCGTCGTCGAGCCGTGCGTCGATGTAGAAGGGGCAGCCGTCCAGGTCTCCGAGCAGCACGTCGACGTCCCCGACGAGGAACTCGCCGTCGCGGAAGCACATCGGCGTGCTGCCCGCGCAGCAGCCGCCGGACTGCACGAACATCACCGGCCCCCCGAGCTCGGCGCGCAGGGCCGCGATGGCCCGGCGCGCCGCCGGGGTGGCCGAGATCCGGGTCGTCCCGGGAGTGGACCCGGGCACCGTCTCGGTCATCGTGGTGCTCAGAACAGACCGAGTGGCTTGTCGCTGTAGCTGACCAGGAGGTTCTTGGTCTGGCTGTAGTGGTCGAGCATCATGCGGTGGTTCTCGCGGCCGATGCCGGAGATCTTGTACCCGCCGAACGCCGCTCCCGCCGGGTACTGGTGGTAGCAGTTCGTCCAGACCCGCCCGGCCTTGATCCTGCGTCCCATCCGGTAGGCGCGGGTGCCGTCACGGGTCCAGACCCCGGCGCCCAGGCCGTAGAGGGTGTCGTTGGCGATCGCGAGGGCGTCGTCGTCGTCGGTGAAGGTGGTGACGGCCAGCACCGGCCCGAAGATCTCCTCCTGGAACACGCGCATCCTGTTGTCGCCCTTGAGGACCGTCGGCTGGAAGTAGTAGCCCTCGGCGAACTCGCCGTCGATGTGGGCGCGCTGACCGCCGATGAGGACCTCGGCGCCCTCGGCACGGCCGATCGCGACGTAGGAGGTGATCTTCTCGAGCTGGGCCGCGGAGACCTGGGGTCCGAGCTGGGTCTCGGTGTCGAGCGGGTTGCCCTGGCGGATCGCCGCGATCCGGTCCAGGCAGCGGGCCATGAACTCGTCGTAGATGTCGGCCTGGATCAGCGCCCGCGACGGGCAGGTGCAGACCTCGCCCTTGTTGAACGCGTAGAGCACGAGGCCCTCGACGGCCTTGGCGAGGAAGTCGTCGTCGTGGGCCATGACGTCGGAGAAGAAGATGTTCGGCGACTTGCCGCCGAGCTCGACGGTGGACGGGATCAGGTTCTGCGCGGCGTACTGCATGATGAGCCGGCCGGTCACGGTCTCGCCGGTGAACCCGATCTTGGCGATGCGTGGGCTGGTGGCCAGGGCCTTGCCGATCTCGCCGCCGGGGCCGGTGACCACGTTGACGACGCCCGGCGGGACGACGTCCTCGATGACCTCCATCAGCTTGAGGATCGACCACGGGGTGGGGGAGGCCGGCTTCATCACCGAGCAGTTCCCGGCGGCGAGCGCGGGGGCGAGCTTCCACGCGGCCATCAGCAGCGGGAAGTTGAACGGGATGATCTGCCCGACCACCCCCAGCGGCTCGCGGAAGTGGTAGGCGACGAGGTCCTTGTCGATCTCGGTGGTGCGGCCCTCCTCCGACCGCGCGGCGGCGGCGAAGTAGCGGAAGTGGTCGACGACGAGTGGGATGTCGGCGGCGAGCGTCTCGCGGACGGGCTTGCCGTTCTCCCAGCTCTCGGCGACCGCGAGCATCTCGGCCTTCGCCTCGATGCGGTCGGCGATCGCGAGCAGCACCGCGGCGCGGTCGGCCGCCGACGCCTCGCCCCACGCGTCCTTCGCGGCGTGTGCGGCGTCGAGCGCCAGCTCCACGTCCTCCGGGGAGGAGTACGCGACCTCGGTGATGGGGTTGCCGGTGGCGGGGCTGACGTCGAACCGGTAGTGGCCCCGGGTCGGGGCCTGCCACTTGCCGCCGATGAAGTTCTCGTAGCGGGGCGCGACGGTCACGATGCTGCCGGCGCCACCCGGGGGGACGTACAACATGGGTTCTCCCTGGTCGATGAAGGTCCGGGTGACGTTACGAGCGGGGGCGCACGGTGGTGAGGGCCGAAGGTCCCCCCGCATCCCGGTGCCGGCCCCGGTCCCCGGGGGCCGGCCGCGCGGCCCGTCAACGGAGACCGCCGGGCAGGCCCAGGGACGCCGGCGGCGGGAGGTCGGGTGCGGCCGGCCCGCCGGTCCAGAGCGGGATGTGCCCGACGGGCGCGTCGGCGCGGATCCAGGCGGGCCCGGTGACCGTGGCGCCGGTCCAGTAGTCCCGCCAGGTCCCGGACGGCAGCCACACCGGACGGGAGCGGGTGGACGGTGTGGTGACGGGGGCGACGAGCACGGCGGGGCCGAGCGTGTACTCGTCGCTCACGGACCACGCGGTGCGCTCCGTCGGGTCGTCGAGCCACAGCGGCCGCATGAGCGGGGCCCCGGTGCCGTGGGCCTGGACGGCGAGCTCGTGCAGGTAGGGCTCGAGGGCGCGGTGCAGCAACGCGTAGCCGCGGAAGGTCGCGAGCGTGCGCACGTCGGTCTGGACACCGATGGGGTCGGTCTGGGCACCGAGCATGTCGCGCATGACGGGCGACAGGGCGCCGAGCTGCACCCAGCGCGTCCACAGGTCGCGGTCGCGCTCGCCGGTACCGGACAGGAAGCCACCGATGTCGGGGCCCCAGTAGGGCCACCCGGAGAGCGAGCCGTTGAGCATGCCGGCCAGCACCGAGCCGAGCCCGGTGCGGATGTCCCAGTCGCGGGTCTGGTCGCCGGTGAACCGGCCGGTCTGCGCGCTCTGGGCGCCGGTGTAGCCGGAGCGGGCGAAGAACACGGTGGTGTCGGGCTTGACCGACTGCGCGGCGGCGCGGACGGCGTCGGCGTAGAGCCGCGGGTAGGCGTTGTGGACGAGGGCACCGGGTTCGCCGTCGGCGTAGCGGCCCTCGGCCGGGGCGTCCTCGCCGTAGTCCTGCATGGCGCCGTCGAACCCGACGCCGGTGAGCCCGGCGCGGACCCGGTCCTGCCACCAGGCTGTCGCGGCGGGGTCGGTGAAGTCGACGTAGGCCCGCCGTGTGCCGGCCAGCCAGGGCTGGGTGTAGACCACGCCGTCGGCGGTCGTGACCAGGTAACCGCGGGCGGCGGCGCCGGCGTAGCCGGGAGCGCCGACCACGACGAACGGCGTGAGGTAGCCCAGCACGGCCAGCCCGTCGGCGTGCAGGCCCGCGATCAGCGCCGCCGGGTCGGGATAGGGACCGGGCGGCACGGGGCCGTAGACCTGCCACGGCCACCCGAACCCCGACGCCGGATCGGCGATGTCGTAGGTCCAGACCGCGTCCAGCGGGACCCCGGCGGCCAGGAGCGCGCCGGTGTCGGCGCGCACGCGTGCGGTGCCGCCGACGAGGCACTTCCAGACGCCCAGACCCCACGGCGTGGGGACCGGCGGCAGGCCGATCGACACGGCGTGGTCGCGGACGACCGTGGCCGGGTCCGGGCCGGTGAACACCTCGACGTCCACCTCGCGCGACGCGACGGTGATCGTGACCGCGTCCCGGCCGGACAGGTCCACGGTCGTCGACGCGGCGGTGTCGAGGTGGACGGCGTAGCCGCGTTCGGAGAGCAGGAACGGCATCGGCGAGTACGTGGTGACGACCCCCGGACGGCCCATGCCGTCGGCGGTCCAGTTCGCCAGGACCTGCCCGCGCAGGTCGAACCGGCCGAACCGCTCCCCGAGGCCGAAGTAGCGCTCGCCGGGGCGTGCCGCCAGCCGCAGCACCACGGCCGGGGCTCCCGCCGCGGCGCGGGCCCGCAGTACGGCCCGGTCGGCGTCGACGAGGGCGGGTCGCACGACGGTGCCCGCGGCGGCGGTGAGGACCCCGGGGAGCAGGGGGTCGAGGTCATCCCACGGCCCGGCCGCTGCCGGGGCGGCGACCGCGACGGACGCGAGCAGGAGCAGCGGCAGGAGCATCAGCACCGCGAGCGCGGCGCGGGCCGGGCGACGCCTGGTCACCCGGACCCCGTCCCGGCGCGGCCGGCCGTCAGTTCTCCACGCGGATCAGGTTCTCCACCGAGCTGACGCCGGGGGCGGCCCACGCGGACTGCTCCGCCTGCCGCCGCTCGGCGTGCGACCGGACCCGGCCGGTCAGGGTGATGACGCCGTCCGCGCCGACGGCGACGTCGACGTGGCTGCTGTCGATCTGGGCGCTGCGCACGAAGGCGGACCGGATCGACCTCCGGATGTCCGTCACGGCCGCGGCGGGCCGGATCATGATCCCGTTGTGGACGGCGGTCACGCCCCTGAGGTACTTGACCGCCTGCTCGGCCGCCCGGCGCTGGAACTGCCAGGTGACGGTCCCGGTGAGGGTGATCCGGCGGTCGTGGACCGACGCCGTGACCGCCCCGTTCGGCACGTCGACCGCGCGGCCGAGCGTCTCGCCGGCCTCCCGGGCGATGTCGGTGTCGTTGAGGGTCACCCAGGTGCTGCGCACGGCGATCTCCTCGGCGACCGCCCGCACGCCCCGCACCCGCTTCACCGCCTGCTCGGCGTGGTAGCGCTCCGGGTAGCTGGTGACCTCACCGGAGAGCGTCACCGCGCCGTCGGTGACGGCCACGCCGATGTGGGCGGCGTCCACCTCCGGCGTCCAGTACAGCTCGTCGATGATCGCCTGCTGGAGCTCGGCGTCGGTCGTGGTGTGCATCTGCGTCATGGGCCAAGGGTGTGACGGGTGCGGGGCCACCGGTAGGGGACAACGGCTCGCCCGCCGCGGCCCGTCGGCCCGGTGCCGACCGGACCTGCGATCAGGGGCCGACGGCCCTGGGGGGAGCGCCGCGGCGGCGAGACCATCGGGTCCGACCCAGCCGAACGATCCGAAGGGGCCGTCATGATGGTTCGACGTCCGGCCGACCGGGACCCCGGACACGGCGCCCGCCGGTGAGCAGCTGGCCCGGTCCGGACCCCGGTCCGGGCAGGACGTCCCCGGGGAGCCCGACCCCGCCGCCGCCGCGCTGGCAGCGGTGGATCATGCCGATCTGGCTCCTCGGGCTCGTCGCCCTGTACGCCGTCCCGGCCCTCCTGACGCCGTCGGCGCAGGTGCTCGGCTACAGCGACTTCGTGGCGCAGGTGACGGCGGACAAGGTGGCCACGGCCACGATCAGCGGCACCGGCGCGGTCAGCGGCACGCTCGTGGGCGGAGCCACCTACACCTCGCAGGTGCCCACCGCCCTGGCCGACCCGGGCCTCGCCCCGCTGCTGGCGGCCCACCGCGTCGCGGTCAGCGCGACCAACCCCGGCGCCACGTCGTGGGGTGCCGTCCTGCTGTCGTTCCTGCCCTACGTCCTGATCATCGGGCTCGGCCTGTGGTGGCTGCGTCGCAGCAGCCGGCGGCTCGGTGCGGGCGGCCTCGGCGGGATGATGGGCGTCGGGGCGTCGAAGGCCAAGGTCTACGACGAGTCGAAGCCCGGGGCCCGGTTCGCCGACATCGCCGGTTACGAGGGCTCGAAGACCGAGGTCATGGAGGTCGTCGACTTCCTGCGCAATCCCGAGCGGTACCGCCGGGCGGGGGCGAAGGGGCCCAAGGGCGTCCTCATGATCGGCCCACCGGGCACCGGGAAGACACTGTTCGCCCGGGCGGTGGCCGGCGAGGCGGGTGTGCCGTTCTTCTCGATCAGCGGCTCCGGTTTCGTCGAGATGTTCGTCGGGGTCGGGGCCTCGCGGGTGCGGTCGCTGTTCGAGGACGCCCGCGCGCAGGCGCCGTCGATCATCTTCATCGACGAGATCGACGCGATCGGCGGCCGCCGCGGGTCCGGCGGGGGCTTCGGGTCGAACGACGAGCGCGAGCAGACCCTCAACCAGCTGCTGTCGGAGATGGACGGGTTCGAGGCGGGCAGCGGGGTGGTCGTGATCGCCGCGACCAACCGGGCGGAGTCGCTGGACGCGGCGCTGCTGCGACCGGGCCGGTTCGACCGGACCGTCGAGATCCCGCTGCCCAACCAGGCGGAGCGGGCGGCGATCCTCGCCATCCACGCCCGCGGCAAGGACCTCGGCGCCGACGTCGATCTCGGCGCGGTGGCCCGCGGCACCCCGGGGTTCTCGGGCGCCGACCTGGCCAACCTCGTGAACGAGGCGGCGATCAACGCGGTGCGCGCCGACCGCGACGTCGTGACCGCCGCGGACATCGACGCCGCGCGGGACCGCCTGCTGCTGGGCCGCCGGGACTCCTCGAACGCGTTGCTGCCGGGGGAGAAGCGCGCCGTCGCCGTGCACGAGGCCGGGCACGCGCTGGTCGCCGCGCTGTCCCCGCACGCCGACCCGGTCGCGAAGATCACGATCCTGCCGCGGGGCGCCGCGCTCGGCGTCACCGAGCAGCTGCCGCTGTCGGAACGCCACCTGTACCCGCAGAGCTACCTCACCGACTCCCTCGCCGTGCGCATGGGCGGGCGCGCCGCCGAGGAGGCCGTGCTCGGCGAGGCGTCCACCGGCGCGGCCAACGACCTCGCCTCGGCCACCGAGCTGGCCACGCGGATGGTGCGGGAATGGGGGCTCTCACCGAGGCTCGGGCCCGTCGGGTACGGGCCGGACGGGGCCACGCACGACAACCCGCTCGGGGCCCGGCCCTACGCGGAGCAGACCCAGCGTGCCGTCGACGAGGAGGTGGCCCGGCTGCTGCGCGAGGCGGAGGAGGCGGCGGGCGCGATCCTGCGCGACCACCGCGACGTCCTCGACCGGCTCACCGCCGTCCTGCTGGAGCGCGAGACCATCGACGGTGCCACCCTCGAGGCGATCATCGCGGAGCGGCCGGCCGTGGTCCGGCCGGTCGGCAGCGCACCGCGTGGCGGGCTCCCGGTGTGACGGGCCGCAGGTGGGTGCGCCGCGGGGTCGCGCTCGCCGTGCTGGCCGTGGTGGTCGAGTACGGGGTGCTGCCGCTGGTCGGCGACGTGGACGGGGTGCTGACCGCGGCCCGCGGGGTGGCGCTGTGGTGGTTCGTCCCGGGGGTCGTGCTGGAGGCGGTCTCGATCGCCGCCTACGCCGCCTACACCCGGGCGCTGCTGCCGGTGGCCGTGCGGCCGCGGTTCTCCCGGCTGGTGCGCATCGACCTCGCCACCTGGGGCGCGGGCCACGTCATCCCCGGCGGGCCGGCCGGCACCGCGGCGCTCCGGTTCCGGCTGCTGAGCGCCGACGGCGTCGACGCCGCCGATGCCGCCCTGCTCGCGGGCGTGCAGGGCGTGCTCTCGGCGATGGTGCTGCACGTGATCCTGTGGGGCGCGCTGGTCGCCGCCATCGTCGTGCACGGTCCGGGCGGGCGGCTCGTCGCGCTGTGTGTGGTCCTCGGCGTGGTCGCCGTCGTGGACGTCGTGCTCGTGACGGTGGCGGCGGCCCGCGGGGGTGGGCGCGGCACCCGGCTGCTGCACCGGATCGCCGCGCGGGTCCCGGGCCTTGACGCCGAGCGGGTCGACCGCCGCACCCAGGAGATCGTGCGCCGCCTGCACCACATCACCCGCGACCGCAGGCAGCTCGGGGTGGCCGTCGGGTGGGCCGCCGCCAACTGGCTCCTCGACGCCGCGGCACTGGAGATGTTCCTGCTCGCCCTCGGCCACCCGGTGGGCGTCGCCGGCCTGCTCGTCGCGTACGGGCTGGCGAACACCCTCGGGGTCCTGCCGATCACGCCCGGCGGGATCGGCGTGGTGGAGGGGGTGCTGGTCCCGGCGCTGGTCGCGTTCGGCGGGCCGGCGGCACCCGCGCTGATCGCGGTGCTCGGCTGGCGGGTGGTCAGCTTCTGGCTGCCGATCCCGGCGGGCGGTCTGAGCTACCTCTCGCTGCGGGTCCCGCGCCGGACGACCGGGCCGGACGGCCCGCCGCCGGGGGGCCCTGGGCCCCGTCGCCGCGCCGGCCGGGGCGACCAGGGTCGCGACGTGCGGGCGGGGCGGTGACGGGAATGCCGACGGCGTGGGTCGTCGCGGTGGTCCTCGCGGTGGCCGCGGCCGGATGCTTCGCGGTGGCGGCGGCACTCCAGAACGGCGCCGTCGTCGCCGTGAGCGCCACCGCGGGGTCGGACCGTCTCGGGCGCGGCGAGCTGGGGTTGCTGGTCCGGCGGCCGCGGTGGCTGGTCGGCACGGGGCTCGCGGCCCTCGGGTCCGCGGTCCACGCGTTCGCGCTGGTGCTCGCGCCGCTGAGCCTGGTCCAGCCGCTGGGCGTGCTGGCCGTCCCGGTCGCGGTGCTGCTCGCCGCGGGTGCGGCCCGGCGCCGGCCGCGGCGCGCCGCGATCGTCGGGGTGGCGCTGAGCACGGCAGGGGTGGCGGCGTTCGTGGCCCTGGCGTCGGTGTCCGTGGTGAGCGGGCCCGCCACCGGGCAGGCGCTGGCGTGGGCCGGGTCCGCGGTCGCCGTCCTGGTCGTCGTGCTCGTCGGGGCCGCTCTGGCGGGCACCGGGCGGTGGCGCTGCCTGGCGTTCGCCTCGGCGGGTGCCGCGGCCTTCGGGCTCGTCTCGGTGCTGGTCCGGGCGGTCGGGCAGGCGGTGGTGTCGGGGACGTCGCCGCTGGACCCGATGGTCCTGCTGGGCGTCGCGGGCATCGGTGGGGCACTGGTGGCCGGGGGATGGGCCATCCAGCACGCTCACGCCGCCGGGCCCGCGGAGCTCGTGGTGGCGTGCATGACGGTGGTCGATCCGCTCGTCGCCGTGCTGGTGGGGGCGACCCTGCTCGGTGAGGCCACGCAGGTCTCCGGCCTCGTCGGGACCCTGCTCGTCGCCGCCGCGGCCACGGCCTTCGCGGGCGTGCTGGTGCTGGCCCGCTCGCACCCGGTCGCTGAGTGCCCGTCGCCCGCCGCACCCGCCGGCACGGGCCGCCGGTGATCAGGTGCCGGGGAACAGCGTCCCGGAGGCGCCGTCGAGCGCGGCACCGAGCTCGCCCAGGACCTGCGCCAGCTCGTCCCGGGTGCGGTCGTCGAGGTCGCGGGTCGCGCGGTCGATCATGTCGGCGTACCGGGCCAGCACGGTCCGGGCGTAGCGGCGCCCGTCCTGCGAGAGCCCGACGACGGTCTTGCGGCGGTCGTGCGGATGTGGCGTCCGTCCGGCCAACCCGGCTCGTTCCAGGCGGTCGATCAGCTCGCTGACCGACGGTGTGGTGATCTGGAGCCGGGCGGCGAGCTGGGACGGTGTCTGGGATCCCTCGGCGCCGAGCGTCGCGACGGCCATCATCTCCGTGGCGCCGACACCCAGCGACGTGCGGGCGACGCGCAGCCGCCAGCGCTCGCTGGCCAGCACGACGTGCCGCAGGGCCGCGGCGAGGGCGTGTGGCCGCTGGTCGGCCTCCACCGGGATCTCCACCGGGAGATCGACACGCGGGGTGCGCCGGGCGGCCGGCCTGCGATCGGGCATGACCAGACGCTAGATCACCGGCGTGGCGGGGCCGACCGCCGGGACCGGGGCCCGGTGACGACGTGCCGAATGCCCGCCCGGGGTGACTTCCGGCACCTGCCGCCCGGTCGCGCCCGGCATCAACCTGGTGCTGTGAACAGGGGACAGGTGATGCAGGTGGACCGCGAGAAGTGCCTCGCGTTGCTGGGTTCCGGCGGCATCGGTCGGGTCGTCTACACCGCGGGCGCACTCCCCGCCGCCCAGCCGGTGGCCTACGTCCTCGACGCCGGTGAGGTGCTGTTCGGCACGCCGGTGGCCGGTGAGCTCGCCGAGGCGACCCGGAACGCGGTGGTCGCGTTCGAGATCGACCAGATCGACTGCGGCAGCGGGGCGGGCTGGACGGTGCTGGGCATCGGCGAGACCTACGACGTGACCGACCCCGGCCGCGTCGGTGCGCTGGCCGAGCGCACGCCGGCCGGCTTCAGCGCGATCGGCGGCCGGGTGGTCGCGCTGCCGCTGGCGCGGTTGACGGGACGCTGGATCGAGGTCCGGTAACCCGCTCCCCGGAGGTGCGTTCGCCCGTTCCGGCGGGTCCAACGGCCCTGGCCCGGGGGAGCGGGAGCGGCGAGCCTCGGTCGGTACCGACGAGACGAGATGAGCAGGCCGATGACCGTTCCGAAGCCCACCGGTGCCCGTGGCCACGTCCTCGTGGCGTACGCCTCCAAGATGGGCGGCACGGCCGGCATCGCCGCCACCGTCGCCGAGGAGCTCCGCGCCCGGGGCGTCAGTGCGGACGTGATGTCGGCGGCCGACGTCCACGACGTCGAGGGCTACGGGACCGTGGTGCTCGGCAGCGCGCTCTACATCCGGCGCTGGCGCCCCGACGCCGTGCGTTTCCTCAAGCGGCACGCCCGCGCACTGCGGGACCGCGACGTGTGGTTGTTCCAGTCCGGGCCCTGCGGCCAGGACGCCGTGGACCCCGACCAGCCCGAGCCGGCCAACGTCGCACGCCTGCGGCGCTCGATCGACGCGCGGCCGCCCGTCACCTTCGGCGGGGTCCTCGACCCGGCCACGGCCCGCGGGTTCCTGGCCCGGCGGATGGCGAGCGGCGAGCTCGCGGGCGACTTCCGCGACCCCGAGCGGATCCGCCGGTGGGCGGCCGGGATCGGCGCGGCGGTGAACGCCGTGCATCCGTCCGGGCAGTGACCGGCGTGCGCGCGCGGGCCGCCGGGTTCACCGTCGCGGTCACCGGACCCACGGGCACGCTCGGTGCCGGGCTGATGCCGTTGCTGGAGGCCGACGAGCGGGTGGCGCGCGTCGTCGGCGTCGCGCGGCGGCCGTTCGACCCGGCGTCGCGCGGCTGGACGAAGACCGACTACCGGCAGGGCGACGTCCGGGACCCCGGCGTGCTCGCCACGGCCTTCCGGGGCGTCGACGTGGTCGTCCACCTGGCGTTCTCCGTCGCCGGCACCGCGCCGCGCGCGGACCTGCGCGCGGTCAACGTCGACGGCACGCTGACCGTGTTCCGGGCCGCGCGGTCCGCGGGCGTGGCGCGGTTCGTGTACGCGTCGTCGGTGGCCGCGTACGGCTTCCACGCCGACAACCCCCTCGCCATGACCGAGGACCAGCCGGTCAGGCCGGCGGCGCGGCTGTTCTATGCCCGGCAGAAGGCCGAGCTGGAGGTGCGGCTCCGCGAGGAGAACGGCGGCTGCACCGGGCCGCCCGCGCTCTACCTGCTCCGGCCGTCGATCGTGCTCGGCCCGCACACGGTGGGGGCCAAGACCCTGCCCGGACCGCTCGCCCCGCTGGCCCGCCTCCTCGCGGGCGGCGCCCGGCGGCTGCCCGTGCCCATGGCGGTCCCCGCGCTGCCGATGCAGTTCGTCCACGAGGACGACGTGGGCCGCGCCCTCCTGCTCTGCGTCCTCGGCGCCGGGCCGCCCGGGGCCTACAACATCGCGGGCGAGGGCGTCGTCACGGCCGTCGACGTCGCCCGCGAGCTCGGCGCGCTGGTCCTGCCGCTGCCCCCGGGGCCCGCGTGGGCGGTGGCGCGGGCCGTCGCGGCCCTGCCGTTCCTGCCGCCGTTCGCGGAGTGGGCCGAGGCGCTGGCCCATCCGGCGATCATGGACACCACCCGGGCCCGCACCGAGCTCGGCTGGCGCCCCGCCTTCACCGGGATCGGTGCCCTGCGGGCCGCCCTCGGCATCCGCGAGCCCCACCGGACGGCGCCGTCCCCGGTCCCGCCACCGCCGCGGTAGCGGCCCGTCAGATGACGCCGCGGTGCTGCAGGAACCGGAACGCCGCGATGCCGGGCAGGACAGGGAGCCAGTAGGTCAGCAGCCGGAAGGTCAGCACGGTGGCCACCGACGCCGTCGGCGCCACGCCCAGCGCGCTCAGGCCGCCGATCATGAGCGCCTCGACCGGGCCGAGACCGCCGGGCACGGGCACGAGATGGCCGATGGTCTGGCCGACCATGAACACCGCGAGCACCCCGAACACGGGGACCTGTTCGCCGAACGCCGCCAGGGTGGCCGCCAGCCCCAGGCCCGAGACCAGCATGTGCGCCGACGCCCCGCCGAACAGCTGGGTGGCCCGCACCGGCCGGCGCAGGGTGGCCAGCAGCTCGCGACCCACACGCAGTGCCGGGCGGAGCACCCGGCGCCGTCCGAAGGGCGAGGCGAGCACGGCGACGGCGGCGAGGAGCACTCCGGCGGCCGCCCCCACGACCGGCCAGCCGTGCGGGAGCGTGATGCGGCTGGTGGCCGTGGCGCCCGCACCGAGCAGGCCGACGACGCCCCAGACCGCCCCGGTCACGGTGTTCCCGGCCACGTTCAGCGCCGTCACGCCGAGGGCGTTCGCCCGGCGCAGGCCGCGGCGCTCCAGGAACGCGATGTTGACCCCGAAGAAGCCGACCCCGCCCGGGGTGGTGCGCCCGGTGAACGCCGCCGCGAGCTGTACCCAGGTGGTCGGCCAGAACGGCAGCGCCACCGTGGCCGAGCCCTGGATCGAGACCGCGGACGCCACGATCGCCACCAGCCCGGCCGCGAACGCGACGGCCAGCCAGGCCCAGTTCGCGTCGCGCAGCGACGCCAGCACCGCGCCCATGCTCGACAGCTGGGGCAGCAGCGTGTAGACGGCGGCGCCGAGCGCCAGCAGGCCGACCACGGTGGAGACCCGCACCGGGGACCGCAACGTCGGGATCGGCCGGTCGATCTGCTCGGCGAGGGTCTCCCGCAGGTCGGTGAGCAGGTAGCGCCCGCGGCCGGTCTGCCCGCGGATCCGGCGCGGCAGCGCGAGCGGTTGCAGGTAGACCAGGGCGGGCTCGAGCCGGTCGGGCGGCAGGACCCGGCACGCGGCGGCCACCGCGCGCTCGACCCCGACCAGCGACGCCAGCGACACCAGCGCCTCCGCCACGTCCTGGGCGATGCGGGCCGTCGACGCCCCGATCGTGCCGAACGTGAGGTTGAGCAGCCAGGGCTCGCCGCCGGTGTCGACGAGGACGTTCTTCACGCGCAGGTCGTGGTGGGCGATCCGGGCCTCGCCCAGCGTGGCGACCTGCCGCCAGACGGCGTCGAGCAACCGGTCGTCGACCTCGCCGGCGGACAGCTCGCCGAGCCGCCTGCCGTCGACCTCGCGGCGCACCAGCAGCGGGGTGCCGTGGCGGGTCTGGCAGGTGAGCACGAGCGGCGGGGTCCGCAGCCCGGCCCGTTGCGCGAACAGCGTGACCAGCGCCTCGTGCTCGGTCTCGTGACGGGTCCCCGACAGCGCCGGTTCGTCCTCGACCTCGACCGACGCCAGTATCCGGCGCAGCCGGTACCAGGGTCCGGCCCGGCGGTGCAGCCGCTGCACGACCTCGACGCGCAGCCGCCCGCCGTCCACGGTGGTGGCGCGGAACTCCCGCGGCCCGGTCAACCGGCCCCGGACGGGGACGAGCGTCACCGGGGCGAGCCCGGCCTGCTCCAGCGCCCGTCGGACGGCGGGCCCGGAGGTCGTCCGGCCCGGGGCTCCCCACAGCAGGTGGAACGCCGCGCCCACACCCCAGCCGAGGAACGCCCCGGCGACGGTGTCGAGCGGCAGGCCGGTCCCGAGGTACACGTCCGCCGCCGCGACCAGCACCACCAGGCCCCACGCCGCCGACCGGTAGCCGCGCCGCAGGTACGGCGCCGCGACCGCCGCCAGTGCCGCCGCGACCGCGGCGTGGGCCGACGGGAAGGCGAAGCCCGCGGCCTCGGGCAGCCGGACCCCGGCGATCTCGCGCAGTTCCGCGGGGACCGGGCGGAGACCGACCAGCACGCCCACGGCGAGGGCGAGCCCCCACGCGAGCACCCCGGCCCCGGCGCACAGCAGCCCGAGCCGGAAGCGCTTCAGGTACAGCGCGACCGCGGTGACCACCGCGATGCCGGCCCAGCCGCCGGCCACGGCCAGTGCCTGCCACCCGACGGTCGACGCCGCCGGGATCTGCTGGACCTGCTGGAAGAGCCCCACCTCGACGGGGTCGGCCGTCCACAGCCGCGCGGCGAGCGAGCACAGGGCGACGACCCCGGCGGCGACCAGGAGGACGACCAGGTCACGCGGATGCCGCCCGGTCGGGGCGGTGGGCGGGCGCCGGGGGGCGTCCGTGGTGGTCGTCGAGCCCGTGGCGATCACCGTGCCCGGCACGTCGGGGAGGACATCCCTCCACCCTGCGCTGTCGGTGGCCGCGACGGAAGGGACGAACGACCCCGGACCGGGACCCCGGGTCCCGCGTCGCGGTGTGGCCGGATGCCGGCCGGGCCCGTGGAGGTGGGCCCGGCCGGCGTGGTCGCGGCACCGCGAACCAGCTCCGTTGCTGTGTCGCGGCACCGCTGGTGCACCCGTTCCAGTACGGAAGCCACCCTCCAGGCTCCGTGTCCGGTCCGGGCGGGTGGGTCAGATCGGGACGGTCCAGCGCAGGTGGGTGCCGGTGGGCCGGGCGGCGGTGAGGGTGAGGGTGCCGCCGTGGTGCTCGGCGCGGTGGCGGAGGTTGTCCAGACCACTACGGCGCCCCGTCTCCGGGACACCGATCCCGTCGTCGGTCACCTGGAGGGTGACGGTGGTGGTGTCGGCGTCGATGTCGACCGTGGTGATGGAGGCGTGGGCGTGGCGGGCGACGTTGGTCAGCGACTCGCGCAGCACCGCGACGAGGTCCTCCGTGATCGGGTCGGGGAGCGCGTCGAGCAGGCCGGAGAACCGCAGGGCGGGCGGGGTGGGCAGACAGGCGGTGGTGTCGGTGACGACCTGCATGAGCCGGCCGCGGACGGTGTCGCGGGTCATCGGCGAGGTGTGCAGGCCGAAGATGGTGGTGCGGATCTGGCGGATGGTGTCGTCGAGATCGCGCACGGCGCCGGTGATGCGTGGTCCGGCGCTGTTGGCTGTGCCGAGTGCGCCCACGGCGCTCTGCAGGGACAGCCCGGTGGCGAACAGGCGTTGGATGACGTGGTCGTGCAGGTCCGCGGCGATCCGTTCGCGCTCGTCGGCCATCGCCACCCGGGCCTGCTGGGCGCGGGCGTCGGCGAGCTCGATCGCGACCGAGGCCTGGTTGGCGAAACCCGCCGCCATCGCCAGGTCGTCGGCGGTGAACTCCGGCCGCCCCGCGGTCCGGGCCGCGGTGAGCACGCCGTTGACCCCGCCCGCACCGGTCAGGGGCACGACCATCACCGCGCCCACGTCGAGCGCGGCCGAGACGACCGACTCCGGCCCCTGCGGGTCGCGGGAGTGGGCGACCCGGACCGGCTCGGCGGTGGTGAAGACCTGACCGGACAGCGTGCCCTCGACCGCGACCCGCCCGTCGAGCAGGTCGTCGGCGCCGGTCCCGACGGCCACGACCACCCGCAGGCCCGGGTCGGCACCACCGGCCGGGGCAGGGCCGTCGGCGGGCAGCACGACCGTCACCAGGTCGGCGTCGGCCAGGGCCCGGCTGCGCTCGGCGACGAACCGCAGCGGACCGAGCCGTCCCGCGTCGGTGTCGCCCGCGCCGCCGGGGGGCCCGGTCAACATGCGACGGGTGATCGCCGCGCTGGCCTCAAGCCACTGCTGTCGGGTGCGGGCGACCTCGTAGAGCCGGGCGTGGTCGATCGCCGACCCGGCCGCCGCGGCCAACGCCTTCGCCAGCTCCTCGTCCTCGGCGCTGAACTCCCCGCGGGTGCTCTCGGTGAGGTACAGGTTGCCGAACACCTTCCCGCGGACCCGGATCGGCACGCCCAGGAACGAGCCCATCGGCGGGTGGTCCGGCGGGAACCCCACCGAGCGGTCGTCGCCGCTCATCGCGAACAGCCGGATCGGGGTCGCGTCGTCGATCAACGCCCCCAGCAGCCCCTTGCCCTGGGGCAGGTGCCCGATCCGTTCCACCTGCCCGGCGTCCATGCCGGTGTGGATGAACTCGGCGAGATGCCCGTCGGCGGCGATCACCCCCAGCGCGGCGTAGCGGGCCCCGATCAGCTCCCGCGCCGCCTGCACGACCCGCCGCAGCACCACCGGCAACCCCAGATCCGCGCCGATCAGCTGCGTGGCCTGCAACAACCCCCGCAACCGGCCCTGCGCGCCCATCACCTCCTGCGCCCGGCCCACCAGCTGCCCCAACAACTCGTCGAGCTCCAGACGCGGCTGGTCCGGGAACGTCAACTGCGCCGCGGCGTCGGGCGCCGGGCTGCTCATCACGCCGCTCCGGACCCGGTCGCCAGTACGCGTTCAGCGACACCGGTGCTGCCGACCGCCGGAGCCGCGGCTGGCCCGGGAACGGGTACAGGAGCCGATGACGGTGTGGCGCTCGCCAGGCGGCTCTCGGGCGGCCCCTGGCCGCCGCTGCCAAGGCCTGTACACATTCGAATTCCTTCCCGAGCGCGGAACAACCCCTGGCAAGGGACAGGACACCGCTGGGGTCTGGAGCGGGCCTGCCGAGCAATGCGGCGATACTAAGGTTGCCTAGAGATCATTGTCGAGGTATTGTGCAGAAGTTCCGCCGAACGCGAGAACCGTACGCACGCAACCGGTGCAACCACCACCACAACAACCACGGCACCGGCGACGAGGGACGTGACCGATGACGGTCGAACGAGAGCCGGTCGCCGACGGGGTGGGTCCCGAATCCCGTCCGCTCCCGGGAGCGGACCTGGGCGTCGCGCTGCCGATCTCGGTCGTCGCGGAGCGGATGGGCCTCTCGCAGGCGACCCTGCGGATGTGGCAGCAGCGCTACGGCCTGGCCCCCACCCGCACCACCGCGGGCGGGCACCGCCGCTACAGCCGCGACGACGTCGATCGCCTCGCCGCCGTGCAACGGCTCATCGCCGACGGCGTCTCCACCAGTGACGCCGCCCGCGCGGTGCTCGCCGCCGCCCACCACGACATGCCCCTGCCCGCCGACGCCGACCCCATCGCCCACCGCGTCTGCGCCGCCGCGCTGGACCTCGACGGCCCCACCGTGCGCTGGCTGCTGCGTGACCACCTCGCCCGCACCGACGCGCCCACCATCTGGGAGACCGTCGTGCGGCCCGTCCTCGGCCCGATCGGCGACCGCTGGGACCAGCTCCCGCACGGCATCGCCGTGGGACACCTGCTCTCCCACATCGCCACCTCGGTCCTCGCCGAGGCCACCCCGTCGGTGTCCGCACTCCCCGACCCCGCGCCGGTACTGCTGGCCAGTGTCCCCGACGACCCCCACGACCTCCCCCTGGTCGCCCTCGCCGCCGCGCTCGGCCGGACCGGGATCACCGCCACCGTGCTCGGTGCCGCCACACCCGCCGCCACCCTCGCCCGCGCCGCCGAGCAACGCCGGCCCGCCGTCGTCGTGCTCTACGCCCAGATGAGCGAGCTCGCGGACGCCTCGGTGTTCGACCTGCTTCCCGGCACCACCGGCCGGATCGCCGCCGGACCGGGCTGGGACCGCGCCCACCTCGACACCGCGATCCCACACGTCAACGACCTCACCGCCGCTACCGCCGCCGTCATGACCCGGGTCAGCGCCGGTCGGAACGGCTCCTGAGGTAGCTGCGCAGGGTGAGCAGGGCGACGACCATCACCAGCTGCCCGCCGGCGACGATCCGGTTGACGTCGACCGCGGGGCGCCAGGTGACCCCGTCGTCGCGCAGGACGAACACACCGGCCGGTGCGACCCCGAGCCCGAACCCGCCGCCCGACCCGCTGCCGGCGGTGCCGTCCTCGGCCGCCGGGGACTCGCCGCCCCCGGCCCCGCCACCGCCCGAGACCCGCGCGACGGGGATGACCGTGACGCCGTCCCGCACGACGGGTTCGCCGAACACCCGGCCCGCCGTCATCGTCTCGCGCGTGCGCGCCACCATCTCCGTCACGTCCATGAGGTCCTCCAACGTCGTCGGGTGTGTTTCCCCCGTCAGCGTCGTGCGACCCCGCGGTGGGGGGCAGTGCTGAACGTCCCCGGTGGGTCGGCGGAGGTCCCGCGGTCGGGCACGGCCTTGGCGACCTCGGCGACGACGGCGGGGACCAGGGCCGCGACCAGCACCGCGGCCACGTCGGACGGCGACGGCAGCGTGGTGCCGAGCAGCCCGGCCAGCGGGGGCACGTAGACCGCGGCCAGCAGCGCGAGCACGCTCCCGGCCACCGCCAGGTACAGGAACGGGTTGCCCCGCGGCGACGTCCTCCAGAACGGCCGGTGGTCCGAGCGGGTGCTCAGCGCGATCCCGAGCTGACCCAGGGTCAGCGCGGCGAACAGCGGGGTCTGCCACGGCCGGCCCTGCGCGGCGGTCCAGAGGGCGACACCGAGGCTGCTGCCGGCGACGGCGGCCCCGAACACCCCGACCTCGACCCATCCGCGGCGGGTGAGGATGCCCTCCCGCGGCGACCGCGGTCCCCGGCGGAGGACGTCGGGTTCGGCCTGCTCCGACCCGATCGCGACACCGGGCAGGCCGTGGGTGAGCAGGTTGACCCACAGGATCTGGCCGGGCAGCAGCGGCAGTGGCAGCCCGAGGAACGGGCCGGCCAGCATGATCAGGATCTCGGCCAGTCCGCCGGACAGGCCGTAGCGGACGAAACGGCGCACGTTGTCGAAGACCCGGCGCCCCTCGCCGACGGCGGCCACCACGGTGGCGAGGCTGTCGTCGGTGAGCACGACATCGGCTGCGCTGCGGGCCACCTCGGTCCCGCGCAGGCCCATCGCCACGCCGACGTCGGCGGCGCGCAGCGCGGGGGCGTCGTTCACCCCGTCGCCGGTCATCGCGACGACGTGCCCGGCCGCCTGCCACGCGGCGATGATGTCGAGCTTTCCGGCCGGGTCGGTGCGCGCGTAGACCGGCCGCAGCGGCGCGCCGGGGTCGACCGTCGCGTCGTCGTCGATCACGCCGGTGGCCCGGGCGATCGCCGTCGCCGTGGCCGGGTGGTCACCGGTGATCATGATGGTGCGGATGCCGGCCGCGCGGGCGTCGAGCACCGCGGCACGGGCCTCCGGCCGCGGCGGGTCGGCCATCGCCACCAGCCCGAGCAGGTGCAGGTCCCCGGGCGCTCCCGACGCCACGGCCAGCACGCGGCGGGCCCCTGCGGTCCAGCGGTCCAGCACCTCGGCCGTGTCGGTGGCCCGGGCGACCCGGGCCAGCACCACTTCCGGCGCGCCCTTCACGATCTCCGTCCCACCCGGGGTGCCGCCGTGCCGGGTGACCATCTCGCGGCGCTGCGAGTCGAACGGCACCTCGGACGTGCGCGGCGAGTCCCGCCGCACCTGCGCCACGTCGATGCCGGCGGCGAGCGCGGCCGCGACCAGCGCACCCTCGGTGCCACCCGCTCCGGGCCCGGCGTCGTTGCACAGCACCGCCGCGACCAGCAGCGCCCGCGCCGCCGCGTCCGGCGGCGATGGTTCGCCGGTGAGCGCGATCTCGCCGCCACCCGGGGTCCAGAGCCCGACGCAGGACGTGCTGCCCACCGTCAGGGTCCCGGTCTTGTCCGACGCGAGCACCGTCACCGAACCGAGCGCCTCGACGGCCGGCAGGGACCGCACGATCGCGCCGCGGGCGGCCATCCGGCGCGTCGCACCCGCCAGCGCGAGGGCGACGACGGCGGGCAACGACTCGGGGATGGCGGCCACGGCCAGGCTGATGCCGGCCACGACCATCAGCTCCCACGGCTGACCCCGCAGGAGCCCGAGCAGCACGACGGCCGCGCAGCCGGCCACCGCGACGAGCGACAGCCGCCTTCCCAGCGCGGCGAGCCGGCGCTGCAGCGGGGTGTCCGGGGCGGCGTGCTCGTGCAGCAGCCGGGCGATCCGCCCCAGCTCCGACGCCGTGCCGGTGCGGACGACCACGGCGGTGCCGGTGCCGTGCACCACCAGCGTCCCGGCGTGCAGCATCGTGAGGCGGTCGCCCACCGGGGCCTCGACGGCACACAGCGCGTCGGGATCCCGGGCCGACGGGAGGGACTCGCCGGTGAGCATCGCTTCGTCGACCTGCAGGTCGTGTGCGGTCACCAGCCTCGCGTCGGCGCCGGCCACATCGCCCTCGGCGACGCTCAGGACGTCGCCGGGTACGAGGTCGCGGGTGTCGACCCGGCGCGCCGTGCCCCGGCGCAGCACCGTGCACCGCGGGGCGGCCAGCGACGTCAGTGCCGCCACCGCACCGACCGCGCGCCGCTCCTGCACCACGCCGACCACGGTGTTCACGGCGACGACGAGCAGGATCACGACGCAGTCCGCGAGGTCACCGGTCGCCGCGGTCAGCACGGCGGCGCCGAGGAGCACGAGGATCATCGTCTCGCGGAGCTGGGCCAGCACCGAGTGCAGCAGCGAGCGGGGCGGTTCGCGGGGGACCTCGTTGGGGCCGGTCGAGGCGAGCCGTGCGGCGGCGTCGGCGTCGTCGAGACCGCGGGCGGGGTCGGTGTCGACGGCCGCCGCGACCGCGGCGGACGCCGCCGCCCACGGGTGGGGGAGGACCGCCGCGGCGGCGACCGGGGCGGGAGTCATGGCCCGAGGATGCCGCCCGGTCGGGTCCGGCCGACACGGGCGAAGGTCCTCCGTGCGGGGGCCCGCGGGCCCGGTGCCGGGCACGTCGGCCACCGCGTCACCGGTCCTTCGGCCCTGACCGCCGGTCGCCGGTCGCCTCATCCTCGGATCGCACGGCGGAGGCCGTGCCGAGCAGAGGAGCCGGCGATGGTGGTTCGGGCGTGGATCGGGATCGTGCTGTTGGCGCTGGGGGTGTGCGGGCTCCTGGACGCGGCCGGCGTGGTGGACGCCGGCGTGACGATCGGGCGCTGGTGGCCGCTCGCGGTGATCGGGCTCGGCGTGGCGGCGATGGTCGCGCAACGGCGGTTGTCGGTCGGCCCGTCCGTGGTGACGGTCGTGGGCGTGCTGCTGCTGGCGTCGCGCCAGGGCTGGCTCGTGCCGGCGCTCATCGGGCCGCTGGTGCTGGTCGCCGTCGGGCTGGCGGTGATGGCCGGGGTCTTCCGCACCGGGGTGCGGCGCGGCGACGGTCCCGCGCTCGCTGTGCTCGGCGGGTCGACCACGGTCAACCGGGCCGAGCATCTGCGGCACGCCGACGTGTCGGCGGTGTTCGGCGGGGCCACGCTGGACCTGCGGCAGGCACACATCGACGACCGGGCGACCGTCGACGCGTTCGCGCTGTTCGGGGGCGTCGACGTGCTGGTGCCGAAGGGGTGGCGGGTGTCGTTGAGCGGGCTGCCGATCTTCGGCGGCTACGACGACAAGACCGCCGAGCAGACCGATCTGCCCGAGGACGCGCCCCTGCTGACGGTGAACGCGACCGCCGTGTTCGGCGGGGTCGGCGTCGCCAACGAGCCGCACTGACCCGACGCCACGACCCCGCGGGACCAACGGCCGGGCGGTCGGGCCTTCCGACCGTGGCCCCGCGCCCGAACGCCGACGACGGTGGGGCTGCCCGCGGCCGTCCGGTCGCGGCACCTACGGGGAGAGGAATGCGCCATGGTCGCCGGCGGCACCGTGATGGTCGGAGTGGACGGGTCCGCGGGCTCGGAGGTGGCGCTGCGGTACGCGGTGGAGGAGGCCGCGCGCCGCGGAGCCCGCCTCACCGTGGTGACGGTGGCCCGGTTCCCCGACTACTCCGCGACGCCGATCGGGCTCTCGCCCACGGCGATCGCCGACGTCGTCGACGCGGCCCGGGGCCGGGCCCGGACGCTGGTCGACGAGGCCATGGCCGACAGAGCCGTCCGGGTCGCCGCGGCCGCCCCGGTGGAGGTCACGATCGACGCGCTGGCCGGCGTACCCGTCGAGGTCCTGCTCGGCTGTGCGGCCGGGGCCGACCTCCTGGTGCTCGGCCACCGCGGACTCGGGGCCGTGCGCAGTGCCGTCCTGGGCTCGGTCGGGCTCGGCTGTGTGCTCCACGCCCCGTGCCCGGTGACGATCGTCCCGGCCACCGCGACGGCGCCGCGCGTCGAGCCGGCCGCCACCCGCGGCTGACGCACCCGGCGACATCTCCCCTGTGATCGGGAAAGGAACCCTCATGCGCGCACTGCGTCTGCTGGCCTGGAACTCCCCGCCCGAGCTGGTGGAGGTGCCGGTGCCGGAGGCAGGCCCCGGCCAGGCCGTCATCAGGATCGGCGGGGCCGGGGTGTGCCACTCCGACCTGCACCTGATGCACGACTTCGCGCCCGGGCTGCTGCCCTGGGGCCCTCCGTTCACCCTCGGCCACGAGAACGCCGGCTGGGTGCACGAGCTCGGCCCCGGGACCGGCGGGTTCGAGATCGGCCAGCCCGTCGCCGTCCACGGCCCGTGGGGCTGCGGGCACTGCGAGCGGTGCCTGGTCGGGATCGACCCCTACTGCGAGGACCCGGCCGCGGCTCCGGTGCCCGGCGGCGGGGGCGGCCTCGGCCTCGACGGCGGGATGGCCGAGTTCATGCTGGTCCCCGACGTCCGGCACCTCGTCGCACTGCCCGGCGGCCTGGACCCGGTGCTGGCGGCCCCGCTGACCGACGCGGGCCTGACGCCCTACCACGCGGTGCGCCGGTCGTGGCCGAAGCTGGCCCCGGGCACCACCGCGGTGGTCATCGGCGTCGGCGGGCTCGGGCACGTGGGGGTGCAGATCCTGAAGGCGACCACCGCGGCGCGGGTGATCGCGGTGGACAGCCGGGAACAGGCCCTGCTGCTGGCGAAGGACTGCGGGGCCGACCTGACCGTCGTCGCGGGCCCGGACGCCGCGGCGGAGATCCGGCGCGAGACGGGCGGGCGCGGGGCGGACGTCGTGCTCGACCTCGTCGGCGCGGACGCGACGCTCGCGCTCGGCGCCGCCGCCGTGCGCACCCTGGGCGACCTGACGATCGTCGGGATCGCCGGGGGGACACTGCCCGTGTCGTTCTTCGGCCTCCCCTACGAGGCGAGCGTGCAGACCACCTACTGGGGTTCGCGCACGGAGCTGGTGGAGGTGCTCGACCTCGGGGCGCGTGGGCTCGTGCGCCCGACCACGACCACCTTCCCGCTCGGCCAGGCCGTGCACGCCTACCAGGAGATGGCCGCGGGCCGGCTGGTCGGCCGGGCGGTCATCGTCCCGTGACGGGTCGGGGTCGTCGGATCCTGACCGCCGTCGGCGTCGACCACGACATCAGGACCTACCCCGACGCCGGGCACGGGTTCCTCAACGACCACGACCCCACCGACGGCCCCCACCGGTCGGTACGCCGTCGTGCCGTACCCGCTGTACGTGATCTGACCGGCCGCCACGGTGGTCGTCATGGCCCGGCGGCCCCGCCCCTCACCGTCCGCCCGCCGGGCCGCCGCCGACGCGGGAGCGGACCCGCTCCGGCGCTGACGGCGGCGCGTGCACCACGGTCACCGGGCAGGGGGAGTGCAGGACGCAGCACCGTCCGACCGAGCCGAGCAGCATGCCGGCCAGGTGCCCGTGCCGGTGGGTGCCGACGACCAGCAGGTCGGCCCCGGCGGCGGCGCGCAGCAGCACGTCCGCGGGGTCGCCCGCGCCGACGAACACGGTCAGCCGGGGCCGGGGGCCGGGCAGCTCGGTCAGCAGCGCCGCAGCCTCGGCCGAGGTGCGGTCGTGCAGCAGCTCGCGCAGGACTTGCGGCAACGCCCCCGGGAAGCCCTGCGGCACGCCGCCGAGGACACCCGGCCGGGGGTCCGGGTACGCGGTGACCACCTCGACGACGGCGCCGCGCCGTGCCCCCTCGGCGATCGCGTTCCGCAGCGCGGCGTGCCCGCCGGGCGAGCCGTCCACGCCGACGACGATGCGTCCGCTGATCCCGTCCATGCCCGCTCCTCGCGTCCCGCCCCTGCGGGTGACCCGCCGAGGATCCCGCCCGGCGCCCCCGCCGACGACCGGCCGGAAGTCCCGTGCCGGCGGCCGGTGGTCACACGGTGGTCACCCGGACCGAGCGGTCGCCGGGAGCCAGCCGAGCACGATGCCGGCCAGCCGGTCGGGTACCTGCAGCTGCGGCACGTGCCCGACGCCCGCCAGCTCCGCGTACCTCCACGACGGGTGGCGGCGGGCGGCGTCGCGGGCGGCGGCCACGGGCACCAGCCGGTCCCGTTCGCCGTGCACCAGCAGCACCGGGGTGGTGACCGCCGACATCGCGGACCGGTAGGACCGGGCGAACGTCAGCACCCACGCCAGTGACCGGGACGCCGAGAGGAACGCCCGGTCCATCCCCGCGACGTCGCCCCGCTGTGCGACGAGCGCGACCGACCGCGCGACGAGGTCCGGCGGCATCGCCGCCGGGTCGACACCGCACAGCACCAGCATCGCCCGCACCAGCTCCCGGGGGCCGACGCGCCGGCGCCGGGCGTGCATGAGGCGTTCGCCCACCCCCGGCAGCGCGTAGCCCAGGAAGGCCGCCCCGACCGCGGCGTTCCGTGGCCTCGCCGCTCGCAACGGCAGCGGCAGCGCCGGGTCGAGCAGGACCAGGCCGCGGACGAGCTCCGGCGCCCGGACGGCCAGCAGGATCGCGATCATGCCGCCCATCGAGTTGCCGACCAGCACCGCCGGTCCGTCGACGACACGCTGCAGGAAGCTCTCCAGCACGCGCACGTTGGCCGGCACGGTCGCCGGGCGCTCGCCGGGCTCGCTCAGCCCGAACCCGGGCAGGTCCAGCGCGACCACCCGGCCCGTCGGGGTCAGCAGCGGCGCGAACAGCTCCCAGTTGAGGTGCGAACCTCCGAGCCCGTGCACGAGCACGAACGTCGGCCCGTCGGCGCGGCCGCCGAAGTCGACGTAGTGCACGGGCCCGCCGAGATCGATGCGGCGGTCCCGCCCGTCGCGCAGGCGCCCGCCCTCGGCGTGCTCCGGGGTGCTCACCGGTGGGCCCCCGCGGTGGTCGCGGCCACGAGCTCGGCGAGGCCGTCGGCGATGCCGCGGGCCAGCACGTCGACGTCGGGCGCCGCGTCGCAGTCACCGGTGACGCCGAAGGCGATCCGGTCGAGGTAGCTGAAGATCGAGACCCCGATCCGCGCGGTGGAGGCGATCGGCACGTACGGGATGATCTCCACGACGGGCCTGCCGAGGGCGTAGAGCGGCTTCCGGGGGCCGGGGACGTTGGTCGTGACGGTGACGACGGAGCGCTGCGGCAGCGTCGCCAACCACCGGAACGAGCCCGCGACCAGCGGGAACGGTTCCAGTGCCGCGATCGAGGTCAGGGCGACTCCGGCTTCGGCCTCCCGGTCCTGCTTGAGTTCGTCGAGCCGGGCCCGGACGGCCGCGAGACGTTCCAGCGGGTCGGCGACCTCGACCGGGAGGTCGGCCAGCATGAGCGAGACCCGGTTGTCGCGGATGCTCTCCTGGCCGGGGGCACGCACGTTGACCGGGACGAGGCTGCGCACGGCCCGGACGTCGGGCTCCTCACCGCGCGCGAGCAGCAACGTGCGGAAGCCACTGGTCACGGCGGCGAGCACGACGTCGTTGAACGTGCCCCCGGCTCCGTGGCGCACGGTCCGGACGTCGTCGACGCTGCCGCGGGAGAACGCGTAGACGCGCTGCGCGGACAGCGGTCCCGACAGCGAGGTGGCGCGGGTCGGCACGAGCGCCGTGGACAGGGCGGCGGCGCCCCGCAGCGCGTCGCGGGCGGCGCCGGCGAGGCGCCGGGGATGGCGCAGCGCGGTGGTGAGCGCACGCATCTGCGTCACCGGGTTCATCGCCAGCGTGAGCAGGGCCGACGCCGTCAGCGCCACGGTCGTGGGCTCCGGCGCCGGGTGCCAGGCGTCTGGCGGGGACGGCCGCGGTTCGGGGGAGTCGTCGAGGACGACGTGGTAGAGGTCGGTGCCCGACACCCCGTCGACCATGCAGTGGTGCACCTTCGAGATGAGCGCCCACCGGCCGCCGGCCAGCCCCTCCACCACCCAGTACTCCCACAGGGGGTGACCGCGGTCCAGCCGCGCCGACATGACGCGGCCGACCAGGGCCGCCAGCTCGGTGTCGCCGCCCGGCGTGGGCAGCGCGGTGCGCCGCACATGGTGGCCCAGGTCGAAGTGCGGGTCGTCGACCCAGACGGGCGGGCCGAGGTCGAGCGGGACCATCCGCACTTTCTGCCGGTAGCGCGGCACCAGCGGCAGCCGCCCGGTCAGCATCTCCGTGAACTCCTCCTGTGCCGGTGCGGGGCCGCCGAACACGGCCACCGAGGAGATGGCCAGCGAGACCCCCTCCTCGGAGTCCTCGGCCTGCAGGAACGCGGCGTCCAGCGGGGTCATGCGGTCCACGGTGCTCACAGCTCCCGCTTCACGATCTTGCCGGCGGCGTTGATCGGCAGCGCGTCGCGGAACTCCACCGACCGCGGGTACTTGTAGGAGGCGATGCGCTCCTTGACGTGCTCGATCAGCTCGGCCTCGGTGGCGTGGCGGCCCGGCCGCAGCGCGACGTAGGCCTTCACCTCCTGGCCGAGCCGCGCGTCCGGGACCCCGACGACGGCGGCCTGCGCGACGGCCGGGTGGCCGTAGAGCACGTCCTCCACCTCGCGGGGGTAGACGTTGTAGCCGCCGCGGATGATGAGGTCCTTCGTGCGGCCGACGACGAAGAAGTAGCCGTCCTCGTCGACGTAGCCCAGGTCGCCGGTGTGGAACCAGCCGTCGGTGAACGCCTCGGCGGTGGCCGCGGGGTCGCCGTGGTAGCGGCGCATCACGTTCACCCCGCGCACCACCAGCTCGCCCACGTGCTCGCGGCCTGCGGGCAGCACGCGCCCCTCGGCGTCCCACACCTGCACCTCGACGCCCCAGATGGGCCGGCCCACGCTGTAGACGCGCCGGTCGGCCTCGCTGACGTTGAACGTGGTGGTCGACGCGGTCTCCGACAGGCCGTAGCCCTCGAGGATGACGATGCCGAAGCGCTCCTCGAACTCGTCGATCACCTCCGACGGGATCGGCGCCCCTCCCGAGATGCCCACCCGCAGCGACGACACGTCGTAGTCGCCCAGGGTCGGGTGGTTGAGCAGCGCGATGTACATCGTGGGCACGCCCTCGAAGATCGTGACGCGGTCGCGCTGGATCGCCGCCAGCGCCGCGTCCGGGTCGAACCGGGGAACCAGCGACATCGTGGCGGCGAAACGCACGCACAGGTTCAGGATGCTCGACAGCGCGAAGACGTGGAACAGCGGCAGCACGACCAGCACGATGTCGCTGTCGCGGACGTCGAACAGCCGCCCGGGGGTGTCGGCGTTCATGAACAGCTGGAAGTGGGTGAGCTCGGCGCCCTTGGGCCGTCCCGTCGTCCCCGAGGTGTAGATGATCACCGCCGTGTCCCCGGGGTCGGTCTGGTGCAGCGGGGCCGGGCCGGCCAGCGATGCCAGCAGCGACTCGAACGGGCGGCCGAACCCGGGCTGGGGGATGCCGGGCGTGGTGAGCACGACGATGTCGGTGAGCCCGGCGTCGGCCGCCCCCTTGGCCGCCTCCTCGGCGACCCCCGCCCACGTGATGAGCAGCCGCGCGCCGGAGTCGCGCAGGATGTAGCCGACCTCGCCCGCCTTGAGCAGCACGTTCATCGGCACCGCGACGGCACCGGCCTTGAGGATGCCGAAGTAGGCGATCACGAACTGCGGCACGTTGGGCAGCTGGAGGGCGACCGCGTCGCCGGGCGCGACGCCCCGGGCGAGCAGGCCCGCGGCGAACCGGTCCGACAGCGCGTCGAGCTCCGCGTAGGTGAGCCGGGCACCCTCGACGAGCACGGCGGGCTTGTCGGCGTGGGTCCGCGCGGACTCGCGCAGGATCGTGGCCAGGTTGAAGGTCATGACGGGGTCCTCTCCAGGGTGGCACGGGTGGCGGCGGCCACCTCGGCGTCGAAGGCGGCGACGAGCCGTTCGGGGTCGGGCACCACGGCCCGGTCGGTGCCGAAGCCGACCGAGACCCGTCCCGCGTAGCTGAAGATGCAGACCGTGACCGCCTGCTGTCCGCTGGTGGGGGCCCAGCCGACCATCCCTTCGACCCGGGCCCCGGCCAGCGCCATCGGGCCGCGCGGTCCGGGGACGTTGGTGAGCACGCCCACCGCCTTGGCGGCGAGGTAGTCGCTGACCGCGCTCGCCAGCGGGGCCGGGCTCATCGCGATGCCCACCTGGGTGAGCCAGACCAGTTGCGCCTCCCACGAGTCACGGATCAGCACCATCCGGCGGTGCACCTCGGCGAGCCGCTCGCGGAAGTCCGTGACGCCGTGCGGCAGCACCGCCAGCACGAGCGCGAAGTGGTTGCCCAGCTCGGGCGGCAGCGCGCGGTCCAGCGGCTCGAGGTTGACCGGCACCATCCAGGCGAGGTCGGGCGTCGGCCCCTCCTGCCCGCGTTCGACGAGGTAGCGGGCGACCGCGCCCGCCACCAGCGTCAGGCACACGTCGTTGACCGTCGTGCCGGTGGCGTGCGCGATGCCGGTGAGCAGGTCCAGCGCCACGGGTTCGCCCCAGGCCGCGGCCTTCGCCCCGTCGGGCTCGCCCGACAGCGCCGTCTCCGGGTTGGACCAGCCCAGTATCTTCACGACGCTCCCCGCGCTGTGCACGAGCGCTGTCGCGATGTCCTCCGCGACGTCCGCGAGATGGGCCGGGCGCACGGCCTCGGGCAGCAGCGCCGTCGCGGTCCCGGCGAGGTCCAGGGCGATCCCGGCCCCGAGCCTCCGCGCGAGACCCGCGGCCCGCGCGGTCAGGTGCTCGCCGTCGTGGCGCGCGGTCCCCGTCCCGGCCGGGACGCGGTCCGCCCCGTCGACCGGGTCGAGGATGCCCAGAGCGACCTGCGTCAGCCGGATCCCGTCGGCCATGGCGTGGTGGTAGCGCTGGACGACGGCGCTGCCGCCGCCGTAGCCCTGCAGCAGGTGCACCGACCACAGCGGGTGCCGAGGGTCGAACGGCTCGCTGCGCAGGGCGGCGACGTAGTCCTGCAGCGCGGCCTGGTCACCCGGCGCGGGCATCGGGCGCACGTGCAGGTGGCGGTCCAGGTGGAAGCACCGGTCGTCCACCCACACCGCGGAGCGCCGCATCCTCCCGAACGTCATCGCGCGCCGACGGAAGACCGGAAAACGGTCGACGAGCCGCTCCTGCACCAGAGCCCGCAGGCAAACCGGGTCGACGGGCTCCGCGGTCCACAACACGGCGGTGATCGTCAGCAGGTTCTCGGGCCGGTCGAGGACCAACCAGAGGTTGTCCTGGACCGGCATCGGCTGGTGGTCCACGGTGTCTCCATCGGGGTCATGGCGGGGAAGGGACGACGGCGACCGGGCACGGCAGGTCGCGCAGTGCGGCGAGGGCGGTGGAGCGGTGCGGGGCGCCGGCCGGTTGCCCCACGACCAGCAGCGGCGCCCCGACGGCGAACGCCGGCAACGCCTCGGCGCCGCTCTCGTGCACGACCAGGACGACCGTGTCGACGCCGGCGTGGGCCCGCACCGGACCGGCCAGGCGGTCGGCGACCTCGCGACGGCAGCGCTCGTCCGCCTCGTCCCAGCGGGCGAGGGCGGCCGGGAGCGGGCGGCCGAGGTCGACCGTCGGGTCGTCCCAGGTCCGGACGACGTGCAGCGCCACGCCGCGGGCCTCCGCCTCCCGGATCGCGAAGCCGATCACCTCCGGCCCCGTCCTGGGCCCGAGGGCGAGCACCACCGGCCGGCCGGGGACGGCCGTCGCGTCGGGAGGGACGGCCACCGTCGGGCAGCGGGCCGTCGTGACGAGGTCCTCGAGGCCGGGCGCCGTCGCGTCGACGACGACGACCGCCGTGTCGGCCGGCTCGGCCCGAGCCGCGCTCACCCGGGGCAGCACCAGCAGCGGCGCGTCCCGGCGGAGAGCCTCCGCCGCCGCCCACGCGACCACCGCCGTGCCCGGCCGGCCCGGCTCGGTGCCGACGAGCACCGGCCGGTGGTCGGTGGGTGTGCGAGCGTGGACCGCCTCCGTCGTCGTCACGGGGATCGACACCGCTCAGGAGCCGAGCACGAGCTCGTTGACGACGGTGACCACGCCGGGCGCGGCCCATGCGGCGCGCTCGGCCTGGCGGCGCTCCGCCCACGACTGCACGGTGCCCCGCAGCGTGATCACGCCGCCCGGGGCAGAGGTGACGGTGATGCGGTTGCTGTCGAGCTGGGCGTTGCGGACGAGGGCGGAGTTGATGAGCCGGTGCACGTTCTCCGCCTCGGCCTCCGGCTTGAGCGTGACCTTGTTGCGGACGGCGACGACGCCGCGCAGGTACTGGACGGCGCGTTCGGCCGCCACGCGCTGGAACTGCCATGTGACCTCGCCCGCGACGGTGACGACGCCGTCGCGCACCACGGCGGTGACCTCGGGCGGCACGTCGACGGCGCGGTCGAGCGCCTCGCCGGCCTCCCGGGCGACGTCGGAGTCGTCGGGCGCGGCCCCGGGCAGCCGCACCTCGATCTCGTCGGCCACCGCGATGACGCCCTGCACGCGCAACGCGGCCTTCTCGGCCCGGAGGCGTTCGGCGTAGGACGCCGCCTTGCCGGTGAGGGTCACGGCGCCGTGCTCGACGGCGACGCCGATTTCCGCGGCGTCGAGGCCGGGGGTCCACTCGAGCTCGGCGACCACGGAGCTGCGGACGTCGACGTCGTGGCGGGTGCTGCTTTGTGTGGGGGTCATGGCTCCACGGTGGCCGCGGTCCTGCGGTCGCAGCAGGGCCAAGGGTCCCGTCCTGCGGTGACGGTCGTCAGCCGACGACCCGGACGAGCTCGAGGGTCTGCTCGACGCCGGGGACGTGCGCGCCGCGGCCGATCGCCCCGATCCGGTGAGCGGCCCTTGGTCCTTCCGGTAGGGGGCACTCGACCCGTGTGCGGGCGGTGCGTCGTGACCGACGATCGTCACCGTGGGCGAACCGGACGACGACGCATGGGTGCTCGCCTTCGACGGCTGGGACGCGGGTGACGAGGGGCGCCGCGAGGCGTTGTGCACGCTCGGGAACGGCCGGTTCGCGACCCGCGGGGCCCACCCGGAGGCCCGCGCGGACGGGGTCCACTACCCGGGTACCTACGCCGCGGGGATCTACAACCGGCTGCGCGACGAGCTCGCCGGCCAGGCCGTGGAGACCGAGAGCGCGGTGAACCTGCCCAACTGGCTCGACCTGCGGTTCGCCGTCGGGGACGCCGACTGGGTCGGCCTCACCGAGGACGAGGACGAGGACGAGGCCGACGTCGAGGTCGAGCACCAGCGGGTGGAGCTGGACCTGCGCCGCGGCGTGCTGAGCCGCTGGCTGACCGTGCGGGACGCCGCGGGCCGCCGGACCTCGGTGCACCAGCGCCGCTTCGTCGACATGGCCCGGCCGTACCTGGCCGCGCTGCACACCGTCGTCACCGCCGAGAACTGGGGCGGGCGGCTGCGGGTGTCGTCGGGGATCGACGGCGCGGTCACCAACGCCGGCGTGGCCCGCTACCGGTCGATGGCCGGGGGGCACCTCGACGTGACCGAGGCCCGCGGGACGGCCGGCGACACGGTCCTGCTGGTGGCGCGCACGAACGGCTCCGGGGTGGAGGTGGCCGTCGCCGCGCGCACCCGGGTGGACGGCGCCACGGCCGGCGTCGGCGGCGGGCCCGGCCGGATCGCCCACGAGTTCTCCTGCGAGCTGGCCGCCGGCGGGTCCGTCGTGGTGGAGAAGGTCGTCGCGCTCGTCACCTCGCGGGACGTCGCGATCGCCCGACCGGCCGTCGCGGCGCTGGAGCAGCTGGCGTCGGCCCCGGGTTTCGACGAGCTGCGCGCCGCCCACGAGAAGGCCTGGACGCAGCTGTGGCGCCGGTTCCGCTTGGAGCTCACCGACGGCGTCGGCACGCTGCCCGCGCCGGAGGCGATGCTGGTGCTGCGCACGAGCGCGTTCCATCTGCTGCAGACGGTGTCGCCGCACAACGTGGACCTCGACGCGGGCGTGCCCGCCCGCGGCCTGCACGGCGAGGCCTACCGAGGCCACGTCTTCTGGGACGAGCTGTTCGTCCTCCCGGTGCTGACGCTGCGGCTGCCGGTCCTGGCGCGGTCCCTGCTGCGCTACCGCACCCGCCGGCTCGACGCCGCATGCCGGGCCGCCCGCGCCGCCGGGCACACCGGGGCCATGTTCCCGTGGCAGTCGGGCAGCGACGGGCGCGAGGAGAGCCAGCGGGTGCACCTCAACCCGCGGTCGGGCCGCTGGCTCGCCGACACCAGCTGCCTGCAGCGACACGTGGGGCTGGCCGTGGCGTACGAGATCTGGCAGTACCACCAGGCCACCGGGGACCGCGAGTTCCTCGCCGACCACGGGGCGGAGACGCTGCTGCAGATCGCCCGGTTCTTCGCGGGCCTCGCGAGCCGCGGCGCCGACGGCCGCCACCACATCCGCGGCGTGATGGGGCCTGACGAGTTCAGCACCCGGCTGCCCGGCCGCACCGACCCGGGCCTCGACGACAACGCCTACACCAACGTGCTGACCGTCTGGGTGCTGCAGCGCGCCGCCGACGCCCTCGACGCGCTGCCCGCCACCCGCCGCGCGGAGCTGCAGGAGAACCTCGGGCTGGGCGCCGACGAGCTGGCCCGGTGGGACGAGGTGAGCCGCACGATGTACGTGCCGTTCCACCCCGACGGCGTCATCAGCCAGTTCGAGGGCTACGCGGACCTGCTCGAGCTCGACTGGGAGGGCTACCGGCTCCGCTACGGCGACATCGGGCGCCTCGACCGGATCCTCGAGGCCGAGGGCCGCTCGGTGGACGACTACAAGGTCACCAAGCAGGCCGACGTGCTGATGCTGTTCTACCTGTTCTCCGCCGACGAGCTGCGGGCCCTGCTGGAACGCCTCGGCTACGCGCTGCCGCCCGCGGCCATCCCGCGCACCATCGAGTACTACGTCGCGCGCACCGCCCACGGCTCGACGCTCAGCGCGCTCGTCCACGCGTGGGTGCTGGCGCGGGCCAACCGGGAGAACGCGCTGGAGCACGTCGAGCGGACCCTGCTCGGCGACGTCGGCGACCTCCAGGGGGGCACCACGGCGGAGGGGGTGCACATCGGGTCGATGGCGGGGAGCGTCGACCTGATGCAGCGCTGCTTCGCGGGCCTGGAGACCCGCGAGAACATCCTCTGGCTCAACCCGCACTGGCCGCGGCGGTTCGGCCGGCTCACCGTCGCCGTGCAGTACCGGGGGCAGCCGCTGACGATCGAGGTGGCGGACCGCGAGGTCACGGTGTGCGCCGCACCGGGGCCGGGCCGGGCGGTCCGGGTGGGCTGCGGTGTCGACGTCCGTGACCTGGAGCCCGGGCAGACGGCTTGGTTCCGGGCCGGCTGACCGCCCGGCGCGGGCACTTCGGCCCTCCCGTCACCACCGGTGCCCCGGCACGCTTCTCCGACCGACCAGCGGAGGGAGTGCGTGATGGCGACGGCGACCGAGGTGTCTCGTCGGGCCGGGCGGCGGTACTGGCCCGTGATCGTCCTGGAGGTGCTGGTGGCGCTCGCCGCGCTCTACGGCGGCGTCGGGCTGATGTGGGGCAACGCGATCGGGATGCTCGACGAGTGGCTGGTGGGCACCCCGTTCACCTCGTGGGTGCTCCCCGGTGCGCTGCTGCTGCTCGTCGTCGCGGCGCCGATGACGACCGCCGCGGCCCTGGAGCTGCGGCGCTCGGTGTGGGCGGGCGTGGCGTCGGTGGTCGCGGGCGCGGCCCAGGTGGCCTGGATCGGCGCGCAGCTGGCGATCATGCAGCGCTACAACGTGCAGCAGCCGATCATGCTGGCCTGCGGTCTGGCCGTGCTGCTGCTGGCCGTCACCGTGCACCGGGGCCGGTCGCTCTGGCCGGCGGCGGGAGGCGGGCGATGAACCGTGCGGGGGCGCCCGAGGCGCCACCTGCGGCGCCGCCGCAGCGGGTCGACGTCGTCGCGGTCGCGGTCTACCTGCTCGTCGCGTTCGGGGCGGCGTGGCTGGTGACGCTCCCGCTCTGGACGAGCGGGCGCGGCCTGCAGACACCGGGCGCGGTGTTCCTGATGGCGGCCATGATGGCCGCGCCCACCCTCGGGGTGCTGGTGGTGGTCGGTGTCCTGCGCCGCCGCCCGGGCACCGCCCACGCCACGGGCCTGCGCTCACCGGGTGGGATCCGGTCGTGGTGGCGCTGGGGACTGCTGGCCTGGCTGGGACCGCTGGTGCTGGCGGCGGCCTCGGTGGCGCTGGCCGCGGCGGTCGGCGTCTACCAGCCGGACCTGGAGCATTTCTCGGGGCTGGCGGAGACCCTGCGGAACCAGGGGGCGGGGGCCCTGCCGGTGTCGTTGGGGGTCCTCGCGGCACTCCAGCTGGCCCAGGTGCTGGTCATCGGCTGGGTCAACGTGATCCCCGCGCTGGGCGAGGAGTGGGGGTGGCGGGGATGGCTGCTGCCCCAGCTGCTCCCGCTCGGCCGGTGGCCGGCAGTCCTGGCCGTCGGCGTGGTGTGGGGGCTGTGGCACGCGCCCGTGCTGCTGCTGGGCTACAACTACCCGCTGCACAGCGGCCCGGTGCGGGTGCTGCTCATGGTCGGGATGTGCGTGGTGCTCGGCAGCCTCCTGGGCTGGCTGCGCCTCCGGTCGGGCAGCGTGTGGCCGGCCGCGATCGGGCACGGCTTCGTCAACGCCGTCGCCGGTCTCCCGATCCTGTTCTCCACGGCAGGCGTGCCGGTCGACAACGCCACGACCGGGTTGCTGGGCTGGACCGGCTGGGTGGTCATGGCGCTGGGCCTGGCCGTCGCCGGGCTGGTCGTCGGCTGGAGAGCTGACCGCGGGCGGGGGACGAACGGCCCGGGCGGGCCGGGTCCTGCGCCGCTGCCGGCGGGCCCCGCCCGGCAGGCATCGTGAGGATGCCGAGACCCGAGGAGAGACGACCGAGATGAGCGCACACCCGATGAACACCCACCGCACGGTCGTCGTCGGCGTCGACGGCTCCGAGGACTCCCTGCGGGCCGTCCGCTGGGGCGCCGACGAGGCCGCCCGGCGGTCCGTCCCGCTGCGCCTGGTCCACGCGTTCGACCGGACCGCGGAGCACGTCGTCGGGCTGCCGGCGCTGGGCGAGCAGGACCGCGACATCCTGCTGGAGCAGGCCCGCCGGCTGCTCACCGAGGCCGCCGCCGTGGCGGAGACCGCCTTCCCCGGGCTGGAGGTGCAGGCGCAGCTGGTGGTCGGCTACCCGATCCCGGTGCTGGCCGACGAGTCCGGCCGGGCGCAGCTGGTGGTGCTCGGCTCGGCCGGCCGGGGCCGGTTCCTGGAGCTGCTGGCCGGGTCGGTCGCCTCCGGGCTGGCCGCGCACGGCCGGTGCCCGGTCGTGGTGGTCCGCGGCGCGGAGAAGGACCGGTCCGCGCCGGTGGTCGTCGGCATCGACGGCACGCCGGCGAGCGAGGCCGCGATCGCGTTCGCCTTCGAGACCGCCTCCGTCCGGCACGCCCCCCTCGTGGCGGTGCACGCCTGGCAGACGCCGCTGGTGGGCACCGTGCCGCCCGACCCGGCCGTCGTGACCGCGGCGGAGGGCGTGGCGCACGAGATCCTCGCCGAGCGCCTGGCGGGCTGGACCGAGAAGTACCCCGACGTCCACGTGCGCCGCGCCGTGGTGGACGACCGGCCGGCGCCGCTGCTGGTCCGCGAGGCCCGGGGCGCCCAGCTGCTGGTGGTCGGCTCGCGCGCCCACGGCCGGCTCGCCGGGGCGTTCCTCGGGTCCGTCGGGCACGCGCTCGTGCACCGCGCGCCCTGCCCGGTCGCCGTGGTCCGGCCCGAGTCCGGGGCGTGATCACCCCGGTCCGGGTCCGTCCGGTTCCCTCCGGACGGCGGGTGGTCCTCACCGACGGCTCGTCCGCGCTCGTCCGGCTCCTCGACGCGGACGACCGGGCGGCGGTCGACGAGCTGCACCGGTCCCTGCCGCCCGACGACCGCTACCGGCGGTTCTTCAGCGTCTCGGCGACCGGTCCGCGAATGATCGCCGACGTCGTCGTCGCGGACGACGTGACGGCGGTCGGCGCGTTCGCGGGCGGGCGGCTGCTCGGCGTCGCGCACTTCCGCCGCGAGCCGCCCGGCACCGACCCGGAGGTGGCGATGGCCGTCGCGCACCCGGCCCAGCACCGCGGGGTCGGGTCGCTGCTGCTGGAGCACCTCGTCGCGGCGGCCGTCGAGCAGGGCGTGACGCGGCTGACCGCGACCGTGCTCGCCGCCAACCACGACATGCTGCGCGTGTTCCACGACAGCGGCATCCCGCTGCGCACGGTGCCCGACGGCACGGAGATCGGCGTCGAGCTGCTGCTGGACCGGCCGGATGAGGACTACCCGCAGGCCGTGCTGGAACGCGGCGCGCTCGCCGACGTCGCGAGCCTGTCGCCGGTGCTCGCGCCGCGGTCGGTCGTGGTGGTCGGGGCGGGGCGGCGGCCGGACTCGGTGGGCCGCATCGTGCTGCGCAGCATCGGTGCCGGCGGGTTCACCGGCCCGGTGCACGTCGTCAGCCGGCACGCGGCGACGGTGGAGGGCCACCCGGCCGTGCCGACGGTGGCCGGGCTGCCCGAGGGCGTGGATCTCGCCGTGCTGTGCGTGCCCGCGGCGGCCGTGCCGGAGGTGGCCGAGGAGTGCGGGCGTCGAGGGGTGCGCGCACTGCTGGTCATCACGGCGGGGATCACGAGCGACCCCGGGCACGCCGCCGCGCTGGCGTCCGCGGTCGAGCGGTACGGCATGCGGATGGTCGGGCCGAACTGCCTCGGGCTGGTCGACACCGATCCCGCCGTCGCGCTGCAGGCCACGTTCGGGCGGCCCGTGACGGCGGGGGAGGTGGGGGTCGCGGCGCAGTCCGGCGGCGTCGTCATCGCCGTCACCGCGGAGCTCGACCGGCTCGGCCTCGGGGCCTCCACCGTCGTCTCGACCGGCGACTCCGTCGACGTCAACGCCGACGACATGCTGCTGTGGTGGGCGCAGGACGGCCGCACGAGCGCCGCGGTGCTGTACGTGGAGTCGCTGCGCCGGCCGCGGATGTTCGCCGCGCTGGCGCGCAGGCTGGCCCGGAGGATGCCCGTGCTGACGGTGCGTTCGGGCAGCTCCGAGGCCGGCCGGCTCGCGGCCGCCTCGCACAGCGCCGGCAGCGCCACCCCCCGCGTGGTCCGCGACGCGTTGTTCGCGCAGGCGGGCGTCGTGGCGGTCGACGAGCTGACCGAGCTGCCGGGCCTGCTCGCCCTGCTGTGCCGCCAGCCCCTGCCCGCCGGGCCGCGGGTCGCGGTGCTGAGCAACGCGGGCGGTGCCGGGGTGCTCGCCGCGGACGCGTGCGTACGGGCCGGACTGGACATCGCGAACCCCGGGCCCGCCACCCGCGCCGAACTCACCGCGCTGCTCCCGGCGACCGCCGCCGTGGGCGACCCGGTCGACACCACCGCGACGGTGCCCGCCGCCGTGTTCGCCCGCGCGCTGGAACTGCTGCTGGCCGACCCCGGCGTCGACGCCGTGCTGGCCCTCGGTGCCTCGACCGGGGCGGGTGATCCTCTCGGCGAGGTCGCCCCGGTCGTCGCGGCCGGACCCGGCAAGCCCGTCGTGCTGGTCCGGCTCGGGCAGCCCGAGGCCGTGACGCTGCCGCCCGGTCTCCACGCGGGGGACCTGGCCGCACCGGCGTTCGCCGAACCCGCTGCGGCCGCCCGCGCGCTCGCCGCCGCCGTACGTCGGGAGTCCTGGCTGCGCCGCCCGTCTGTGGCCGCTCCCGCACCGCAGGGGGTCGACCCGGCCGGCGCGCGGGCCGTCGTGGCCCGGGCGCTCGCCGAGCGGGACGAGGGGGGCTGGCTCGACCCGACGGCCACGGGTGAGCTCGCCGCCGCGGCCGGGCTCCCGGCCGTCGCGACGACCGTCGTGCACAGCGCCGAGGCCGCGGTGCGCCGGTGGCGCGCGATCGGCGGGCCCGTCGCGGTCAAGGCCGACGTGCCGGGCGTGCTGCACAAACGCCGCGCCGGCGGGGTGGCGACCGGGCTCGACTCGCGCCGCGAGGTCGGACGGGCCGTGCGGGAGTTCCGCGAGCGCTTCGGGCGGGGGCTGCGCGGTGTGGTCGTCCAGCCGATGGTGGCGGACGGGGTGGAGCTGCTGCTCGGCGTGACCGTCGACCCGCTGTGCGGACCGCTGCTGACGCTCGGGCTGGGCGGCTCGAGCACCGACCTCGTGGACGACCGCACGCACTGCCTCGTGCCCGCCACCCTGGCCGACCTCGACGACCTCCTCGACGGGCTGCACGCCGCACCGGGCCTGCTCGACGGCGGCGGGCCGGGCCTGCGCACCGCCGTGCGGGACGTCGCCTGCCGGCTCGCGTGGCTCGCCCAGGAGCTGCCCGAGATCGCGGAGGCCGAGATCAACCCCCTGACCGTGGGCGACGGGGGCGCGGTCGCGGTGGACGTGCGGATCCGGGTCGCCCACGCGGCCCCGGCCCAGGACCCGTGGCTGCGCCGCCTGCCGCTGTGACGCCCGCCGCTGTGACGCCCGCCCCGGCGGTCAGCCGGTGGCCGCCGGTAGGGCGGCCGCCCGCACGACCGTCACCGGGCACGGGGCGTGCAGCACCGCCTGCAGGCTCACCGAACCGAGCAGCATGCTGGTGAGCCCACCGCGCCCGCGGTGACCGACGACGAGCAGGTCCGCGTCCGCGGCCGCCCGCAACAGCACGTCACCGGCCGGGCCGGCCGCCGCCGTGATCGTCAACGACGGCACCTCGGCGAGGATGTCGACGAGCTCGGCCTCCACCTCGTCGGCGATACGGACGGTGTCGGACCACACCGCCTGCCGCAGCTCCGCGACCGTCCAGGCGGCGTCGCCCGGGGTCGGCCCGCCGTACACGGCCGGCCAGCGGTCCGGGGGATCGAACGCCGCGACCACCTCCACGTCGGCGCCGCGACGGGCCGCGTCGAGCAGCGCGAAACGCAGCGCGGCCCGGCCCCCCGACGAGTCGTCCAGGCCGACGACGATCCGGGCTCGTGCGCGGCCGTTCTGCGGCGTCCTGTTCTGCGACGTCCTGTTCTGCGACGTCCTGTTCTGGGGCGTCCTGTTCTGGGGGGTCATGTCGTGTCCTTCCGGTCGGTGCCGAACAGCCAGTCGAGGATGCACGCCGCCACCTGCGCCGGCATCTGCATCTGTGGGAGGTGGCCGGCCCCGGCCAGCTCGACGTAGGTCCAGTCCGGGTGGTGCCGCGCCGTCGCCCGCGCCGCGCCGACCGGGACCAGCCGGTCCTTCTCGCCGTGCAGGAGCAGCACCGGCGCCGTGATCGACGCCATCGCGCGGTGGTAGGCGCGGGGCCGGGCGAGGGTCCACGCCAGCGACCGCGACGCCGAGAGGAAGGCCCGGTCCATGCCCGTGACGTCGGACTGGCGGTCGACCATCGCCACCGAGCGCTCGACGAGCCCGGCGGGCAGTGCGTCGCGGTCCACCCCGCACAGGGCGAGGGTCTCGTCGACGGTGGCGCGCGGGCCGATGCGCCGCCGCCGGTCCCGGCGCAGCCGTTCCCCGACGCCGGGCAGCGCGTACAGGGCGAGCATCGCCGCGTCGCCCGGTGACCGCAGGACCCGGGCCGGGGCCGGCAGGGCCGGGTCCAGCAGCACGAGGCCCCGCACGAGCTCGGGCATCCGCGCGGCGAGCAGGACGCAGACCAGCCCGCCCATCGAGTTGCCCACCAGCACCGCGGGCCCGGCGCCGTGCTCGCGCAGGAACCCCGCGAGCACTGCGACGTTGCTGCGGACCGTCGCGGGCCGCCCGGTGGGCTCGCTCAGCCCGAAGCCGGGCAGGTCGATCGCCAGGACCCGGGCGTGCGGGGTGAGGTGGGGGGCGAGCAGGTCCCAGTTGAGGTGCGACCCGCCGAGCCCGTGCACGAGCACGAGCGTCGGCCCGTCGG
>NZ_MKVV01000006.1:1149-12496 GCF_001899645.1 Pseudonocardia sp. 73-21 | reverse complement strand
ATCGGAGCGGGAGGTGCCCGCCGATCCAGAAGCACACCGCGAGCGAGGCCACCGCCACCAGCGGGGCCTTGACCTCCGCGGGCGCGGGCAGCAGCCGGGCGGCACTCGCCAGCGCCATCAGCACGGGCCCCTGGATCACGAACGCGGTGAAGGCGCCGCGGGCCCACCCGGTGGCCCGTCGCCCGGTCCCGGCCAGCCGGTGTTCGGCGACGCCGACGAACCAGACCGAGCCGGCGACCACCAGCACCCCCTCGACCGTCGCGGTGGCGAGGGCCTGCCAGTGCCACCCGCCGAGGAACGGACCCACGTCGGTGGCCACGTCGCGCACGCCGGCGGCGAGCGCCGCCACCGGCAGTACCACCAGTGCCGCCACCGTCGCCCGCCCGCTCCAGCTGCGTACCCGGTCGGGGACGTGCCGGGCCCAGCCGTGCCGGGCCGCGACCACACCGAGCAGGAACAGCCCGAGGCACTGGGGCCACTGCCACAGGTGCAGGTCGGCGATCTGTCCGCTGCGGGCGGGGAACCACAGCCGGACGACGAACGACGACCCGGCCACGGCGAGGACGGCGATCGCGACGTGGACGCCGGTCAGGGCCCGTCCGGTGCGGGGGAGCGGCCGGAAGGCGATTGCGACCGAGTACAGCAGCAGCACGAGAGCGAACCAGAGCGAGCCGGAGTCCAGCAGCGGCTCGCGGTGGGTCAGCACCCACCAGAGGGAGACGTCCCGCCCGGCCGCGGTGTAGGCGAGCCACACCGACAACGGCCACACCAGCAGCGCCGAGACCAGCCAGGGCAGGCCCAGGCGAAGCACGCGGTCGTGCACGTAGCGGCGGGGACCGTGGTGGGTGACGGCCTGCTCGGTCACCAGGCCCGCGATGAAGAAGAACACCCCGATCACGAACAGCCCGGTCGGGCCCAGGACGGCGACGAGCCCCAGCTCGTCGGCCGGCGTGTAGGTCACCTCGTGGACCTCGTCGTAGGCCCACCCGCCGACCGCGGAGTAGCCCAGCAGCGCGTGCCCGCCGATCACCCACGCGACGAGAAGCGTCCGCAGGTTGTCCAGGTGGGGCAGGCGCGCGGTGTGGCCCCGGTCCTCGTCGGTCGGCACGCGACGAGCGTCGCGCGGCGGGGACCGGTTCCCCAGAGGACAACGCCCCAGGCCACCCGGGTCCTGCGCCCGTGGTCGGCGGTCCGCGGCGGCCGCGAGACTGTCCGTCCACCCGACGGAGGACGGTCATGACCCTCACCGAGAGCCCCACCGGTCGGGGCGCCGTCGTCGCCGCCGTGGTCGGCTCCGCGGTCGTGACGGCCCGCCTGCTGGCGCGCCGCGGCCTGGTCATGCCCCGCGATCGCGTCGGCACCCGGCTCGCGGTGGCCGACGGCACGACCTCGGTCGTGTTCCGGGAGACGGCCGCCACACACCCGCGGCCGCCCGGCGGCGCCGTGCTCGTGGTGCGCTTCCGGCTGCGCTGGATCGGCGACGCCCGGTGGGCCCACGCCGTGTTCCGGCGCGCCTGCCTGGTCAACACGCCCCTGTTCGCGGGCTTCCCCGGGTTCCGGACCAAGCTGTGGCTCATCGACCCCGCGACCGGGGTCTACCGGGGCCTCTACGAGTGGGACGACGTACGCGGCGCCGTCCGGTACGCCGAGCGGCTGCGCCACGTGCTCGCCCTGGTGACCTGCCCCGGCTCGGTGTCCTACGAGGTCGTGGCGGGCAGCACCCGCGAGCCGTACCTGGACGGCGGGCGGCCGGTGCCCACCGGCTGAGCCCCGCCGTCGCCCGAACCCCGCCGTCACCCGGGCCCTGCGGCACCGGACACGGTCTCGACGACGTCGTCGGTGACGAGCAGCCCGTCGCCGAGCAGCGGGGTGAGCTGTCGGACGAGGTCGTCGGCCGACTCCGGGTCGGCCACGATGACGATCATGAACGAGGGGCCGTCCGGGGCCTGCGCCGTGGCGCCGACGCCGTGCATCAGGTGCACCGCTCCGGCCCCTGCGGCGTGGGCCAGCGCGACGACGTCGAGCGCGAGCGCGGGCTCCCCGACGACGACGGTGAGCCGGCGGGCCGCCCGGCGGTGCGCGCCCGGGACGTCGCCGGGCGCGGGACCGCGCGCCACCGCGAGGCGGCGCGGGCGGGCGGGGCCGCCCCCGGTCACGGTGCCGCGTCGGGGGAGTGCCGGTCACGGGAGCCCGCCGCTCCCACCACCCCGGCCAGCACGGTGACGACACCGACCGCGATGAGGATGGCCGGCAGCACCGTCGACCAGCGCAGCGTCAGCAGTCCCAGCTCCTGCAGCAGCAGCGAACCGCCGGCGAGCAGGAAGCCCAGCCCGGCCCCGAGGACCGGGGCCATGTGCTCAGGGTGCTCAGGCGCGCTCATGGGTCACCTCCACGTCACCGGCCCCGACGGCGACCACGAGGTCCACCGGTGCGGGGTCGGGGCTCGTCCAGTCCAGGTCCACGCCCTGCTGGGCCGCCACGCCGTCGACGACGACCGTGCCCATCACGACGGTGCCGTGGACGCGCACCGCCCGGTCGGCGGGCAGCAGCACCACCACGCGCCCGGCGCCGACCTCGACGTCGAGCCGCCCCGTGGCGGGGAACGCGTCCCGGGTCAGGTCGACGGTCACGGTGCCCGCGGACAGCCGCGTGGGCGCGGGCCAGCCGGCGGCCGAGGGCGTGATGGTGCGGTCGCCGACCGGGCCGGCGAACCGGTCCGCCCCGACGCCCACGGCGACGGCGACCAGCAGCAGCACGATGCCCAGCGACACCAGACCGCCGCGTCCCCGCCCGCCGGCCAGGCTCAGCAGCAGGGCCAGCCCGACGACGGCCACGGCCGCGGCCGGGGCGAGACGCCACGGGACGGCGACGCCGAGCCCGTCGAGCAGCCACCCGACCCCGAGGGCGGCCACGAGGAGCCCGAGCACCATCCGGTCCCAGTGCAGCGCCGACGGACGGTGTGCGGGCGGGGCCGGGCGGGTCCCGGTCACCGGCGTGGACATCCCCGTCACCGCCGGGCCGAGATCAGCACGAGGGCACCCGCCGCGACGACGACGAGCGGCCAGAACATGCCGGCACCGAAGCCGGGCAGCCACTCGCGCAGGATCAGCAGGCCCCCGAGGCCGACGAGGGCGGCCCCGACGGCGATCGCGACGGTGTGGCGGCTGGCCGGGGAGGGCGGGCGGTCCGGCTCGGGCCCGTCGGCGTCGGGGATGACGATCCAGGCCAGCAGGTACACGAGCACCCCGAAGCCACCCGACAGCGCCAGCGCCACCGCGGCGATGCGCAGCAGCACGGGGTCGACGTCGAGGTAGCGGGCGATACCGCCGCACACCCCGCCGACCATCCGGTCGCGCCGGCTGCGGCGCAGGCGCCGTACCGGTGCGGGTGGGTGCGGGGGCGGGTCGACGGGGGACTCGATCCTGGGTTCGGTCACGGCTCCTCCTCGGGCGGTGGTGCCGAGCGTGCGCCGGGCAGCCGGCCGGGACCAGGGACGTCCGACCGCCGCCGACCAGGTCGTCCGGACCTTTCCCTCACCCCGCGAACCGGACGCTGACGGCCGTGACGCCCTCCGTCCCGCCGTCGCGGGCGTTCGCCGTGGTGAGGACGACGGCGCCGGACCCGCCCGCCGGGGCGGTGATCGGGAAGGTCCCGGTGAACGGCCGCGGCACGTCCCCGCCGCCCGTGACGGCGCCGGTGGCGAGCGGTGCGGTCACCCCGTCGGCGACGATCCGCACGGCGACGTGGCCCTCGAACGCCACCGCCTCGCCGCGGAGCACCACGGGGGAGGCCAGGACGTCCCCCGCGGCGGGGGTGTCGAGGCGGACGCCGTCCGCGGCGGAGCCGAGCACCCACCACGTGTCGTCCTCGAGCTCGCGCACCAGCACCGTGGTGACGGGGGAGCCGGCCCGGGCCCGGACCTCGATCTCCCCGGAGCGGCTGTCCCCGGCCCGGTAGGGGCCCAGGACCGGGGCGGTGAACCGGCCGAGGCCGACGGCGAACCCGCGGGCGGCCGCGCTGGGGTCCGCGTAGCGGACCGGGCCGCCGGACGGGGGCCAGACGGCGGTGGCGGCGCTCACCGGGACCACCGGGCCGCTCGGCGTCGCCTGCGTCGGCGGTGCCGAGGTCGCGGGGCCCGTGGTGGTCGCAGCGGCGGTGGTCGCAGCGGCGGTGGGCGGTGGGATGGCGGACGGTGGGGCGGCGGGGCCCGCCGGGCCGGGCTGCAGCAGGGCGAGCGCGACCAGCGCGGCCCCGAGCACGGCGACCAGGCCGAGCACCGCCACGAGCAGGCGACGCCGGGGATCCGGGGGGCGTACCTCGGGGGGTTCGATCATGCGGGTCACGGCGAGGGCTCCTTCGGAGTGGTGGGGTGGTCGTCGCGGCGGAAGGCCTCGACCGCGGTCGGGAGGGTGGGTTGGATGAACTGCTCGCCGATCCGCGCGGCCACCCCGCTGCGGCGCAGGTCCTCGTGCAGCTCGTGCTTGACGTGGGCCATCGCGAGCCGCACACCGCGGTGGTCCAGCTCATCGCACAGCGCGAGCAGTGCGTCCACCGCGGTGATGTCGATCTCGAGCACCGCCTCCATGTTGAGCAGCAGCCGCCGGGGTGCGGGTGCGGCCTCGTCGAGGGCGCGCAGCGCGCGGCGGCGGAAGTCCTCGGCGTTGGCGAAGCACAGGGGTGCGTCATAGCGGTACACGACCAGGCCGGGCACGGTCGCGGCGTCGGGGTGGTCGTCGACGTCGTGCATCCCGGCGACCCCGGGCACGAAGCCGAGCACGCCGTCGTGGGGGCGGGAGACCCGGCGCAGCAGGTCGAACACCGAGAGCCCGACGGCCACGAGCACGCCGTAGAGCAGGCCCAGGACGAGCACCGCCATCACCGCGGTCGCGGCGAGGAGGAACTCCGAGCGGCGGAACCGGGCGAAGCGCCGGAACTCCCCGGCGTCCACCAGGCGCAGGGCCGCGTAGACGACCAGTCCGCCGAGGGCGGCCGTCGGGAAGGTGGCCAGCACCGGCCCGCCCACCAGCAGGACGGCGACCACGGTGACGAGCGTCAGCACCGACGACAGCTGGCTGCGGGCGCCCGCCGCGTCGGCGATGACGGTGCGGCTGGCGCTGCTGCTGATCGGGAAACCCTGCAGCGCCCCGGCGGCGAGGTTCGCGGCGCCGAGCGCGAGCAGTTCCTGGTCCGCGTCGAGCGGGTGGCGGTGCCGGGCGGCGAACGCGCGTCCGGTCAGCACGGTGTCGGAGAAGGCGACGACGGCCACGCCGACCGCCGGGAGCAGCAGGGCCGTGACGTCGGCGCCGGAGACGAGGGGCAGCTGTGGGAGCGGCAGTCCCTGCGGTACGGCGCCGACCAGGTGCAGGCCGAGCCCCGCGGGCAGCACGAGGGCGGCGAGGGCCGCGAGGACCACGGCCACGAGCGGTGCGGGGAGCCCGGGCCGCAGACGGTGCGCGACGAGCAGGAACAGCAGCACGGCGGCGGCCATCGCCACGGTGGGCGGGTGGAACCGCCCGAGGCCCGCGACGAACGATGCGACCTGGGCCGGGACGGTGTCGCCGTCGACCGGCACCCCGGTCACCCGCTCCAGCTGCCCGACGATCATGACCAGGGCGATGCCCGCCAGGTAGCCGACCAGCACCGGGCGGGAGAGCAGGTCGGCCAGGAAGCCCAGCCGGGCGACCCGCGCGGCCAGGCAGATGACGCCCACGAGCACGGCGAGCATCGCGGCGAGCGCGGTGTAGCGGCGCGGATCGCCGGCGGCGACCGGGGCGACGACGATCGCGGTCATGATCGCGCTGGTGGACTCGGGCCCCACCGAGAGCTGCCGCGACGACCCCAGCAGCGCGTAGGCCGCCAGCGCGGCGACCGCCGCCCACAACCCCGCGACGGGCGGCATCCCGGCGACGACCGCGTAGGCGAGCACCTGGGGCACGAGGTAGGCGGCGACGGTGAGCCCGGCCATCGCGTCGGCGCGCAGGGCGGGGACGTCGTGCCTGCGCAGTGCCGCCAGGGCCGGGCGCAGTCCGACCCCGACGCCGACCACGGTCAGCTGCTGCCGGTCCGCGAGCGGCCGCGGACCGCGCGTCGCGAGGACAGGGGCCCCGAGAAGACGATCAGCGCACCGAGGACGAAGCCGAAGTCGTACCAGCCGCCGTCGTTGTGGATCTCGTAGATGCCCACGCCGTGGTCGAACAGCGACACGATGAACGTGATCGGCAGGATCACCCCGTGCCACAGGCCGAGCCAGAAGCCCGCGACGCCCGGCCCGGGCCCGACGGCGGCGGTGTCCGGGCCCGCCGCGCACGCGGCGAGCGTCAGGGCGAGGAGGACGAGGACGGCGAGGGCCATGGCCCTGGTGGCGGTGCGGTGCATGGTGGCCCTCCGGGAGTCAGTCGCGCGGGACGAGCAGGACCGGGCAGGGCGCGTGGTGCACGGCGCTGTGGGCGACGAGCCCGAGCCCGCCCCGGCGGTCCGCGCGCCACCCGCCGAGGACGACCAGGTCCGCGTCGAGGTCCTCGCCGAGGAGCTCGTGGGCCCACCGGCGGGCCAGGGTCGTGCTCACGGGAACGTCCGGCGCCTGGTCGGCCACCCGCTGCCGGGCGGCCTGGAGCACCTCCCGGCCGTGGTGCACGGCCTCGGCGAGTCCCACGCTGTGCTCGCCGAACGAGAGGGGGACGGCGTGGGCGATCACGACCTCCGCGCCGACGCCGCGGGCCAGATCCGTGGCCTCGTCGAGCACCGCGAGCTCGGCGGGCAGGTCGCGGACCGCCGCGACCACCCGCGGGCGCCCGGAGCGACGCGGCTCCGGGCGGTCCACCAGCACGACCGCTCCCTCCGGACCGGGCCGGGGTCCCTCGACCTGCCCGGGGTCCTGCAGCACCAGGGTCCGCCGCGACCGCCGGGGCCAGCGGCCGACCGGCCGGGCGGCCGTGGGCTCACCGGTGACGGGCACGGTCCGCCTCCGTCCGGGAGTGTTCGACCTTGGCGTTGTGCACGGCCACGGCGAACTGGACGCCCTCGAACACCCCCTCCAGCCAGCCGACGAGCTGGGCCTGGGCGATGCGCAGGTCGGCGTCGGAGACGGTGGCCCCGGTCCGCAGCGGCGGCGCCAGGTCGTCGAACTCGCTGCGCAGGTCCGGCGGCAGGGTCCGCTCCAGCTCGGCCACGGCGCGCTGGTGGGCCTCCACGAGACGTCGGCGCCCGCGGTCGTCGAGCGGCATGGCGTGGATCTCCTCCAGCGTCTGTCTGATCATGGCGCCGAGCCGGAGGAGCTTGGGCGGGTCGGGGATCGCGGGCAGCGCACCGTCGTCCCGCACCGGGGTGGTCATGATCGCGCCTCCGCGGGGACGAGCACGTCGGCGCCGAATACCGGTCGCACGGGACCGCTCATGGTGCTCCCTCCCGGGCGCCGTGGCGGCGCCGGTGTCGCGGGTCTGGTGCCGATCAGGGTGGCGACCCCGGCCGTCCGCGGACAGGGTCCTCCGGCCGGAACCGGCGGGGTCGGCGGTCCCGACGGGCCGGCCGCGCGACGGGGCCGATGGGCACTGGCGGCCGCCGGGTGCCCGGCGCAGGGTGGGCGGCATGCGTGCGTGGGTGGTGGAGCGTCCGGGGCCGGCCGGTGGGGGTCCGTTGCTGGCGGTGGAGCTGCCGGACCCGCGCCCGGGTCCCGGTGAGGTCCGGATCCGCGTCGACGCCTGCGGGGTCTGCCGCACCGACCTGCATCTGGCCGAGGGCGACCTCGTGCCGCGCCGGCCGCGGACGGTGCCCGGCCACGAGGTCGTCGGCGTCGTCGACGAGCTCGGCGAGGGCACCGACCGGTTCGCTCCCGGCGACCGGATCGGGGTGGCCTGGCTGCGGGGTACGTGCGGTCGCTGCCGGTGGTGCCGGTCGGGCCGCGAGAACCTGTGCTTGTCCGCGACGTTCACCGGCTGGGACGCCGACGGCGGCTACGCCGAGCTGGTCGTCGCCCCGGAGGCCTACGCCTACCGCCTTCCCGACGGCCTGGACGACGTGACGGTCGCCCCGCTGCTGTGCGCGGGCATCGTGGGCTACCGCGCGTTGAAGCGCGCGGAGCTGCCCCCGGGCGGCCGGTTGGGGATCTACGGGTTCGGGGCGTCGGCACACGTCGTCGCGCAGGTGGCGATCGCGCAGGGTGCGGTGGTCCACGTGCTGACCCGCTCGGAACGGGCCCGCGCGCTGGCCCTGGAGCTGGGGGCGGCCTCGGCCGGGCCCGCGGACGCGGCACCGCCCGAGCCGCTGGACTCCGCGGTGCTCTTCGCCCCGGCGGGGGAGCTCGTGCCGGTGGCGATGAGGGCGCTGGACCAGGGCGGCACCCTCGCGGTGGCCGGCATCCACCTTTCCGACGTGCCGCGGCTCGACTACGCCGCCGAGCTGTTCCGGGAGAAGCAGCTGCGCAGCGTCACCGCCAACACCCGCGCCGACGGGGAGGAGTTCCTCCGGCTGGCGGCCGCGCTGCGGGTGCGGCCTGTGGTGTCTGCCCGGCCGCTGGGCGAGGCCGACCGGGCGCTGGCGGACCTGGCCGCGGACCGCGTGACCGGCGCGGCGGTACTCGTGCCCTGAGCAGAGGGGGCCGGGTCGGAAGACCCTGGGCGGCCACCGGCGAGGCGTCGACGATCGGGTGACCGACACCCCGACGAAGGGCGCGATCATGGAGTGGGACAACGCCGACGCCCTGCGGGCGATCGCCTCGCTCTACGGCGACGACGATCCCGAGGTCCTGCAGCGGACCCGGGTGCCGCCCCCGGCGCGCCGGTGCCGTCGGTCCCGCGGGATCGGGACCATCGGCCCACGCCCGGGTGCCGACCGGGCCTGGCCGGGACCGGTGAGCATCCGGATGCTGACGGGACAGGCTGGCTTTCGGGTGAGCAGCCGGCCGGACCACCGGACGACCGACCAGGAGTGGCGATGATCGTGCCGGACCCGCGCGGCCGCGACCGGACGCACAGACCTCCACTCGTAGCTGGGGAGCGGACGAGTGGCGCGAACCGGGGCCGGGTGCACCGCGCAGCGGTGCCCCGGTCCCGGCCCCCGACGGATGCCCGACGTGACCGGTGACGGCCCCCCGGTCGTCGTAGGGGTCGACCCGTCGGACTCGGCGCGCGACGCCGCGTTCTGGGCGGCGGACCTGGCCGCCGCCCGGGGTTGTGGGCTGCTTCTGCTGCACCTCACGCCGAGCCGGAGCGCTTCGGTGCCCGGCTGGCTGCGGGAGATCGCCGACGCCGCCGAGCGGGCCGGCGCCGCCTGGGTCACGGCCGAGGTGGCGTGCGGCACCCCGTTCGACGTGCTGCTCACCCGCTCGCACCGGGCCGCGATGGTCGTGGTGGGGAGCTTCGGGCGCGACGCACCCGTCGGGATGCTGGTCGGGTCGACGGCACCGGGTCTGGCGGCGCGGGCCGGATGCCCGGTCGCGGTGGTGCGCGGGACCGACGAGGGGATGCCGCCGCCGCGCCGCGGGCCGGTGCTGGTGGGCGTGGGCGGCACCCCCGACTCGGATCCGGCGCTGCATCTGGCCGGGGAGCTCGCAGCCGGGCTCGGCGCCGGGCTGGTCGTCGTGCACGCCCGCTCCGACACCGCCGGCGGCCGGGCCGACCTCGGCCTCGAGGAGCAGCTCCAACGCGTCGTGCCCGGCCTGCCGGTCGAGCGACGGATCGTGGCGGACACCGCTCTGCGGGCTCTGCTGGACCTGGCCGGCACCGCGCGCATGGTGGTGGTGGCGCGGCGCGGCCACGTCCCGGCCGCCGGCGTACGGCTGGGCTCGACCACCCGCGGGCTCGTCGAGTTCGCGCCGTGTCCGGTGGTGGTGGCCCCCGGGCCGCGCACCCCGGCATGACGGCCACGCGGGACCACGGACCGCAGGAGCAGGACCGTGGTGCCCGGCCGCGGGCCGGACGAGCGTGGGCACGGCCGGGACGGTTCGTCCCGGGCGGGTACCGGCACTGAGGAGGACGGATGGACGCCGAGGGCATCGGGACGGTCGTGGTCGGGGCGGACGGTTCGCCCGGGTCGCGCGTCGCACTGGAGTACGCGTTCGACGACGCGGCGCGGCGCGGCGCGCGGCTGCGGGTCGTGGCGGCCGCACAGCTGCCCGAGTACTGGGCGACGGCCTACGGCCTGACGGCCCCGCCGCCGGTGGCGGAGATCGTCGAGGGGGTCCGTGCCGCCGTCCAGGCGACGGTCGACGAGGTCGCCGCGGCGCGACCCGTGGCAGCGCGTCGGGTGGAGGTCACGGTCGAGGCGCGCGCCGGAGGGGCCGCCGAGGTCCTCCTCGACGCCGCGGACGGCGCGGACGTCCTGGTGCTCGGCCACCGCGGGCGCGGGGCCCTGCGCAGCGCCGTGCTCGGGTCGGTCGGCCTGCACTGCGCGCTGCACGCGCCGTGTCCGGTGACGATCGTCCGGCCACCGCGGGAGCGGGAGACCGCTGCCGAGCGGGCCGTTGCCGGGCAGGCTGGGCCCCTCGCCGCTGCGGGGACGGCGTGAGCGGGGTGCGGCGCTCGACCGTCGCGGACGTGATGAGCACCCCGGCCGTCGCGGTCGGGCCGGACGCGTCGTTCGCCGAGGTCGCCGCGCTGCTCTACACGGCCGCGGTCCGGGCCGTCCCGGTCCAGGACGGCGACGGGCGGCTGCTGGGGGTGGTGTCGGAGGCCGACCTGCTCGTCACCGCCGAGCGGGGAGCGCCCCAGGAGAGTGGGCACCGGTGGCGGCCGCGGCACATCCGGTACCCCGGGCCGGTCGGGAAGGCCGGAGCGGCGACGGCGGCGGCGCTGATGACCACGCCGGTCCACAGCGTGCGCGCGGACGTCACGGTGGCGGCGGCCGCGCGCACGATGCGGGAGCACCGGCTGAGCTGGATGCCGGTCCTCGACGACGGGGACCGCATCGTCGGGGTGGTCAGCCGGTCGGACCTGCTGACGGTGTTCCTGCGCGACGACGCGGCGATCCGCGACGAGGTCGTGGAGGAGGTGCTCGGCCGGACGCTGCTGGTGGACCCGGCCCGGGTCGCGGTCTCGGTGGCCGAGGGTGTCGTCACCCTGACCGGGGAGCTGGACACCCGGGCCGACACGGTGGCGGCCGTGCAGGCCGTGACGGGTCTGGAGGGGGTGGTCGGGGTGCACGACCGGCTCAGCCACCGCGTCGACGAGCGGCTCGCCGACGCCCGGGTGGCCCCCTTCTACTGAGCGCGCGGGGCAGGGCCGGAGGGCCGCCGTTCCCTGGTCGCACCCGGTGCCGCGGAGTTGTCTTGTCGGAGTCGTCGGAGTCGTCGGAGTCGTCGGAGACGTCGGGTTCCGGGTGACGGGCACCCGGGGCCCCTGGTCGACGGCGAGCT
>NZ_MKVV01000006.1:0-1055 GCF_001899645.1 Pseudonocardia sp. 73-21 | reverse complement strand
CTCGTCACGGCGCGGAGATCCCGGTCACGGCGAAGCGCTCGACCTCGGCGACGTGGCCGCCGGTCGAGACGACCACGGTCAGGGTGCCGTGCGCGGCAGCCGGCCTGAGCGTCGTCGACCACCGGGTGCGCTCGCCCCCGGCCGGCAGGCAGCAGGTCTCGCCGACCGGTCCGGCCGGTCCGACCACGCGGACGCGGAGGCTCTCGTCGACGCCGGACACGAGTCCGCCGACGGTCAGCGGGGACGTGGCCGTCGAGCCGTAGCGCGGGGTGTCGAGGGTCAGGGTCGTGTCGCGCGTCCCGGCCACCTCCCACGGCGCGTCGGTCCCGGTGCCCCAGCGGGCCAGGTGCACGACGGCGGCCGTGCTGTCGCGGCCGTCGGGCAGCGCGAGACCGACGGCGACCCAGGTCTCGTTCCCGGACCCGGTCGGCGTGCCGACGACCCGGTCGATCCCGGTGAAGCCCAGGTAGCTGCCCGCGAACGACAGCGCGGTCATGCCGGCGTCGAGATGCCAGGGCTGGTGGCCCCCTGTGCGGTACGCATCCTGCCAGGCGCGCACCCCTGCCGTGTCGGTGAAGGGCCACAGCGGCTGGTACGCGAACTCGGCCGGCGCCGGCGCAGCGGACGGGGTGACGGACGGGGTGGCGGACGGGGTGGCGGACGGGGTGGCGGACGGTGCTGTCGCGCTCGACGTCACCGGCCCGGCCGTGTCACCGGCCCGGCCGCACCCGGTCGCGAGCACGGTGAGCAGGGACGCGACGGCGAGGCCGCGGGAGTAGGGGCGCATGACGGTCCTCCTGGATCGGTGCCGTCCAGCATCGGTGGGTGCGGCCGGTTCCGGCAGGGCCGTCCGACCGGACCCGCCGTGCCGTCGGGCCCGCTCAGGCGGGGTCCGGGACCGGCCTGCCGAAGTAGGTGCAGGCGGCCCGGGACGGCCCGGTGGCGCAGATCGCTATCCACACCGGACCCGGAGGTCCTCCCTCACCTCAAGATCATCCCCACCGTGTCGTACTCAACCTCCGTGGGCAGTACACCTAGGAGGCTCCTGAATTAGC
>NZ_MKVV01000005.1 GCF_001899645.1 Pseudonocardia sp. 73-21 | reverse complement strand
TCCCGTCCCGAACATCAACAACCTTACGGAGTCCACCATGCAGCCGACGCCGACGCGGTCGCCGACCTTGTACTTGGTGACCTCGGGGCCGACCTCGGAGACGATGCCCGCGATCTCGTGGCCGGGGACGAGCGGGAAGTTCGTGGAGCCCCACTCCTCGCGCGCGGTGTGGATGTCGGAGTGGCAGATGCCGGCGAACTTGATGTCGATGAGCACGTCCGCGGGCTTGAGGTCACGGCGCTCGATCGTGGTCTTCTCGAACGGGGCCTTCGCCGCGGAGGTGGCGTAGGCGTTCACAGTCGTGGGCATGCGTGCGGGGTTCCCGATGGGTCCGGCCCCCCAACCGCACTGTTCCGATCGTCACGTGCAGGGGCGCCGTGGAGATCCTGTCCATCCTGATCGGCGCCGACCCGCGACAGCAGGATCGGGCCGGGCCGGGTCACACCCCGAGGCTGGTGGGGCGTAGCACCGCCCTCGACAGGGTTCGCAACGTGGCCAGGTGGGTGCCGAGATCGGCGTCGGTGGGCAGTGTCTGCACCACCAGCTCCGTCGCCCAGTCCCGCACCGGATCCCCGCGCCAGCGCTGCAGAACCTCCGTGCCGCTCTCCCCCACCCCGACGATCCGCGACGCCGCCACGCGCGGCTCCCCGACCGCACGCGTCCAGTAGCCGGCGAGGTCGGCCGCGGCGCCGTCCGGGCGTCCGCTGATCACGCCCATCCCGCGGGCGGCGGCGGCGTCGACCCCGACCGGCGACCCGGTGGCCCACCACAACCGCTGCCGCAGTCCGGGCGCCGCGGGGACCAGGCCGGGCCCGTCGAGGTGGTGGCACAGCTCATCGACCGCGGCGACGCAGTCGGCGTGCCGGCTCGCGTGGTCACGGCCGAACGCGGCCGACGCGGCGCCGTCGGCCCCGGCGCCGATCCCCAGCTCCAGACGGCCCCCGCTCAGCGCGTCGACGACGGCGGCGTCCTCGGCCAACCGCAGCGGGTCCTCCAGCGACGCGGCGATCACCGCCGTGCCGAGCCGGAGGACCGACGTCCGCTCGGCGATCGCCGCGAGCAGCACGAGCGGGGACGGCAGCTGGCCGCCGAAGATCCCGCCGTGGTGCTGGGCCAGCCAGAACGAGGAGAACCCCAGGTCCTCGGCCGCCACCGCCAGTTCGACGGTGCGCCGGTAGGCCAGGAGCGGCTCACCGCCCGCGACGTGCGTCAGATAGCCCAGTTGCATCTCGCGGACAGTAGCGACAGCGCTACCCTCGCCCGCATGCGCCGCGCCCGTCTCGCCCTGGTCGCCGGGCTGCTGCTGGGCGTCGGCGGGTGCGCGGGGGGCCTGTACGACCCCGCGGGCGCCCCGGCCACCACCACCGTGTCCGCCGCCCCCACCGGCCCGTCCACCAGCGCGAAGATGGTCTGCGCGCAGGAGGCGCAGAACGACATCACCGAGGCGCTGGGCATCGCGGCGCAGCGCGTCGAGACCCCGACCTGGGCCGACCACCTCTACTCCTGCCGCTACGACTACGCGAGCGGGTCGTTCGCGATGTCGGTCAAGGAGCTCACCAACGACTCCGAGACCCGCCGGTACCTCGACACGCTCGCCACGCAGCTGGGCAGGGCACAGCGGGTGGACGGGGTGGGGCAGAGCGCGTTCGTCACCCCCAACGGTTCCGTGGTGGTGCGCAAGGATTTCAAGGTGCTGCTGGTGGACGACTCGGCACTGCCCGCCACCCTCTCGAACCCGCCGCTCACGCCGGCCAACGTCGCGATGCTCGTCGCGAAGACGATCATGGGCTGCTGGGACGGTTCCTGAGAGCCGGGCCCTCGCCCGTCGGACGGCCGCGGCGCGCGGTCGTGAGCCCGCCCCTACGGAGGATTCGCGTCGGCTGCCGCTCCGACGCCGGCAGCCCTCCCCGCCGACGGCCCGCTGCACGGCCGCGTGCCCCACGACGTGGGTGCCTGGTTCGTGGCCACCCCCACCGGCGGCCGCGCCGGAAGCTGACCCGACGGACGAACGGCACTCTCGTCGGAACCTGTCCGACGGGAGTGCCGCTGGTCTGTGGCGCTGAGCGTCAGGCGTTGTTGTCGCTCGTCACGATCGTGCCGTTGACGCCCTCCGGGAAGAAGCCGCCCGAGGTGACCTTCTTCGGATTGAGGAACACGATGTTGAGCACCGAGCCCGCGGAGCGCGAGTACGCGAGGCCGTTGGCGTCGGTCGGGACGATGTTGGCCTTGCCCCGCTTGTCGACGATGCCCTGGTCGTCGTCGGTCGGGCCGTCGAGGCTGTCGCGGGCGTCGGAGATGGCACCGGCCGGCTCGGCGAGGCCCTTGGCCAGCAGCAGCGTGCGGATCAGGCCGGCGTGGTAGGCCTCCACCGCGAGAATTCCCGCGGCCGCCTCCAGGAACGTCTTGTTGGCGATGAGCGGAGCCGCGCCCTTGTACGCCGTGACACCCACGTCCTCGAAGACGAAGGCACCCAGCAGGAAGTTGTCCTCGCTGGCGAAGGGGTCGAACGACTCGCCCTTCTTGATGAGGCCCGCCGCGGTGGCGGCGGCGTTGAACGCGTCGGTCAGGTTGATGGCCGGCCGGGCCACCTTGGCGTTGCCCAGCGCCGCACGCAGGAAGTCGACGTGGTGCAGCTCGTCCTGGGCGATCTCCTCGGCGTACTGCTGGCCGATCTTGGTGGTGAACGTGACCTTGTAGCCGCCCTTGACGCCACCGAGCGTGCCGGAGCCGTCGACCTGGCTGTCGGCCAGGCCCTTGCCGTACACGCCGCGCAGGTAGTACTCGGCCTCGAGGTACTCGAGGTTGAGCGCGAAGTTGAGGACCGCGGCGTCGCTGGGGCCCTGGGCCGGGCCGTTGCCGTGGGAGCCACCGGCGATCGCCGTGCCGGCGCCCACGCCCAACGCACCCAGGCCGACCGCGCCGGCGGTGCCGATACCCGCCGCACGCAGGAACCGACGGCGGTCCACGGGGTTCTCGGAGCTGCGGGCGATGGCGTCCTTGACGAACGCCTGGTTGAACCCTTCGAACACGGGAACTCCTCGATCGGAAATCGAAGGCCACCACCGAGCGGTAGCGCACCTGGGGAGCAGAAATGTCTGCGCGATTGCCCTAACATGAAAACACACAAAATCCTTACGCATCCATTCAGGTGACACGGGAACTTTATTCACGAAATCGCGTTCCGTGAATAAAGTGCTCACCGAATCCAGAACGCGGCGGTGGTGCGCCCCGCGCGAACGTGCAGCCGACGCTCGCCGCGGAACGCGTCGCGGCCGTGCACGCTGGGCGACCGCAGGCACGCGTGCACCGGCGGGCTCGTCGTCCTGCTCGGCAGACGGGGAGCACCATCCTCACAATAGGGACAAATACGAAATAGCCACACTTAGGCAATCACCATCAAGTTGCAGAAGCCTCGGGCCCGCCTTACCGTCGATCGGTGGCTACCCGCTGGTCGAAAATCGCCGGTTCGTTCAACGCCCAGGACCGACGGTCCGTGTTCGGTATGGGCGCTTTCATCGTCTTCCTGCACATCATCGGTTTCGGGGTGCTCATCGCGTTCGTCATCCCCGCCCGGTACGACCTCGGCACCACCGGCGTCTACACCGTCGGTATCGGGGTGCTCGCCTACACGTTCGGGCTGCGGCACGCGTTCGACGCCGACCACATCGCCGCCGTCGACAACACCACGCGCAAGCTGTTGGAGGACCGCGAGGAGGGCGGCCGGCGCCCGCTGTCCGTGGGCTTCTGGTTCGGCATGGGCCACTCCACGATCGTCTTCCTGCTGACGTTCCTGCTGGCCCTGGGCGTGAAGGCGCTCGCGAGCCAGGTGGTGAACGACTCCTCGGTGCTGCACTCGGTCACGGCGGTCGTGGGTGCATCGGTGTCGGGGATCTTCCTGTGGGTCATCGGGCTGATGAACCTCGTCGTGCTGATCGGCATCGTCTCGGTGTTCCGCCGCATGCGTCGTGGGGACTTCGACGAGTCCGAACTGGAACAGCACCTCAACAACCGCGGATTCATGAACCGCTTCCTCGGCCGGCTCACCCGCTCGATCCGCAAGCCGTGGCAGATCTACCCGGTCGGCGTGCTGTTCGGGCTCGGTTTCGACACCGCCACCGAGGTCGGCCTGCTGGTGCTCGCCGGCGGCGCCGCGGCGTTCAGCCTGCCTTTCTACGCGATCATGGTTCTGCCCGTGCTGTTCGCCGGCGGCATGGTCATGGCCGACACGATCGACGGCGTCTTCATGAACTTCGCCTACGGCTGGGCTTTCGCGAAACCCGTCCGCAAGGTCTTCTACAACATCACGATCACGGCCATCTCGGTGGCGGTGGCGCTGATCATCGGCACGATCGAGCTGGTCGGCGTGCTCGTCGACCAGCTCGGGATCACCTCCGGCCCGCTCGCGGCGATCGCGGCCATCCCGCTGGACTACGCCGGCTACGGCATCGTCGCCCTGTTCGTGGTCGCGTGGCTGCTGGCGCTGCTGGTGTGGAAGGTCGGGCGGGTGGAGGACCGGTGGTCCACCCGGCTGCGCGACCCGGCCGCCCCCTGACCCCGCCGACCCCGACGATCAGCCGCTCGGGAGGGACGCGCCGCCGGCGACCAGCTCACGCAGGCGGCGCAGCGCACGGTGCTGGGCCACGCGGACGCTGCCCGCGGTCATGCCGAGCATCTCGGCCGTCTCCGCGGCGGAGACGCGCTCGATGAGCCGTAGTACGAGGATCGACTGGTGGACCTCCGGGAGCTGCGCGAGCAGGACGCGCAGCTCATCGGCCAGCTCCGACCGCAGCAGCGCGGGCTCCGGCGTGTCGCCGGAGTCGACGTGCTCGGGCACCTCGTCGACGGGGCTGGAGGGGTCGCGGTAGTGCCGGCGGAACGCATCCGACGCCTTGTGGCCGGTGATGGCCGCGACCCAGCCCAGGAACGGGCGGACGGGGTCGAACCGGCCGATGCCGTCGGCGATCGCGCACAGCACGTCCTGCGCGACGTCCTCCGGGTCGAGGTGGCCGTGGCCGCAGCCCATCCGGGCCCGACAACCCCGCAGCACGATGGGGTGGACGAGGCGCAGCACCTGGTCGAGGGCGGCGCGATCACCCGCCTGCGCGGCCGGTACGAGCCGGCGGAGCTCGGCCGCCGGACTGTTCGGGGCATCCGTCACGAGGGCGTTACCGTCCGACGGTCGGGCTACCACGGGCCATCCGGGGACGGTACTGCAGATGGCCCAGTCCGCGGGGCACGAATCGATGTCGCCGCCCGCGGCCGAACGGATCAGCGGGTGCGGGCCGCCGGCCGGATCGTCGTCCAGGGGCCGGTGCGGCCGGTGCACAGCCACACCTCGAGCCCGTCGGCCTGCTGCCCGGAGCAGCCCCGGAACCGGGGGCGCAGGGGGTCGGGCCCGTCGACACCGACCCACAGCGCCACCTCGTCGGTCTCGGGCGGCGGTGCGAGGCGCGGGTAGATCTGGGCCACGGTTGCGGTGCGCGGCCGGTGCCCGGGCGGGAGCACGGTCCACGCGGCGGCCGCGCCGGCGCGCGATGCGGGCCGGCGCCGTGGGCTACCTGCCGAGGTCGACGCCACCTGCGGACCTCGTCGGGCTCGTGCGGGTGGCGGCCGAGGGGCACACCGTGAGGTGGTCGGGCTGCTCGGCGAGGGCCTGACCGACACCGAGATCGGCAGGCGCCTCTACGTCACCGAGGCCGCGGTGAAGGGCTACGTGTCGCGTACCGAGCCCCCTACTGGGCGGCTGCGACAGCCGCACGCAGGGCCGCGTCGGTGTTGTCGACGACCTGGCCGTTCACCTTGACCGTCGGGGTGCCGTTGACGCCGGCCTTCGACGCCTGGTCGGTCAGGCTCGCCGTCCACGCCTTGTAGGTCTGGTCGGTCACGCACGTGGCGAAGCCCGAGCCCGTCGCCCCGGCCTGCTGCCCCAACGAGACGAGCTGCGCGGCGGACAGGCCGTCGCCGTTCTCCGGGGGCTGGTTGGCGTAGAGCAGCTTCACGTACTGCGGGAAGACGCCGGAGGCCGCCGCACACCCCGACGCGGCCGAGGCCCGGCTGGAGTACTGCGTGCTGGAGTAGCGGTCGAGGATCGCGATCGGGTGATAGACCACCTTGGCCTGCCCGCTCGCCACCAACTGGTCGATCGTGGCGCCGGACTGCTGCTCGTACTCCCGGCAGACGGGGCACTGGAAGTCGAGGTAGATGTCGATCGTCGCCTTGGCCGACGCCCGGCCCACCGGCACGCCCTCCGCCGTGGCGTTGGGCGGCACCGCGACCGGGCCCGTGGCGGCCTGCTGGGAGCGGTACACCCCGAACCCGACGGCGGCGGCGAACAGCACCACGACCACGATGCCGATGATCATCGCGGTGGACGGCCCGCTCCGCGCCGCCACCACCGGCTTCCTCTTGTTGGCCACTAGGTCGGGTCCTTCCGGGTGAGAACGGCGTCGAGGGCCCAGCGGCCCGCGGGCCACCGGACGAGGAACAGGGCCAGCACGAGCAGGCCGCCGTCGCGGGCGAGCTCCCGGCCGTAGGTCGGCTCGGCACCCGGCGCCAGGGCCCCGCCGGAGCCGAAGCAGCCGCAGTCGATGCTCAGTCCGCGGATCCACGCCGACGCGATGCCGACGACGAACGCGGCCATCAGCACCGTCGAGATCACGGCGCCCACCCGTACGCCGACGCCGAGCACGAGCAGCGCGCCGAGCAGGATCTCGGCCGGGGGCAGGCCGGGCCCGACGATCTGCACGACGGCCTCGGGCAGCAGTGCGTACGCCCGGACGGCGCGGACGGACGCATCGAGGTCGGTGATCTTGGCGACGCCGGCGGCGATCCACACGCCGCCGAGCACCAGCCGGGCCAGCGTGGACAGCCACGGCAGCACCCGCGCGCGGGGACTCTCGACGGTGGTCATCGTGGAGGAGTCGCCCGGGCCGGGGCCGTGGTTCCCGGGTGTGCCCGGCGTCATCATGCGGCCTCGTGATGGGCGGTGGGAGCCAGACCAAGGCCGCCGGAGGGTTCCTCGGGCTCGTCGGCCTGCCCGGAACGGTGCGCGGGTGTGTGCAGAGCCAGTCCGTCGCCGCCACCTCGGCGGTCGATCCGCTGCAGCACCAGCAGCAGTACGAAACCGACGACGACGAGCAGGTGCGTGGCGAGGCGGACCGGGTCGACCCGGCCGACGAGCAGGTCGAGCACGCTCAGCACCCCCAGCACCCCGACGAACGCGCCCACGAGCGCCACCAGCCCGGACGTCCGCCGGGCGGTACCGGTGGCCACCCAGAGGAACCCGACGGCGAGCGCCAGGTTCCACGCCGCGCTCTCGTGCGACATGTGGGCCGCCGCTCCCCCACCGGCCCCGACGATGCCGCTGATGGCCAGCGCGCACTGCCCGATGCCGACGGCGCCCAGGCCCAGCCGGACCCCGGAGGCACCGATCCGGCGAGGACGCGATGGCGCCGCCGCGAGCACGGCCGCCACCAGGTCCGGGGCGGGTTCGACCGCGCGGGTGCGCGTCAGGCGGGTGACGTGCGCGGCCCGGTCGACGTACTGCCGGCAGCCGGCGCACCCGTCCAGGTGGGCGTCGAGGGCCGCGGCCTCACCGGGGAGCTCCTCGTCGTCGAGCCGGGCCGAGATGGCGTCCCGTGCGTCAGCACACAGCATGTCCATACGGTCGCCGCGGGCCGGCGGAAAGTTCCCGTGGATACTGTGGCGCCATGGCCGAGCGCTCCGACGACGCGCGCATCACCGCCCTCGCCACGGCGGCCGGCGGTGGCGACCGCATGGCCCTGGCGGAGTTCGTGCGGGCCACCCAGCGTGACGTGCACCGGTTCGTCGTGCATCTGGCCGGGCCGGCCGACGCCGACGACATCGCGCAGGACACCTACGTGCGCGCGCTGCGGTCGCTGCCGCAGTTCGCGGGCCGGTCCTCGGCGCGCACGTGGCTGCTCTCGATCGCCCGGCACGCCGCCGCCGACGCCGTCCGCACGGCGGTGCGCCGCCCCCGCACCACGGGCGTCGCGGACTGGGAGGCCTTCGGCGGCGTGCGCTCGGCGGCGGACGAGGCGGTGGTGCTGCGCAGCCTCGTCGACGCGCTGGATCCGGAGCGGCACGAGGCGTTCGTGCTCACCCAGGTGCTGGACCTGAGCTACGCCGACGCCGCCGACGTGTGCGGCTGCCCGGTGGGCACGATCCGTTCCCGGGTGGCCCGGGCACGCGAGGATCTGGTGGCCGCGATGGCGGACAGCCCCCGCTCGCGGCGCGCGAGCGAGGGCTGACCGCCGAACAGTGTGATCAGTTGTTCTTGTCGCTGGTGTTGATCTCGCCGTTGACGCCGTCGGGGAAGAATCCGCCCTTGGAGACCTTGGCCGGGTTCAGGTAGGCGATGTTCAGCACCGAGCCCGCGGTGCGCGAGTAGGCGATGCCGTTGGCGTCGGTCGGCACGATGTTCGCCCGGCCCTTGTCGTCCACGATGCCCTGGTCGTCGTCGGTCTTGCCGTCCAGGCTGTCGCGGGCGTCGGAGATCGCGCCGGCGGGCACGTCGAGGCCCTTGGCCAGCAGCACGGTGCGGATGAGGCCCGCGTGGTAGGCCTCGACCGCGAGGATGCCGGCGGCCGCCTCGAGGAAGGTCTTGTTCGAGATGAGGGCCGCGGCGCCCTTGTAGGCCGTGACGCCCACGTCCTCGAACACGAACGCGCCGAGGAGGAAGTTGTCCTCGTTGGCGAACGGGTCGAAGGACTCACCCGGCTTGATCAGCCCGGCCGCGGTGGCGGCCGCGTTGAACGCGTCGGTCAGGTTGATCTCCGGGCGGGCGACCTTGGCGTCGCCCAGCGCCGCACGGAGGAACTCGACGTGGTGCAGCTCGTCGTAGGCGATCTCCTCGGCGTACTGCTTGCCGAGCTTGGACTCGAACTTCACCTTGTAGCCGCCGGTGACGCCGCCCAGCGTGCCGGTGCCGTCGATGTCGCTGTCGGCCAGCCCCTTGCCGAACGCCCCGCGCAGGTAGTACTCGGCCTCGAGGTACTCGAGGTTGAGCGCGAAGTTGAGCACCGCGCCGTCGCTCGGTCCCTTGGGGGCGTCGGCGCCACCCGCGAACGCCTGGCCGGCCGTGACGCCGAGCGCCCCGACACCGACGACACCCGCGGTTCCGATTCCCGCGGCGCGCAGGAATCGGCGACGGTCCATCGGGTTCTCGGAACTGCGGCTGATCGCGTTCTTCACGAACGTCTGGTTGAACCCCTCGAACACTGCATTCTCCTCGGTGGAAATAGGGGAGCACCCGCTTGGAGCAGGAGCGCAGCGCCGAGACGCCGCTATCCGGTTCAACGACATCTGGCCCGATCGGAAATTACCCCATTGGAGTGGAGATCGTTAAGTGCAAGGATATTCTTCACGGATTCGACCGAGAACTTAATTCACGGAGAAATGCCCGGGCAACGGCGACCGCACTGTTCCCACCGACCGGCCGTGGCCCAGGACGTCGACCCGGCCCAGCCCGTCGGGCAGCGGGACGTCGAGGGCCCGCAGCGCTCCGGCCACCACCACCGGCACCGGGCGCGGGGAGCCGTCGAGGACCTTGAGCGCCAGCGCCCGGCCGTCCGGCAGGGCCGCCGCGAACACGCCGTCGGCGCCGTCCTTGGCGATCAGGCCCGGCACGCCCTCGATGAACGCGGTCACCTCGCGCCCGGTGCCGCCGAGGAACCACGGGTGCTCGCGGATCGCGGTGGCCACGCGGTGCTCGGGCGTGCCGTCGGCGGCGGTGGCGATCCGGGCGAACGCCCGCGCCAGTCCCGCGACCGTGCAGGAGAACAGCGGCGCCCCACAGCCGTCGACGCTGGTGTGCGCGGGGTCGCCGTCACCGGTGAGCCCGGCGACCGACGCCCGGATCGCCTGCTGCAGCGGGTGTCCGGGCTCGAGGTAGGTGCGGTGCTCCCAGCCGGCCGCGACGCAGGTGGCGAGCATCGCGGCGTGCTTGCCCGAGCAGTTCTGGACGAGCGACGACGGCCCGTGCCCGGCGACGCGCCACGCGTAGGCGGCCTCGGCGTCCCACGGCGGGGCCGGGGTGTTCTGCAGGTCGGCCTCGGTCAGTCCGGCGCCGGCCAGGATCGCGCGGACGCCGTCGAGGTGGGCGGGCTCGCCGGAGTGGCTGGCGGCGGCGAGGGCGAGCTGCTCCCCGTCGAGGTCGAGCCCGGCGCGCAGCATCGCGACGGCCTGCACGGGTTTGAGCGACGAGCGCGGGTAGAAGGTGACGCCGGGGTCGCCGACGGCCCGCACCGGCACACCGTGCGCGTCGAGGGCCACGAGGTGGCCCAGGTGCACGGACTCGACGACGTCCCCCCGCACCACCTCGGCGAGGACCTCGGCCTTCTCACTCATCACGGGGGGCGACGGTACGCGGCGCGCGACGGTGCGGTCGGCCGCGGGCCACCACCAGCGCGGTCCGGGTGAGGGCTCGCGGGACGGGAGGGAACCGGGCCTACCGCCCGTGAGTTGGACGGGCGTGGTGGTCGATCTCCTGCCGGGTGCGAACATCGCGCTGCCCGGCGCCGCCGTCACGGTCGCGCCCGTTGGCCCGTTCGACCTCTCCGCCCTCGTCGTGGACGCGTGGGGGTCCGTCTCGGGCGACGCCGACAGGGTGTTCTGGAACGCCCCCACCGGCCCCGGCGTGGTGCTGGGCCCGGCGGGTCTCACGGTGACGCCGGCGCGGCTGAGGCGCGGCGCCGCGAAGGTCGTGGTGGTCGCGTCGCCGGCGGAGGAAGGCGTCGCGTTCGGGGCCCTGCCGCCGCCCGCCTGCGTCCTGGGCGACGGCACCGCGTTCGCGCGGCTGAGCGCGCCCCGGCTGCACACCGAGACCGTGGTGCTGCTGGCCGAGATCTACCGCCGCGACGGGCGGTGGCGGGTGCGCGCGGTCGGCCAGGGCTACGCGGACGGGCTGGCCGGGCTGGCGCGGGACTTCGGGGTGGACGCAGATCGGCCTCGGGCACGCGCTCGGTGGCCCGTACGGCGTGTACTGGACGCAGGTGTTCGGCACTCCCCGTTAGACGGCCCGCCGCGCACGACGTACCACCCGTCGGCGCCCTCGTAGCGGACGCGGACCTGCACGGCCGCGGTGTCGTCGCAGGTGGACCCGGTCGAGACCGGGCAGGGGCCCACGCCGGTACCGTCGCGCCCCGGCACGACGTCGCGGGTGTCGCAGGCGCCTCCCTGGCCGATCCGGTGCGGGAAGCGTCGCGCGAGCAGCCCGCCATGGAGCCCGCGGTCGTCACGGTGAGGACGGCCGGCTCGGCCTTCGCGGCGGCCACCGACGGGATGGACGGCGGGGTGACTCCGCGGCCGGGGGAACCCCCACGGGTCACTGCGTCCGGGCGACGACGTGACGGCGAAGCGCCGATTACCGGTCTACCGTGAGCGGGTGATCCGATCCGAGCTCAGGTCGCCGCTCCCGCCGCCGTCGCGCACGCCGTCCTCACCGACATCACGGCGTGGAAGCTCTGGTCGCCGCACATCGCCCGGGTCGACACCGCCGAGGAGCGGATCGAGGCCGCGGGCTGGACCGGCCTGGTCAAGCCGTGGTTCGGCCCGGCCACCCGGATGGAGGTCACCTGGTGCGAGCCCGGCCGCGGCATCCGCTGGACCTCCACGGCGGCGGGCCACCGGCTCGACTACGCCGACCTGATCACCCCCGACGGCCCCGACGGCTGCACCGTGACGATGACGGCCACGGTCAGCGGCCCCGCCGGGGCGGTGGTGCAGCAGCTGGCGGGCCCGCTGTCGGCCTACGGCCAGCGCCGCCGCCTCACCCGCCTCGGCGCGCTGGCGGAGTACCTGCACCGTCGCACCATCGTCTTCGCGGCATGAGCTGCAGACCGGTCACCGTGACCATCGAGCTCATCCCGGCGAAGTCGGCGGCGCTGCGGGTGTAGATCGGCAGGTTCCGCGACGAGGCGGTGGCGGCGATCATCAGGTCGAGCCGCTGCTGGAGCTCCGCCGCGCTGATCGCGGTGACTTCCGGGACGGCGGGCAGATCCGCCGGGTCGAGCAGATCCAGGTCGACGGACGTGCACGTGTCGAGCACGCCCGACGGCGGGCGTGGCTGTGGCCCAGCCACGGGGCCGGCCCGGGGGGTTGTCGGCGCCGGCGGTGTCCTCGCCGAACAGCTCGTCCGCTTCGGCACGCATGTCGGCGTGCGCCGCCCGAGGCAACGTGCGGTGCCGCGCGACGAGGGCCTCCGCCGTGAGCCGCCGTCGCCGGGCGACGGGCCGCAGCTCGGCCGCCTCCCCCGTTCCGCGTGACGAGGCAGGTCTCGCGCGCCTCGCAGGCCCAGCACTGCAACCTCGCAACCGGTCACGGGGTTCCCCCCACCGGATGGTGCCGAACCACCCCACAGGGGTGGCAACGGCGGGTAGCTTCACGGACGGTTCCAGTGATCGACACTCGACCGGCCCGGAGGGCGTAACGCGATGCAGGTGCAGCGATGGGCGGTCCTCGTCCTGGCGGTGGTCATGTGGGCGCTGCCGGGGCTCGGCGGGGACTCCACCACCGACTCCGGGGTGCGCACCATCGCCGCCGATCCCCCGTCGTCCTACGTGTCGACGACCTACCTGCCCGGCTCGGCCCAGCGCGGGAAGTCCGGCGACACTGAAGAGGTGACGCCCCCACCCGTGCCGACGCCCGCGCCCGCCGGCGGTGAGCTGCGCACCCTGGCCAAGGGCACCGGCCGCACCACCGACGTCAGCAGCAGCGACCAGCTCACCCGGGCGATCGCGGCGGCCCGGCCCGGCGACACCATCCGCATGGCCGCCGGCACCTACTCCCCCGTCGTGATCTCGACGTCCGGCACGGCGGAGGACCCGATCACCCTCACCGGCCCCGCCGACGCGGTGATCACGGGCAGTGGCAAGGGCTACACCGTGCACATGGACGGCGCGAGCTGGTGGCAGCTCGTCGGGTTCGCGGTCACCGGGGGCGGCAAGGGCGTGATGCTCGACAACGTCCAGCACATCCTGCTCGACTCCCTCGACATCGGCCGCACCGGCGACGAGGCCGTGCACTTCCGCACCCACTCCAGCGACAACACCATCCAGCGCTCCACCATCCACGACACCGGCCTCGACCAGCCGCAGTACGGCGAGGGGGTCTACGTGGGCAGCGCGAGGAGCAACTGGAAGAAGATCACCGGCGGGCCGCCGGACCTGTCGATGAACAACCGGATCGTCGGCAACACGTTCCGCACGATCACCGCGGAGAACGTGGACGTGAAGGAGGCGACCTCCGGCACGTGGATCAGCGGCAACCGCTTCGACGGCTCGGCCACGAGCGGCCAGAACTTCGCCGACTCGATCGTCGACGTGAAGGGCTACTCCACCACGGTGATCGACAACGTCACCACCGGCGAATCCCCGGCACTCACGAACATCATCGAGACCCACGTGATCACCGACAAGGCCACCTCGGGCTGCGGCAACACCATCGCGGGCAACACCACCCAGGGCTTCACCCCGAAGGGCGCCGACGTCGCCGTGGACAAGAAGTGCAACTGAGTGCGGCTGACGCCGCCCGTGCGCGGAAATCAGTGCCCCAGCACCGATTTCCGCGCACGACCTCGGATCAGCGGGCCAGTACCTGGGTGAGCACGCGGCGCAGGTCGGACGTCGGGTCGTCGACCAGCGCGGCGCTGCGCCAGGCCACGTGCGCGTCGGGGCGCACCAGGACGCAACCGTCCTCGCCCACCTCGCGCGCGCCGGCCCAGTCCTCGTAGAGGTCGTTGTACTCCCGGCCCGGCCCGATCACGTGGGCCACCAGCTCGACGCCGAGCTCGGCGGCCACCTTCGACGCCGCGTCGGCCCACGCCTCGCCCGCGATGCCGGTGAACAGGCAGAACCTGCCCTTGCCCGCCACGTCGTGCGTGGAGACGCGGCGCCCGTCGCGGCCCAGCCAGACGTGCGGCAGGCGCGCGCCCGGCCACGTCGTCGGGTGGTAGTACAGCTCGGGGTCGCGGGTGTACTCCGGCTCGGGGGTGCCGTCGGGCACCACCGCGCCGGACGCGTAGCGCTGCCCCAGCTCCACACCGTGGGCGTTGAACTCGTAGTTCTTGAGGTCCAGGGCCTTGCGCAGCTTCTCGCGCTGGTCGGCGGCCTCGGGGGTGTTGGCCGAGCGGTCCTGGATGCGCCGGCGCATCACCTCGGGCTCGGCGGCGTCGAGCAGGCCCAGCGCCTCGAAGATCGCGCCGAACTCCTCGATGCTCTGGTTGGCGCGCAGCACGATCTGCTTGCCGACGGGCGTGCGCTCGGCGTCGTAGGAGTCCAGCAGCGCCTCCCCCGCCGTGCCGCGCAGCACGTACGCGAGCTTCCAGGCCAGGTTGTAGGCGTCCTGGATGGAGGTGTTGGAGCCCAGCCCGTTCGACGGCGGGTGCCGGTGGACCGCGTCGCCCATGCAGAACACGCGGCCCGCGCGGTAGCGGGTGGCGAACATCTTGTTGTTGCCCCACAACGAGGTGGAGCGGATGGTCACCGGGATCGTGTCGTCACCCACCAGCTCGTGGACGATCTTGATGGCCTCGTCGTCGGTGACCTCGGGCGGTGGCTGGTTGATGTCGTAGCCCCAGATCACGAGCCACTCGTTCCACGGCCGCACCATCCGCACGACGCCCATGCCGATGCCGCCGACGTCCGAGCCGGGCTGCAGCACCCAGTACAGGACGCTGGGCCGGTAGTCGACGTAGTGGGTGAGGTCGGCGTGGAAGACGATGTTCATCGAGCCGGCGACGTCCATCTCGCCCTCGAACGGCAGGCCGACGTCCGCGGCCACCGCGCTGCGCCCGCCGTCGGCGCCGATCACGTACTTCGCGCGGATCACGTACTCGGCGCCGGTGATCCGGTCCCGCACCGTGACGTCCACGCCGTCGGCGTCCTGCACCAACGACACGTACTCGGTGTCGAAGCGGATCCGGCTGCCCCGCGACGCCGCGTGCCCGATCACGATGGGCTCGAGGAACGTCTGCGGGATGTCGCAGTTGGGTGACGGGCTCGCCATCGTGTAGTCGGCCTCGCGCGCCGGGTGGGTGCCCCAGGTGCGGACGCGGCCGATCTCGTCGCCGGCGAGGCTCGTGCAGAACACCGTCTCGCCCATGAGGTCGTGCGCGGTGCCCTGGGCGAGCACGTCGTCCTCGATGCCGAGGTCGCGGAAGATCTCGACGGTGCGCTGGTTGGTGATGTGCGCGCGCGGGGTGTTGGCGGTCCAGCGGTACTTGGTGATCACCATGTGGTCGACGCCGAGCGTGGCCAGCGACAGGGCCGCGTTGCCGCCGGCCGGGCCGCTGCCGATGACGAGGACGTCGGTCGTGAGGGTCATGCCTTCTCCAGGACGATGTCGAAGTTCACGCTGTTCCAGGGGCCGTCGATCGCGCGGCCGTCGGGCGCGGCGCCGGCCGGGTGCTCGGGGAAGTCGGTGATCAGGCTGTCCTTGACGCCGAACACGGCGTCGCTGCCGAGGTACGGGTCGCCCGAGACGAAGATGTGGGTGATCAGCGTGCGGTAGCCGGGGGCGTCCACCTTGAAGTGCAGGTGCGACGGGCGCATCGGGCTGCGCGAGGTGGCGGCGAGCAGGTCGCCGACCGGGCCGTCGTCGGGAATGCCGTAGGCCGAGGGCAGCACCGACCAGAAGCGGTAGCGGCCCTCGTCGTCGGCGGTGAGCCGGCCGCGGCCCGCCGTGCGGTCGCCCTCGTACTGGACGTCGTAGAAGCCGTCCTCGTCGGCCTCCCACACCTCGATGTGGGCGCCGGCCACGGGCGAGCCGTCCACGCCGTGGACGCTGCCCGTCACCCAGCACGGGTTGCCCTTCGCGCCGAACGCGATGTCGCCACCGAGCTCGACCTCCGGCGCGCCCTCGACGAAGTACGGCCCGAACACCGTCGACGGGGTGGCCTCCGGCGAGTCGGGGGCGTTGATGCCGACGGTGAGCATCGACAGCCCCAGCACGTCCGACAGCAGGATGAACTCCTGGCGCCGGTCGTCGGTCATGTGGCCGACGCGGGTGAGGAACCCGATGCCCGCGGCCCACTCCTCCTGCGTCAGCCGCACCTCCTGGGCGAACGCGTGCAGGTGCCGGGTGAGGCTCCCGACGATCTCCTTGAGCCGCTCGTCCTCCGTGTCGGCGAAGCTGGCCACCACCTCGTCGGTGACCGCCTGTTCCCGCTGCTCATCCATGCTGTTCTCCTGACCACGCGTCGCGTACGAGCCGCCGCAACGCCCCACTGCCGACCGGCACGGGGTTGTCGGCGGGCACCACCGGCTCGGTGAGAGCGGCGGCTTCGTCGATCTTCTCCTCCGGGAGGCCCAGGTCGCGCAGCCCGCGGGGCACGCCGAGCTCGTCCGCGAGGGCGCGGAGCCCGGACCCGCCCAGTGCGCGGGCCACCCGCGCCGCGGCGTCCGGCGCGCCCGGTGCGTTGAACGCCAGCACGTGCGGCAGCACCACGGCGTGGGTGCGCGCGTGCGGCATGCCCATCCCGCCGAGCACGTGGCAGAGCTTGTGGTGCAGGCCCGATCCCGTGACGGCGAACGCGGACGCGGTGAGCCAGGCGCCGCGCAGCAGCTCGGCCGGGTCGTCCTCGCGCAGGCCCGTCGCCAGTGCCGCGATGCCCTCCTGCGCGATCACCGTGCTGACGGGGTTGCGGCCGGGCGCCCACAGCGCCTCGACGCCGTGCCATCGCGTTGAGCCCGCTGGCGACGGCCAGGTCGCGGGGCAGGGTGGCCGTCAGCTCCGGGTCGTAGACGACGGTGCGCGGCAGCACCGCGAGGTCGAACCCGGTGGTCTTGATGCCGTTGTCGCTGGTGCCCCAGATCGCCGTGACCTCCGAACCCGAGTACGTGGTGGGCACGGCGACGATCGGGACACCCGCCGTGAGGGCCACGGCCTTGGCGGCCCCGATGGTGGAGCCGCCCCCGATGCAGAGCACCGCGTCGGCCATGACGTCGACGGCCATCGCGCGCACGGCGGCCGCGGTGGCGACGGGCACGTGCTCGACGACGTCGGTGAACGTGGCCGCCACCCGCGGGTGGAACGGCGCCACCAGTTCCCGGACGCGCTCGGCGTCGCGCGTGGACGCGATCAGCAGCACCCGCGTGGCCTCGAGCCGGGCCACCTCGTCGGCGAGCCGGGTGCGCGCGGCCCCGGGGCCGAACACGATCCGGGCCGGCAGCGCGTCGTACGTGAAAGCGTGCACCAGCTCACAGTGGGGGGTCGGCAGCCATTCGTCCAATACCGATTCCGAAGCTCAGCCATACTCACAACCATGGATCTGAGGCAGCTCCGCTACTTCCTCGCCGTCGCGGAGGAGCGATCGGTCACCCGCGCCGCCACCCGCCTGCACCTCACCCAGCCCCCGCTCTCGGCGCAGCTCGCCCGCCTGGAGCACGAGCTCGGCGTTGAGCTGTTCGTGCGGCACCGCCGCGGCGTCGACCTCACCGAGGCCGGCCGGCACCTCGTCGAGCACGCCCGCCGGGTGCTCGACGACGTGGACGCCGCCGCGGCGGTCGTCCGCGGGCTGGGCCGCACCGGCCGGCTGGCGCTCGCGTTCGTGCCTGCGCTGGCGTGGTCGGTGCTCCCGCCGCTGCTGCGCCGGTTCACCGAGGAGAGCCCCGGGGTGGAGCTGCGCTTCCTGGAGGCCGGCACCGACGCCGTCGCCGAGCACGTCCGCGCCGGACGCGCCGAGCTCGGCCTTGTACACCTGCCGCCGGGCGGGGCCGCGGGCGGCGTCGGCCCCGATCTCGACGTGGCCGTCGTGCGTCGCGAGCCGCTGGTGGCGGTGCTGCCCCGCACCGACGCCCCGCCCGAGCGGGTGGACCTCGCCTCGTTGGCCGACCGCCCGTTCCTCGCCCCCGCGCGCGAGGTGTGGGGCGGGCTGGCGGCCCACCTCGCCGGCGCGTGCCGGCTGTCGGGGTTCGAGCCGACGCTGCGGGAGGTCGACCTGGTCCAGACCGCCGTCGCGCTGGTCGGCGCGGGGCTGGGGGTGTCGGTACTGCCCGCGTCGGCGGAGCTGGTGTGCGGGCCCGACGCCGTCACGCGCCCGTTGACGCGACACGTGCCGGTGGTGGAGACGGGCCTGCTCCGCCGGAGGACGGACGAGCCGACGGCGGCGGTGCGGTCGTTCCTCCGGGTGGCCCTGGCGACGCCGGAGCCGGACGTGCTGGGCCCCGCGTACGCCCGCCGCACCCCGACGAGTACTGACCGCGCAAGCGCCGCAGCGGCCGCACCCCCGCCGTGACGGGTGTGCGGCCGCGAACGTACTGGTGCGGTCAGGGGGTGGCGCGGCGGACGACCGCGAACCCTGCGGCTCCCAGTACCAGCGCGATCAGCAGTGGGTAGCCCGCGAACAGCGCGAGCGGGGACGTGGCGGCGAAGAACGACCCGCTCCAGGGTGGAGTCACGCCAGATCCAGCCGGCGACCTTGAGACGCCGGCACTGGCACCGCGCGGCGTGGTCCCGGCGCCCGAGAACCGTCTGGATGTCCTCGAAGGGCACCTCCTCCGCGGGGACGATCCGCACCACGACGGTCAGTCGGGCAGCCGGAACTGCACGCGCAGGATGATCTCGCTGATCGGGGCGAACATCTCCGCCCGGATGCGGTTGTGCTCCGCGTCGAGGTCGTAGGTGCGGTAGGCGTCCTCGTCGACGAAGTCGCCGGTGATGGCGAAGCTGGCACCGCCCTCGCGCAGCCCCAGATCGAGCCCGGCGACGAGCCGGAAGTCGACGCCGTCGACGGTCAGGTCGCGCAGCGCCTGCAGGCCGCGCTCGATCGCCTCGGCCGGCACGCCCTCGCGCACCCGGCCCACCACCACGTTGCGGATCACGCGGTGAGAGTGCCACACCGCCGCGGCGGGTTCTCGGCGAGAGCGGTGACGCGCTCGCGCAGCTCGGCGAGCCCGAACGGCTTGACGAGGTAGCCGTCGCCACCCGCGGCGAGCGCGGCGGCCCGGTCCTGCGAGGAGTCGCGCGCGCTGACGACGAGCACCGGGACGCCGACCTGACGCACCCGCAGCGTCCTGATCAGCTCGAACCCGTCCATCCCCGGCATCGACAGATCGGTGACGACGACCGCGGGGCCGACCGCCGCGAACACCGCGAGCGCCTCGGCCCCGTCCGCCACCGCCGTCACGTCGAACCCGGACGCCTGGAGCCCGAGCGCGACGGCACGGCGCACCGACTCGGTGTCCTCCACGAGCAGCACCCGCGGACGGCGGTGCGGGGTCTCGGTGGGGTGGTCGAGCGTGGCGGTCGACATGGTGGGCTCCTCGGTTCGGCGTACGGACCACGGTCGTCCCGCTGCCTGAGAGGAGCCTGGCGAAGCCCTGTGGTTCGCCCCTACATCTCGATGCGCCGCTCCACCAGCGTCTCGGCGACCTGCGCCAGCTTCACGTTGAGCGCCTGCGAGGCGCGGCGCAGCGTGTCGAAGGCCTCGTCGGCGGAGATCCCGCGGCGCTCCATGAGGATGCCCTTGGCCTGCCCGATCACGTCCCGGCTGTTGATCGCCTCCCGCAGCTGCGCCATCTCCAGCTCCGCCGTCGACGACGCCATCGTGGCGTGCAGCGCGGTGGAGGCGTGGGCGGCGAGCACGAGGGCGAGGTCGCGGTCGAGCTCGTCGAGCCCGCCCCGGGACCGCGAGTAGATGTTGAGCGAACCCAGCCGCGGGGTGGCACCGCCGTGCGGGAAGAGCCCGACCGCGAGGACGCTGTGCACTCCCAGCTCGGCGGCGGCGGGCCCGAACGTCGGGAACTCGCGGCCGGAGCCCAGGTCGTCGGAGAACGTCACGCCCAGGCCGGGCGTGCGGGTGGCGTCGACACACGGGCCCTCGTCGAGCCGGTACTGGACCTCGTCGAGCCGGGTGGCGAGCGGCTCGGTCTGGACCGGTGTGTGCAGGCCGTCCTGGGCGCGCATCGAGACGCTGACGAGATCGGCGCCGGGCACCACCACCGACGCGGCGCGGACCACCCGCTGCAGCACGCCGTGCACGGTGTCGGCGTCGGCGAGGTGCTCCGCGAGCCGGACGAACTCGCGGGCCAGCGGACCGACGAGCATGTCGGCGACATCGTCGGGGTCGCCACCGGCCCGCAGGATCGCGAACCGCGTCCGCTCGGCCGCCCAGTCCTCCTCGGCCCACTCCTGATCCGTGGTCACGTGCACCTCTCTCGCTTCCGGCCCGCTCCGCGGGACCGGCGCGGAAGCTTGACCTACAACCGGGGCCCGGGGCAAGCCGGCTCCGCATCCGAGGAGTCAGGACCGGGCGGCCCGCCGTCCGCGGTACCGCCGCACCACCAGCACGGCCAGTCCGACGAGGAGCAGCCCGATCACGACGTAGGAGACGGGCCCGAGCCAGCCCTCCACCTGCGCCCAGTTCTCCCCCAGCAGCCAGCCGATGCCGAGGAAGGCGGCGTTCCAGATCCCGCTGCCGAGCGCGGTGAGCAGGACGAAGCGCATCAGCGGCATGCCCTCGATGCCGGCGGGGATGGACACGACGCTGCGCAGGAACGGCACGAACCGGCACAGCAGCACGACCTTGCCGCCGTGGCGCGCGAACAGCTCACGGCCCCGGTCGATGTCCGAGACGCTCGCCAGCACGAACCACGGCCGCGCCGCGAGCGCCCGCAGGCGGTCGTGGCCGAGCCACGTGCCCAGCCCGTAGAGCACGAGGGCTCCGGCCACCGACCCGACGACGGACGCCGGCCACACCGTGAGGAGGTCGAGCGCGCCGGAGCGGGCCCGGAACCCCGCCAACGGCAGGATCACCTCCGACGGGATCGGCGGGACCACGTTCTCCAGGAAGATCAGTAGTCCCACCCCGAGAGCCCCGAGACGGTCGACGATCGCGAAAATCCAGTCGGCCACGTGTCCACAATGCCCGAATCCGTTCAGGCAGGATGAGCTGATGGCGATCAACCCCACAGGCGCCGACATGAAGGCGTTCCTCGCCGTCGAGCCCGATGCCCCCGTCGTGATGCTCAACCTGCTGCGCTTCGCCGAGGGCGGTGCGGAGCGGTACGACGAGTACATCGCCCACTTCCGCCCGTACGCGGCGAAGGTCGGCGCCACGGTCGTGTACTTCGGCCACGGCGCCGACCCGGTCGTCGCCGAGCACGGCCAGGACTGGGACGCCGTGCTGCTCGTGTCGTACCCCAGCCGTCGCGCGTTCTCCGACATGGTGCGCGACCCCGGCTACCAGGAGGGCACGCACCTGCGTACGGAGGCGCTGGTGGAGGCGGTCCTGCAGCCGACCACACCCCGATGACCACGCGTTTCGAGTTCTCCAACCTCAGCGGCCGCCCACCGGGGCAGTTCGTGTCGCTGGCGTCCCGGTTCTCCCGCGGCGTCCGTTCCGTGCAGGAGCAGACCGTCCCCTACGCCGACGCGTGGCTGCGCGACAACATCGCCGCCCTGCAGGCCGAGGGCCCGCTGTGGGTGGCGCTGGGCGACTCGATGACCGTCGGGATCGGGGCCAGCACCCACCGCCGGGGCTGGGTGGGGCAGCTCGCCGCCCGCAAGCCCGGCTGGCGCGTGGTGAACCTCGGCATCAGCGGTGGCCGTGTCCGCGACGTGCTCGACCGCCAGCTCCCCGCCCTGGAGGGGCTGGGCGCCGTCCCCGACCTCGTCACGCTGCTCGTCGGCAACAACGACCTCATGAACCCCCGCTACCGCCCGACGCTGCCCGCGGACCACGTCGAGCTGCTCGAACGCCTCCCCGCCGGCACGGTGGTGGGCAACCAGCCCGGCACCTACGCGGCGGCGCTGGCGTTCAACGCCCAGATCGACGAGGCGGTCGCCACCGGCACCGTGCGGCTGGCGGAGCTGCGCGACCCCCGCACCCGGCACTGGAAGGGCAAGCTCGCCGCCGACCACTTCCACCCGAACGACCGGGGCTACGCCGGGATCGCCGACATCTTCGCGGAGGCGCTGCGGGCGCGCGGTCACGACGTGCGCTGACCCAGATGGGCCAGCACCGCCAGCACCCGGCGGTGGTCGTCGCCGCTGTCGGCGATGCGCAGCTTCTGGAAGATCGCGCGCATGTGCGTCTCCACGGTCCGTTCGGCGAGGACGAGCCTGCGGGCGATACCGGCATTTGGTGCGGCCCTCCGCCACCAGCGCGAGCACCTCGCGCTCGCGTGCACTCAACGCGGCCAGGTCGCCGCCGTCGCCGACCGCGGCCACGATCTCGTGCCCGCCCTCGGTCAGCAGCCGGGCGAGACCCTCGCGGAACAGCACCGGGTCCTCGGCGATCACGATCCGCACGGCACCTCCACCCGCACCTCGGTGCCCTCCCCCGCCGGGCTGCTGATCCACAGCTCCGCCGCCGGCGGAGGCGACGCGGTCGCGCAGCGAGGTGATGCCGAACCCCTCGCGCGCGCCGCGCAGCTCCAGCCGCAACCGGCTGACCTCGATCGGCAGTCGTGCCTCGACGGCCACCTCGCGGGCGCGGCGCAGCCGGCGCGCAGATCCGGTCCCGAGTGCCAGCACCCCGACCGGGGCGTCCCCCGTCCGCAACGCGATCTGCGGAGCCCGTGCCTCGACGGCCGCGGGCGCGCCGTTCAGTCGACGAAGGCGGCCGCCACCCTCGACGGCATCCGCAACGGCAGCGTCGACTTCGCGTCCGTGGCCGACGTCGTGGCGGCGGTCCAGCCCGGCGCAGGCGCTCCCAGCGGCTACGGCACGGCACAGCTGACCCGGGGGAAGTACCTGATCGCGAGCCCGATCGGCGACCCGCCGGCGTTCACCGGCACGGTGGCCACCGAGCTGACGGTGCGCTGACCCGCAGACGACGAACGGCACTCCCGTCGCAACCTGTGCGACGGGAGTGCCGTTCGTCGGAGCCGGGTCAGGCGTCGACCAGACCCTGCGCCTTCTTCCGGAGGCTGTCCGGGACCTCGAAGCGCGCGCCGTACTTCTGCGCGTACTCGTCGGCCTTCTTCACGAAGCCCGCGACGCCGCCGGGGTAGCCCTCGACGTACTGCACGACGCCGCCGGTCCACGCCGGGAAGCCGATGCCGAAGATCGAGCCGATGTTCGCGTCGGGCACCGTGGTCAGCACGCCCTCGTCGAAGCACTTCTGCGTCTCGATGGCCTCGACGAACAACATCCGCTCGGAGAGCTCGTGCAGGTCGACGTCGTGGTTGGTGGCCTTGAACTCCTCGCGCAGGCCCGGCCACAGCCGCGTCCGCTTGCCGTCGACGTACTCGTAGAAGCCCGCGCCGCTGCTCTTGCCCTTGCGGTCGAACTCCTCCACCAGCCGGTCGATGATCGCGTCCGACGGGTGCGGCGTCCAGGTGCCACCGGCCGCCTCGACGCCCGCCTGGGTCTCCTTGCGGATCTTCTGCGGCAGCGTGAGCGTGAGCTCGTCCATCAGCTGGAGCACCGGTGCCGGGTAGCCGGCCTGCGAGGAGGCCTGCTCGATGGTCTGCGGGTCGATGCCCTCGGCCAGCATCGCGACGCCCTCGTTGATGAAGGTGCCGATGACGCGGGAGGTGAAGAAGCCGCGGCTGTCGTTGACGACGATGGGGGTCTTCTTGATGCCCAGCGTCAGGTCGAACGCCTTGGCCAGCGTGGCGTCCGAGGTGCGCTCACCGCGGATGATCTCCACGAGCGGCATCTTGTCGACCGGCGAGAAGAAGTGCAGGCCGATGAAGTCGCCCTCGCGGTCGAGACCGGCGGCGAGCTCGGTGATCGGCAGCGTGGAGGTGTTGGAGCACAGCAGGGCGTCCGGCTCGACGATCTTCATCGCCTCCCGGAACACCTCCTGCTTGAGCGCCACCGACTCGAAGACGGCCTCGATGATCGTGTCGCAGCCCGCGAGGTCGTTGTAGTCGGCGGTGGGGGTGATGCGCTGCAGCAGCGCCTCGCCCTTCTCCAGCGTGGTCCTGCCGCGCTTGACGCCCTTGGCGACCAGGGACTCGGAGTACGCCTTGCCCTTCTCGGCGGCTTCGAGAGAGACGTCCTTGAGCACGACCTCCCAGCCCGACAGCGCGCAGACGTAGGCGATGCCCGCGCCCATCATCCCGGCGCCGAGGACGGCGACCTTGCGGGGCGCCCACTTCTCGTAGCCGTCCGGGCGGGACCTGCCACCGTTGATGGCCTGCAGGTCGAAGAAGAACGCCTTGGTCATGTTCTTGCTGACCTGGCCGCAGACGAGCTCCACGAAGTAGCGGCCCTCGATGCGCAGCGCGGTGTCGAAGTCGACCTGGGCGCCCTCGACGGCCGCGGCGAGGATGTTGCGCGGCGCCGGCATGGGCGCGCCCTTGAGCTGCTTGCGCAGGTTCGCGGGGAACGCCGGCAGGATCGACGCGAGCGCCGGGGTGGACGGCGTGCCGCCCGGGATCCGGTACTTCGGCTGGTCCCACGGCTGCGTGGCCTCGGGGTTCGCGGCGATCCAGGCCTTGGCCTTCTCCAGCATCTCCTCCGGGGTGGAGGCGAGCTCGTCGATGATGCCGACCTCGAGCGCCTTGTCCGGCTTCATCCGCTGCCCCTGGGCCAGCACGTTCATGAAGCCGTTCGCGATGCCGAGCATGCGGGTGATGCGGGTGACGCCACCGCCACCGGGCAGCAGACCCAGCGTCACCTCGGGCAGGCCGTAGATCACTCCGCGGGCGTCGAGGCCGATGCGGTGGTGACACGCGAGGCCGATCTCCAGGCCGCCGCCGAGCGCGGTGCCGTTCATCGCCGCGACGACGGGCCGGCCCAGCGTCTCCAGCTTGCGCAGCTGGGCCTTGACCTCGGTGACGTTCTCGAACACGGCGGGCGCGTCGTCCGGCCCGGCGGAGGAGAGCTGCTCGAGGTTGCCGCCCGCGAAGAACGTCTTCTTGGCGGAGGTGATGATCACGCCGACGAGCTCGTCCTTGGCCGCCACGAGCTGGTCGACGACCTCACCCATCGCCGCCTTGTAGGCGTCGTTCATCGTGTTGGCGCTGCTGCTCGGGTCGTCGAGGGTGACGATGGCGATGCCGTCGGCGCCCTTCTCCCAGCGCACCGCCTTCTGCTGCTGCATCGACTTCTCCTCCGCGGGAACGATTGCGTCGTCAGCCATGTCAGATCCGCTCCACGATCGTCGCAATGCCCATTCCGCCGCCCACGCACAGCGTGGCCAGGCCGTACCGCAGCTCGCGGCGCTCCAGCTCGTCGATCAGCGTGCCGAGGATCATCGCGCCGGTGGCGCCCAGCGGGTGCCCCATCGCGATGGCGCCGCCGTTGACGTTGGTGATCTCGTGGCTGATGTTCATGTCCTTCATGTACCGCATGGCGACGGCGGCGAAGGCTTCGTTGATCTCGAAGAGGTCGATGTCCTCGACGTTCAGGCCGGCCTTGGCCAGCGCCTTCTTCGACGCGGGTGCCGGGCCGGTGAGCATGATCGTCGGGTCGGCGCCGGACAGCGCGGTGGCGACGATGCGCGCGCGGGGGCGCAGGTTCGCGGCCTTGCCCGCCGCCTCGGTGCCGATCAGCGTCAGCGCGGCCCCGTCCACGATGCCGGAGCTGTTGCCCGCGTGGTGGACGTGGTTGATCTTCTCGACCCAGTGGTAGCGCTGCAGCGCGACGGCGTCGAAGCCGCCGGACTCGCCCATCATCTCGAACGAGGGCTTCAGGCCCGCGAGGCTGTCGAGCGTGGCGCCGGCGCGGATGAACTCGTCGTGGTCGAGCACGGTCATGCCGTTGCGGTCCTTGACCGGGACGACCGACTTGGCGAAGTAGCCGTTGGCCCACGCCTTGGCCGCGCGCGCCTGCGACTCGACGGCGAACGTGTCGACGTCCTCGCGGGAGAAGCCCTCCAGCGTGGCGATGAGGTCGGCGCCGATGCCCTGGGGCACGAAGCCGGTGGAGTACGACGTGTCGGGGTCCATGGCCCACGCGCCGCCGTCGGAACCCATGGGGACGCGCGACATGACCTCGACGCCGCCGGCGAGGACCATCTCCTCCATGCCGGAGCGGACCTTCTGCGCGGCGGTGTTGACGGCCTCCAGGCCGGACGCGCAGAAGCGGTTCAGCTGGACCCCGGCCACCGTGTCGGGCAGGCCGGCGGCGATGGCCGCGGTCTTGGCGATGTCACCGCCCTGGTCGCCGATGGGCGAGACGACGCCGAGCACGACGTCGTCGATGGTGTTCGTGTCGAGCTCCGGGTAGCGGGCACGGATCTCGTCGATCAGGCCGATAACCAGACTGACGGGCTTGACCTCGTGCAACGAGCCGGAGGCCTTGCCCCGGCCGCGCGGTGTGCGGATGGCGTCGTAGACGAATGCCTCGGGGATCTCGGACATGCAGACCTCTCCATCAACGGGTGGTGCCACCTTTGTTACAGCAGCACTGTCACATAGGTCAAGGTTACGCGTACTGTGACGTCCCATGGCGGCACCTACCACTTGCGGGACACCCGCACCCGGGCAGCCACCCGATGATCTGCTGACGATCGACCAGCTCTCCGAACGCACGGGCGTCACCGTCCGCACGATCCGCTTCTACGCGAGCCGCGGGCTGCTCCCGGCCCCGCAGCTGCGCGGGCGCACCGGCCTCTACGGGCCCGACCACGTCGCGCGGCTGGAGCTGGTCACCGAGCTGTCCGGCCTGGGTTTCACCCTCGCCGCGATCGAGGGCCAGCTGGAGCGGCTGCCCGCGACGGCGGGCGCGGAGGACCTCGCCCTGCAACGGGCCCTGCTCACCCCGTGGGTGCCGGAGCAGATCGAGGAGATCGACGCCACCGAGCTCGAGCGGCGCGCCGGCCGGGCGCTGGGCCCCGCCGACGTCGACGCGTTGGAGGGCCTCGGCGTCATCACGCGGCTCGACGCCGGCCGCGTCCGCGTCCACGGCACCGCGACGCTGAGCGAGAGCCTCGCCGTCCTCGACTCGGGCCTGCCCGCCGAGACCTGGCGGCGGGCGCACGAGATCATCGACAAGCACACCACCGCGCTGGCCGAGGACCTGATGGCCATGTTCCAGGCCGAGGTGCTGCAGCCCTACCGCGACCGGGGACGGCCCGCCGACGAGCGCAGCCGGCTCGCCGAGGCGTTCAGCCAGCTCAAACCGATCACCGTTCGTGGCGTCGTCACGGCGTTCGGGCGAGCGGTCAACAGGACTATTCGCGAGCGTGTGGGATAGGCGATACCGTCGCCGGTGTGCAGGTTCTACGTGCCGCAGGCCACTTCGCCGTCCGCGAGGGTGAGCCCAACCAGTACCGGGAACACTTCCGCGTCGCCGATCTCTCGGTCGGCACCTACTGCATCCCCGTCGGGGGCAAGGACGGCCAGGATCCCCACAGCGAGGACGAGATCTACGTCGTGGTCCGCGGGCGCGGCCGTCTGATCTCCGAGACCGGGGAGAGCGACGTCGGCCCCGGCACGGTGATCTACGTGAAGGCCCACGAGCACCACCAGTTCACCGAGGTCACCGAGGACCTGTCGATCGTGGTGGTCTTCGCCCCGGCGGAACGATCCCGGGAATGACGTTCCTCCACCCCGTCCACGTCCGCTACCTGGAGGTCGACGGGCAGGGCGTCGTGTTCAACGCCTGGTACCTCGCGTGGTTCGACGACGCCATGACGGCGTTCCTGCTCCACGGCGGGCTGCCCTACCGCACGATGCTCGACGCCGGCTACGACGTGCAGCTCGTCCGGACGGAGATCGACTGGAAGGCCGGCGTGGGCTTCGGCGACGAGGTCGAGGTCGCCGTGTCCACCGCCCGGATCGGCCGCACCAGCTTCGCGCTGGACTTCGAGGTGCGGAGGGGTGCGCAGGTCACCTGCGCCGGGCGCACCTTCTACGTGGTGATCGCCACCGACGGCAGCGGCAAGCGCGAGATCCCCCCGCTCATCGCCGCGGCGCTGGGCGAGCCCGCTCCCCTGCTGCCCGTCTGAGCTGTCTCACTTCGCGCCATCCCGCGCCGCCGCGGACCGGGCGGGGCGAGGATCGGGCCGTCACCGTCGACGATCGGGAGGTTCCGTGTCCGTCCCACTGGAGGGTCCGCTGACCAGCGGCGTGTGGATGCACTACGCGCTCACCCGGATCCGCGCGCTCGTCGACAAGCCTCGCGAGGACATGACCGACGACGAGCTGCGCATCTACTCGCTCGCCACCGCCGCGCTCGCGGGCGGCGAGCCGATCATCCCGCTCATCGAACGCGGCGCGGCCCGGTTGTGCCGGGTCTGCGGGGCGGAGTGGCCGCTGCGGGCCGCCGCGGCGCACGTGGCGGGCTGCCCGATCCGCACCGCCACCGCCTGATCGCCCCGGCACACCCTCACTTCGCGGTGGCCGACTCCAGGTAGGCCGCCATCCAGCCGTCCGCGACGTGGCGGTTCCACAGCTCGACGGTGCGCTCGTGCTCGTCGGCGTAGCGGTCCATGCGCTCGCCGGTGTCGCGGCGCAGCTGCTGCTTGGTGAAGGCGAACGTGTCGGGCGGCACCGAGGTGGCCATCGCGCGGGCCCGGACCACCGCCTCGGCGAGGAGGGCGTCGGGGGCCACGACCTCGTCGACCAGCCCGAGCGCGACCGCCTCGGCCACCGGGTAGGTCTGCGCCCCGAGCATCAGCCGGCTCGCCACGACGTCCCCCACCGCGAAACGGACGACCTCCATCGCCACGCGAGGGAACGGCACCCCGACCAGCAGCTCCGGCACCCCGAGGCGACCCCGACCCTCGGCCGCCAGCGTCACGTCGGCGCAGGCCGCGAGCACGCAGCCGCCCGCGATCGCGTGCCCGTTCACCGCGGCCACCACCGGCTTGCCCAGCTCGAACACCGCGCGGAACATCGCGTCCAGCGCCGGGACGAAGCGCCGGATGTACGGCTCGCCCTCCGCCACGAGACGCCGCAGGTCGGCGCCCGCCGAGAAGGCGCGGCCCGTTCCGGTGAGGACCACGGCACCGGCCGGATCGGTGCCGAGCGCCCGGAACTGCGCCGCCACCGCCTCGCACAGCTCCGCGTCCATGGCGCTGACCGGGCCGTGGTCGAGCCGGACGATCGCGACCTCGTTGTCATCGCTGCGTTCGATCACGAGCCAGGACGGTACCCGTCGCGTTCACGTGGCAGGCTTCGCAGGAGAGCCCGACCGTCGAAGATCTGGGAGGAACCATGCCGCAGAAGGTCCGCGGAGTCGTCGCGCACAAGAAGGGCGAGCCCGTCTCCGTCGAG
>NZ_MKVV01000004.1:22878-29310 GCF_001899645.1 Pseudonocardia sp. 73-21 | reverse complement strand
TCACCACCGAGGCACCAGCCCCGGCAGTCAGCGCGGCTTGACACGGTCATTGAAACTCCCGATGGACTGGGTGGGCCTGGTGGCCCGTCCCCTTGGGGTGGCGGGGCGTTGTTCCCCCGCCACCCCAAGGCGTCCCAACACGGCCGTGGAGACATCCCAGGGCCTGAGTGGTCAAGTCCTGGGCGGTTCTCGTTGGCGAGGTTGAAGGGCTGGGACGCCGGGCCGACCTGAGGGGCAGGCTGTGGTTGGCCTGCCCCTTGGGGCGTGCCCGTAGGGCCGGCAGAGGCTCACAGGTCCAGGGCGGAGCGCAGCGACGTCGCGTCAGCGACGCCGAAGGCGCCCTTGAGGTGTGAGTGGCCGGCCCGGACAATTCGGTCCGGCGTCCCAGCCCGGCCGCCAAGCCGGACCAGCAGGATCTCTTCGGCCGTCAGGCCGTCAGGCCGTCAGGCCGTCGCGGGCGAGCAGCCGTGTGCCGTCGCTGCCGACGGTGGTGTCGCTGCCGACGGCGTCGACCTGGTAAGCCCACGCGTTGGCCTCGTCGTAGGCGGCCCGGGCGCGCAGGCAGCCGTGCAGGATCCCGACCAGCCGGTTCGCCAACTGGCGCAGCGCGGCCTGGTGCCCGACCCCACGGGCACGTTGCCGGTCGTAGTAGGCGCGCGCCCCGGCTGATCCGGTCAACGCGCCCTGGGCTTGGCGGGTCAGGGCGTCGACCAGGCGGGTGTTGTGCACGAACCGGGCGTGCACGGTCTTCTTCTTCCCGACTGTCGTGTGATCGGCGAGGTGCCGGCGAAGTTGCCCCCGACCAGCACCGCGATCTTGGCGGCACCCCTACAGACACGGTCCTCCGACGCCCAGTGGCGGGCTACCCCGCTCGACCGGTTCGCGGTGGTACGACCGTTCCTGCTGATGCTGTGCACCACAAGCCCGACCCACAGCCGACCGAGCAGCGGTTCCGGAGTGCCGTAAGCCGATCGGCATACGGGGCAGCCTGTCCCTGGCAGCGAACGCGCGCGCCGCGCATCTTGGGTCCGTCGTCGGAGCGGTCAAGATGCTCGTGCCGAGCGCGGAGCAGGTAGCGTCGAGGTGGACCATCACGATGACCTGGCGAACGGGGTTACGGGGTTACGGGGTGCGGGTGGCGGCCGCGATGGCGCGAAGTACCTCTTCGAACACCGCGTAGCGCTCCTCGCCGACCAGTTCGGCCCAGCGGCGTCCGACAGCAGTGCTGCTCGCCTGGGCCGTATCGCTGGCCTGCCAGCCACGTTCGGTGGCGACGATGCGCTTGGCGCGGCCGTCGTCGAGATCGGGCTCGAGAGTGATGTAGCCCTTGGTCTCGAACTCGCGTACGAGGTCATTGGCGGCCTGCTTGCTGAGCCCCAGGCGGGCGCCGAGCTCTGACGGACGCAGGTTCGACACGAGCATGTCGCGCAGGATTGACCGGTGGACGGGTCGCAAATCGTCGAAGCCGGCGGCGACGAGCTGGTCGAATACCTCGTCGATGAGCTCGGTCCACGCCGACCGGAGCATCGAGCCGACGGTCAGCGCTGGGGTTGTCCGAGCGGCGCTTGACATAGCAGTACGGTACAGCATACCGTTTCGTACGGTCTACCGTACTACTTGTCAGAGATGGAGAAAGCCATGGACCAGCAGCGGATGAAGGAACTGATCGAGCAGCACATCGCCGCCGAAATGTCCGGCGACACCGCGCGCGGTCAGCGTCTACACCGATGACGTCGAGCACGACGTGATCGGCTCGCCGACCGGTCCCGTCCGCGGCCCGGTGGCTGCCCAGGGGTTCTACGTCCACCTCACGGCTGACCTGACCACCGAGCAGATGACCCCGACGCGCGAGCAGTACGGCGAGGACTTCTGCGTGGTCGAGCACCAGGCCACTTGCGTCGTCAGGGGCGCATTCATGGGCATCCCCGCCAACGGCCGCAGGGTGACCTTCCGGATGCTCCACGTGTGGGACGTCAAGGACGACGCGATCAGCCGCGAGCAGGTCTGGCTCGACGGTGGCGCCATCGCCGCGCAGCTCACGGCCCTGCAACATGAAGGCGCGGCAGCCGAGCTTGCGTCGGCATAACGCGAGTCCTCGTTGTATAGGGCCCGCCCGCAAGCCGAACGGCGGATTCTGGCCGTCAACGCAACAGTAGCTCTCCGATCTCGTCGATCGGCCCGCTGAGCGGCTCTGCAGGATCGTGCTGAGCTGGCTCGGCGGGCCACGCGAAACCGACATCTTCGACAACTCCTTAAACCCACCACTAAACACACCACTAAACCCAAGCTCGACAAGCCGGGTGCAGCAGCATCCCGATACCCGACCTAGGTCGGGTATTTCCCCGATCGACCCGATCTGGGCGGGTCCGCGCTGCATAATCCACCCGATGGTGATCCGAACCCGGTACTCCGACGCCTGGGGGGAACGGTGCACCCACCGCAGCGGGTAACCCGCCCGCCGGCAGCCACGTAAAGGGGTCGAACGACATGTCGCAGAAACCAGCAACCAGACCGTTCAGGTCGCGGTGGGCGATCCGCGGGGTCACGGGAGCCGCGCTCGCGCTCGGGTTGGGCGTGGCGCCGTTGACTGGGACGGCGTGGGCCGCCGACCCGTGCTCGACTCCGGACAGCACCGGCACTGTGACCTGCACCTACGGCGCCACTGGCGCCGAACAGAGCTTCACCGTCCCGACCGGGGTCACCAGCGTGCAGGTCAGCGCCATCGGCGCGGCCGGCGCGCCCAGCTACGGCGGCGCCGCGGCAGGTCGGGGCGCGACGGTCACCGGCACCCTCAACGGGCTCGTCGGCGGCCAACAACTGTATGTCGAGGTGGGCGGCATTCCCGCCAACACCACTGCCTGTTATCCGAAGGCGCGGTGTGTGGGCGGGTTCAACGGCGGCGCCACCAGCCGCTACGGCGGCGGCGGTGGTGGCGCCTCGGATATACGCACCGTCTCGGGCACCGCGACCACCGGGTCGCTGCAATCCCGGTTGATCGTGGCCGGCGGCGGTGGCGGCGGCGGCATACCCGGCGCCGGATGCGATGATGCCGGTACCCCGGGCGGTGATGCGGGCGGCCCCGGTGGCACCAGTAGCTGCTCCGGGGTCGGCACCAGCACCGGCGGCCGTCAAGGCAGCGCCACCGCCGGCGCCGGCGGCACCCCCTCTGGGCAGGCAGGAACCCTCGGCGCCGGTGGCAACGGCGGCGGCAACACCGGTGGTGGCGGTGGCGGCGGCCTGTACGGCGGCGGCGGCGGCGGCGGCCTTGTTTTCGCCGTCGGGTCCGGAACCAACACCGCCGGCGGCGGGGGTGGTGGGGGGTCCTCGCTGGTCCCGGCCGGCGGCAGCCAAGGCCTGACCGCGTCCCCGGCGTCGGTGACGATCACCTACAGTGTCGCGCCGGCCGATACCACGCCGCCGACCTCGACCGTCACCTCAGGTCCCGGGTCGGCGAACGGGCTGCCGGTGGTCACGATCACCGGCACCGCAACATTCAAGACCACCGCTGGTGCGCCTATGGGCACGATCACCGGCACCTGTTACACCACCCGCGGGTTGGCGTTGACGTTCAACGCCACTGACACCGGTTCCGGGGTGGCGTCACTGACCTACGCCGCGACCGGCGCGCAGACCATCCCCGCCACCACCACACCCACCCTGCCCGCCACGGTGACGGTCACCGCCAGGGGGACGACCACGGTGACGTACTCGGCCAAGGACAAGGCCGGCAACGCCGAGACCCCGCACTCCCAGACCGTGTGGGTGGCCCCGAACGGCGCGCCGTTCGCCTGCACCGCGCCGGCCACGACGTTCACCCCGCCCGGGCACGGCTCGGTGACCATCGCCGGTACCGCCACCGTTTTCGGCCGGTCCGTCCCGTTCAACCAGACGATCACGTACTAGCCTGGGCGAAACCCCCGACAACTCGCGTGACTGCCTCGGATGCCCCGTCCACGCCCTGCGGCGTGGACGGGGCACCGTCGTGTCCCGCCCGCTGGCCGCCGCTGATCAGCTACACCCCGCCGGCTACTGGGACAGGTAGCGCAGCACGGCGAGGACGCGGCGGTGTTCGCTGCCGGTCTGGGGCAGCTGCAGCGCGTCATACACTTTGGACACGTGCTCGACGACGGACTTCTCCGCGATGACGAGGGACTCCGCGATCGCGGCGTTGCTCAGGCCCTCGGCCAGCAGGGACAGGACCTCCCGTTGCCGGCGGGTCAGCCGCGACACCCGGTCGTCGACCTGCTCCGCGCGGGCCAGGGCCGCGGCGGCGATCTCAGGGTCCAGCACCGTCTCCCCGCCCGCGACGCGCCGGATGTCCGCGGCGAAACGCCGGGCGTCCGCGACGCGCTGCTTGAGCAGGTACCCCACCCCGGACGGGTCCCCGGCCAGCAGGTCCAACGCGTACTGGCGCGAGAGGTGCTGAGACAGCACCAGAATGCCGGTGCGCGGCAGCCGTGACCGGAGCTTCAGCGCGGCCCGCAACCCGTCGTCGGTGCCCCCCGGGGGCATCCGGATGTCGGTGATGACGACATCGGGGCGGTGCCGCAGCGCCGCGGCGACGAGGCGGTCGGCGTCACCCTCCGCGGCGACGACGTCGAACCCGGCGCGCTCGAGCAGCAGGACGAGGCCCTCGCGTAGCAGCACCTCGTCCTCCCCGATGACTACCCGCACGGCAGCATCGCCCGCAGCCGGGTACCGGTGTGGCCGTTGGTGACCGACAGGGTTCCGCCGAGAACGTCGAGGCGGTCACGCAAACCCGGCAACCCCGACCCCGAACCGTCTTCCACAGCACCACCCCGGCCGTCGTCGACGACGTCGATCCACAGCGCGCCGTCCTCGGTGCGCAGGCACACCGCGACGCTGCGGGCGTCGGCGTGTTTCAGGACGTTGGTGAGCGCCTCGGCCACCACGAAGTACCCCGTGCTCTCGACCGGCGCCGGCAACCGGCCGGACACACCGTCGACGTCGAGCCGGATCCGGACCGGCAGGCTGTAGGCCAGCTCCTGCACCGCTGCTGCCAGGCCCCGCTCGACCAGCGGTGCCGGCATCACACCGTTGACCAGGCCGCGCAGCGCCGCGGCCGCCTCGTCCACGTCGGCCGCCATCCGGGCGGCCAGGGCCGGGCTCGCCGCACCGAGCGGTTCCTGCGCGAGCTGGTGGGCCTGCATCGCCAGCCGCACGAGTGACACCTGCAGCCCGTCGTGCAGGTCCCGGGCAATCCTGCGCCGCTCCCGATCTGCGGTTTCCAGCAGCCGTGACGACGCCTCGCGCAACGCGCGGCGGCTGTCTGACACCTCCCGCGCCAGGCGCTCCCGGTCCAGCGCGATCGCCGCGACCCGACCCACCGCGGCCACCGACCCAGCATCCTCGTTGAGCCGCGGGTCATAGACCACCGCGCCGACGGGCCGGTCCCCGACCGCGATGTGCACCGCCGCGCGGTCCTGCTCGGGTCCGGGCAGCGCGACGAGGGTGCCGGCGGGGTCCAGGTAGCCGCTGTGCGCCGCGGACCAGTGCAGCAGGGTGGCGGACGGGTCACCCAGCGTCGTGGCCACCGCCTGCTCGAGCTCGTCGCGTGAGCCCGACGACGACGCCACCGAGGTGACGAACGCGCTGAGCTCACCGGTGCGGGCGAACCCGCCCCGCAGGACCACCGCGGCGAACACGATCGGCACCCCGGCCACCGCGGCGAACTGGATGTACAGCGAGGCGTCGCCGAGCCCGAGCGGGCGCAACACGGTGCCCCCGAGCGGGATGGCGAGCACCGCCAGCACGCCGTAGGCCAACACCGGCGCCAGCACCCGGCGCTGCGCGGAGTCGTACTCGCGCAGCCGCCGCACCAGCAGCCATACGGTCACCACGACCACCACCGCACCGCAGGTCTGCTGCACGTGCGCGCCCACCTCGGCGAGGTCTGGGCGGGGGCTGATCAGGACGACGTCGTACGGCGGGGAAGCCGGGCTGAACGCCCAGATCGGGACCTGCCCGACGAGTGCGACGACGTAGACCGCGAGCACCGACACCTTCGAGGCGCGACCGCGCAACCGGCCGCCGGGAAAGGTGTGCAGCAGGTGTATCACCACGGCCAGCGGCACGGTGGCGGTGACCGTGCCCACCGCGATCAGCGCGGGCACGTCGGTGTTCGCCACGCTGACACCCAGGAACGCCGCGCCACCGACGACCAGCAGCGGGCCCAGCCGGTTGGCGGGCCGTCGCCACCACGCCAGCAGCCCCGCAGCGCCGTAGAGCGCCGCGACGACGGGGAATCCGTAGACCAGCGCGACACCGCCGAGCGCGCCAGCCTGCACGAGGGCAACGACCATCGCGACCCCGGCGACCCACACCGCCGCGAGCTGCATCAGCGCCACCTGCAGCGGCGGTGTCACACCGGTACGAGGTCGCGGCACGCCGACAGCCTGACGCACGCCGCTG
>NZ_MKVV01000004.1:0-22865 GCF_001899645.1 Pseudonocardia sp. 73-21 | reverse complement strand
CCGCCACACCGACCCCGACCTGACCCCGCGTACGAGGTGAACTGTCGAGGACGCAGCGAGTCGGGTCTGAGTGTGTGCCCAGGGGGTAACCGCCCTCTGGTTCGTCAGCTGCGAAGCAGACGGACCGAAGGGGTCCCCATCCAGCGCTGATACTTGATCGTCTGGTGGAACGGGCCGGACCGGCCGCGAGTGGTGTAGCAGGTGCCGTTGATGGAGGCCGCCGTCGTGCCGACCACATGGGCGAACATCCAGCCACGACGGGGGCGTCGGTCATCGAGGCTCCAGCTGCGGTGGCTGTCCTGTCCGACGCTGCCACCGGTGCGGCGGATGCAGCGACCGGCCGAACGGAGCGGTGAGCTGGCCTGACCGCCTCCACAGCTTCCGGAGCACCATCGGGCTGATACTGCAGCACGGGCGCGGGTAGATCGGGTGCATTGGCGAAAGACCCGACCCAGGTCGGGTACCGGGGGTAGTGCTTCATCACCTAGGTTTCGCCCAGCGCACGTTTCTTGGGTCACCGCCATCTCGGCAGCCACCTTGTGTCAGCGAGCGCACTCGTCGATCGCGCCCCCGCACACCAGGAGATGCCATGCGCCGATTTCTCCATTCAACTGTCGCCGCCGTCGCCGCGATGTCGCTGAGCCTGCTGCTGGCCCCCGCCGCCATCGCCGACACCGGAGGAGGAAACAGTGCCGCAGCCAAGATGTGCCAGGAGGGTGGGTACGCCAACTACCAGCGCAGTGACGGCACCACCTTCGCCAATGAGGGTGCCTGTACCAGCTATTCGGCTCGCGGCGGCATGCTGGTGCCGATCCAGGTGGAATCGGTCAACATCTCGTTCACTCCGACCTTCGACCCCAACTATTGCAACGTGATCGTCGTCTTGGAGAACTTCGCGCCGTCGACGACATACCCGGCGCAGCTCGTCGTGCTGGACAATGGCAACTCGTTCAACTTCACCCGATCGGTGATGACCGATGGCACTGGCTCCGCTGCCACCAAGGTCTTCAGCTATTTCAACCAGAACACTTCCGTCACCGCCACTGTCGATGGCCTCAGCAGCTCCAGTACGCCCATCGCCTGTTGAACGCGTCTCTCCACCCGCCGATTCTCAGAGATGAAGCCCCCCAGGTGACCATCGTGGGTCTAGCCCCGTCGGTCTCCCAACCCACCGCGCACACTTCCCGGCCATGCGCACATCGCCTGACATGTGCGCCGGCCGATTGATGGGCACGGCCGAGCTAAGTAGGGTGAACCGCGTGCCGGGAGAGGTCGAAAGCACGGGCCTGCTCGCAGACGTCCCCCTGTTCGCCGGACTGACCGCCGCCGTCCGCGCCGGGATCGAGGGGCGGGCCGACGTCGTCGATCTCGCGGGTGGCGACACGCTGTTCGAGGCTGGCGCCCCCTCCGATGGTCTCTACGTCGTCTGCACCGGTCGGCTCGAGGTGATCCGTGCCGGGGCGGTGGTGCGCGAGGTCGGCCGGGGCGGGTTCGTCGGGGAGCTGAGTCTGCTCACCGGGGCGGCCCGGGCCGCCACCGTGCGGGCCCGGCGCGACAGCCGCCTGCTGCACCTCTCGCCTGCGCAGTTCGACGCGTTGGTCACCGCGGAGCCGTCGGTCCTGCGGCAGGTCGCGGCCACCCTGGCCGGCTGGGTGGCCGACGGGGGTGACCCGGCGAGCTCTGGGCGCGCCGGGCGCACAGCCACGCTCGTGGCGGTCGTCGGCTCTGGCCGTGGGGCTCCGGTCGACGCGGTGGCCGCGGCGCTCGTGGTCGAGCTGGCCGAGCACCTGACGGTGGTCACGCCGGGCCGGGTCACGCCCGCCGAGCTCGAGCGCGCTGAGCTGGGTGCGGACCGGGTGGTGCTGAGCGCGGGCCCGGAGGACGGCCTGTGGCACGAGTTCTGCCTGCGCCAGGCCGATCGTGTCGTGCTCGTCGGTGACGCAAGGCATCCCCCGCCCGCGGTTGATGCCCTCACCGGTGCCGACCTCGTGCTGGTCGGGTCGCCGCCGGGGCGTGAGCGGCTCGTGCGGTGGGTGGGGGCGATCGAGCCGCGCCGGACCTACCAGCTCGATCCCGATCCGGCGGGGTGGGGACACGCGCTGGCCCCGCTCGCGCGGCGGATCGCCGGGCGGTCCGTGGGGTTGGTCCTGGCCGGGGGTGGCGCGAGAGCGTTCTGCCACCTCGGCGTGATCGAGGCGTTCGAGGCCGCCGGCATCGAGATCGACCGGGTCGCCGGCACCAGCCTCGGCGCGATCGTCGGCGCTGCCTATGCGGCCGGTTTGGGCGTTCCGGAGATGTACCAGACGTTCGTCGCCGAGTTCGTCCGGCGCCGCCCGCTCGGTGACTACACGGTGCCACGGGTGTCGCTCTCGCGCGGCCGCCGCGCGCTCGATGCCCTGGTCCGCGTGTACGGGGAGATGGTCATCGAGGAGCTCCCGCGCGAGTTCGCCTGCATCAGTGTGGATCTCTACCGCCGGGAGGCCGTCACTCATCGCCGGGGGCGGCTGGTGGACGCGGTGCGCGCGTCGATGTCGCTGCCGGTGGTGCTGCCGCCGTACTGGATCGGCGATCGACTGCACGTCGACGGCGCGTTGCTGGACAACCTGCCGGTCTCCTGCCTCGCGGCGGCCGGGGAGGGCCCGATCGTCGCGGTGAACATCACCAGCGGCGGTGGCGGGTCGGACCCGTCACGGATGCCGGCACTTGCCGAGACGCTGCAACGATCGATCCTGATGGCGGCGGCTCCCGCGGCAGCCGCCGCCGAGGCCGACGCCGACCTCGTGATCCGGCCGGACGTGCGCCGGGTCGGGCTGCTCGACTTCCACAGGCTGGACCACATGCGCGAGGCAGGCCGCGTTGCCGCGAGAGCGGCGCTCGAGGCGTACGACGGACGGCCCCACCGCGCGCTGCCGACGACCGGTACCTCTGCACGACAATGACCGGGTCACTAAACCCTGTTCGCCGCGTGGCTACGCGCACGACCAAGATTTCGATCTCTTGGTTCTGGTATTTCTTGCGTACAGCGGTTGCCTTCCTCGTGGTGCCTTGGCGATTCACCGAGTTTAACCGCACGGCAGGCCTCAGGTGTGGGACTCAGGTGGGGGTTCTCCCGACCGCGGACCCGACCTAGGTCGGGTCTTGTCCACTTCCCCTAGAAGCTTGCAGTCGGCATCTGCGACGATCGCCCCGCATGGCCAGACGGTTCACATCGGGAGGAGTTGAGATGGGCATCGACGGTGACTCGAACAGGGGTGGGCTGGAGGAGCCGGTCGCGGCGGCGCAGGACGCCGACGAGGCCGAGATCGAGGACCTGGAGGTCGCGGAGGACGCCGACGGAGTGCGCGGCGGCATGTCTGCACCCTTCCAGTGAGGTGGGCGATCCGAGTTCCGCGGTACTCCTCTGGGGCTCGGGCAAGGATTGCTCGTACGCCCTGTGGGTCCTGCGCCGGCGCGGCATCCGCGTCGGCGCACTGCTGACCGGCATCACCGACGGCCTCGGACGGACACCCGCAGGGGCGCGGCGGTCGGTGATGCGCCGGCAGGCCGAGTCGATCGGTCTGCCACTGATCGAGGTCGGGACGCCCCGTGGGTGTGACCGCGCCACGTTCGTCGGGCACCTCGGCACCGCGCTGGCCGATCCGTCGCTGAGCGAGCACGGCAGCATTGCGGCGGGCAATCTCATGGGCCCGTCGGACCCGATCGCCCGGCTCGTCTGCGACGGGCTTGAGGCGGCGACAGGGAAGCAGATGCTGATGCCGTTCTCCGGGATGGCGCCGCAGGAGTACGCGCGGTCGCTCGTCGCGAGCGGGTTCCGCGCGGTACTGACCGCGGTGGACACCGACGTCGTCGACGAGTCCTTCCTCGGCCGGGAGTACGACGCCGCGTTGCTCGACGATCTCCCCGTGGGTGTCGATCCGGGGCTGGAGCACCCCAGCTTCCAGACCTTCGCCTTCGACGGGCCCGTGTACCGCCATCCCGTCGCGTTCCGGCTCGGCAAGGTCGCGCGGTTCGCCGGCGTCGCCCACCGCGACGTGCAGGCGGCGTAATGCCCAGCACGTTTTCCGGACCGCCACCGGGCCACCTGACGCGGGGCGCGCTGCGCGTCGACGACGAGCAGTTCGACATCGCGGACGTCGTGCTCCTCGCGCTGGCCGAGGGGCGGTGGCAGCGGCTTGCGGTGTCCCTGGGGCGCGGGCTGGCGCTCGAACGCGAGCACGGGCGCGACGTCGCTCGGGAGCGTGTCGCGCAGCAGGTGACGCGGTTCCGCTACGAGCGACGGCTGATCGCGGGCAAGGACTTCCGGGAGTGGCTCGCGGCACGCGGACTGGTCCTGGCGGACGTGCACCGGCACTGCTTGCGGGGCATGCTGATCGCCGAGCACGGGCCCGACGGCAACCGCGTGACACCGGACCCTCGGGATGTCCACACGGAGGCGCTGGTGTCCGGTCTCACCGGCGAGACGGCGGCGCGGCTCGGTGACCTGGCGGCGATGGCGGCCGCCGTCGACCCGGTGGCCGGTCCGCCGGTGCAGGAGCTCGTAGCGGAGGCGGCCGCCGCGGGGCTGGAGGGTGACGACCTCACCTACCGCGCGAGCAGGGTGCTGCGCCTGCTGGCGGCCGAGCGCGCGTTCGTGGCGCACACGGCCACGCCGGACGCGGTCGCCCGCAGCATCGCCACGCACGGCGTCGACTGGCTGCGCGTGGAGTGCTCCGAGCTGCTGTTCCCGAGCGAGGGCGCCGCTCACGAGGCGCTGCTGTGCGTGCGCGCCGACGGCATGTCGCCCGCGTCGCTGGCCGGGTGGCTCGCCGTTGGCCTGCGCCGGTCGGCCCAGTTCGTCGGCGACGTCGGAGGCGCCCGGGCGGGCGTCCTCGCCTCGGTTCCGATCGGTGAGCCGGTCGGTCCGCTCGCGGGAGAGGAGGGATGGAGGGTGCTGGTCGTGGACCGCCGCGTCACCCCGGCCCGCGAGGATCCCGAACTGGCGCGGCGCGCGACCGCCGAGGTCGTCCGGACCGCCGTGGACCGGCTGCGGGCGGGACGGGTGCATGAGCTCGCCGCCCTCTGAGCTGCTCGAAGGGCTCGCCTTCCTGCGGGCGCTCCCGGACGACCTCGCGCCGGTGGTCCGCGACAGCTGCGAGCCGCGGACGTACGCCTTCGGCGACGCGGTGTTCCGCGCCGGCGACCCACCGGACGCCCTCTACATCGTCATCTCCGGCCGGGCGCGCGTGGTCGGCACGGCAGCGGACGGCGCCGAGGTCGCACTCAACCTGCTCGAAGCGGGCGACACGTTCGGCGAAGCGGGGGTGCTCGAGGGCGCGCCACGCTCGGCGACGATCCGCGCCTCGTCACCCGAGCTGGTGGTCCTGCGCCTCGACGGCGCACTCCTGCGCGCCGTCGCGCACCACCAGCCGGAGGTCCAGCAGCACTTCGCGGCCGTCACCCGGTCCAACGCAGTGGCGAACGCGCTGCACATGAGCGCGCTGTTCGCGGCGCTGCCGCGCTCGGTGCTCGCGCCGCTGATCGAGGGGGCCGACGAGGTCGAGGTGCAGGGCGGGGCGACGCTGTTCGAACGCGGCGACGTCACCACCGACGCATTCCTCGTACGTGCCGGACGACTCGCCGTGCACGTCGACGGAGATCCGCTGACGCTCGTTCCGGGCGACGTGGTCGGCGAGCGCGCGGTGCTGCTCGGCGAGCCACGCGGCGCCACGGTCACCGCGCTCGAGCCGGCTCGGCTGCTGCGGATCGACGGGGTGCGCCTGCGCGACGCGGTCGACGGGGATCCCGTCCTGCGGGCACGCATGGACGCGCGCCTGCGGCGCTACGACGAGCACCGCGCGCCGGAGGCCCCCGATCCCGCCGCACCGGGCACCACCGCCGACCCAGAGGCGGAGCTCGCGCGCGCGGCCGCGGCGGACGCAGACGTCCTCGAGCCCGTCGACGCTGTCCCGTTGCGCCGGCGCCGACGGTTCCCCATCGTCCGCCAGGTCGACCAGGCCGACTGCGGGGTCGCGTGCCTGGCCATGCTCTGCCGGTCCTTCGGCCACAACGTCTCTGTGAGCTTCATCCGCCAAGCCGCAGGGACATCGGTGGACGGCACGAGCCTGAGCGGCCTCAAGAGCGGCGGCGCTGCGGTGGGGATCGAACTGAAGCTGGTCAAGAGCTCACCCGACGACGTCGACCGGCTCCCGCTGCCGGCGGTGGTCCACTGGGAGGGGCGCCACTGGGTGGTCCTGTTCCGGATCGACGGCGACCGGGTGCGGCTGGCCGACCCTGCGGTCGGCCTGCGCACCGTCGACCGCGCGACGCTCGCGCAGGAGTGGTCGGGTTACGCGGCCCTCCCGACGCCCACGCACCGCCTGGCCGACGCGCCCCGTCAGCGCATCGATCTCAGCTGGCTGGCGCCGGTCCTCAGGCCGCTGCGGTGGACGTTCGCGCTGGCGATCGTGCTCGGCCTGGTCGGCTCGGCACTGCTGTTGGCGATCCCGGTCTTGACCGGGATCGTCTTCGACGAGGTGCTGACGGACCGCGACCGCGGATTGCTCCACCTCGGCGTACTGGGGATGCTCGTGGCACTCGGCCTCGGCGTGGGCGCGCTGATGCTCCAGCGGTTGGTGATCGCACGGCTGGCAATCCGCATCGACGCCGCGTCCCTGGACATCCTCACCGAACGGCTGTTCGCGCTCCCGCTCGCCTACTTCGCGCAGCGCACCTCGGTGGACATCGAGCGCCGCCTCTCCGGTGTCCAGCAGGTCCGCGAGATCGTCGTCAAGGAGGGGGCGATCGCGATCGCCTCGCTCTTGCAGGTCGTGGTGGTGCTCGCCGCCATGTTCACCTACTCGTGGGTGCTCGCGCTGGCCTTCCTCGGCGGGCTGCCCCTGTACGCCCTGCTGATGCGTTTCTCGAGCACTCGGGTGCGCCCTGCCTACGCCGAGCTCGAACACGCCTTCGCCCACCACGTCTTCCGCCAGATCGACGCGACGAAGGGCATCCAGACCGTGAAGGTGGTCGGTGCCGAGCGGGGCCTGCAACGGACGCTGGGCGAGGGCTTCGCGCACCTGCAGGGCCGGGTCTACGGCACCGACGTGACCGTGATGGTCTACGGCGCGCTGGTACAGGCCGCCACGATGGGCCTGTACGCGGTACTGCTGTGGATCGGCGCGCTCGAGGTCCTCGCCGGGCGTCTCTCGACCGGCGAGCTGGTCGCGGTAAACACCCTCGTCCTGCTGGCCACCCCGAACCTGCAGCTGCTGCTCGCATTCTGGGACCAGCTGCAGATCGCGGACGTCCTGCTCGGCCGGCTCCAGGACGTCTTCGACGCCGAGCCCGAGCGGCCGGAGAGCGCAGGAACGCGCCCCGTTCCGGCGCTCGGAGGACGCGTCAGCCTGCGCCGCGTCGGCTACGCGTACCCGACCCGCCCGGACCGGCCCGCGGTCGAGGACGTGACTCTCGACGTCGAGCCCGGAAGCACCGTCGCCCTCGTCGGCCGCTCCGGCTCGGGCAAGTCCACCCTGGCCAGGTGCATCGCCGGCCTGGTGCTCCCGACCGCCGGGACGATCGAGTTCGACGGGCTCGACCTGCGCGACCTCCGGCTGGACGACGTGCGCCGGCAGGTCGGGTTCGTGCTCCAGGACTCCTACCTGTTCAGCGACACGATCGCCCGCAACATCGCCCTGGGCGAGCGGGAACCCGACCTCGCCGCGGTCCGCGCCGCCGCCGAGATCGCCTACGCCGCCGAGTTCATCGAACGCCTCCCGCTCGGCTACGACACCCAGGTCGGCGAGGCGGGCACCGGGCTCTCCGGCGGGCAGGCGCAGCGCATCGCGATCGCCCGCGCCATCTACCGCCAGCCGCCCGTCGTGGTCCTCGACGAGGCGACGAGCGCTCTGGACCCGGAGGCGGAGCGGGCGGTGACCGAGAACATGGAGCGACTGCTGCGCGGTCGCACCGCCTTCGTGATCGCCCACCGGCTGTCGACCGTCCGCTCGGCCGACCTCGTCGCCGTGCTCGACGAAGGACGGCTGGTCGAGACGGGGACCCACGACGAACTGATGGCCCGCCGCGGCCTCTACTTCCACCTCGACGCGCAGCAACTCACCGGCTGACCGCCCGACCAGGCCTGCACGATCATCACTCGAACTGTGATCACCGGCGACGGCGGTCAGGACCAGAAGGCGTCGACCGCTTCCTGGTCGTCCGCAACCGCCCAGTACTCGCACCACCGGCCGTCCGGGGCCGGCCGCAGGGTCTGCGCCAGCAGGGTGTCCAGCACCCGGCCGTCGGCCCGTCGGGCGGTCACGCGCATGAGCACGCCGACGAGGTCGCTGCTGACCGTGACCGTCTGTGGGTGCAGACGAAGGCTGCCGGCGGTGATCGCGTCGGTCGATGCGAAGTAGTCGAACAACGCGTCGATGCCGGACAGGTCGCCGCTGGTGCGGTTGCTGCCCTGGACGTACCACACGACGTCGTCGGTGTAGAAGCGTCGGGTGCCGGCCCGGTCTCCGGCGTTGTGTTGCTCGGCCATCTCGTACACCGCCCGGACGTTGGCGTCCGCAGCCGAGTCTCCAGTCGCGTCCGGGTCTGTCGCACTGACAGCGCTGACCTGCTCGGCAGCGGTGGCCAGCCCGAGGCCCTCCCCGGACCGGACAGCGTTCTTCAGGCCGAGCAGGGGGTGGTCATTGCGGGCCTCCATATAGGCCTTCAGCGTGTCCATCCACATATGCGTGGTGCCCGCGTGATTGGAGACGACGACCGCGTCGTAATCCCGCTGCCGCATGGGCTTGACCATGTATTTCACGATCATCGCCCAGTGCGTCGCGTTGAGGGCAGCGTTCGCCTGGTATAGCCGGACACAATGGAGCAACCACGGGCGCGCCGCCATCAACGCCTCGGCCTCGGCAGGCTTCAGGTCGCACAGGTTATGGGTCTGCGCAGCGGACCGGATCCGCTCGTCGAGCGGCACCGCCTCACGGGCGCGGAGGACATCGCGCCGGCCCGGAGCGTCCAGCACATCGAACTGCTCCAACACGTGAGTGTCGTAATTCGGGATCGAGATCCCGAGCAGTTCGCCAAAGCATCCAGCGCCTGGGCGGAGGCATGCATCGCGTCCCCCTCGAACCTGCGGTAGTCGGCACACCATAGCGGCTCTTCGCGTTGAAGCGTCGTGCATCGGGGGGGGGTGAGCCCGGGGTCACCACGCGTGAAGGATCCCCGATTCTGCAGCTGCCGCAGCATGCCGGACGCCGGTTCGCCGAAGCGGTTGCCGAGTAGCCGGAGGTGGATGGTGCGCGTGCGTCGCTGCGGGATCGGTCGCCGACCCGTGATCCGGCCGGCCCGGCATCGGATCGCGCGTAGACATCAGGACTTCGCGGCTTGCCGGCGCAGTCTCGTCGACAGCACCTGGCCGATGTCGAAGACCAGCTCGCCGGCGATCTGTGGAGCGTCGCGTCGCAACTCTTCGAACCGCTCGGACGTGAGCTGCCGCACCCGGCAGTCGGTCCGGGCTCTCACGGTCGCGGATCGCGGCTGCCCGTCCAGGAACGACTGTTCGCCGAACACCGATCCGGTCTCTCCGATCGCCAACTGTCGGCGGCCGCCCGCTTCGTCGAGGGACACCTCGATCTCGCCGTCGCTGACGATGTACAGGGTCCGGTCCCCCCGGCCCCGCTGGACGATCCCGTCACCAGTCCGGTAGGACAGTTCCTCGGTGTGGGCGAAGAGCTGCTGGAGGTCCTCCTCCAACGCTCCGGCCAGGAACTCGTGTCGCTCCCGTTCGAGATCCGTCTCCGCTACGACCGACTCGTTGTCGGAGCCGTTGTCGTCGTCGAAGAAGTACATGCCGCCCTTGATCAGGCGCATGGCGACGAAGACCATCTGCGCCAACGGTCGCGGCACCATCGGGTACCCACCCTCGGCGATGCTCTGGAAGGTCTTGATCGCGCCCGGGTAGATGGTTACCTGCAACCCCTGGCCGACCGGGCAGAACATGAGCGCGGACTCCTCGAGCAGGTACGCGACAGCAGTGCCAAGGGCGCGCTCCCACGCTACGTCGTCCTCGTGCTCCGCCTTCTCGCCGCGCCCCAGGTAGACGTCGGCGAAGTCGCCGACGAGCTCCCGGAACGAGTCGTCGTGCTCGTACAACTCCAACAGCTCCGCATGATAGATCGGGAAGTCGGGTGACTTCTCCACCTCCGAGAGCGGCAGGAACTCGAACCGGCATTCCCCGGGATAGCTCTCCACGAGCTGGCGGTGCGTCTGGATGAACTCCGACCCCTTGTCCAGTGCCTGCCGGCGTGCCGCCTCCGCGGGGATGTCCGGGTTCGCGACCTGCACGGTGTACCGGTAGATGCTGTCGCCGACGAGCAACGCGCAGTGGTCGAAGTTCGCGCTGACCCAGCGCACGCACGCCTCGAACCGGGCACCTTCGGAGTTCTTGCTTCCCAGGCTGACGCCGAGCAGACAGGTACGGTGTTCGGTCGTGAGCGTGTCGGACAACCGGGCTGGGGCCACCTGCGCAACTGTCGCCCGGTACTTCCGCCCGAACAGGAGCGGTCCCAGCCTCTCGGCGGCGCCGCATCGAGCGCCTTGCGCTTGAGCACCGCCGCCAGCTGCTCCTGCTCCTGTCGGAGCTCCTGAAGCTCCATTCGCTGCCAGATCGCGACCGTGCTCTCGCTCATCCGGATCACCGCCGGCGGCACCCTGGCACAGCAGACCGTGCCTGCGCCAGCGTGTGCGTGACGTCAGGGACCGTCCGGGCGCGGCACCCGTCGCGGGTGGGTCGAACCGGCCGTCCGAATCAGTGGCGACGAGTTCGCGGCGCTCGGCGAAGAGGCTGTCGTCTGACATGATGGTCAGCTATGGCGCTTCCTACCGGTCCCGGTGTCGTCTTCCTCTTCACCGACATCGAGGGATCGACGCGCACCGAGCGCGCGGTCGGGTCGGCGGTGTGGGCCGAGGTGGTCGGCCGCCACGACGAGCTGATGCGGCGCGCGATCGAAGGGCACGGGGGGTCGGTCGTCAAGACCGAGGGTGACGCGTTCTTCGCGGCGTTTCCCCGAGCCGCAGAGGCGGTCGCGACAGCGGTCGACGCGCAGCGGGGGCTCGCGGCCGAGTCGTGGGCGGACGGTGCCGTGATTCGCGTCCGGATGGGGATCCACCTGGGCGAGGGGCGGCTGCGGGCGCGCCTTGCACCAGGCGACCCGGAGGACTACGTCGGGATCGACGTGAACTACTCGGCGCGCATTGCTACGGCCGCGAACGGGGGACAGATCGTGCTCTCGGCGCCGCTCGTCGACGCGCTGCCGGCCGAGCTCGCGCAGCTGCCGGGAATGGAGGATGTCACCGTCGTCCAGGACGGGCTCCGGGCGGTGAAGGACTTCGAGGAACCCGCTCCGCTGTTCCGGCTTGTCGTGCCAGGCGCCGCCGACGACGACCGACCGCTCCGCACGAGCGAGGTTCCCTCCAACCTGCCCGGTGACGTGACGAGCCTCGTCGGGCGCGAGACGGAGATCGAGCTCGTTCACCGCGACCTCGATGCGGCCCGGATCGTGACGCTGACGGGTCCGGGCGGCAGCGGCAAGACGCGACTTGCCGTTGCCGCTGCGCGCGATCTCCGCGACCGGTATCCGCACGGGGTGTGGCTCGTGGACCTCGCGGCGGTCACCGACGCCGGACTCGTCGAGCCCGTGATCGCCACGACCGTCGGCGTCCGCGAGTCGCCGGAGCACACGATGGCCGAGGCGCTGCGCGCTCACCTGCGTGACCGCACGGCGCTGCTCGTGCTCGACAACCTCGAGCAGCTGCTTCCCGCCGCCGCGGACGTCGTCGCCGGGCTGGTTCGATCCGCCCCGAACGTGCGCGTGCTCCTGACGAGCCGCGAGTTGCTCCGGATCGCCGGGGAGCGCGCGCACCACGTGCCGCCACTCGACCCGGACGAGGGGACCGCACTGTTCATCGATCGGGCCCGTGCACACCGACCGGACCTCGCGTTCACCGAGGACGCGCTCGCCGCGGTGCGCGCGATCGCCGAGCGGCTCGGCGGGCTGCCCCTCGCGCTGGAGCTCGCGGCGGCGCGCGTCCGGATGCTCACGCCGCGGCTCATCCTGGAGCGGCTAGGCCAGAGCCTGGATCTCGGCGGCGGTGCGCGTGACCTGCCGGAGCGCCAGCGGACACTGCGCGGCGCGATCGGGTGGAGCTACGAGTTGCTCCCCGATCCGGAGCGGCGCCTGTTCGGGCGCCTCGGCGTGTTCGCCAGCGGCTGGACGCTCGAGTCCGCCATGGCGGTCGCGGACCCAGACCAGGACCTCGGCATCGACGTCTTCGAGGGGATCGAGTCGCTGGCGGACAAGAGCCTGATCCGCATCGAGCCGGTCGCCGACTCGGATCCCTCGGCCGATGCGGGACCGCGATTCGGCCTGCATCCACTCCTGCGCGAGTTCGCTGTCGAGCGGCTCGACGAGGGTGGCGAGCGGCCGGTGGTCGAGGAGCGCTTCGTCGCGGAGTGCGTGCACATCGCCGAGGGCGCGGGCAAGGTGATTCGCGCGACCGCCGGTGAGGGCGCAATGGCGGTGCTCGATCGCGAGGAGCGCAACCTCCGGGCTGCGCTCGACTGGTCGGTCGCGCACGACGCGCCGACGCACGGCCTCCGCATCATGGGGGCGACGTGGCCGTGGTTCGAGGCCCGGGGTCGGCTCCGCGAGGCACTCTCGACGGTCACGCGGCTGCTCGAGCACCCCTCGCCCACGGATCCGCTCGTCCGGATCGCCGCGCTTGCCGCCGCGGGTGGCTCCGCGTACTGGATGCGGGACATCGCCGGCGCCCGGGCTGCCTACGAGGAGCGTCTCGCGCTCGCCCAGGAGTCGGGCGACCAGATTCTCACCGCTGACGCGCACTACGACCTCGGGTTCATCGGCATGGTGACGCAGGACGACGCGATGCTGCGCGATCACGAGGAGCGCGCGCTCGAGCTGTACACGGCGGCCGGTCACGACCAGGGCGCGATCCTGGCACGCGAGGCACTCGCCCTGACCCACTTCCTCGGCGGCGAGTACGCGGAGGCGAGCGAGCTCCAGACGCTGAACCTCGAGGTGTTCCAGCGCGCCGGCTCGCAGATGCAGGTCGCCAGCGCTTCGACGTTCCTGTCCGCCGCCGAGTGGTGCGCCGGGGACACCGAACACGGGTGGCATCGGTTGATCGGCGCCCTGTCGGTGTTCCACTCGATGGAACACCCGACGGGCCTGACCCGGACGATCTGTCTTGCTTCGATCATGTTGCTCTCGGGCGGATCGTCGGAACTCGGCGCGCACGCCGCCGGCGTGACCTACCGGCTGGCCCGGGAGAGGGGCCTGATGCTGGGCCCGGTGCACGTGCTCCACCTGCCGGAACCGTCTGCGCTCGCTGAGGCACGGTTCGGAGCCGAGCGTGCCGCCGAGCTCGTGACGCAGGGCGAAGCGATGACGACCGATCACCTGGTGGCAGCGCTCGCGACCTCGCCGCCGCCTGGCGCCCCGCTCCCCGCGATGCCGTCAGGCGGGGCTTAAGCACCGTCGAGGTGGGCAGCGAGCGTCTTCTCGCGAGAAACGATGATCTTGGGGGTCTCGGTCAGGCGTCGGTGGTGAGAGGGCCACGGTGTGTTCGCGGTCGGCGTCGTCGGGTTGGGGTGTAAACGCGCAGGATGTCCGGGCCGGCGTGCCCGACCAGGTCCGCGACCAGGACCGGGTCGACGCCGCGCGGATGAGTTGGGGTGGCGAAGGTGTGGTGCAGCGCGTGCGGCCCGAACCACCGCCCACCGAGAGCACCTCGGCTGCGCCCGGCCCGGCCCGGCGGCCCGCTGCGGGTCACGGCGGCATGCACGGCCGCGGCGGCTCCGTCACCGCGGTACACCGCTGGCCGGGCAGGTCCAGGGCTGGCTCATCGCGATCATGGCTGTGGTCGGGCCGACGTGCGGATGGGTGTGGGACTGCACCGGGCCTTCCGTGACGCGGGCTTGCCGCGCCCCTATCTGGAGTGACTGTGAGCGGTAAGCCGGGCAAGCGCGCCCTGTCGACGCTCGACGCCGACGGCGACCTACACGACATCGACATCGACCCGGGCCGGGTATCTCGACCGTGGACTCGTGCCCGCGCAGGGGAACTGTTCGAGGTGGACTGGCAGGCCCGGCAGTGCGCACTCGAATTGCCGATCGTCCGATTGGACGGTGTGTACGCCGGGGCGAAAGATCGGTGTGCACTGACACGCGCCGTCGCCACCTCGGTTGAAGCCGGAACCATCCGGGTGATCAGCCTCGAAGCCTGGTTGCTTCGCGACACGCTGGGGGTGGGTCTGCGCGGCGGGCTCCGCGCACCGGGAGTGCGATGAGCCGCTGGCGTTTCGTACTCGCCGACTGGTTCGACCCGCATCTCGGAGCGGCGCAGGTTCGAACTGCAAGCGGTAATGTCAAGTGCCGGGTTTGATGGAGGCTGAGTTCTCACGCTCCGGCGGGTTGCCGGGCGGGGGTCTGGGCCGCGTGTAGGGCCTCGTACTCGACGGGTGGGATCAGCCCGAGTTCGCCGTGCAGGCGGCGGTGGTTGTACCAGTCGATGTACTCGGCGACGGCGAGTTCGAGATCGTTGAGGCCGCCCCAGGGTCCTCTTTTTCGGACGAGCTCGGCCTTGAACAGCGAGTTGAACGCCTCGGCCATCGCATTATCGTAGGAATCGCCGACCGATCCGACGGACGCGACCGCGTCGACCTCGGAGAGCCGTTCCGTGTAGCGGATGGCGACGTATTGAACTCCGCGGTCGGAGTGGTGTACTAATTGTGACAGGTCGTCACCGGCGTGCCGGCGGGTCCAGATCCCCCTGTTCAACGCATCGAGTGCGAGGTCGGTGTAGAGGTTGGTCGCCAGCTGCCAGCCCACGATCCGTCTCGAGAACACGTCCAGCACGAATGACGCGTACACCCACCCGGAAAAGGTCTTGACGTAGGTGATGTCGGCCACCCATAGGCGGTTCGGTGCTGGTGCGGTGAACGCGCGCTCGACCAGGTCCGGGCGCAGGTCCGGGCCGGTGGCGCGGATGGTGGTGCGGGGCGTCTTGACTCGTGACACACCGCGCAGACCAGCGGCTTTCATCAGCCTGGCCACGGTGCACCGGGCGATCGGCCGCCCGTCCACCCCGCCCTCGCGTCCAAGCTGAGCCCATACTTTCCGGACACCGTACACGCCGTAGTTCTCCCGATGCACTCGCTCGATCTCACAGGTCGTGTCGGCGTCGGTGACCGACCGCCGGGACGGCGGCCGTGTTTTCGACGCATAATAGGTACTCGGGGCGATCGGGACAGCGGCGTCCTTCAATACCGCACAGATCGGCTCGACCCCGAACTCTTCCCGGTTCTTGTCGATGTAGTCGATGACTACCGGAAGGGGCGGTCGAGCTCCGCGATGCTCCTATGTCAAGCCGCCGCCGTGAGCGCCGCTGCGGACGCCGCGTCGTCGCTGTGCTGAGGGACGCATGCCTTTGCGTGTTCGTCGGCGCGTAGTGCGGCGAACGCGGCGTCGGAGAGCCGTCGGCGGAGCAGCCGGATCGCCTCGGTGCGGGTCTTGCCGCGGGCGAGGAGCTTGTCGATGTAGTCGCGGCCGGGACCGATCCCGCGGGCCTGGGTCACGGCGATCATGTGCAGGGCGCAGTTGGCGGTGCGGTTCCCGCCGCGGTTGAGCCGGACCTTGCCGGCGGTGTTGCCCGACCACACCGGGATCGGGGCGGTGCCGGTGAACCGCGCGTAGGCGTCCTTGGACCGGAACCGGGACGCGCCGGCGGTCTCGGCGAACAAGGTCGCCGCGCCGAGGACTCCGCATCCGGGCAGCGCCAGCAACCGCGGCGCCAGTCGGTGCATGAGCTCGCGCAGCTCGCGTTCGAGCTGGTTGATCTGCACGGTCAGCTCGCGGCAGCGCGCGACCTGCTCGCGAGCCAGCCTCGCCAGGACTCCACGGTGGCCGGCCAGGGTCTCGACGAGTGCGTCCAGGACACAGAAGCGACGCAGGCCGCGGCTCGGGACGTTCAGGGTCGGGTCGAGTTCGTGCAGGTGCCAGCGCAGACGGCTCTGGATACGGGTGCGCTCGGCGACCAGGTCGCGGCGATGATCGACCAACAGCCGCACCTCGCGGGCCGGGCCGTCGAGCTCAGCGACGGGCAGGTCGTCGTGGCGCAACGCGGCCATCGCGACGGCCTGCGCGTCGATCGGGTCGGACTTGCCCGGCTCCCGGCCGCCACGGCGGGCACCGGCCATCAGCCGGGTCGGCACCCGCACCACCCGCTGCCCGACGCCGAGCAGGTCACGCTCCAGGCGTCGGGTCAGGTGTCGGCAGTCCTCGAGTGCGAAGCAGACCTCGTCCCACTGCACGGCCCACTCGACCAACCGTAGATGCCCCGCGGTGGTGGCCGGCACGGTCAGCTCGCCGAGCCGGCGCCCGACCGCGTCGAGCGCGACAACGGTGTGGGTGCGCTTGTGTGAATCAGCACCGATCATGATCAGGGGGACTCCAAGGGGACGCGGACCGGGGGAACGTCGCACCGTCCGGGAGCGGGCACGCCTCAGTAGGGCCGAGCGCACGCTCCTATCAAGCCACACACCCCGGACGGTCCGAGCGCCCGGCAGGGCCGCACATCGCCGAGAAGCCACGGCCTCTGCCGGGCAGCGAAGAAACGAGCGAACCCCGCCGGACAGTGATCATCGTGGCACTGACGCGAAGAAAGCCGATGCTGACTTCAGGATAGCGTTCGCTCGCCGCAGTTCCCGAACTTCACGTTCCAGCTCGGCGACCCGAGCGGCCTGATCGGTGGTCGTTCCCGGCGCCGTGCCCGCGTCGATCTCGGCCTGTTTCACCCAGCCCCGCAGGGTTTCCGGGTTGATCCCCAACTGCTCACCGATCCGCTTGCACAGGTTCTTACCGCCGTTGCCCGGCTCGGTCTTCGCGTCGAGCACGAGCCGGACCGCTCGTTCCCGCAGCTCGTCGGGGTACTTCCGTGGCGCCGCCATCGTTCCGTGCTCCTCCTGGCTTGATGGTCTCCATCAAACCCGGCGCGCGACACCGCGACGGCACCACCACCTCAGGGCGGGCCAGTAGTCGGGCGATCTCGTGGACGAGGCGGTACGCACCCCACCCGGGGTGCTCCCGACGGATCTCACACACCCACGCTTCCATCTCCGCAGTGGTCTGGTGCGGGCACGTCCGCGGGCGGTGCGAGCGGTCGACCAGCCCGGCCAGCCCGTCCGCGGCATACCGGGCGCACCAGGAGTGCACCGACTGGCGCGAGACCCCGAACTGGGCGGCGACGTCGGTCTTCGTCTCACCGCGCTGCACAGCCAGCACGGCGCGGTAGCGCTGCTCGACAACGGTCATGTCCACCAGGGCCAATCCCGGCCTCCCACCCATGCCGTCCACCAGGACGACACGTAGGAAAGCCGATCAGGCCCGAGCGTCAAGCATCAGGTGAGACCGCAACGTCAAGCATCAACCGGGACCGGACAGTGGCCTAAGCGTCGCGATCATGTGAATGACGTTCTCACGTTATAGGTCGGCGGCGCGTCTTCGGTGCGAGATCGAGCGGATAGGAGACGACGATGGAGATCGACAAGAACGCCGCCCGGTGCTGGCACACGGTGGTGCCCACAGCACTCGGTGAGCTGACCCTCGTGCGTGATGCGGACGCCTTGCAAGGCCTGTACTTCCCCCACCACTGGTACATGCCGAATCCCGCAACGTTCGGCGCTCTCCGTGGCGACGGGTTCGATGAGGCCGTCGGCCAGCTCGGCGAGTACCTGGACGGGCAGCGTCGCGAGTTCGACCTGGCGCTGGGCCCGCGCGGCCCCGAGTTCCATCAGCGGGTGTGGGACCTCGTGCGGCAGGTCCCCTACGGCGACACGGTGACCTACGGCGCCTTAGCTCGCCGTCTCGGCCGTGAGGTGACCGCGCAGCAGGTCGGCGCCGCCGTCGGCCGGAACCCGCTGTGCGTCTTCGTGCCTTGTCACCGGATTGTCGGAGCAGGAGGGAAGCTGACCGGCTACGCCGGGGGCCTGGCGCGCAAGCGCTTCCTGCTGGATCTGGAGCAGCCCGCCCGCCTGACGCTGGATCTGCCGGTCGCGAGCTTCGGGTCGGATGCTCATCGATCACGCGATCCCCAGCGCTCCGTGGCTTCCCGGTGAGCACCGAGCCGGGTTCGACGGCCCAGGTGATGCGGATGGACTCCGAGACCAAGGAGTGGCTGCTCGCGGCGGCGCGGCGGGCCGAGCGGCGCTATCCCGGAGCGGTCGGCGAGCTGCTGAGCCAGGAACTGCTGTCCTGGATGGTGTTCGGTCACCAGCTGGGCAGCGATCTGATCATGCGGGTCGCTGATGACTTGCTCCTCGAGGAGCCGCAGCCGCCCTGACCGCGCGGTGACGTGCTGCCCGGTCTGGCGGTGGCCTGGCCTGCAGTGGGAAGAATTCGGGTCATCCGATCTCACGATCCCGGTGTGAGGGGCGTCTACCTGTCGTGACGAGCAAAGAGCCGTTCGAAACCGTTGTCGCGGTGCACGGGGCCACGGTGCTACGCGTGTGCCGCGCCGTGCTGGGGCCGGGCGACGTCGACGACGCCTGGTCGGAGACGTTCCTGTCGGCGATGCGGGCCTACCCGGATCTACCGGCCGACGCGAACGTCGAGGCGTGGCTGGTCACGATCGCGCACCGCAAGGCCATCGACGTCGTCCGCGCCGCAGGACGTCGGGCGATCCCGACCGAGCAGATTCCCGACACCGCCGCCACGCCGGCACTCGACGGACCCGATCCCGGCTTAGTCGAGGCGGTGACGCGGCTGCCCGCCAAACAGCGCCACGCCGTCGTCTACCACTACGTGGCCGGTCTGCCGCACGTCGAGGTAGCCGCCATCCTCGGTGGCAGCACCGACGCCGCGCGGCGCGCCGCCGCCGACGGCATCGCCACCCTTCGCCGTACGTACCCACCCATCACCGCCAGGAAAGGGGAGAACCGATGAGCATCCACGACGACCTGCCCCGCCACCTGGCGCAGGCCTACCCCGACACCCCAGACGAGTTGCGCCGGCTGCGCGAGCGCCTGGCCGACGCGGCGCAGACCGAAGGCATCCTCGACGTCGCCTACCGCACCGTCGACACCCCGGTCGGGCCGTTGCTGCTCGCCGCGACCGAGCAGGGGCTGGTCCGGGTCGCCTACCTCGCCGAGGATCACGACGCGGTCCTGCAGACCCTGGCCGAGCGCATCAGCCCCCGCATCCTGCACGCCCCCGCCCGCCTCGACACCACCGCACGGGAGCTGGAGGAGTACTTCACCGGCGCGCGCCACACGTTCGACGTCCCACTGGACTGGCGGCTCTCGGCCGGCTTCCGGGCCGCCGTGCTGCACCGGCTGCCCGACATCGGCTACGGGCATACCGCCAGCTACGCCGCCGTGGCCGCGTTGGCCGGCAACCCCAAGGCCGTGCGCGCCGTCGGCACCGCCTGCGCCACCAACCCCCTACCGGTCGTCGTGCCGTGCCACCGGGTGGTGCGCTCCGACGGGTCCATGGGCGGCTACCTCGGCGGCATCGAGGCCAAACGCACCCTGCTCACCCTGGAGACCGCCGCATGACTAGCACCCGCACACCCGCCGCTGCCGGGCCGTGGGCCGACCGTGTCGACGCGGTCGACTGGGCGGGCGTCCGCGGCGAGCTCGACAGCTACGGCTGCGCGCTGACCGGCCCACTTCTCTCGCCTGGCGAGGCTGCGGACATCGCAGCGCTCTACCCCGAGGTCTCCCGGTTCCGCTCCACGGTCGACATGGCCCGTTACCGCTTCGGCGAGGGCCAGTACCGCTACTTCGCCGAACCGTTCCCCGACCCGGTCGTCGCCCTCAAGCAGGCGCTGTATCCGCGACTGCTGCCGATCGCACGAGACTGGTGGGCCCGACTGGGCCGCGAGGCCCCGTGGCCCGACACCCTCGACGAGTGGCTGGCCATGTGCCACGCCGCCGGCCAGACCCGATCCACCCCGATCCTGCTCCGCTATGGCCCCGGTGACTGGAACGCGCTGCACCGCGACCTGTACGGCGAGCTGGTCTTCCCCCTGCAGGTCGTGATCAACCTCAACGATCCCGGCGTCGACCACACCGGCGGCGAGTTCCTGGTCTACGAACAGCGCCCGCGGGCCCAGTCCCGCGCCACCGCCACTCTCATCCCGCACGGCCACGGGCTGGTGTTCACCACCCGCGACCGACCCGTCCGCTCGGCGCGCGGCTGGTCGGCCGCACCCGTCCGACATGGCGTGTCGGTGATCCGGTCCGGCCGGCGGTTCACCCTCGGACTCGTCTTCCACGACGCCACCTGATGCCCACAGCACACCCCGATCCGGGAGAACCGGCACCGCAGCGCGCTCCCTATGTCCTGCTCGGCACCAACCGACGCCCCTACCCCAGCTCAACACCCGGCCGGTTCGGCGGGCACCGCAGGAACAGGATCTACGGACGGCTCGACTGCCGCGCCGCACTGGCCGCGATCAGCACGGGCGGCTACGTGGCTCATCGGGTGTTCTTCGCCGACGAACCCACCGCCGTCGCCGCCGGCTACCGGCCCTGCGCGGTGTGCCTGCCCGAGGCCTACCAAGCCTGGAAGGCCCGATGAAGATTCGCCCGCTCGACACCACCCGGCGCGGACCGGCCTCTTCTCGACGGTGGCCGTCGAGTTCGCCGCGGATCCCCGATCACACGCTCACCCGCTACCCGTCCGCTGTGACACCTCCCCTGCCGCACACCGACGCGGAGCTCGCCCGCCTGCTGAGGATGTTGCGCCAGGCCGGCGCCGACACCATCGCCATCGGCCACGGCCGCGCCCCCACTTCGGTCGCCGCGGCCGGAGCGCTGCAAGTTGCATGGACCGCTACGGGAGGCACCGTGCTGAGCATCGTCGACTGGCCCGCGGTGGCCGCGTCCTGGCTCCGCCCGGCCCGGCGTCTCACCGCCGGCCACCCCGATGCGTGGGTCATCGCCGACACCGTCGCCGGAAGCGCCCAGGTCGTCCGCAGGCTGGCCGAGCAACCGAACTGGGCCGCCGCCCGCACCGTCGGCTTCGCCGCCCTGGCCAGCCCTGATCTCGTCGCCCTCGCCACCCCCACCTCCCTGGCCGGGATGACCGGCGCCGCGGCCACCGGCGAGACGTGGCGAATCGGACCGGACCACATCGTCGTCACCGACAAGCCGGACCGCTCTCGATGACTCCGTTCGGGCCGGACCTCCCGCCCCGTGAGCGGCGCACCCTCGCACCCGAGGCCATCCCCTTGCCGGTTGGCCGGACACCGCCTGCCAACGACGGTTGATCCCAGCCTTCCAATCCTCGTCAACCGGGCTGGTCCCGATCAGGGCGGCGTCCCTGCCCGCATCGGCACGCATGACCGTCCGAACCGTCTGTCTGGGCCGGCATTGGGCATGCCGCTGGGTGATCTTCCACGAAGTCATGGCGCGGCGCGGAATGGGCCAGCATGAGGACGAGACCATAGCCGACTCAGTCGTATCGCTCAGCATCGGCTACATCGCCGGTTTGGTTCGGACACCCACACAACCGAGTCGACCTCATACCGGTTTTGCCCTGATCTCCGGGACGCCTTCGCCTTCGGCGCGATTCCGACTTCGCCCAACACGGCGTTCCCACGACCTGCGCCGAAGCCGACGGCCCCGCATGCGGACTCGACCACGGACGTACAAACATCACGACGCAAGCCACCGGCTTTCCCGAAATCGACCCCAAAAATCTGCGGGTCCGACTCACATCGCTAGCTCGATGCGCGTCTACCCGGTGAGGCCCTCGAACGGGGGCATCGACCAGTCAGACGCCAGGAAAGGGATTACTCCATGTCAGTCGAAGAGAACAAGGCCGTGGTCGGACGCTGGTTCAGCGAGTTCTGGGGCAAGGACTTCAACCCCGCCGTCATCGACGAACTCGCCGCGCCCGACATCCGCTTCGAGTACTCCCTGCACGCCCCCTGCCGGGGCCGCGACCAGGTCCGAGCGTTCGCCATCGCATTCCGCACGGCGTTCCCCGACCTCAACTTCTGGGGCACCGCCGACCTCATCGCCGAGGGCGACTACGTCGTGGGCCAGTGGGAAGGCGGCGGCACCCACACCGGCGCCGCGTTCGACGACTGGCCCATCGGCGAACTGCCCGCCAACACGGGCAAGACCATGCGCTTCACCGGCACCACCATCCTCAAGGTCGAGAACGGCCAGATCACCGCGGAGATCGGCCTCGACGACGGCGTCGCTGCGCTCCAGCAACTCGGCATGATCCCCACCCAGTAGCCGATCGCAGGTGCGCCAGAGACCTGATTCCGGGGCACGGCCGCGGCCCAGCCGTGCCCCGGAATCGGGTTCTCATTTCAGCCAGGAAGCGGCGGACAACACTGTGACCAGCCGAAGGAGTTAGAACGTGAAGGCTACGGTAGCGATATCCACGACGACGGGATCCGAGATCTTGACCGTCAGCGTGGACGATTACGACCCATTCGTCATTCTCGCGATCCGGGATGCCACCTTACAGTTGACACGTGACGAATGCCGGAAGGTATCCGACGCACTGCGAGCGGCAGCAATGCGGGAACCGTACGAGACCGCGCCCTATCTATTCGGATAGCTCGCGACGAGCATGCCCTTCGCAAGACAGGTACGTCTTCCTGAACCCCTGAGCGATGCGCCATTGCCGCTACATGGAGGAGAATTCCGTGACCGACTCCGACACTCGCCCGACGATCATCAAGTTCGTCGAAGCGGTGAACCGGGCTGTCTGCAAACCCATGGACTTGGGGACTCTTGAGCCTGGATCCACCGCCGCGGTTCGCGTGACCCGCTAGTTGATC
>NZ_MKVV01000003.1 GCF_001899645.1 Pseudonocardia sp. 73-21 | reverse complement strand
CGTGGCCGGAGGCGTCGTGGCCGGAGGCGTCGTGGCCGGAGGCGTCGTGGCCGGAGGCTCGTGACGAGGGGCCGCCTGCGCGGCCCCGTCGAGCGCGTCGGGCCGCCGGCGGCGCCCGGTGCGGCCGGAGGCGGCGGGCGGGGGATCGCCGGCGGAGGCGTCCGGACCGGCCGCGGAACGCGGGCCCGCCAGCTCGTCCTTCCTGGCCCAGTGCCCCGTCGACCAGGAACCCGTGGACCACGGGTCGGCCACGGCGTCGGGATACCGGCGTTGCTCGCGCCGTCTCGCGCCGGCCCCACTGCGCGGCCCTTGCTGGGCGGGAGGCGGAGGCTCGGCGGAAGGCGGGGGCTCGGCGCGAGACGGGGTCTCGGCGGGATGCGGGGTCTCGGCGTGTCCCGCGCCGGTCCCCCCGGACCGCAGTGACTGCGCCAGGAGATGGCCGATCGGGGACTCGTCGGTCCAGCCCCGCCAGGGCGAGATGCCGTGCGGGTCCGTGACCGTGGGGTCCCCGGCGAGCCCGGCGTTCCCCTGGCCGGGGGCACCGTGGCCGGCCGCACCGTTGCGCCCGGACCGGCCACCGTTGCCACCCGGTGAACCGTTGGCCGCGGCCGGCATCGTGTGCGGTTGTGTACGGCCGTTGTCCGTCGGCGCCCGTCCGGCGTCGCCGGCCGGGTGCACGTTCGGCGTTCCGGTGGACACGGGCCCGGTCGAGGTGCGGTCCCGGGCGACCGCGGAGCTCCAGTCGGTCCAGGAGCCGGTGGGCGGAGCCGGCGACGTGGCCGTCGGCGTCGACGCCTCGGACCGGTGGTGGCCGGCGACGCGGGCGCGGCCGCCGTTGGTGGCGGCGCGGGGCGGCACCTCCTCGGCGACGGACGACACGGCGGCGTCGAGCGCCCGCCGGAACCGCTCGGCGCGCTGCTGGTCGCGACGCTGGGCCGCGACCCCGAGGCGGACGGACTCGAGGCCCTGCTCGAGCTGCCCGGCCTTCTCCTGCAACGCGCCGAGGGTGGACAGGCAGACCGACTCCAGATCCGGTGCGTCGCTGGCCGCCGCGTCCTGTGCGGCCTGTGTCAGTGCCGCGACCACCGCCTCCGCACCCGACGCGGTGACCGTCCGCGCGACGGCGAGCCGCAGCAGCGCGATCTGGCGGCTCGGACGCGACGTGTCGCGCAAGCGCGCTTCCAGCGGCGCGCAGCCGTCACGTGCCTCGTCGGTGCGTCCTGCGTCGAGCAGCCCGGAGATCCACTCGGCCGCGAGCCCGGCGGCGAGGTGTCGCGACGGGCTCTGCGAACGGCCCGCCCGGGCGCTGTCGAGGTGGGCGAGACCCTCCGCGGCCTTCGCCACAGCGGCGTCCGGGCGTCCGGCCCGCCGCTCCGCCGTGGCCGCCACGAGGGACGCGGCGGCGGTGCCGATGTGGCCGCGGGGACCACCGACCTCCGCCCACACCGACTCGACCCGGCGGAGCAGCCCGTCCACGGCCGCCGGCCGGTCCTCCACCGCACACCGGGCCAGAGCCCCGAGGGCATCGGCACGCAGCTCTGGGACCGTGTCGGCCACGGACACCGGCGTCAACAACGTGCGTGCCGTGGCGAGCCGCCCGGCCCCGGTGGCGAGGACGGCGAGCTCGACACGCAGCCGGTCGGCGGCGGGCTCGTCGAGGACGTGTGCGCCACGACGGACCACACCGTCGAGGACCTCCGACGCGACCGCCCGCCCGTCGCCGGTAGCCGACCGTGCCGACACCGCCCAGCCCGCGGCCCGCAGCCACAGCCCGTGATCGGCGTCCGCGTCGGCGATCTCGAGGACGTGATCGGCGATGGCCCCCGTCAGGTCGGGCCGCGACCACCGCAGTGCCGCGGCCGACCCGAGCAGGTCCGCGCTGGTCCCATCACCGCCGTCACCGGGAACCGCTCGCGTCGACGCCACCTGACCTCCAGGACTTCAGGGCTGCCACGGCGGACCAACCGTGATCATCGACCGGGCGGGGGATCGCTCTCAGTCACGAGTGAGCTTACGATGCGTCACGCGGTGCGGTCGCGCGGCCTCCGCTCCCAGCCTCTCGATCTTGTTCTTCTCGTACGACTCGAAGTTGCCCTCGAACCAGAACCACGAGGCCGGGGTGTCGTCGGTGCCCTCCCACGCGAGGATGTGCGTGACGACGCGGTCCAGGAACCAGCGGTCGTGGGAGATGACCACGGCGCACCCCGGGAACTGCTCGAGGGCGTTCTCGAGCGATCCCAGGGTCTCGACGTCGAGGTCGTTGGTGGGCTCGTCGAGCAGGATCAGGTTGCCGCCCTGCTTGAGCGTCATGGCCAGGTTCAGCCGGTTGCGCTCACCACCGGAGAGCACGCCCGCAGGCTTCTGCTGGTCGGGACCCTTGAACCCGAACGCGGCCACGTAGGCGCGCGACGGCATCTCGGTCTGGCCGACCTTGATGTAGTCGAGCCCGTCCGACACCGTCTCCCAGACGTTCTTCTTCGGGTCGAGCCCCGAGCGCGTCTGGTCGACGTACGACAGCTGGACCGTCTCGCCGACCTTGACCGTGCCCGAGTCGGGCTGCTCGAGACCGACGATGGTCTTGAACAGCGTGGTCTTGCCGACCCCGTTGGGACCGATGACGCCGACGATGCCGTTGCGGGGCAGGGTGAACGACAGGTCCTTGATGAGCACGCGCCCGTCGAAGCCCTTGTCGAGGTGGTCGACCTCCACCACGATGTTGCCCAGCCGGGGCCCGGCCGGGATCTGGATCTCCTCGAAGTCGAGCTTGCGGTGCGACTCGGCCTCGGTGGCCATCTCCTCGTAGCGCTGCAGTCGCGCCCGGCTCTTCGCCTGACGCGCCTTGGCCCCCGAACGGACCCACGCGAGCTCGTCGGTGAGCCGCTTCTGCAGCTTGACGTCCTTGCGCCCCTGGACCGCCAGACGCTCGGCCTTCTTCTCCAGGTACGTGGAGTAGTTGCCCTCGTAGGGGTAGGTGTGGCCGCGGTCGATCTCGAGGATCCACTCGGCCACGTTGTCGAGGAAGTACCGGTCGTGCGTGACGGCGAGGACGGCGCCGGCGTAGCCCGCGAGGTGCTGCTCCAGCCACAGGACGCTCTCCGCGTCGAGGTGGTTGGTGGGCTCGTCGAGCAGGAGGAGATCAGGCTTGCTGAGCAGGAGCTTGCACAGCGCCACCCGGCGACGCTCACCACCGGAGAGGTTGGTGACCGGCGCGTCCGGTGGCGGGCAACGGAGTGCGTCCATCGCCTGCTCGAGCTGGGAGTCGAGCTCCCACGCATCGTTGTGGTCGAGGAGCTCCTGGAGCGTGCCCATCTCCTCCATCAGCTCGTCGGAGTAGTCGGTGGCCATCAGCTCGGCGATCTCGTTGTAGCGGTCGAGCTGCTGCTTGATCTCGCCGAGCCCTTCCTCCACGTTGCCGAGGACGGTCTTCTCCTCGTTGAGCGGGGGTTCCTGTTGGAGGATGCCCACCGTGGCCCCGGGCTTCAGGTACGCCTCGCCGTTGTTCGGCTGATCCAACCCCGCCATGATCTTGAGGACGCTCGACTTGCCGGCGCCGTTCGGACCGACGACACCGATCTTCGCGCCCGGCAGGAAGTTCAGCGTCACATTGTCGAGGATGACCTTGTCGCCGTGGGCCTTGCGGACCTTGAGCATGCTGTAGATGAACTCTGCCACCCCCCGATGGTAGTGGCGGGCCCGTCAGACCCCGACGGCCGCCTCGTGAGCCTGGATCTCCCGCTCGATGTCCCCGGCCTCGTCGGCGTCCAGCTCGTCGACGACGCGCGCGTCCCACCGACCCGTGTCCGCTCCGGGAACCGCCTGAGCGGTCTCCTCCGGAGCCCCGGCCCCGGTGGCCGCGGGCACCGGGGCCGACCGCTTGCGGGACACCGTGCTCGTGCACCACGCCAGGTCCGGGCCGAGTGCCGTCGCCTCCATCTCCGTGACGGTCTGCGTCCTGCCGTCCTTCTCGTACTCGCGGGAGAAGATGCGGCCGTGGACGATGACCGGATCACCCACGTCCAGCGACAGCGCCGCGTGCTGGGCCAGCTGGCGCCAGGCGACGACCGTCATGAACAGCGAGCGCCCGTCACGCCACTCACCGGAGGCCTGGTCGAAGCGGCGTTGACTGGAGGCGACCCGGAACGTGGCCTTGTAGGCCCCTCCCGGCAGGGTCGTGCCGTCCACCGCGGTGGCCATCCGTCCGACGAAGGTGGTGGTCGTGTCGTCCATGTGCGTACTCCTGACTCGTGGATGTGTTCTACGAGTCCGACGATGCCGCGCCGGCGAGGGCCCGGACAGGGTCACTTCAGATCTGTGGACAGCCGCACCACGATGGGGACAACTCGACGGCGGACGGGAAAACCGTCGGTGCCACGTGGGACAATCGCGCACACAAAAGTGGGCCCCTGTCCGGAGACAGGGGCCCACAATGAGAATTGATGTCGGCGGCGAC
>NZ_MKVV01000002.1 GCF_001899645.1 Pseudonocardia sp. 73-21 | reverse complement strand
CCTCACCGCGCTGAACCCGCCCTTGTAGGTCTTGGCGAGGTCGCGGATCTGCAGCGGCGGGGCGTCCGGGTCGGCGACGGTGTGGGTCGTGCGGCGCCGGCGTCGGAGGAGCGCGCCGATCCACAGGGCGAGGGCGATCAGCAGCACCACACCGATCCCGATCGCCGGGCCCAGCGGCACCGTGCTGGCCGAGACGGCCTCCCCGGTGACGGTCGGGATCGTCAGCCCGCCGACGACGCCGACCCGCCACACCGCCGGATCGGTGCCGCCCGCGTAGGCCTGGTCGGTGGTGGCCATCGACACCGCCAGGGTGTGGCCGGCCTCGATCGGCGCCACCACCCCGGGCAGCGTGACGGTGAGCGTGACGGGCGAGCCGTCGGCGGGCACCGCCACCCGGAACGGGGCGACGGAGCTGCCCAGCAGCGTGCGCGTGCCGTCGGCGGCGAGCTCGGAGGTGGACGCGAACAGGATCGCCTCCGCCGGGGCGGGCTGCCCCGGCACCCGGGCGACCGTGACGGTGACGCGCGGCGCGCCGGTCAATGTCGTCGGGGACGCGAACGCCGCGGTGCGGAACTGCGCGGACTGCCCCGGGACGGCCGTGGCCGCCGCGAGCCGGCCCGCGACCGCGCCGAGTGCGGAGCCGATGCCCGGCAGCGACGTGATGGCGGCCGGGTTGCCGCCGGCGGGGGTGACGACGGGCTGTGGGTCACCGGTGAGCGGGAGCTGCTGCGTCACCAGCGGCGCGGTGCCGGGCAGGCCCGGGTAGGCGGGGGCCTGGACGGTGCGGCTGGTGGCCACCGTGGCCCCGGCCCGGATGCCGCTCGACACGGCGTAGGAGAAGCCGGTGCCCGGCGCGTCGCCCTTGCGGGCCAGGTAGTGGTCGAGCCAGGCGCCGATCGTGTCGCGGACGCCCTGGTCGGGGGCGCCGCCGTCGTGACCACCGGAGTACCACATGACCTTGACCGGGGTGCCGTTCGCGGCGATCTGGCGGGCGTTGGCGTCGGCCTGGTCGAGCCCGAACAGCGTGTCGGTCTCGCCCTGCACCAGCAGCGTCGGCGCGGTGATCCGGTTCGTGACGGTGGCGGGGGAGGAGCGGGCCAGCAGCGCCGCGGTGGTGGGTGAGAGCCGGCCCGTCGTCGCGGCCTCGGTGTAGGCGGCGCAGACCTGGGCGGTGAAGCGCCCGCAGGTGGCGTTCGTGCCGGGCGGTGCGGCGGTCGGTGCGGCGGTCGGTGCTGTGGTCGGTGCTGTGTCGCGCGCTCCCGCGGAGGGGCCCGCCCCGGCGGAGAAGAAGATCCCGGCCCAGCCGCGCTTGAACACCCCGCCCGGGGCGAACGCGCCCGCGGCGGGTGTGGTCTCCGGCGCCACCGCGGCGGCCGCGGTCTGGGGGAACAGCGCCTGGTTCAGGTCGTTCCACGTGATCACGGGCGCGATGGCGTCGACCCGCTTGTCGTAGCCGGCGAGCAGCAGCGACAGCGCGCCGCCGTACGACCCGCCCGTGACGCCCACGCGGGGGTCGCCCGGACCGTCCTGCTGCACCTCGGGGCGCCGGGCCAGCCAGTCGACCAGGCGGCTCGCGTCGGCCACCTCGTAGTCGGGGGAGTCGAGCGCGATCTGCCCGCCGCTGCGGCCGAACCCGCGCGCCGACCAGGTCAGGACGACGAAGCCGCGGGCTGCGAGGTCCTTCGCGTCGGTGTCGACCGAGGCCTTGCTCCCGCCGAAGCCGTGGGCCACCAGCACCGCGGCGGCGGGGGTGACGGTGGGCAGGTAGAGCGAGGTGTCCAGCGCGATCGTGCCCGTCGCCCCGGGACCGGCGGGCACGTCGATCCGCTGCTCCTGCACGGCCGGGGTGGTGGCGGCGTTCGCCGGGGCCGTCACGGTGACGGTGGCGGCCGCGGCGAGCGTCAACGCCAGCAGGCCACGCAGGAGGGAGTGCACGGACCGACGTTATGCGACAGCGCGTGCGCTCCGCGCGTCGTTCCTCAGTGCGCTCTCAGGGGGCCTCTCAGGGCGTGGTGTGCGTCACGACCTCGTCGAAGTGCTCGACGTTCGGGGCTCCGTCGAAGTGCGGGCCGACGACCGCGCGCCAGCGGCCGAAGTTCTCCGACTCGCGGAACCCGACGGTGTGGGCCTCGATGCTGTCCCATTCGATGAGCAGGACGAAGCGGGTGGGCGTCTCGGCGCTGCGCGTGAGGCGCGCCGAGCGGAACCCGGGGGTGTCGGAGACGTACTTCAGCCCCTCCGCCACGGCGTCGGCGAACTTCTCCTGCGAGTCGGCAAGGACGGTGAAATCAGCGATCTCGGTGACCATGGACGAACCCTAACCGCTCCGCACCGCGTCCCGGGCGGCCGCGACCCGCCACAGGAACCGCCGGAGATCCGGTCCGGCACCGAGACGTGCTGTGCGAGGACCGGTCGCTCCGGCCGGAACCCCGCGTCGGCGAAGCCCGGGCCGGCGAAGGCGGCGTTCCGCACCCACCGCCGGGTGCCCGACGGCCGGTCGATCTACCCGCCGGCGGCCCGCTTGCGCCGCTTCCCCTCGTGCATGGCCACGACGCGGGGGACCGGGATCGTGTGGCCCTCCGCCACCAGGTCGGCGGGCAGCGGCTGCGGGGCGGGCATGCGGTCGCGCCACGGGTCGGCGTCCCCGAGCCGCTCGACGGCCGTGTGGACCGTGAAGTCGGCTGGCGTCACGTCGTCGAGCTCGGCCCACGTCACGGGGAAGGAGACGGGCACGCCGGGACGGATGCGCGGGCTGTAGGCCGCGACCACCGTGGCCCCGCCCGCGCGGGTGGGATCGAGGAAGACCTTGCCCTCCCGGTCGTCCTTGATGAACGCCGTGGTGGCGACCCCGGGGTCGAGGCGTTCGGCGCGGGCGGCCAGGGCCCGGGTGGCCGCGGCGGCGTCGTCGAACGAGGTGCCGGCGATCGGCACGAACACGTGCAGGCCCTTGGCGCCGCTCGTCTTCACCGCGCCGTCCAGCCCGAGATCGGCCAGCGCCCGCTCGACGAGCCGGGCGGCGCGAACCACGTGGTCGAACGTGCCACCGTCGGGCGGGTCGAGGTCCATCACGAGGTGGCTGGGGTGCTCGGCCCCCACCTCGATGAGCGTGGGATGGAACTCGATCGACCGTTGGTTCGCGAACCAGAGCAGCGTGCGCCGGTCGTCGCACAGCGGGTAGGCGACCTCGCGGTGCGACGTCTGCGCCCACACCGTGGTGGTGGCGATCCAGTCCGGCGCGTACTTCGGCGTGTTCTTCTGCATGAACGGGGCCTGCCCGGGGCGGACCCGCATGACCGAGAGCGGACGGTTGCGCAGGACCGGCAGGATGCGGTCGCCGACGGCGTCCAGATAGTCGATGAGATCGCGCTTGGTGGCACCCGAATCGTCGAACAGGGGTTTGTCGAGGCTGGTCAGCTCCACACCGTCGCGCGATTCACCCATACCCGTTATTGTACCTTCCGCCTGGAAGTCGGATTCCGACCAACTGTTCACCCACCATTTCGCCGCCGTCCTCCGCGGAAGGGTGAAAGAGCATGCATGTCTCACCCATGACGGTGAATCCCCCGGTGAGCCCTCCGACGTCGACATCCCCGCGCACCTGGCCGCGACGATGACGATCGCGGAGCAGCAGGACCGACCGCGCAGCTCCCTCGACCACGCGTTCCTCGAGATCGACGATCACGGTCTGACCCCACCGACCCACCCCGCGAGTCGGCACTTCCGAGCGCGCGAGTCGGCACATCCAGGTGCGCGAGTCGGCACTTCCGGGTGGCCGAGTCGGCGGTCCACGGCGTCACCGGAGGCGGAGAACCGCCGACTCACGGACGCGAAAGGGCCGACTCGCGGACGGGAAACCGCCGACTCGCGGACGGGAAACCGCCGACTCGCGGACGGGAAACCGCCGACTCGCGGACGGGAAACCGCCGACTCGCGGGTCAGAGGTGGTGGAGGGTGACCTGGTCCAGGCGCCCCGGCGTCGTCTCCGCCGTCATCCACGTGTGGGTGGGCTGGCGGCGGCGGTCCGTGGGTGAGCCGGGGTTCAGCAGGCGCAGACCGTTCGCCGCCGTCGTGTCCCAGGGGATGTGGCTGTGGCCGAAGACCAGCACGTCCGTGTCCGGGTAGGCCTTCTGGCAGCGCTTCTCGCGCCCCTGCGCCGCACCCGTCTCGTGCACGACGGCGAACCGGACGCCGTCCAGCTCGACGCGGGCCACCTCGGGCAGGCGTTCGCGCAGGTCGGGACCGTCGTTGTTGCCCCAGACCCCGACCAGACGGGCCGAGCGGGCCTCGAGCGCGTCGAGCAGGTCGGCCGACATCCAGTCCCCGGCGTGGATCACCACGTCCGCGGCGTCGACCGCCTCCCACACCGGTGCGGGCAGGTCCTTCGCCCGCACCGGGACGTGGGTGTCGGAGAGGATCAGCAGGTTCAGGACACGCCCAGCAGGTCGACCACGAAGATCAGGGTCTCGCCGCCCTTGATGGCGCCACCGGCACCGCGGTCGCCGTAGCCGAGGTGCGGGGGGATCACGAGCTTGCGGCGGCCGCCGACCTTCATCCCGGCCACGCCCTGGTCCCAGCCCGCGATGACGCGACCGGCACCGAGCGGGAAGCGGAACGTGGAACCGCGGTTGTAGGAGGCGTCGAACTCCTCGCCGGTGGAGTGGGCCACGCCGACGTAGTGCACCTCGACGGTCTGCCCGGCGCGCGCCTCGGCGCCGTCGCCGGTGGCGAGCTCCTCGATGACGAGGTCGGTGGGGGCGGGGCCGTCGTAGGGGTCGACGGTGGGCTTCGAAGCGGTCATGTGTTCACCCTGCCAGAGGGCTGCCCGCCCGGGAGACAGGGCTCATGGCCCCCAACCGGTCGCCGCTCGGGTTGTGGCACGAACGGTCGTATTCGTGTCACGAACGACGACTGTGACGACGCTTTTCGGGCACGCTTTGCAGGGCGCCGCGCGGATGTATAGCATTCGGTTCAGCAATGGGTTCGACAGGGGGGCCGCATGATCTGGGAGGTAATCGGCCTCGGTTTTCTGCTCAGTCTCGACAATTTTCGCGTGGCGATCGTGCTCGGTACAGTGCCGTTCGGCTTCCGTCGAGCGGTCCAGATAGCCCTGGCCTTCGGGCTCTGGGACGTGGTGATGCCACTGGCGGGTCTGACTGTGGGCAGTGCCGTCGGTGACGTGATCGGATCATATGCCGAATACGTCGGATCGGCGGTACTCGGCGCCTATGGCCTGTATCTCCTCATCACCGCGATGCGGAACCCCGAGGCCGAGGAGCTGGACCACCCCTGGGCGCTGTTCGGCATCCCGTTCTCGCTGGGCCTGGACAATCTCGTGGCCGGTGCCAGCCTGGGGATGCTCGGCTTCTCCCCGGTCTTCTCGTCCGTCGTCTTCGGCATCACGACCGCCGTGATGTCGTTGCTCGGGCTGCAACTCGGCAGATTCGCCGCCCGACTCATCCATATCCGTGCGGATCTGCTCAGCGGTGTCGCGCTGATCGCAGCGGCCGTCATGCTGCCGATCCTCTTCGGCTCGTGATTCCGCCTAGAGACCGAGCAGGTTCCTTATCCTCGCCGAGCTCCGGCGGGAGACCGGGATTCGCTCATCCCGTTGCTGGTCCGTGCTCAGGGTGAGAATCCCGCGGCTCCTGTGGTCGACCCGGCGGACTCGTTCGAGGTTGACGAGATAGCTGCGATGGGTACGGAGGAATCCCCGTGGCGTCAGTTCGGCGTCGACGTTGTCCATTCCGCGGGTCGCCGCGCGGACACGCCCATCGTCGGTGATCAGCCAGACCGCGTGCCCGCTCGCCTCGGCGTAGCGGATCTCCGACGGATCCAGCAGCAGTACCTGGCCACCCTGAACGGCCGCGATCCGGCCGATCGCACCGGCTGCGGGCGCGGCCAGCTCCTCGCCGTCGCTCGCCGGGTCGTGGGAGAGCAGCCACCCGATCACACCGGCGCCCACGCGGACGGGAGCCATCGAGAACATCTCGGGGCGCCCGACCAAGGGGGTGCCGAGGTCGGCCGATCCGATCCAGTCGGGATTTCTCTCCGCCCTGCCCTCGGCCTGCCCGACGATGCTGCGGAGCGTCGCACCCCCTGCCCTCCGGCGGCTCGCCGGATCCACCATGAACCCCGCGGGCAGATCCCGGAGCAACGCCCTGGCTCCGTCGTTGCCGGCGACGACGTTGCCGGCCAGGTCGATCGCCAGCAACCCGCCGACGGAGGTCGACTCGGCCTTCGTGAACTCCCGCGAGATGGTGACGCCGTCCTGCACGGCCTGCTCGCGTAGCCCGGCGTTGACGGGCTCCATCTCCGCTGCGATTCCGCTCGCGTAGCCGCTGATGTCCTCCTGCGAGCACAGGGAGATGTTCAGGGCGGCCACGGGGTCCCGCGTCACGGCGTCGTAGACCGCTGCGCCGGCGCAGTTCCACCCGTGCATCTCCTGGCACCAGTGCTCCGGACCGCGGACCACGACGGGATGATCCTGCAGGATGGCAGTGCCCATGCCGTTGGTGCCCGTCGCCGCCTCGGACCAGTTGAAGAACGGGGCGAGGCCGCTGTCCGCGGCACAGCTGCGGAGTCCACGCGTGCCCCAGGACGCGACGATCTGACCCTCCCCGTCGGTGACCGTGGCCAGGCATCCCGCGCCGTGCTCCGCGAGCGCGGAGGCGATCCCGCCGAGCTGGGCGAACACGCCGGGGTGCGCCGGCCGATGGCTGTGCCCCCGGGTGGTGGTCGTCGGACGCCAGAGCAGGGGATCGATCTTGTGCACGTCGCGACACCGGTGCCACGACCGCAGTATCGGCGGCGGGATCCCCTGCACGTCGTCCTCGCCGGAGACGAAGCGCTCCCAGGCGGTCAACGTCCGGCGCCGGTGCTCCCGGTCGGTGCCCATGGTCAGGACCGGTGCGGCCGGGGTATCAGGATCTCGTGGCGCCGCTCCCCGTTCGCCGCGTCCACCGCCGCGGTCACCAGCGCGTGGTCGGGGGAGAGGTGACAGACCGGGTCCGTGCGGGCCGGGTCGCCGGTGAGCTGGAACGCCTGGCAGCGGCACCCGCCGAAGTCGAGCTCACGGCGGTCGCACGTCCGGCAGGGGTCGCGCATCCAGTCGGTGCCGCGGAAGGCGGTGAACATCGGTGCCGAGTCCCAGATCGTCGAGAGCGGCTCCTCGCGGACGCTCGCGCGGGGGAGCGGCAGGGTCTGCGCGGCCGGGCACGGCAGCGCGTGCCCGTTGGGAGCCACGGTGAGCTGCCGTGCGGCCCAGCCACCCATGCACGGCTTGGGGTACTCGCTGTAGTAGTCGGGCAGGACGTGCACGACCTCCATCCGGCCCGTCAACCGCACGCGGGCGGCCCGCACGATCTCCTCGGCCGCCGCTAGCTGCTCCCGGCTCGGGAGCAGTGCGGCCCGGTTGCGCCACGCCCACCCGTAGTACTGGGTGTTGGCCAGCTCGATCCGGTCGGCGTCGAGCTCCTCGACCAGCGCGATGATCTCGGCGACCCGGTCGATGTTCTGCCGGTGCAGCACCACGTTGACGGTCAGCGGCCAGCCCAGGTCCTTCACCACCGCGGCTGCCTTGAGCTTGCGCTCGAACGACGGGATCCCGGCGATCCGGTCGGACGTGGCCGGTTCGTCGGCCTGCACGCTGATCTGGACATGGTCCAGGCCGGCCTCCCTGAGACCTTCCGCGCGACTGCGCGAGAGGCCGATCGCGCTCGTCACCAGGTTCGTGTACATGCCCAGCTCGGCGGCGGTGCGCACCAGGTCCACCAGGTCCCGGCGCAGCAGCGGCTCGCCCCCGGAGAGGTGGCACTGCAGCACACCCATCTCCGCGGCCTCGGTGAACACACGCTGCCACTCCGCCGTGCTCATCTCGTCGTCGTAGGCGGCGAGCTCGAGCGGATTGGAGCAGTAGGCACACGCCAGGGGGCACCGGTAGGTGAGCTCGGCCAGCAGTCCGAAAGGTCTATCCATTGTGGATCTCCACACACCGTCTCGCGACGAGGCGGGCGACGAAGGCCGCCACCTCGTCGTCGACGACCCGGTCGTAGCGCTCCCGCAGCACCGCCGCGACTCCCGCCACGGTCCGGTTCCCGTCGCACAGCGAGAGGATGTCCGCGCCGGTCGGGTTGAGCACGATCACCGACTCCGGACCCAGCAGAACGTGCCGATCCCGGGTCGGGTCGAAGCGCAGCCGGACGTGCGACGACAGTATCGGCCGATCGCCGTCAGCCACCATGGGCCTGGTCGATCGCGTCCATCATGGACCAGAGCACGTCGCACTTGAACGACAGCGCGGCGACCGCGGCGTCCCGGTCCTGCGGAGTCCGACAGTGCTCGGTGACCACCTCGAGGGCGTGCTCGGAGTCGCGTGGGGCCTGGTACAGCCGGGCCCGGAAATAGGCCAGGCCGTCGGGCTCGATCCACGTGTAGTACTTCTCGAACGCGGCCAGGCGCTCGGCCATCAGGTCCGGTGCGAACAGCTCGGTCAGCGACGACGCGACCGCCTCCACCCAGGGCCGGTTGCGGGCGAAGGTCACGTAGGCGTCGACGGCGAACCGCACGCCGGGAACGAGGTGGCGGTGGTCGGCGATCTCCTCGCGGGTCAGGCCGCAGGCCTCGCCGAGGCGGAACCACGCCTCGATGCCACCCTCGCCGTCGGCGGTGCCGTCGTGGTCGGTGATGCGGCGGATCCACCGCCGGCGCACCACCGGGTCGGGGCAGTTCGCCAGGATCGCGGCGTCCTTGCGCGGGATCATCTCCTGGTAGTAGTAGCGGTTCGCCACCCAGCCGCGGATCTGGTCGGGGCGCAGGACGCCCTTGTTCATCCGCAGGTGGAACGGGTGCGCGCTGTGGTAGCTCTGCGAATGAGCGCGCAGTTGCTCCACGAGACCCTCGTCCGATCCGATCATGGTCGTCGTCACTGGACCTCCACTTCGAGACCATCGCGGGCCACCTCCATCCCACGCCGCTCGACCTCGCGCCGTTCCGGCGAGTCCTCCAGCAGGATGGGGTTGGTGTTGTTGATGTGGATGTAGATCCGGCGTTCGATCGGCAGCCGGGACAGCTGTTCGAGGCTGCCACCGGGTCCGCCGAGCGCGAGGTGACCCATGTCGTGGGCCGTCTTCTCGGCCAGGCCGAGGCGGATCAGCTCGTCGTCGTGCCAGCACGTGCCGTCGATGAACAGGCAGTCGATGCCCTCGAGCTCGTCGAGCACGGCCGGGGTGAGCTCCTGCACACCCGGCAGGTACACCGCGGCGGCACCGGTGGCCTCGTCGGTGAGCCGGTAGCCGACGACCCGGCCCTCGTCGGTGCCGGTGCCGAATCGATCGTGCTTCGCGGTGGGGACGTCGAAGGCCCGGTAGGAGATCCCGCCGAGCGAAACGTCCTGTCCCGGGACGACGGGTGTCCACTCGACGGGGCAGTAGCGCTCCAGCGTGGTCAGCACCCCGGTCCCCGACGTCAGCGTCGCGTACGTGGTCTCGGTGGCGTGCAGGCGGATGCCGCGTCCCTCCCGGAGCAGGAGCAGCCCCAGGGTGTGATCCAACTCGCCGTCGGTCAGCAGCACCGCCTGGAGCGGTGTGACCCGGTCGGCCCCGGGGTGCAGGCCCGGGAACGCCTCGAACTGTGCCCGGATGTCGGGGGAGGCGTTGAACAGGAACCACCGCTCCCGGTCCGGGCTCACCGCGATCGACGACTGCGTGCGCGCCCGCGCCCTGCCCCCGCGGACCGCCCGGCACGTCGGGCAGCTGCAGTTCCACTGCGGGTAGCCACCCCCGGCCGCCGACCCCAACACCCTCAGCCACATGTCCCGTTCCCCGATTCCCTCCCGGCCGACGGGAGGGGGCACCGGAAGCCCGCCCCGGCGCCCCTCCCGTCCGTCGGCCTCAGGCCTCCGATCGTGCGATGTACATCGTCACCTCGGGTGCGCAACCGATCTCCTCGAAGTCGGGCGTCTCCCAGTCGGTACGGAGCTCCACGTGATCACCTCCCCTGCGGTCGTTCCGTGACGTGCGGGTGTGTGGTGGATCAGTCCTCCGGCAGGGCGAAGACGAACAGCGCGTCGCCCGCGGCGGCCCCGAGCAACCCGGGCAGGAACCCCTCGATCCAGCCACCCCATCCGGTCGGGACCGCCAGGTACTGCCGGCCGTCGACGCTGTAGGTGCTGGGGCTGCTGTGGTGCCCGCTGCCGCACTGGAACTGCCACAGCTTCTCGCCGGTCTCGGCGTCCAGGGCGACGAAATCACCCGTCGGCGTGCCCTGGAACACCAGCCCGCCCGCCGTGACCAGCGTCGAGGCACACATCGGGTACTCGTTGCGCCACCGCCACTTCTCCTCGCCGGAGATCGGGTCGATGGCGGCCACGTACCCGTAGAAGTCCTCGAGATCCACGGCGACGCCGGCGCCCCAGTACGGGATGCTCTCCTTGAACTCGCGGCGCCGGCGGGTGGCCGTGGCCCCGACCTCCTGGACGGGCACGTAGATCAGTCCCGTCTGGCGGCTGTAGGCCATGTGGGTCCATTCCTTGGCCCCGGCCGGTCCCGGCCAGAAGTGCACCGGGACGCCCTCCTCGTCCGGGTACACCTTGGGCGTGACCTTCCCATCGGAGGTGATCTCACCCCAGGTGATCCGGTCGGCGAAGGGAAACACCCGGACCAGCTCGCCGTCGGTCCGGTCGAGGACGAAGAAGTACCCGTTCTTGTCCGCGTGGGCGAGGAGCTTCCGCCCGTCCGGGGCGTCGAACAGGAGGTTCTCCATCGTGGAGTCGTAGTCCCACAGGTCGTGCGGGGTGCACTGGTAGTGCCACCGGATCTCGCCCGTGTTCACGTCCACCGCGACGATGCTGTCGGTGTAGAGGTTGTCGCCCTCCCGCACGGCGCCGTCGAAGTCCGGTGCCGGGTTGCCCGTGCCCTGGTAGAGCAGCTCCAGCTCCGGGTCGTAGGTAGGGGTGATCCAGCAGTTCCCGCCGCCGCGCTGCCACGCGTCGCCGTCGGCCGGCCAGGTCTCGGCGCCGGGCTCGCCCGGCTTCGGGACCATGTAGCGGCGCCAGCGGCGCTCACCGGTCTCGGCGTCGAACGCGTCCAGGCAGCCGCGGCTGCCGAACTCCCCGCCGGAACTCCCGACGACCACCATGTCCTTCACGATCAGCGGCGCGACCGTGCGGCTCTCCCCGGCCCGTACGTCACCGATGGTCCTGTCGAAGACCTTCTCCCCGGTCGTCGCATCGAGCGCGATGAGATGGGCGTTGAGGGTGGCCATGTAGACCTTGCCGTGTCCCACGGCCACGCCGCGGTTGACGTTCCCGCAGCACAGCGACACGTCGTACGGGGAGGCGTACTTGTACCGCCACAGCTCCTCGCCCGTCTTCGCGTCCAGTGCCCAGCACTTGCCGTCCGGGCCCGAGATGTACATGACCCCGTCCACGACGAGCGGGGAGGCCTCGAACGAGTAGGTCGACGCGCCGGACTGCATGCCCGTCGCCCCGGCCTGGAACACCCACGCGGGGCTCAGGCGCTTGACGTTGTCCTTGGTGACCTGGTTCAGCTCGCTGTAGCGCTGGCCGTCGTAGGTGCCGTAGTAGGTGAGCCAGTTCTGCGGCTCCGAACGGGCGTCGAGGATGCGCTCGTAGTCCACGTTCGCGGTGGCGGGTGCGCTTCCCTTGACGGCGCTCAGTTGCGTGAGCGGGATGGCTGCGCCCGCGTCGACATAGTCGGTCATCTCATGCTCCTGTCTACGGGCGCGGCTGCGGGGGGCGGTCGAGCTTGGCCTCGTCGGGGACTTCCCCGCTGATGACGATCGCCCCGACCAGGCCGCGGCCCTCGTCGTTGCCGGTGGTGGAGCTGTAGTAGTAGGTGCCGGGACCGGCCAGCTCGAGCGACGCCGTTCCCTTGGCGTGGTTCACCAACCAGATGATCTTGGGATCACCGTTGTTGGGGAGCACCGCGCAGTGGGTGTTCTTGTCATCGTTGATGAGCGTGAGCTCGAGGTTCCCGCCGTGGGGCAGGATGAGAGTGGCCGGTTCCCAGCAGAGCTCGTCCTCGGGAATCCGGATCGTGGCGGTCATCGTGCCGTCGGGGCCCTCGTCGGCGTGCCCGACGCCCCCGGTCCCGAGCAGCCGGCCCAGCCCGGTGCTGTTCTGTCGGGCCAGCCCGTCGGCCAACTCGGCTGATGGTTCACCTGAAAAAGTCGTCATCAGTACTACCTCCTCGTCGCGAACGTCCGTCCTGCCCGGGGCGGCATCATCACCACCACCAGGACCTCCTTCCCCTCGGTTCCGTCGTCGACGGTGCGCCGGCCCGCGCGGGCGGCGTCGTCGGTGAGCCCGGGCCGGGCGCCATCGGAGGAAGGGGCGGACGGTCGGAGACCCGGCGCTCAGGTGCGCGGGCCACCACGGGGCCACGGCATCCCAGGGACGCGTTCTCGGGCACACCCATGTGCTCCTCCAGGCCGCGCGCCGTCGCAGCCCGACGCACGGTGCCGCCACGGGTCGCTCGACCATCTGTCGATGGTGTCGACCACTGGGCGGCAGGACACACGGTTCACGGTGGTGACAGACCTGCCGACCGCGGAACGGTGTGTGCTGAGCCGTGTTCGACAGTACGTAGCGCTTCCGAGATCTGCAAGGGAGGAGATCGACTCGATGTCCATGATTCCCTCGGACAACGCCCGAACGGCGGTGTACCGCCGCCGGGCCCGGGTTGTGATCTGTCGCGGCCTTCGGGTGTGTGCCTATAGTGCATTGGGGCGACGCTGCCGACATCGGCCGGCGGTCTGCCCGGTCGGAGGTCGATATGAAATGCGCAGGTTCGGATCGCCCGAAGCGCTCGCGTGGCTCGGTACCAATGGTGTGCACGCCAACAGCGTCGAACTGAAGACGCTGCTCGTGCCCCCGGCCGAAGCGGCGGCCGAAGCTCTGACGGGACGATGCGCGCCCACGTGGAGCGTGCGGAGGATGTACCTGTTGGACACCGTGGATCTGGACCTGGTCCGGGCCGGGGTGGAGATCCGCCTGCGACGTCGGGCCCGTGGTCGCTACGACCTCGCGGTGTCGGCCCGACGTAGCGGCATCGCCCGTGAGCGGATCATCCCGCGAAACGTGCGGGTGGAGTTGGACATCGTGCCCGGGGCGTTGTGGCAGGACATCGAGGATCGGTGCGAGGTCGGCTCGGCGGCCGCGGCCGAGGTGATCGCCGGCTCAGCCGCGTCGCAGGAGTTGCTCTCCGCGACCCAGCGTTCGTGGGCGTGCTGCGGTGGGAACGAAGCCGTGGACGACGCGCAACTGCGGGAGCTGAGGGTCCACGGACCTCTGGTGGTGCACCGGGTCAAGGTCAATGCCCAGCGGCTGGGACTGCGTCGGGCAGATCTCGAGCTGTACCGGTATCCGAGCGGTCGGGAGCTGTTGGAGCTGTCCACCCGCTGCTGGCCGCAGGACGTGCTGCAGACCGCCACGGCGTTCGAGCAGTTGCTCGACGAGCGGGACGTCGTCGTCGCGCCGGGGCACCGCACCAAGGCCTCGGTGTGGCAGGACGAGATCGGGATCGGTCGGGCGAGCTGAGGCCGGTCCGCCCTCCGCCGACGCGTAACTCGACGTCAGGAGGTCACCAGAACCTGATGCCGGCGGCCTTGAGTCGGCGCTTGTGCTGCCGCACGGCGGTCTCGATCGCAGCGGTGGAGATGAGGTCCCCCCATACCTTCGCCGCCGTCTCCCCCTGCTCGAGCAGCGCCTCCGCTTCGTCGTGGCCGATGGCCGCGCTCTGGACCACGCGCGAACCGAACCCGATGTGCCAGCGCTCGTCCCGCAGCACCAGCTCCACCCCCTTGCGAACGCCCGGCAGGCCGACGGACAGCTGCTCGAGCGTGTCGAGCATGGCGTGCTGCCCCGCCAGGAGGACGACGCCCTCGATCACCATGTGGTAGAGCCCGACCGCGGCCGTCAGACCTCCGTGATCGTCGGCGAGACGCCGGGAGGTGGCCGGCAGGCGGTGCTCGAACAGGTCGACGAGTTCGGCGCTGACGTGGGCCCGCAGGACGTTCCGCCGTGCCGCAGGGTCGACCCCCGGGACGCGGGCGACCTCGGCCGCAACCAGGTCGAAGAAGCGGGCGTGGCGCGCCTCGTCGCGGGCCTGGGAACGGAAGCAGGCGTCCATTGCGTCGTCACGCGACGCGGCCGCCTGGTAGGAACCCAGCTGTCCGGCCACCGACGTCTCGGCGATGCAGAAGCCCGCGACCAGCCCGAGGACCTTGTCCCGCTCGGCGTCCGTGAGGACCGGCCAGGCCTCGCGGTCGGCCGAGTAGTCGATGGCGGTCTCGTCCCACTGCAACGAATCGGCGAGTTGTACAAAATGGGCGTATCCAGTGATCATGACTCGGCGTCCTCAGTTCTCCGGAAAATCCTCTCCCGGTGCCAGTTCGCGGAAGTCCGACTTGCCGGCCCCGCAGATGGGGCACATCCAGTCGTCGGGGATGTTCTCGAACGGTGTTCCCGGCTCGATCCCGCTGTCCGGGTCACCTTCCTGCGGATCGTAGATGAAGCCGCAGGGCTCACATAACCACCGTTTCGTCACGGGCATCGCGCCATAGTGACTCTGTGTGGTGATTCCTTGATCGTCGTCACCTGCCCCTCTGACCGGAGCCGTTCCATTCCCGTCCGGACGTTACCGGTGAAATACGCCGGAGGCGACCGGGAGGCCTGCAAGATCATGTGACGCACTGGTTGACGCAACCGACAAGTTGCCATACGGTCGCAACCACCCAGTTGCTACGGAGGTAGAGATGGCATTCCCCGATCGCATCGAGCGTGTCGTCGAGATCGCGCACCCGCCGGTCACGGTGTGGACCGCGCTCACCACGGCCGACGGCTTGAGCAGCTGGTTCGGAGAGGAGGTCACGATCGACCTGCGCCCGGGCGGCACGGCGCGGATGAGCTGGAGCAGCGGCGACGTCGCCGACATGCGTATCGAGCGCGTGGAGGAGCCGACGGTGTTCGGCTACACCTGGCACGTCTACGGCCTGCCCGAGGACGACCCGCGCCGCACCTACGTCGAGTTCACGCTCGAGCCGGTTGCCGCGGGCACGCGGCTCACGGTGGTCGAGTCCGGCTTCTCCCAGCTGCCCGACGACGCCCACGACAAGGCGTTCGGCGGCAACGTCCAGGGCTGGGCGAGTGAGCTGGGCGAGCTCGTCGCCTACCTCGATGCCGCCTGAGGCCGAGGAGATCGCCGAACAGGTCTTCGTGGCGCTGGCCGACCCGAGCCGTCGCTCTCTGCTCGCCGCGCTGGCGGCGGGCGGACCCGCCACCGCCACCGACCTGGCCGGCCGCCTGCCGATCACCCGGCAGGCCATCGCCAAACACCTGACGTTGCTGGCCGATGCCGGCCTCGTCACGGCGGAGCCGGGGGAGCGGCGCCGCGTGCGCTACCGGCTGCGCTCCGCCCCCATGCGGGTGGCGCAGCAGTTCCTGGCCGCTCTGGCCCGTGACTGGGACGGCCCGCTCGACGCACTACAGGCCCATCTCGAGAAGGGAGCACACGATGACTGAACCGAGGATCGACGACCGCGCCACCTGGCCGGCCGAGCGGGACGCACTGCTGGTGCGGGAGAAGGCCCACACCCGCGCCGGCGGTGGGATCGCAGCTGCGCGGCGACGCCTGCCGATGGTGGAGATCGACCCGGCCGCCGCGGTGGTCGGCCCGCCCGGACGCGGCCTGGAGGCGATGGCGCCGAGGCACGGGCTGATCGCCCGTACCGACGGCCGTCCGACGGCGCAGTGGTCGCGCCTCGCGTCGGGGGTCGGCGCGTGAACGTCGTGTCGGCCCAGGAGTGGGAGGCCGCCCGCGCGGCGCTGCTGGTCAGGGAGAAGGCGCACACCCGCGCCCGGGACGCGCTGGCCGCGGAACGCCGCCGGATGCCGTGGCTGCTCGTGGAGAAGGACTACGCGTTCGACGGGCCGTCGGGCCGGGTGAGCCTGCTGGAGCTGTTCGAGGGGCGTCGCCAGCTCGTCGTCTACCGCGCGTTCTTCGAGCCGGGGGTGCACGGCTGGCCCGACCACGCCTGCACGGGATGCTCGCTGATGGCCGACCAGGTCGCCGACGTCGTCCACCTGCACGCCCGCGACACCACGTTCGCCTACGCCTCGCGCGCGCCCCAGCCCGACATCGCCCGGCTGAAGGCCCGGATGGGCTGGACGATGCCCTGGTTCACGCTCACCGACGACTTCGACGCCGACTTCGGCGTGGACGAGTGGCACGGCACCAACGTCTTCCTCCGCGATGGCGACCGCGTGTTCCGCACGTACTTCGTCAACGCCCGCGGCGACGAGGCACTCGGGAGCACGTGGAGCTACCTCGACCTCACTCCTCTCGGGCGGCAGGAGGACTGGGAGGACTCACCCGAGGGCGTCGTCCAGACGCCGGCGTACGCGTGGTGGAACTGGCACGACGCGTACTAGGAGCGCGCTGAAAGAACTCGGGCCTACTGCGCGACGCCCAGGCGGCGCCCTCGCAGCGTTGGGCAGCCTTGCGATGACACCACCTGGACGCCGCTCGCTACGGCCGGAGTTCTTCAGCACCCTCTAGCCGGCGGTGTCCGTCCCGAGCGCGTCCTTCAGGAACTGCACCTGCAGCAGCAGGAGGTTCTCCGCCACCACCTCCTGCGGCGTCATGTGCGTGACGCCGGAGAGCGGCAGCACGCTGTGCGGACGCCCGGCGGCCAGCAGCGCCGAGGACAGGCGCAGGGTGTGGGCGACCACCACGTTGTCGTCGGCCAGGCCGTGCACCAGCAGCAGGGGGCGGGTGAGCTTCCCGGCGTCCCCGATCAGCGACGAGCGGCGGTAGGCGTCGGAGTCGGGCAGCCCGAGGTAGCGCTCGGTGTAGTGGGTGTCGTAGAGCGACCAGTCCGTGACGGGGGCGCCGGCGATCGCGGCGTGGAAGACGTCCGGGCGGCGCAGCACCGCGAGCGCCGCCAGGTACCCGCCGAACGACCAGCCGCGGATGCCGACGCGGGTGAGGTCGAGATCCGGGTGGTCCCTGGCCAGGGCCTGCAGGGCGTCGACCTGGTCGTCGAGCACGGGGGTGGCGAGGTCGCCGTGCACCGCCCGCTCGAACGCCGGGCCCTTGCCGGGCGTGCCCCGCCCGTCGACGACCACCACGGCGAAGCCCTGCTCGGCGAACCACTGGCTGGTCAGGTGCGCCCCCCGCGCCGCGACGACGCGCTGGGCGTGGGGGCCGCCGTAGGGGTCCATGAGCACCGGGAGCGTCGTGCCCGGCTCGTACCACGACGGCAGCAGCAGGGCGGTGGGCAGCCCCCGCGAACCGGTCGTCAGCAGGGAGACCCGCGGCTCGAGGCCGGGGAGGTCGGCGAACGAGGCGATGGTGAGCTCGCCGGGCACGACCGCGTCCGCGCCGTCCGGGCCGGCGTCGGTCGCCCGGCGGACGGTGGTGACGGAGCCGTCGGTGTCCAGGTCGGCCCGCGAGACGAGCAGGGTGCCACCGGCCATAAGTCCACTGTGGACACCCGGCTGCGGGGTCAGGGAGGTGAGCCCGTCCGGGCCCCACGTCCACAGCCCGACCGACGCCGGCTCCTCGCTCGCGCGGAACAGCACGACGTCGCCGTCGACGCACGCGACGTCGCGGACCTGCAACGTGGCGGGCGTGACCGGCGCGCCGTCGACGACGAGCCGGCGCGCGTCGTCGACGTCGGCCACCGTCACCAGCGCACCCGACGCCGTGTGCGCCGGCACCCCGGGCACGATGTCGACCCACACCGGGTCGGTGCGCTCGTCGGCGAGCGTGGTGGCGCCGGTGGTCGGGTCCACCTGCCGCACGCGCAGCGCCGTCTGGTCGCGGGGTTCGGTGACCACCACGAGCCCGTGGCCGTCCCAGACGACGTCGACGAGGTACTCGTCGTCCCAGCTCACGGGCGTCGTGGTGCCGTCGAGCGTGATGATCTCGGCGGTCACGCGCGCGTTGGGGGTGCCGGCGGCGGGGTAGCGCACGGCGGTCGGGACCGTGGCGGGGTTCGCCGGGTCGGCGATGTGCCACTGCTGCACCGGCGACTCGTCGACGCGTGCGACGAGCAGTGCGTCCCCGTCGGGGGACCACCAGTACCCCCGCATCCGCTCCATCTCCTCGGCCGCGGCGAAGTCGGCGAGGCCGTAGGTGACCAGTGGGCCGTCCGGCTCGGCGAGGGCCCTGGTGGTGCGGGCGGTGACGTCGTGGACGTGCAGCGCGCCACCGCTGACGAAGGCGACGAGCCGGCCGGTCGGGTCGGGCCGCGGGTCGATCACCCCGCCGGGCGTCTCGACCAGGCGCGGGGTGAGTCCGGCCGCGAACTCCGTGACGTAGAGCTGCCCGGACAGCGCGAACGCCGCCATCGTGACGGGCCGGTCGGTGGCGTAGCCGACGACGCCGCCCGCCTGCTCCCGGCTGCGCTCGCGGCGCGCCTTCTCCTCGGGCGGGAGGTCCTCGGTGGACGCGTCCAGGGTGTGCGGGTCCGCGACCAGCCGCTCCTCACCCGTCGCCAGGTCCAGTGTCCACAGGCACGTGACGGGGTCGGTGCCGCCGCGGCTGCGCAGGAAGGCGACGCGGTCGCCGTCGGGGGAGACGGTGAACCCGCGGGGCGCGCCGAGGGTGAAGCGTCGGGTGCGGGCCTGGCGGCGGGGGAAGCTGTCGGTCACGGTCGCCCAGTCTGCCCGCCCGCACCCCCTCCGGCTCGGCTCGGGGGGACCGTGATCGGATGGCCGTATGAAGCGCACCCTGCTCGCGGCCGCCGTTGTCGCATCGATGACGCTCGCCGGATGCGGGTCCGGTACGAGCACGGTGGCCGGAACGGACACCGTGGCCCCGCAGCCGACCGCCGCGGCGACCACGGCCCCCGCCACCGGGGCCCCCGCCACCGAGGCCGCGCCCACCGTGGCCCCGACGCCGGCCGAGCCGGGCGCCAAGGTCGCCGGCATCCCGGCCCTGAGCGGGACTCCGACGGACCTGAAGGCCCAGTCCTCGGGCCTGGCCGGCACGGGTCAGCCGCCCACCCAGCTGCTCACCCAGGACGTGGTGGTCGGCAAGGGCCCGGCCGCGAAGGCGTCCGACACCGTGAGTGTCCGCTACTCGGGCACGCTCTACGACGGCACGCCGTTCGACGCGTCGTGGAAGCAGGGCGACACCCCGGTCAGCTTCCCGCTCAACCAGGTCGTGCCCGGCTTCGCACTGGGCATCGAGGGCATGCAGCCCGGCGGCCGGCGCGTGATGGTGATCCCGCCGGCGCTGGGCTACGGCGAGCAGGGCAGCCCGCCCGTGGTCCCCGGCAAATCCACGCTCGTGTTCGTGGTGGACCTCGTCGGCATCGGCTGATCAGTTGACGCAGGGCACCCCGTCCGCGCTGATCACGCGGGGCGCGGTGGTCGGCGCGGCCGTGGTGGTCGGCGCCGCGGCCGACGTGGGGGCGGGGTTCCCGGCCGGCTCGATCTGGACGGGAGGCGCGGTGGGTACCACCCCGGACACCAGGCCGCCCACGAACTCCTGCACGGCGGCCTTGTCGATCTGGACGGCCACGCCGTCGTAGGGGGTGCGCAGATCCGGGCGGCCGGTGGGGATCGTGTAGAAGGTCAGGTTGTCGCCCGCCAGCCGGGCCATCTGGGCGACGGCCTGGTCGAGGTCCCACCCGCTGTCGATCACGACGTAGCGCGACGCGACGTCGACGAGCTGCGCGAGCTTCGCCGGGTCGGTCAGCGCGCCGGTGGAGCGCAGCCGCGTGGTCAGGCCCGCGATGAACGCCTGCTGGCGCGCGACGCGGTCGAGGTCGCCGCCGTCGAGGCCGTGCCGCTGACGGACGAAGGCGAGCGCCGTGGTGCCGTTCACGGTCTGGGGTCCGGCGGGCAGGTCGATGCCCGAGTAGGAGTCGCTGACGGCCTGGTTCAGGCAGACCGGCACCCCGCCGAGCGTCGCGGTCAGATCGACGAAGCCCGCGAAGTTGATCTCCGCGTAGTGGTCGATCTGCACGCCGGTGAGCGCCTCGACGGTGGCGATGGTGGCGGCGCGGCCGGCCTCGCGGCTCTGCTGGTCCAGGGCCGCCCCGGTGACGCCCTGCGCGGTGAGCGTCTTCTGCTGGTCGTCGAAGGCCCGGCCGTACGCGGAATTGATCTTGTGGGTGCCGCGGTCGCCGGCGATGGGCACGTAGGAGTCGCGGGGGATCGAGATCGCGACGGCGGGTGCGCCCGGGTCGGCGGGCACGTGCAGCAGGATCATGGTGTCGGTGTGCAGCTGGCCGTCGTCCGGTCCCACGTGCAGGGCGTCGAGCGTGGCGGTCGGGAGCGGGTTGCCGCTCGCGTCCGTGCGGGCGTCGAGGCCGACGAGCAGCGCGGTGAACGCCTGCCCGGGCTGCACGGGCACGGCGGGGGCCACGGCGTTGCTGGTGACGATCGCCGCGGTGACCTGCCGCTGCAACGACCACCCGACCCCCGTGGCCACGAGCGTCGCGGCCGAGACGAGGGCCACCGCCGTACGGGCGACGACGCGTAGAACGTGCAATCCCACTCCTGGTGCCGTGCCTGACGACCAGATGGCCTCGCTGCGACCGGTCGGGAAACCCCACTATATGCACGATCATGCAGTGAACGCGTGCTGGGAATCGGGAGGTCACGGTGCTGGTGCGGGAGGCCCGCGCGGTGGCGGCGCGCTGAGTGGCCGAGAACGCGGCGGAGCACCTCGGTGCGTTCCTGACCGGCTCGACCACCGCGCTCCCGCCCGACGCGCCGCCGCCGGAGATGTCCGATGTGGACGTGGTGGTGGTCGTGACCGGTGCGGTGCCGGGCAAGCCGGGCAAGATCGCCTACCGCGGCGTCCTCGTGGAGGTGACGTCCGTGGCGTGGGCGCAGGTCGCCACGGCCGCCGGTCTGCCCTACTACCTCGCGCCGAGCTTCCACGGCGACCACGTCCTGGCCGACCCCACCGGGCACCTCGCCCGGCTGCGGCGCGAGGTCGAGCCGGTGTCCGCGGAGCAGCGCGGGGCCCGCGTCGAGGCCGTCCTCGCGACGATCCGGGAGCGGCTCGGGGGGCTCGACCCGGCGGCGGGCCGTGGTCGCCCGCCGTCTCGAGGAGCTCGCCGCCGTGTTCGACCGGGCCGCAGCGGTGGCCCACCCGCCGTTCTTCTCCGCCGACATCACCCCGGCCGCGCGGCCCGTCGCTATCGACGGCAACCGCGAGCTGGTCGGGCGGGGCGACCACCGCGAGGCGGTGTTCTGGATCGTCGCGACGGCCGCCCGCTGCCGGATGATCCTCCGCGACGACGGGGCGTGGTTCCCCGACCTGGTGGCCGACCTCGTCGGGCTGCCCGACCCGGCCGCGCTGCTGGCCCGGCGGGACCGGGTGCTGGCGGCGCTGCCCCGGTAGCGGGTCGCGCGGTCATCCACACCGGGCCGCCGTCGCGAGCTGCTCACCGCGAGCTACTGCGCCCTCGCCCCGAGGACGCTGACCGCACAGGTGTCGCGGTGAGCAGGGGCAGCAGGATCGCGTCGACCACGGCGTCGACGTCCACCGGGTCGTCGGGTGCGAGCAGCCTGCGGGCGATCACCAGCGACGGCAGCAGGGACGCCAGGTAGGGGAGGTCCCGGGCGGCCGGGGCGATCTCGTCCCGCGCCACCGCCCGGTCGACGATCTCCAGGATCGCCGCCGTGAACGGGGCGACGAGGTTCTCCGCCACCGCGCCGGCGAGGTCGGAGTCGGTCTGGGCGGCGTGCGCGAGCGCGAGCAGCAGCCCGCCCGTTCGGGGGTGGGACATGTCGAAGCCGCGACCCAGCGCCAGCAGGTCGCCGCGCAGCGAGCCGGTGTCGGCGACCGTGATCCCGGCCCGGCCGGCCAGCCGCAGCGCATCGACCACCAGCGGCCGCTTGCCCGTCCAGCGCCCGTAGATCGTCGACTTGCTGACCCGCGCCCGTTTCGCCAGCGCGTCCATGCTCATGGCCGCGTAGCCGTGCTCGGCGAGCAGGGCGAGCGCCGTGCCGAGGATCTCCGTCTCGCGGGCCACCTCGGCGTCGTGCCGTGCCTGCAGGGCGACGCTGACGGCCTCCACGCTGCCCCCTTCTCAGTCGAGCGTCTCGCGGTAGAGCGCGCTGTCGGCAGAGTAGTAGTTGCAGTGGAAGCCGCTCGGCACCCGGAACGGGATCACCACGGTGGCCACCGGCCCGGCCGCGATGTCGCCCGCGCAGGCTCGGCGCCGTCTCGGCGTGGGTCGGGACGCGGCCGTTCACGTCGGGGAACAGCGCGGTGCCCGCGGCCGTGGCCACGTCGGCGACGATCGTGTCGCCGTCCTCCCGCATGTTGAACTCGTGGAACATGTGGCGCGGCTCCATCTCGAACCACCGGACGTCGGCGGCGGTGCCCTCGCGCGGCATCACGCCGAGCTTGCTGGGCCGGTCGGGCACCCACGCCACCATCGGGGCGGGGCCGCCCGGGCCGTGGATCATGTTGCCGATGTTGACCATCTCGCCGGTGGCGTGGTCGACCTTCGGGTGCGCCGAGAACGTGGTGGTGGCGACGCCGCCGAAGTGCTCCTCGCCGATCGTGTCGAGGCTGCGGGGTCGAGCTCCACCGGGGGAGCGCCCTCCATCAGTGCGAGCAGCCTGCCGCCGCGCAGGACGATGTTGGTGTTCGCGGTGTTGGAGCGGGTGCCGGCCGCGGACGGATCGGTGGTGGCCGGGTTGCCGAACACGCCGAACAAGCTGCGCCCGGCCGCGAGTTCCCGCTTCAGCTTCTCGGTGCGCACCCAGCGGTTGCGCATCGACACCTTCCCGTTCTCGAGGAAGAACGCGTAGACCATCCCGTCGCCGTCGAACCAGTGGTACGGCTCGTCGACCGGTGGGTACAGGGGCTCGGCGCCGTTGCGGTGGAAGACGCCGGCCAGATCGGCGGGCGGTTCCCCGCGGACGACCAGATCGGGCGCGTCCGCCTCGAAACGGTTGGGGGCGTGGTGGCCGGTGAGGTACGGACTCGACATGCTCGGCTCCCGGTAATCACTTGTACCACCGTGAGTACGGAGCTGTACTGTAACGGAAGGGAGGCCCGGTGGTCACCCTTCCGGGTGATCCGGCATGCTGCGCGTCCATGGCGGCCGTCGATCCCCACGCGCGCACCATCCGGCAGGCCGCGCACGACGCCGTCCGTGCGCTGCTCACGGCTCCGCCGGACTCGTGCGAGGGGTCCGTCGCCCTGCGCGACGTGACGGCGTGGCTGGAGCGCGAGCACGGCCCGGAGGCGCTGCGCGACCTCGCCGAGGAGCTGGCCGTCGACCTCGCGGAGGCCTTCGACGCCCTCGCCGCGGCGGAGGGCCGGCCGCCGCTCGAGGTGCTCGACGCGTGGTTCCACGACGACCCGGTGCCCGAGGTGCCGGAGGGAACGGCCGAGGGCTCACCCCGCCGCGGCCGGACCTGCTAGAAGCCGCGGGCCTTCCACTCCGGGATGCTCGCGCGCTCCTTGCCGAGCGTGGTGTCGTCGCCGTGGCCGGGGTAGACCCAGGTGACGTCGAGGAGCTCGCCGAACACGCGTTCCTCCAGGTCGCCCATCAGCTGCTCGAAGTTGGCGGCACCGTCGGTCTTGCCGGGGCCGCCGGGGAACAGCGAGTCGCCGGTGAAGATGTGGGGGCGCTCGTCGTCGCGGTAGACCAGCGCGATGGAGCCGGGGGTGTGGCCGCGCAGGTGGATCACCTCGAGCTCGATCTCGCCGAACCTCACCGTGTCGCCCTGCTCCACCAGCTCGTCCATGGGGATGGGCAGCTCGGGGGCGTCGAGGGGGTGGGCGATCTGGCGGGTCTGGAACATGCCGGCCACCGCGCCGAGGGCCTGCCAGTGGTCCCAGTGCTGGTGGGTGGTGACGAGGTGGCGCAGCTCGGGGCGGGAGTCGCCGGAGCCGACGAGGTCGGCGAGGCGTTCCGCCTCGTTGGCCGCGTCGATCAGCAGCGCCTCGTTGGTGGCCCGGCAGACCAGCAGGTAGGCGTTGTTGTCCATCGGTCCGACGGACACCTTCGTGATGCTGAGGGCGTCGAGGTCGCGGCGGGCAGCGGCACCGCCGGGATCGGTGTGACCGGTGTACGAGTCGAGGACATCCACGTAGTGCAGCGTAGTCACGATCGCGTACCGGTGCCCCGTCCCGTTCATCCGAATCGTTGACACCCGGGTGTTGTGTCGAGAACCATCCGTCGATCATCAGGCCCCGAAGGAGTGACCCGAGATGACCGAACACCCCACCATCACGAGGCGACGGTTGCTGGCCCTCTTCGGGGCCGTTCCCGTCCTGGCCGCCTGCGGCAGCAGCGTCGGAGGCGGCTCCGGCGGTACCTCCGGCGGCGCCAAGGCGATCAAGGTCGGCCTCGTCGTGCCGCAGTCCGGCGTCTACGCCGCGCTGGGCACCGACATGCAGCGCGGCTGGGACCTGTGGCTGGAGCAGAACGGCGGGAAGTTCGGTGACTACACGGTCACCACCGTCGTCGCCGACGAGGGGGAGACCCCGCAGACCGGCGTGCCCGCCGTGCAGAAGGTGCTGCAGAGCGACGGCGTCGACGTGGTGGTCGGCATCGTCAACTCCGCGACGGCGCTCGGGGTGGCCGACACCCTCAAGGAGTCGAAGAAGCTCCTCATCGTCACGAACGCCGGCGCGGGCGCCCTCACCGGCAAGGCCCGCACGCCCTACATCTGGCGCACCTCGTTCACCAACGCCCAGGTGTCGGCCGCAATGGGGGCCCACCTCGCGCAGTCGGGCTTCAAGGACGGCGTGTTCGCGATCGCCCCCGACTACGCCGCGGGCGCCGAGGTGATCGCCGGTTTCACGAAGGCCTTCGAGGCCGGTGGGGGCAAGGTCGTCGGCACGGCGAAGCCGGCGTTCGGCAAGACGTCGGACTACCAGCCGTTCCTCACCCAGATCCAGCAGTCGGGCGCCAAGGCCACGTTCTGCTTCTTCTCCGGCTCCGAGGCCATCACGTTCGTCAAGCAGTACCAGCAGTTCGGGCTCGCCGGGACGATCCCCCTGTACGGCTCGGGCTTCCTCACCGAGGGCAGCGTGCTCAAGCAGCAGGCCGACGCCGCGCTGGGCGTCCAGACCACGCTGCACTACACCGACCAGCTCGACAACCCGGCCAACAAGGCCTTCGTCGCGGCCTACCAGGCGAAGTACCAGGCCTCGCCGAGCACCTTCTCGGTGCAGACGGCGGACGCCGCGAACGTCCTCAACCGCGCGCTGAAGACGGCCACGGCGCTCGATGGTGACGCGCTGGCGGCGGCGCTGGGCGGCGTCGGCGCGGTCGACGACAGCCCGCGCGGCTCCTGGACGTTCGACGGTCAGACGCCCAGGCAGACGATGTACCTGCGGAAGGTGGAGAACGTGAACGGCACCCTCGTCAACGCGGTGGTGCAGGACCTCGGGCAGCAGAGTCAGCCACGTTGACGAGTAGCACGCAGCCGGGCAGCCGTCTCGCAACGGGACCGCAGGTCTGGCCGGGCAGGAGACACTAGTGCTCGTCAGCATCCTCAACGGGTTCGCCATCGGGTTCCTGCTGTTCATCCTCGCCGTCGGGCTCTCGCTCGTCTTCGGGATGATGGACGTCCTCAACCTGGCCCACGGCGCGCTGTTCCTCGGCGGCGCCTACCTCGGCGCGCAGTTCGCGGGCGACGGGTGGGGCGGCTTCCTCGGCGCGCTCGGGATCGCGGCCGTGGCCGGGCTCGCCGCGGGCGGGGTGCTGTCGCTCATGACGGAACCGCTGCGGAGGCGCTCGCACCTCGACCAGGCGCTGCTGACCCTCGGTGTGGCGCTCGTGGTGGCGGAGCTGCTGATCATCGTTTTCGGCGACGACCCCCTCGCCGTGCCCGCGCCGCCGGGCCTCGACGGCTCGGTGGCGGTGTTCGGGGCCACCTACCCGGCCTACCGGCTCGTGCTCATCGGGTTCGGGGCGGTGCTCGCGCTGGTGGTCCACCTGGTGGTCGACCGCACGCGGGTGGGAGCGCTGGTGCGCGCCACCGTGGCCGACCGCGAGATGGTCGCCGCGCTGGGGGTGGACAACCGGCTGGTCAAGGCCGGGGTGTTCGCCGTCGGCTCGCTGCTCGCGACGACGGCGGGGGTGCTCGGCGGGCCCGTCTACGGGGCCCGGCCGGGGCTCGACTCCACGATCCTCATCCTCGCGCTGGTCGTCGTCGTGATCGGCGGGCTGGGGTCCGTGCGGGGAGCGCTCGTCGGGGCGTTGATCATCGGGCAGGTCGACACGCTGGGCCGGGTGCTGCTGCCCGACCTCGCGTCGTTCATCCTGTTCGCCGCGCTGGCCGTGGTGCTGGTGGTGCGGCCGCAGGGGTTGTTCGGCACGGCGGTGGCCCGGTGACCGCCGTCGCGTCGCCCGCCGTGCCCGGCGGCACCGCGGCCCGACCGCCGCGCCTCACCTGCGGCCGCGGGGCGCTGATCTCCGTCGTCGTACTGGTGGTGCTCGCCGCCGCGCCGCTGTTCCTGGCCCCGTTCGCCACCACCACGCTGACGCGGGTGCTCGTGTTCGCGCTGTTCGCCGTGAGCCTCGACCTGCTCGTCGGCGTCACGGGGCTGCCGTCGCTGGGCCACGCCGGCTACCTCGGCGCCGGGGCGTACGCGGCCGGCTGGGTCTCGATCAACGTGACGGCGGAGGCGCCGGTACCGCTGCTGGTCGGGGCGGCCGTCGGGGCGCTGGCCGCGGCGCTGACGGGCTGGGTCACCGTCCGCAGTGCCGGCGTGTTCTTCCTGATGCTGACCCTCGCCATCGGCGAGACGCTGCAGCAGGTGGCCGACTCCTGGGAGTCGGTCACCGGGGGTGCGAACGGCCTCACCGGCGTGCCGTTGGTGCGGCTGGCGGGCACGCCGCTGGCGAACGTCGGCTACACCTACTGGTACGTGCTGGCCGTCGGCGCGCTCGGGTTCGCGCTGGTGGCGGTGCTCGTGCGCTCGCCGTGGGGCGCGGCGCTGCGCGGCATCCGGGACAACGAGCCCCGCATGCGTGCCCTGGGCTACCCGACGTCGCTCTACAAGTACGTGGTGTTCGTGGTGGCGGGCGGCGTCGCGGGGATCGCGGGGTCGTTGCTGGTGGCCCAGCAGCGCCTGGTCACTCCGGCCGACCTGGGCTTCCTGACCTCGTCGTTCGCGCTGCTCGCCGTGGTGATCGGGGGAGCGGGGTCGCTGTGGGGCGCGTGCCTCGGCGCCGCGCTGGTGATCGTCATCCGCGACGCCCTGGGCCCGAGCCTCGACGGCCACGGCACGCTCGTGCTGGGCGTCGTGTTCGTGCTGGTCGTCTACCTGCTGCCGCGCGGCGCGGCCGGGCTCCGACCGCGTCGCCGGAGGGAGAACGCATGAGCGTCCTGCGCTGCCGCGCCCTGAGCCGCTCGTTCGGGGCGCTCAAGGCCGTCTCCGAGGTGGACCTGGTGGTCGAGCCCGGCGCCCGACACGCCCTCATCGGGCCCAACGGCGCCGGCAAGTCCACGCTGTTCAAGCTGGTCACGGGCACGATGCGGCCCGACACCGGCCACGTCGAGCTCGCCGGGCAGGACGTCACCACGCTGTCGGAGGTGAAGCGCTGCCGGCTCGGGATGAGCCAGACGCTGCAGCACTCCAGCCTCTTCGCGTCGATGACCGCGCTGGAGACCGTCGAGCTCGCGGTGCAGCGCCACGAGAAGGGGCGGATCGCCTTCCTGCCGCGGAAGCAGCCGGTCGTGGGCGAGCGGGCCGGGAAGCTGCTCGCCGACGTGGGGCTGATCCGCCGCCGCGAAGTGCCCGTGCCGTCGCTGTCGCACGGGGAGCGCAAGCAGCTGGAGGTGGCGCTGGCCCTGGCCTGCCGACCGTCGCTGCTGCTGCTCGACGAGCCGGCCGCCGGCCTGTCGCCCGCCGAGCGCGCACGGCTGGTGGAGCTGCTGGGCGGGCTGCCGTCGGAGATCACGGTGCTGTTCGTCGAGCACGACCTCGACCTCGTGTTCGCCCTCGCCGACGCCGTGACCGTGCTGCACCTGGGCCGGGTGCTGCTGTCCGGCCCGCCCGCGCAGGTCCGGGCCAGCGACGCCGTGCGGGAGGCCTACCTGGGGTCGAGTCGGCGCGAGGAGCTGTGGGCATGACGTTCCTGCAGGTCCGCGGTCTCGTCTCCGGCTACGACCGGTCCACCGTCCTCAACGCCGTCGATCTCGACCTCGACAGCGGCGCCACCCTCGGGCTGCTCGGCCGCAACGGTGCGGGCAAGTCGACGCTGGTCCTCACGCTGGCCGGCCTGGTCAGCCCGACGTCCGGCTCGGTCACCGTCGGCGGCGTCGAGCTCGCGGGGAAGCGCCCGGACCAGATCGCGCGGGCCGGGGTGGCGCTCGTGCCGCAGGGGCGCCGGGTGTGGGCGACGCTGACGGTCGGGGAGCACCTGACGCTGGCCGCGGGCCGGCGGACGGGCACCTGGACCGTCGACGGGATCCTCGACCTCCTGCCCCGGCTGCGCGAACGCCGCCGCCAGTACGCCGGGCAGCTCTCCGGTGGGGAGCAGCAGATGCTCGCCGTGGCCCGGGCTCTGCTCACCAATCCGCGCCTCGTGCTGCTCGACGAGCCGTCGGACGGGCTGGCGCCGGCGATCGTCGAGCAGATCGGCGCGGTGATCACGACGATGCGCGCGGAGGGGGTGGCGGTGCTGCTCGTGGAGCAGGACCTGCACCTGGCGTTCGCGTGCGCGGACGAGATCGCCGTGATGGAGAAGGGGGCGCTGGTGCACCGCGTGCCGACCCCGCAGTTCCGCCGCGATCCCGAGACGGCGGGGCGGTTGCTCGGCGTCTCCTGACGGGGCTCAGCCCAGCACGGGCAACATCCCGGCGGCCGGGCCCGCCGCGGCGCGAGCCTCGGCGTTGAGGGCCGCCCGGCCGGTGCCGACGAGCACGCACATCAGGTCGCTCCAGGCGGCGGGCAGCGGGGCCCCGGCCAGGGCCTCCACCGTGGCGCGGGCCAGGCGCAGCGACGCCGCGGTGGGCGGGGCCACGTCCAGGTCCCGGCCGAGGTCGAGATGGTGCACCGCGAGCTCGACGGCCCAGGTGGTGAGGAGGTCGCCGCTGGTCAGGACGTGGCCCTGGAAGGACACCGCGCCGTCGGGCATGCGGGTGACGGCGGCGCGCACCGCGTCGGCCACCATCCGCAGGTGCTCCATGGCGCCGCTCGGCCGTCGGTAGGCCGATGCGGTGCGGCGGGTCCAGAGGATCCCGTCCACGGCGTCGGCGTCGCCGGGTGGGAACGCCGTCCAGTAGGTGGCCGCGTCCCGGTCCGGCCGTCGGTCGGTGGTGGCCACGACCCCGCCGAGCATCTCCTGCAACCCCACGCGCACGTGCACCACGACGTCGAGGACGGTCCAGCCGTGGCACCGGCTCGCGGCCAGCAGGTCGCTGTCGCCCGCGGCCCCGACGACCCGCACGAACCGCTCCAGCTCGCCGAGCAGCGCGGCACGGCCGGTGTCGTGATCGACGGTCAGCACGGGCCGATCGTAGGAGCGGGCCCGGTCGGTCGCTCGGCGTCCCGTGGTGGCGGTATCGCCGACGGCGAGCGCACCCACGGGGCCGAGCCGGACGGCCCGCCCTCCGGCGGAGCTGGTGGGGAGCGGCTGACCGGGGGAGCCCGGTGTAGCCCATGATCGCGGTGATCCGCACCGGAGCGCCCTCGACGGGACGGCGGATTCAAGGAACGGTCGCAACATCCCTCTGATCTGAGGTGATCTTGATGAATACGTTCCGAACTCCGC
>NZ_MKVV01000001.1:27771-59775 GCF_001899645.1 Pseudonocardia sp. 73-21 | reverse complement strand
GGCCGAGATCAACGGGTGCGAGCCGACCGTCGTGCACAACGACGAACCCGGCTGGACCGTCGACGATCTTCGTGCATTCGACAATGTGGTGGTCTCCCCCGGACCCGGACATCCCGGACGGGAAGCGGATTTCGGTTTCAGCCGTGAGGCCGTTCTGCATTCCCCCATTCCGCTCCTCGGTGTGTGCCTCGGCCACCAGGGGTTGTCACTGATGTGGGGCGGCGAGGTCGATCTCGCCCCGGAGCCGTACCACGGCCGCGAGTCCGACGTCCTGCACGACGACGCCGACCTGTTCGCCGGCCTGCCCAACCCCCTGCGCGTCGTCCGCTACCACTCGTTGACGGTCACGAAGGTGCCCGCCGACCTCGAGGTCACCGCGCGCACCGAGAGCGGCCTCGTGATGGGCATCCGGCACCGCACCCGCCCGGCGTGGGGCGTGCAGTTCCACCCGGAGTCGATCCAGACCGAGCAGGGCATGGAGCTGCTGCGCAACTTCGCCGAGCTCACCCGGGCCTGGCGTGCGGAGCACCCCCGCGAGGCCTCCGCCACGGCGCCGGCGATCCCCGTCCGGGACCGTCAGGTCGCGCCCTTCCGCCGGCTGACGGTGCTGGCCGAGAGCCGCGAGGTCGTGCTGCCGGTCGAGACCGCGTTCCGCGAGCTGTTCGGCGGGGCGGAGCACTCCTTCTGGCTCGACAGCAGCAAGCAGGACCCCACGCTGGGCCGCTTCTCCATCCTCGGTGACGCCTCGGGCCCGCTGGCCCGCGTCGCCAAGGCCGATGTGTGGACGAGCGAGATCGCCCTGACCGACGCGACCGGCACCTCGGTGCTCCAGAGCGGGTTCTACGACTGGCTCGACGCCGACCTGCGCTCGCTCGACGTCACCATCCCGGACCTGCCGTTCTCGTTCGCGCTGGGCTGGGTCGGCTACCTGGGCTACGAGCTCAAGGCGGAGTGCGGCGGCGACCGCGCCCACCGCTCGAACGACCCGGACGCCGCGATGATCTTCGCGGACCGGGCCATGGTCGTGGACCACGCCACCGGCACGGTGCACCTGTTGGCGCTGGCCGAGGACGGCGACGACATGCCGTCCCACGAGTGGATGCACACCACGTGGCAGCGGCTGGAGAACCTGCCCGTCGACGCGGACGACGATCGCGGCGCCGCCGAGATCAGCTCGGACATCGGCGACCTCAAGCTGCGCCACGACCGCGACCGCTACCTGGAGCTGATCGAGGACTGCCAGCGGGCCATCCACGCCGGCGAGACCTACGAGGTCTGCCTGACCAACATGGTCACCGCCAAGGGCACCATCGACCCGTGGCAGGCCTACCGCTTCCTGCGCCGCGAGAGCCCGGCGCCGTTCGCCGCGTACCTGAAGATGGGCGACCTGTCGGTGCTCAGCACCTCGCCGGAGCGGTTCCTGTCGGTCTCCGCCGAGGGCGCCGTCGAGTCGAAGCCGATCAAGGGCACCCGGCCGCGCGGCGCCACGGCCGAGGAGGACCAGGCGCTGCGCGACGACCTCGCCCTGAGCGAGAAGGACCGCGCCGAGAACCTGATGATCGTCGACCTGGTGCGCAACGACCTGAGCATCTGCGCGAAGCCCGGTTCCGTCGAGGTGCCCAAGATCTTCGACGTGGAGACCTACGCCACGGTGCACCAGCTCGTCAGCACCGTGCGGGCCCAGCTGCGCGACGACGTCACCGCCGTCGACTGCATCCGGGCCGCCTTCCCCGGCGGCTCGATGACCGGGGCCCCGAAGATCCGCACCATGCAGATCATCGACGAGCTGGAGGCCGGCCCCCGCGGCGTGTACTCCGGCGCGCTGGGCTACCTGTCGCTCACCGGCTCGGTGGACCTCAGCATCGTCATCCGCACGTCCGTGGTGACGGGTGGCGAGGTCCGGTTCGGCGTCGGCGGCGCGATCATCGCGCTGAGCGACCCCGACGGCGAGTTCGAGGAGACCAGGGTCAAGGCGCGCAACATGACCCGCCTGCTCGACAGCAGCGACGCCGCATACCGAGATGAGCCGCGCGCAACGGTCGAGGTTCACTCCCGGCGATGAGCGCCCGCGGAGCACCACCTCCTTCCGTGGCCGCTCGCCGTGGGGTGCGGGCGGCCGCCGCCGCCGCCGCGGCGGCCATAGCGACGACCACCCTCGTCGTGGCCGGAACCGCGTTGGTCCTGCTCGTCGGCTGGTCGCTCCGCGGCGCCGTCCAGTCAGCCGCTGAGCAGGAAGCGCGGGACATCGCGGAGCGGATCAGCGGCAACTACATGGGAGAGCCCGGCAGGAATGCGTTCGAGGCCGTGGATTCCTTGGCTCGCTCCAGCGAGGCGACGGTGCAGGCACTCGTCGACTACCCGCAGGACACCGGTGGTTCGCTGACCAGGGTTGAAGGCAGCAACAGCGAGTCGAACGGGCGTCCTGTCACAGATCTGCGTCCTGAGGACGGGCAGACCATCGTCAGGGATGGTTTCGTGCTCTTCTCCTCGAACGGAACCGGCGTCGAGACGGTGCTGGTGGCGCAGGGAACGCAGACGCTCGGCCTGCCCGCCTACGTCTACGTCGCGGAGCCGCTGACCACGGTGCGCCGCACGACGGAAGAGCTGGTGTTCTCCCTGCTGGTCGGCGTGCCGATCCTCATCCTCGTCACGGGCATCGCCACCTACGAGTTCGCCGGCCGGGCGCTGCGGCCGGTGGAGGCGATCCGCCGTCAGGTCGCGCGCCTCACCGAGAAGGACCTGGGCAAACGGGTGCCCGTGCCGCTCGCGCGCGACGAGGTCGGCCGGCTCGCCAAGACCATGAACGAGATGCTGAGCCGGCTGGAGGACGCGCAGGGGGTGCAGCGCCGGTTCGTGGCCGACGCCAGCCACGAGCTGCGCAGCCCGCTCGCCACCATCGCCGCCGGCCTGGAGCTGATGCAGGACGGCTCGTCCACCCGCGAGTCCGACGCGGCCACGGTCGTCGCGTTGCGGGGCGAGACCGAGCGCCTCAACCGCCTGGTCGACGCGCTGCTGCTGCTGGCGCGCGCCGACGAGCGCGGCCTGCAGCCCCGCCGTGAGGAGGTCGACCTCGACGACGTGGCCGACGCCGAACGCGTCCGCCCCGGTGACGGCGGCGTCCCTGCGGAGGTGCACGCCGAGCCCGTGCGGGTGATCGGCGACCGCGGGCAGCTCGCGCGCGTGGTCCGCAACCTCGTCGACAACGCCCGGCGCCACGCGTCCACGCGGGTGCTGGTCACGGTGCGGCGCGAGGGTGGCGACGCCGTCGTCGAGGTCTCCGACGACGGGGCCGGCGTGCCGGTGTCCGACCGGGGCCGGGTGTTCGAGCGCTTCGTCCGCCTCGACGACGCCCGCGCCCGGTCCGACGGCGGCTCGGGGCTGGGGCTGGCCATCGTCGCGGAGGTCGTGGCGGCCCACGACGGCTCGGTCGAGATCGACGACGCACCGGGCGGCGGCGCGCTGTTCCGGGTACGCCTTCCCACAGCGCCCGCGGGCGACATCCGCCCGCCCATCGGCGGCGCCAGCGGCCCGCAGGCCCGACCGGTACCGCCGATGCCGGTGCGCACGGACGACGCCCGACAGGACCCTCCGACGTCGCCGTACGGAACGCCGGCGCAACGGCTTTCGAAGCCGCTGCTTCACGGCTGAGCCGCAGGCCGCCCCGGCTCGGACAGCAGGGCGACCGCGACGCCGCCCAGCGCGGTCAGCACGAGAACACCGGCCCAGAGTTCAGCGCTCCAACCGATCCCGTCGGTCACCGCGAGCCCGCCCATCTGGCCGGTCCAGACGGCGACAGGCAGCCCGCCACCCCACCACAACCAGCGGCGCGGCATACCGGGCATCCGCCACCGCACGACCTCTGCGACGGCCACGGCGAGGACCGCCGCGAGGGCAGGCACCAGGTACCGGTACCCAGACAACCCGGCACCCAACAACGCGACGGAAGCGACCGCCACCGTGGAGACACCGCCGGGTACGGTCCGCAGGGCCCGGGACAGACCCAGCACCGGGCCGAGGATCGCGGCGGTGATCAGCAGATAGCCGCCCAGCCCGACGATCGCGGGTAGCTCGGCGGCTTCGTGTGCGGCCGTGCCTTCCGGGAACGACGTCAACGGCTGGACAGCTCTCGGGTCCACGAACACCGACAGGTAGCTCACGAAGAAGCCGATCAATGCCGCCGACGCGCCGACCGACAGCGCCAGTGCGAGCCTGCCTGCCCCCGTGAGCGGAGAGCCACGCAGGACCATCGACCGGGCCGGTGCGGTGACCATGAGCATCCCGCCGGCCAGCAGCACGAGGTGTGTCGGGCTGACCAGGGCGTCGATCCCCGCCTCGACACCGAACGCCTGGTGCCACCCGAGATCGCCGATACCACCGGCCACGAACAGGCCGATACCGCCGAGAGCCGCGGCGTAGCCGGACGGGACGGACAGCGCCAGGCCCTCTCCCCTCCGAGCCCGCCGCCCGGCCATGAGGCCGACGAACAGGGCGTACAACGCGAAGCTGGCGTAGAGCACGCCGTGCCACGGCGTGAAGAACGTATCGAGACCCGGCCGGTTGACATGCGCCCATCCGTCCAGGTGGACCGAGGAGACCATCACGAAGCCGAGACCCGCCGCGACGGCGTCCTCTGCCTCGGTTGCCCGGTCACGAACCACCCGGGCGACCGCCCGCGCTTCTGTTCCACTCACCTGCCCACCACCTTCGTCGTCACGCAGTCCTTCGCGTGAAGATACGGTTACCCCCTATAGGTATGTCAAGCCGGACGACGGTGTACCGTCACGCCTCATCGTCTCCTACTTGCCATAGGAGTAGAGTGCGACGATCCGGAGAACGAGACCCAGGAGTGCCAGTCGATGCCCAGGGTGAACAGTTCGGACCGGGGCGACGAGCCCGTCACGCCCCGACGGCCGACCTTCACCGAGCAGTACCGCCGCTGGAGGAGGCGCAGGATCGCGGCGTTCAGCCTGATCGCACTCGGCTCCGCGGTGGTCCTGTCACACGTCGTCGTCCACCTGGGCAACATCCAGTGGCTCCCGATGCAGGACCTGCTGACCGGCTACCCGACCGGCGGGGCACTGGTCGTCATCGGGCTGATCGTGCTCGGCACGAAGTAGCCGGTCAGACGCACGCCACCAGGCCAACGGAGACGACCATGGCTGCGGCAGCGATGGCGGGAAGCACCGCCGACGTGGCCACACCGCCCATGTGGACCACCGCGGTGCGGCCCCGGCCGGCCGGCCGAGCAGGCCGGCCCAGCCGCCGCAGCCGCGCGTCCAGATCGTCACCCGCCATCGCCAGGCCCCCGGGAGGCCCGGTCTGATGCCCCATGACCCCCAGCGCGAGGACGACCGCGTCGTTCCCGTGCAGCCGCGCGGCCGTGGCGTCCGCAGCGAACTCGACCAGGCGACGGACAGCGCCCGGAGCGTGGGCGAACAGCGGGATCCCCGGTGCGGCGGCTGCCAGCGCGTCGGCGAGAGCGATCTGGAAGTGGTGCCGGCCTGCGAGGTGAGCACGCTCGTGGGCCAGCACCGCGCGGACCGACTCCACCGGGAGGTCGTCGTCGAGCGCCGATGTGGCGACGATGACGGGCCGCCGTCCGGCGACGCTGAACGCCAGCGGGGTGTCGTGGGGCACCCAGAGGATCTGCGCTTCGGACCGGCCGAACTGCCCGAGCAGGTCGAGATGCCCCCGGACGTGACGCCTGCGGCGCACCGCCGCCCACCCGCCCACGTAGAGCACCCGCAGGAACACAGCACACAGCACGGCGGCCGTCCCGAGGGCCAGCACCTCCTCGAGCCGCGGGTTGCGGGCGTGTCCTAACGCCGATACGCAGACGTCGGCGAACTGTCCCAGCAGGCTCACCCCGGCCCGGTCCGGCAGCACGAGGAGCACGAGCGCGACGACCACGGCGCCGATCACCCCGGCGACGACGGACCACCAGCAGGACAGAGTCACCGACGGTTGCACCTGGGAGGACTCGACGCGGCGCAGCCACCGGGGTGCCGCCGCGCTCACGAAGATGGCACCCAGCAGAACCGCCAAGGTCGTGGTCATGTCGACCCGAGCCGGGCCGGGCCGGGCCCCCGCGATCGGACACGCGCGGCCGAGCACAACTCACCCATGCCCATCGGAACTCCCTCACCGTCGGTCGCGCTCGACGCGACCCCGCTCAAGCTACCCGCAACCGCCGCCGCCCCGGCGGCGGCGGTTAGATGTCCCCCGGCCGGAAATCGCACCGTATGCTGACCCGGGGTCCGGGATTGCCGGCCCCGCTACGAGTCGGCGTCACAGGATCTTGGAGGGGAGCATTCGTGAGCGGTCCCCGGCATCCGGGTCAGGAGAACCACCCGAGCCCTGGTTCGCTCGGCCTCGGCGAGCTCGAGATGGCGGTGCTCGAGGTGCTGTGGCAGGCGGACGCGCCCTCCTCGGCCCGCGACGTGCTGACCATCCTGACCACACGGCGCACCCTGGCCTACACCACCGTCCAGACGGTGCTGGAGAAGCTCCGCCGCAAGGGATGGGCAGATCGGCGTCCCGAGGGCCGAGCGTTCCTCTACACGGCCGCGCACAGCCGCGAGGAGGCCGCCGCACAGGTCCTGCACTCGCTGCTCTACACCGCACCCGACGTCGACGCGGCTCTCCTACACTTCGTCCGGCACGTGTCGCCGCGCGAGCAGAACGTGCTGCGAGCGGCGCTGCGGAACGACGACTGAGAACGCCGCCGCGACAGACCCCTCAGGACAGTCCCACGACCACGGCACCGATCAGGACCACGGCACAGGCCAGCAGGATGACCGTCCGGCCGTGCGTGGTGTTCCGGGGCAGGTTCCGCAACGGTAACAGCAGTTGGCGGCCCGTGGTGTAGGCGGCGATGGCGCCGACGAAGACCGTCCCGCCGCCCGACCGACCGACGGTCAGCACGACGGCCAGCGCGATCAGCCCCAGCGTGAGGGCCAGCGCCGATTCGACGAGCTGAGTGGGGATACGCCGTACGCCCAACCGCCGGTCCGACGACCAGAGCCCCCATCGCGAGGCGGTCGGCCGCCCCACGCAGCAGCCCCCGAGGAAGCAGCCGATCCGGCCCACGGCGGCCCCGAACAGCAGCCCCGGCACCGTGATGTCGAGCAGTTCCCCGACCGGTATGACCTCCAGGAGTGCCTGGACGACCACCGCAGCGACGGCTGCCAGCACGAAGCCCTGCAGACACATCCCGCCCGATGACGCCAGCAGGCCGCGACCGCGGTGCTCGGGGTGCTCCAGGAGGTAGTACACCTTCGCCCCGACGAGCCCGACCAGGCAGGCCACCACCGACAGCAGGAAGATCGACGCGACGGGCAGCGACAGGCGAGCCGCGAGGAGCCCCTGCACGAGCAGCGCGACACCCGCACCGGTGGCGACGAGCGCCGGCCAGGCACCGATCCGCACACCGGGCCCGCGAACCCTTGCGAGTGGGGCGAACACCGTGGTCCCCGTCGCGAGCGCGCGGGCCGGCAGGGGTCGGGAGTCGACGGGAGCGCCGTCGGCCTCGGCGACGGGGGCAGCACTCACCGCCCACCGGCCGGCGTTGACGTTCTCGACCCGCGCGGTGAGGCTGATCCGGCCGCTGCCCGGCACGACCCGCGCGACGGTCTCGACGACGCTGAACCGGTCGCGCTCCCCGGGCTCGCCCGCCACGTCCTCACGACGGCCTTCGAACACGACCGACACCGAGTAGGGTTCGCCGGTCGATCTCGCGTCGAACGTGTAGGTCGCCCCGAGGGCCTGGGGGTCGACATCCCTGACGATGTCGCAACCCGCCGCCGACACGGTCAGGGCCGAGGCGGAGGTCACGGCCGGAGGAACCGCCGCTCGTGTTGTTCGCGCGGCCGTTCCGGCAGCCGACCGCGTCCCCGCGGTCAACTCCACCCGGGAGATCCGCGGCTGAGCGCCGTCGTCGGCCAGCCGCCCGAGAACGGCCTCCGCGATGCCGAGATCCGGGCCGGTCCGAGCGGTCGGCGGGGGGCCGACCGCCGCCCGCTTCGCGCCGCGGCGCTCCTGTCGTTGCGCTCTACGACGCTCCTCACGGCCCATCTGCTCGCTGCTCCTCCGGGACGACGGTCGGCATTACTCCTACGCATGATAGTAGTCAGAGCCCGGCACTTCATCGACAGTGCGCTACTACTCCTAGTAGGAGATGCGCTAGTGTGCGTTGCGGATCCAGAACGACGCGGTTACGAAACGGACACGCGCGCTCCCCATCGCATCCCCCGTGTCCTGCCGGTGCGTTCTGCCCGTGAGGACGATCGTGGCCCGACACCGTGCTGCTCAGCGAGATACCCCACCACCCGACCCGGCGTCCGCCGGACTCCTTCATCGACCACCCACGACGGCGGCGGCCCTGACGCGCCACCGCCGACCGCCGACCCGCGCCGCGCGGCGGGTCGCCGTCGCCGCTGCCACCGGTGGGGGCCTGCTGGCCGCCATCGGCGCTGCGGGGACCGTGACCTCGACCGACCCGGTGTCCGCCGTGACCGCGGCCATGCGGGTCGGAACCGCACCGACCGGCTCCCCGGCACCGACCCCACCCGCCACGGTGTCACCTCCCGCGGGGTCGGAGCCGGCATCCGGACTGGTCGACGGCGTCCTCCTGGCGAGACAGGCCGTCCTCGCCCAACGTGCGACCCTGCAGAAGTTGGCCACCCAGGCGCAGGAGCTGTCACGCGCTGAGGCGGACCGGGCGCGGGTGCTGCACGAGCAGGCCGACCGGTCCACCGCCACGCCACGTCCACGCAGCACCACCGCCACGGCCGCGCCCTCGACGACCCCTGCGGCGTGCGCCCTCCCCACCGGCGGCCTGGGCTCCGTCAAGTCCTGGGTGCGAACGGGAGCGGTCTTCCTCGGATGCCGCTTCGGCGTGTCGACGATGTACGGCGTGGCCGGACGGAGCGGCGCCTCCGACCATCCGGCGGGACTCGCCGTCGACTTCATGGTCGATCGAGCCAACGGCGACCGGTTGGCCGCCTGCGCCCTGAAGAACGCCGACGCGCTCGGCGTCAAGTACGTGATCTGGCGGCAGCGGATCAACACGGGAAGCGGATGGGAGGCGATGGAGGATCGCGGGTCGGTGACCGCCAACCACATGGACCACGTCCACATCTCCTTCAACCCGACCGCGCCCGCGGTCTCGGCCATCGCCTGCTAGCACGCCATGCCCTCCCATCGCGCACCAGGCCGTCCCGACGCGGCTCGTGACGTGTCGGGCCGGCGGGGACGGCGCACGCTGTCGGCCCTCGCAGGCGGTGCGACGCTCGCGGCCGGCCTCTCACCGACGGTCCAGGACGACCGCACCGTCGTGCACGTCGCCTACGACGCCGTGACCACCGGTCACTCCACCGGCCTCTCCGCGATCCGGATCCCCGGCGAGCCCGCGGTGCTGATCCAGCCGGTGGTCCTCGCTCCGGCCGGCCCGACCGTCGACGGGAGCGCTCTCGCCAAGGCCGCGCAACTGGCCGAGCGACGCGCCGTCGAGAGCCGGATCCCGCGGACGGTCCGGCCGGTCGCCGGAATCATCACCTCCAACTTCGGCGCGCGCTGGGGCACGACGCACTACGGCCTCGACATCGCGAACTCCGTCGGCACGCCGATCCGGTCGGTCGCCGACGGCGTCGTGATCGACGCCGGGCCCGCGAGCGGGTTCGGGCTGTGGGTACGGGTGCGGCTGGAGGACGGCACGACCACGGTGTACGGACACATCAACCGCTACCTGGTCAGGACGGGCCAGCGCGTCCGCGCGGGACAGGTCATCGCCGAGGTCGGCAACCGCGGCATCTCCACCGGGCCACATCTGCACTTCGAGGTCATCGACGCCCGGGGGAACCGGCTCGACCCACTCGCCTGGCTGAACGCCCGCGGAGCCGGCTATGCCTGACGGCCCCCGTCACCGGAACGGGGGTCGTGGCCCCTCGCACCGGTGCGCCTCCTGCACCGACCGGCGCGGCGATGCCACCCTTCCGGTCGTAGATCGCAACGAGGAGTCATGGTGAGACGGTCGGTGGTCGTGGCGCTGCTCGTCGCGGTCGTCGTCGTCGGGGATCAGGCCGCCGCGTTCGGACAGCCTCCCCCGCCCCCACCCAACCCGACCGACCAGCAGCTCGACTCCAGCCGTGGGGCGGTGCAGTCGCAGGCCGAGCAGGTCGGCGCGCTGACCGGCCGGATCGCATCGACGCAGGCTGGCGTGGAGCAGCTGCAGGAGCAGCTCGCCGGGCAGCGTGAGGATGCCAACCGGGCGCAGGTCGATCTCGAGCGGGCGCAGCAGGCCGCAGCCGAGGCGCGCACCCGCGCCGATCGGGCCGGCATCGCGACGGCAGCGGCCTCTGCGGCGATCGACTCCGCACGCACCCGCCTCGACGACTTCGCCGTCGCCTCCTACCAGGGCGCTCTCGACAGCGGTCCCCTGGGTCTGCTGTCGGCGGCGAGCAGCCCGGACGAACTGGTCGCACGTGCCCAGCTGACCGACGCGGTGGCCACCGAGCAGGCCCGAGCGCTGGCGGCACTCGAACGCGCACGGGTCGGGCAGGCCAACGCCGAGTCCACCGCGCGCCTCGCCCGCGACGAGGCCGAGACGCGCAGGGCCGCCGCGTCGGACGCCCAGCGCACGGCCGCACAGGCGGTCACGGCAGCCGAACGTGCCACGGCGGAGGAGGCGAGGCAGCAGCAGGTCCTCGAGAGCGAACAGGCAGGCCTGGAGGCCCAGCTCGCCGACCTGCGCGCCGGCGATGCCACCCTGCGCGCGCAGCGCGACCGCTTCGACTCATGGGCGCGCCGGCAGGCCGAGCTGCAGGCGGCCCGCGACCGGGCCGAGCAGCAGGCGGCAGCCGCCCGCGCCGCGGCGCCCGTGACGCCGTCAGCGCGGGCACCACGGTCCGGCGCCACCGGCGCGAGCGACGTCGCCCAGCGGGTGATCGACCGGGCCGTGTCCCAGCTCGGGGTCACCTACGCCTGGGGCGGGGGCAGCGCCACCGGGGCCACCCGCGGCATCCGCGACGGTGGCGTGGCCGACAGCTTCGGCGACTACCGCAAGGTCGGCTTCGACTGCTCGGGCCTGCTGATCTACGCCTTCGCCGCGGCCGGGATCCCGCTCCCCCACTACAGCGGATATCAGTACGACCAGGGCCGCAAGGTACCCCTCGCGCAGATGCGGCCCGGCGACCTGATCGCTTACCAGACCGGCGGCCGGATCGGCCACATCGCGCTCTACATGGGCGGCGGACGCATGGTGGAGGCCCCGTTCTCCGGCTCGCAGGTCCGCATCGCGCAGGTCCGCTACACCGCCGGTCTGCTGCCCTACGTGTCACGCCTGCTCTGACGGAGGAGAACTGCGCCGACGCCGAAGCCGACGCCGACGAGGCCGCCTGCGGCGTTGAGCACGAAGTCCGTCAGGCTGCAGAAACGACCGGGAACGAACAGCTGTGCGAGTTCGACGAGACCTGGCAGCACGACGACGACCGCGCCCGGAACGAGCGCCCGCCGGGACGCCAGTACGAGCGTCACACCCAGCGGGAGCAGCAGTACGGCGTTCAACGCACCCTCCAGACTGTGCCCGAGCTCGATGAGCACGTCGGCGGTGGAGTCGTCAGGCACCGCGCATCCGGCGCGTTCGTCGGGCGACAGGTTCCCTGGGCCGAGCGTCAGCGCTGCGGTCACCGCCAGCCAGACACCTGTCGCGGCGGTCGGTATCGGGCGCCAGCCGGTCACGGCCGTGAAGGGCCGCACGACAGCGGCGGTGAGCACCAGACCGCACACGAGGATGAGTGCGGCCCACCACGTGAGCGGCACGACACCGAAAGCGTCGACGTGCGCGACGAACAGTCGAGGCGGCATCAGATCGGCGGCCAGCCCACGCGGGCGTAGGAGGCGAGCATCCCGCTCATCAGGACGGTCCAGCCGCCGGTGATCATCAGAACCCCGGTCACCACCAGCGCGATCCCGCCGGCGATCTCGATCCGTCGCGTGTGCCGTCGCAACCACGCGAACCGGTTGCGGCCGCAGGCCACCCCGTCGGCGAGGACCACGAACGGCAGCCCCAGCCCGACCGAGTAGGCCAGCAACAGCAGGATTCCGCGGCCGGGATCGGCCGTGCCGGCCGCGGCGGCGAGCACGGTGGCCAGCACAGGGCCCACGCACGGTGTCCAGCCGAACGCGAACAGCGCGCCCAGGGAGAACGCGCCGGCCGGTCCACGTCCCGCACGGGACAGGTCGAAGCGCACCTCGCCGCGCAGCCGCCCGATCCGCAGCACTCCAGTCATCGCCAGTCCCAGCACGACGATCGCCGAGCCTCCGACGGCCGTGATGACCGGCAGGTTCTGCCGCAACAGCAGGCCGAGCGCCGATGCGGTGGCCCCGAGCACCGTGAAGACGGTCGCGAACCCGCCGACGAACAACCCGGCGCCCATCCGGACGCGACGCCGCGTCGAGGTCGAGACCGGTGACGCACCGGCCGGCTCACCCGCCAGGCCCGACACGTAGGAGACGTAGCCGGGCAGCAGCGGCAGCACGCACGGCGAGCTGAACGACAGCGCGCCGGCGACCAGCGCGAGCGACATCAGAGCGGCCAGCTCCACCTGCCGACCTCCTGCCTGAATCCGTAGGGCACCCCGGGCGCGCGCCTTCATCTTCTACGGCGCATAGTAGATCCTGCACACGACGACGCCGAGCCGGGGACGACATGCCGCACACCGCTCCATCCCGCGACCAGCCGGGCGTCGTCGCGACGACCCGGCCGGCCGACGAGCCGTGCGCGCGGCTCGACGGGATCGCGGTGACGGTGGGGCGCACCCCGATCCTGCGCAACCTGGACCTCGTCCTGAACGCCGGTGAGGTGATCGGGGTACTCGGCGGGAACGGGTCGGGCAAGTCCACGCTGCTGCGCCTTCTGGCCACCCTGGTCCGGCCGTCGAGGGGCCGCGGAGCGGTGCTCGGTCACGAGCTCGGCGGCCCGGGCACGATCGCCGTCCGGCCACGGATCGCCCTGGTCGGCCATCTGCCCGCGCTCTACCCGCAGCTCACGTTGGCCGAGAACCTGCACCTCGTCGCCCGCCTCACCGGACGCGAGGAACGATCGGCCGACCGGGCACTTGCTCTCGTCGGGCTCGCCGGCGCCGCGCATCGTCGCGCGGAGAGCTGCTCGCAGGGCATGGCACGCCGCGCCGAACTCGCGCGCGTGGTACTCGCGGAACCGTCACTGCTGCTGCTCGACGAGATCCACTCCGGTCTGGACCGGGACGCGGTGGAGCTGGTCGACGAGGTCGTCACCGGGGTCCGTGGCCGGGGCGGGGCCTGCGTGCTGGTCTCCCACGAGCCCGACCGGCTCACGGGTGTCGCCGACCGGCTGGTGCGCATCGTCGACGGCCGGGCCCGTCCCGAGCCACAGGCGGTGGATGCCCGGTGAGCCGACCCACCACCACCCCGACCCCGCTCGCCCGGTGCCTGGCGCTGGCGGCCAAGGACCTCCGCGTGGAGCGACGCTCGGGGGAGGCGCTGCTGGTCATCGCCCCGTTCGGCGCGGTCGCCCTGCTGCTGGCCCCGCTGGCCGTCGGTGTCGACACGCCGTTGCTGGCCGAGCTCGGTCCGGCCCTGTACTGGCTCGTGGTGCTGCTGTTCGGAGTGCTGGTGACCCTGCGCGGCAGCGCCGTGGACGGGCCGCACCAGCGGGCGATGCTGGCCCTGACCGGGGTGGGCCCACGGATCCTGCTCGCCGGCCGCACGCTGGGCAACGTGGCGCTGTTGCTCGGGTTCGAGCTGCTGCTGGCCCCTGTCGCCGTCCTGCTCTACAACCCCGACCTGACCGGGTGGCCGTGGCTGCTCCCCGTGCTCGTCCTCGTCGCGGGCGGCCTCGCGGTGCTCGGCAGCATCGCCGACGCCCTGGCCGCCGGGCTGGACGGGCGGACGTCGTTGGGCCCACTGCTCACCGCGCCCATCGCCGTGCCGCTGCTGCTGGGGGCCACCGGCGTGCTGAACGCCGCCCGGTACGACCGCCCGCCGTGGCCGTGGCTGTTGCTCGTCGTGACCGTCGATCTCGTCGCCGCGCTGCTCGCCGCGTGGTGCGCCACACACATGGAGGACGTGGCATGACACCCGATCCGCATCCCGGCAGCGGGCCGCTGTTCGGCCGCCGCCTGCCGGCCGTCACCGCGGCCGCGGTGGTGGCCGCGCTGGCGGCGGCGATGATGTCGCCACCTGACTACGTGCAGGGGGAGCTCGTCCGCCTGATGTACGTGCACGTACCCGCGGCCTGGGCGGCGTACCTCAGCTACGCGGTGACCCTCGCCGCGAGCGTGGGCTGGCTGCGGCGGCGGCGGCCGGGCCTGGACCGGCTCGCGGCGGCGAGTGCCGAGGTGGGGGTGTTCTTCACGGGCCTGGCCATCGCACTGGGCTCCATCTGGGGTCGCCCGACCTGGGGGGTGTGGTGGGCCTGGGACGCCCGGCTCGTGACGACCGCGCTGCTGTTCTTCGTCTACCTCGGCTATCTGGCGCTGCGCCGCGCGATCCCCGATCCCGTACTGCGGGCCCGGCGCTCCGCCGTGTTCGGCGTGGTCGCTTTCGCGCAGGTCCCGCTCGTGCACTTCTCGGTGCTGTGGTGGCGCACCCTGCACCAGCCGCCCACGGTGCTGCGCCCGTCCGATCCGGCCATCGACCACACGATGCTGATCGCGCTCCTGCTCGGCGTGCTCGCGTTCACCCTGCTCCACGCGCTGTTCGTGCGCACCCGGTGCCGTATCGCGGCAGCGCGGGACGCACTCGACGCGGACGACGAGACGCGCTACCGCCCGGTGGCCGGTGCGGCCGTCTCCGCGCCGGAGGTGGGTTCACATGTCTGAGTGGGGATGGGTGGCGTTGGGCTACGGGACGACCGGTGTGGCTCTCGTCGGCTACCTCGCCGTGCTCGTCCGCGCGGCGGTGGCGGTGCGACGTCGGGGCGCGCGGTGAGCGCCGTGTCCGCGCCCGCCCGGGTCCGGTCGCGCTACCGCCTGCTCGCCGTCGCGGCGATCGGCGTGCTGGCCGTGCTGGCCGGGACGCTGGTCTTCGGCAACCTCAACGGCAACCTCGTCTACTACCTGACCCCGACCGAGGCACTGGCCCAGCACCCGGACTACCCGGACGGGCGCCGGTTCCAGCTCGGTGGGCTGGTCACCCCCGGCAGCGTGACCCCCACCGCGGACGGCGTGCGGTTCGTCGTCACCTCGGGGACCGTGCCGGGCAGCCCATCGCTTCCCGTGGACTACCGCGGTGCTCCGGCGCAGCTGTTCGCGGCCGGCATCGGCGTGGTGGTCGAGGGCGCGTGGCGGGGCGGGGTGTTCCGTGCGGACACCATGATGGTCAAGCACGACGAGAACTACCGGCCCCCCGCCGAGGGGGCCCGGTCATGACGCTCGCGGTCCCGGCCGCGGGCTGGGCCGGCGCCATGCTCGGCCTCGCCGGGTCGATCGTGCTCGCGGTGCTGGGGCTGCGCGCCCAGCGCAGGCCCGACTCCGTGCGCCGCCGGCAGCTCAGCGCCGCTGTGTGGTGCATGGTCGGCGGCGCCGCGCTGGCGATGACCGCGCTGGAGGTGGCGCTGCTGACCGACGACTTCGCCGTCTCCTACGTCGCCGAGACGCACTCCCGGGCCACGCCGCTGCTGTTCACCATCACCAGTGCCTGGTCGGCCCTGGACGGCAGCCTGCTGCTCTGGGCGCTGGTGCTCGCCGGCTACACCGCGGTCGTGCTGCGCGGGGTGCCCGGCACCGCCGACCGGCTCGGGACCGGGGCGCTCGGCGTGCTCGGGCTGGTCGGCGCGTTCTTCTTCGGGCTGATCACGATGGCCGCCAACCCGTTCGAGATCCTGCCGGACCCACCCGCGGACGGGCCGGGGCCGAACCCGATCCTGGCCGACCACATCATGGTCGCCTTCCACCCGCCGATGCTCTACCTCGGCTTCGTCGGGTTCACGGTGCCGTTCGCGTTCGCGATGTCGGCCCTGCTGCTGCGGGAGGGCGGCGTGGACTGGCTGCGTCGCACCCGGCGGGCCAACCTGGTGGCGTGGAGCTTCCTCACCGGCGGGCTGGTGCTCGGCGGCTGGTGGTCCTACGAGGTGCTGGGCTGGGGCGGCTACTGGGCCTGGGACCCGGTGGAGAACGCCGCACTCATCCCGTGGCTGGTCGCCACCGCCTTCATCCACTCCGCGGTCGTGCAGGTCCGTCGCGGCATGCTGCAGGCTTGGAACTTCGTGCTGGTCCTGGCCACGTTCGCGCTCACCGTCCTGGGCACGTTCCTGACCCGTTCCTCGGTGGTCGCGTCGGTGCACAGCTTCAGCCAGTCCCCCGTGGGGCCCGCGCTGCTCGCCTTCTTCGGTGCGGTCGTCGTCGCCGGTTTCACCCTCATCGTGCTGCGCGCCGAACGGGTCGCCTCGCTCACCCGGCCCGAGTCGGTGGCCAGCCGGGAGGGAGTCTTCCTGGTCAACAACCTGCTGCTGAGCGTGTTCGCCTTCGTGGTGCTGCTCGGAACGACCTACCCGATCCTCGTCGAGGCGCTCACCGGCTCACAGGTGTCGGTCGGGCGTCCGTTCTTCGACCGGATGGCGGTGCCGCTCGGCTTCGCCCTGCTGCTGGCGATGGGGATCGGCCCCGTCACCCCGTACCGGCGCGCCACGGCCGCGGTGATGTGGACCCGTCTGCGCCATCCCGTACTGGGCGGAGCCGCGGCTGGCGCCGCGGTCGTCTGGGCCGGTGTGCGCTCCCCCGGGGTGGTCGCCGTCGTGGCCATCGCCACGGCGGTCGCCGGCTCCACCGTGCGCCAGCTGTTGGTCACCGCACCGGCCCGGACGCCCGTCGGGCTGGTGCGGCTGGTGCGGGGGCAGCGTGGCTACTGGGGCGGGCAGCTCGCCCACCTCGGGGTGGCCCTGGCCGCGGTCGCCATCGCCGTCTCCGGCGGCCTCGCGCAGCGTGCCACCGTCAGCCTGGACCGCGGCCAGTCGGTCGCCTTCGCGGGCTACACCGTGACCTTCGAGGTCAGCGAGGAGCACCCGGAGGCCGACCGGCTCGTCACCGACGCACACATCGTCCTGCGCGACGGCGGCCCCGACGGCCCCGTCGTGCGGGTCGCGCAGCCGCGGCTCGTAGCGTTCCCCAACCAACCGACGGCCGTCGGCAACCCGTCGGTCTGGTCCACCGCCGGCCGCGACGTCTACGTGACGCTGGGCGGCCTCGACCCGCAGCGGGTGACGCTCAACCTCTACCGCTACCCGCTGATGGTGTGGCTGTGGGTCGCCGGAGGGCTGATGATGGCCGGCGGGTTGTGGGCACTGACCGGCCGGGTGCGCCGCAGGGCCGCACCGCCGTCGGAGCCCCTGGCGGAGGTGGGATCGGATGCCTGAGCGCCGATGGTCGTCGGTCGCCGTCGCCGTTGCCGTCCTCGGGCTGCTCACCATCAGCGTGGTGACGCTGATCTCCGCGGGCCGCCCGGATCCGGACCGGGTGCAGGAGCTCGCCCTGCAGCTGCGCTGCCCGGTCTGCAAGAGCGTGTCGATCGCGGAGTCCCCATCGGACACCGCGACAGCGATGCGTCAGGTCGTGTCCGAGCAGGTGGCGGCCGGGCGCAGCGACGCGGAGGTCATCGGCTATTTCAGAGCCCGCTACGGCGACTGGGTGTGGCTCGACCCGCCCGCGCGCGGCACCACCCTGCTGCTGTGGGTACTGCCGGTGGGCGCCACGGTCGCGGGAGCCGCGCTGGTGTGGGCCCGGGCGCGCGGGCGCGACCGACCGGCACCGGCTCCGCCCGCCCCGCTCGACCGTGCCCGCGTCGACGCGGCGGTGGCCCGGGCCCGGGCCACGATCCACCCCGACGGTGAGGACGGACCATGACGGCATCGACCGCTACACCACGGGCCCAGCTGCACGAGCTGGCCGATCAGGCGGTGCGCGACATCGTCGAGCTCGACGCCCAGGTCGCGGCCGGGGAGATCCCGGCCGCGGCTGCGGAGCCGCTGCGTCACCGCTACGAGGCGACAGCGGACCAGGCCCTGCGCGCCCTCGACGCCGGCGCCGGCGCCGGCCATGAGCCGGCCGCACCCGTCGAGCCGGCCCGCCCGGGTCGCCGGGCGTGGACGCTGGCGTACAGCCTGGCGGGCGTGGCCGTGCTGGTCGCGGGGCTGGTCCTGCTGCCGGACTCGGTGCTCACCCGGCCCACCGGGGGGTTCGTGACGGGCAACGAGGTGATGACCGCCTCCGGTGCGCCTCCGCTCGACCCCACCGCGCGGATCACCGACACCCAGCTGGAACAGGTCGTGGCCGCGAACCCCGGGGTGGTCGGCATGCGGCTCGCGCTGGCAGATCGCTACGTCGCGGAGGGGACGTACGACCCGGCGATGCGCCACTACCTCGACGCGCTGCGCCGCGAGCCGCGCAACGCCGAGGGCCTCGCCCACCTGGGGTGGCTGCTGTGGCTGATCCGCCAGGAGGGCCCGGCGTGGGACTCGGTGAACCAGGCGCTCGCCGTCGACCCGACTCAGCAGGACGGGCTGTGGTTCCGCGCCGTCATCGCCCTCGACGGTCGCAACGACCCGGCGACGGCGCTGGCCACCCTCGCCCAGCTGCAGCGGCAGACCCTCGCCCCGGAGGTCGCCGCCCAGGTCCAGCAGCTCGCCGACACCGCCCGCGGCCGCGCGGGAGGCTCGCGGTGAGCGAGCTGCTCGGCGGCCGTGTCCCCCGGCGGCGCCTGCTGCGCTGGTCGGCCGCACTGGTCGGAGCCGGCGCGGTCGGCGTCGGCGCGGTGTTCGGGTCCCGGCTGGGCACCGACCCCACGCTGGTCGGCAGCCCGTTGATCGGCCGCCCCGCCCCCGCGGTGACGCTGCCCCTGCTGGAGGGCACGGGCCAGGTGTCGCTCGTCGCCCTGCGCGGACGGGTGGTGGTGGTCAACTTCTGGGCGTCGTGGTGCGTGGCATGCCGCGGGGAGCATCCGGCGCTGGTCGGCGCGGCGCGCCAGTACGGTGACAGCGGTGTCACCTTCGTCGGGGTCGACTACCAGGACTCCGCCTCCGCGGCCGTCGCCTTCTTCGACGAGCTGGGCCGCGGCGGCGGCGACTACCGCTACGTCACCGATCCGGGATCGCGGGCCGCGTTGGAGTTCGGCCTGTTCGGGGTGCCCGAGACGTTCGTGATCGACCGCTCGGGCACGGTCGCCGCCAAGATCACCGGAGGTGCCACCTACCCGCTCCTGGCCGGCGTCCTCGATGCGGTACTGGCCGGGAGGGCACCCGCGTCGGTCCGCTCCGGGCCGGTCCAGCCCGGAGCCGGCGCGCCGCTGCGGGGAGGCCGGTGACCGTGCGAACCCTGTTGCGCTCCCCCGAGGCCCGGTGGTCCGTGATCGTCGTCGTGCTGGCCGCGGCAGGCGTGTTCGCGCTCTGGCCACGCACCACCGAGCCTGCGGCGGGCGCCGGGACACCGGCCACCGGCGCGCCCTGGCGCGTCGAGGGGCCCTCGACCATGGCCGCGCCGGCCGGACCCGAGGTGGCGGCCCTGCGGGGCGCGACCGGACTCCGGCCGTGCCCCGCACCGCTGCCGGGCGCGTCGGCACCCGCCGGGCCGCTGGCGGGCATCGTCGTGCCGTGCCTGGGGGCGCCGGGGCAGGTCGACCTGGCCACGGCGCTCGCCGGGCGGCCCGCGGTGCTCAACGTGTGGGCGTCGTGGTGCGGGCCGTGTCGCGAGGAGATCCCGGTGCTCGACTCCTACGCCGCCCGGCCCGGCGCGGTCGCGGTGGTCGGCATCGACGTCCGCGACGACGCCGCGGCCGCGTTACGGCTGCTCGGGGAGCTGCGGGCACGCTACCCGTCGGTGGTCGACACCGAGGGCGCGCTCTGGGACGCGCTGGAGGTTCCGTTCGCCATCCCGTCGAACTACGTGCTCCGCCCCGACGGGTCGGTGAGCCGGGTCGACCCGCCACTTCCGTTCCGCAGTCCCGACGAGATCGACCGCACAGTGCGGCGCTACCTGGACGGGACGCCCTGACCGTGACCGAGGAGATCGACATCGCTGCACCCGACGACGAGGTCCGCGGGACGGCCCCGCTCCGCGTCGCCGTCCCGCTCGCACTGGTCGCGGGCGGTGCGTGGGCACTGGCCGCCCCGCCCCGGGGATGGTGGCCGCTGCTGTCGCTGGGCGTCGCGGCGTGGACGATCGCCCTGTACGGCCGGGGGCTGCGCGCGCGGGTGCTACTGGGGACGGCGAGCGGGGTCGCCTGTTTCGGCCCGGGCCTGTGGTGGCTCAACGGCTTCGCCGTACCCGGCTACGTCGGCATCGCGCTGCTCGAGACCGGAATGCTGGCCGCCGCCGCGGCACTCGTCCCGGCCGCCCGTACCGGACGGTGGGCGGGCGGCTGGTGGGCCGCGCCGCTCGTCCTCGCGCTGCTCGACGCCGCCCAGACCCGCTTCCCCTTCGGCGGATTCCCCCTGCCGGCGCTGGTGCTGAGCCAGGCAGGCGGCCCGTTCGCCCTGGCCGCTCCGCTCGGCGGGTCCCTGCTGGTCACCGCCGCCGCGGCGGCCGCGGGCGTCGCCGTCGCCGCGGTCGTGGTGCTGCGAGCACGCGCCCGCCTGATTGTGGTCGCGGGCATCACGGCAGCGCTGGCCGTCGTGCTCGGGACCGGGGCGGCGATCACCACCACGTCCGCCGGAACGCTGGACGCGGCCGTCGTGCAGGGCGGCGGCCCGCGTGGCCTGCGCGCCGTGTTCACCGACCCGCAGGCCACCACCGACCGGCAGTTCGCCGCCGCGCAGCGGATCACCGGCCGTCCCGATCTCGTCCTGTTCCCCGAGAACGTGGTCACCGTCACCGGCCCGGTCGCCGGAACCGCCGCCGACGCCCGAACGGCCGCGCTCGCCCGCACGCTCGGAGCCCCGGTCGTCGTGGGCGTCGTCGAGGCCGAGGGCTCCGGGTTCCGCAACGCGGCCGTGCTGTGGGGACCTGACGGGCGGCGCCTCGACCGCTACGAGAAGCAGCACCGGGTGCCGTTCGGCGAGTACATCCCCGCCCGCGCCCTGCTGGAGCGCGTGACCGATCTGACCGCGCTCGTGCCGCGCGACGCGATCGTCGGGCAGGGACCGGCGCTGCTGCGCTCACCCGCGGGCCCATTGGGCGTCGTCATCTCCTACGAGGTGCTGTTCGCCGACCGGGTGCGGGACGCGGTGACGTCTGGAGGACGGATCCTGCTGGTGCCCACGAACGCCGCCTCTTACACCACCGAGGAGGTGCCGGCGATCGAGCTGGCCGCAGCCCGGTTGCGGGCCCGGGAGTTCGGGCGCACCGTCCTGCAGGCCGCCCCCACGGGCTACTCGGCGGTGGTGTTGCCCGACGGAACCGTCGTCGACCGCAGCGGGCTCGGCACCCCGTCGCTCCTGCGCGCACAGGTACCCCTGCGCACCGGTCTCACGCCCTACGCAGCGACGGGTGACACGCCGGTCCTCGTCCTCACCGGGCTCGTCCTGCTCGCGGTCGGTGCGATGGCGCGCGTCCGGCGCCGGCCGGGGGAAGGCGCGTGACGCCCCACCACGAGAGCCCGGCGACGTCCGGCCGCGCTATGGTGGAGATCGTGGGCGATATGCGGCAACGGCAGTGGGAGCGGGTCCTGCTCGTGCTCGCCACCCTGTTCGGTGTCGTCGCCATGCACGCCACCGTCGCCCCGGTGCACGACCAGGCCGGCCCGATGACGGGTGCGTCGGTGGGCGTCGCGGCTCCCGTCATCCACGACCCGGCGGCCGTCCACCCGGTCGACCACGTCGGCGATGCCCCGGAGATCGTGTCGTCGGGCAAGCCCTCGGACGCTCCCATGCCGATGCCGCACTCCCTGATGCACCTGTGCCTGGCGATCATGACCATGGCGATCCTGCTCGGGCTGCTCGTCATCGTTCGCATGATGCTGTGGCGCCACGACCCGGCCCCGCATCCTCCGGCGATGCCCGTCTCCGCCCACCCATCGAGGCCTCCCCCGTCCCACGCGGTCCGTCTCGCCCAGCTCTGCGTGCTGCGGAACTGATCGGACAGCGCATCCGCTGATCCGACTTTTCCATGACACCGCAGGAGTAAAACCGTGAACCGCAAGTCCGTCATCGGCGTGCTCATCGCCGCCCTGACCACCGTCGCCGTCGCCGGATGTGGCACCTCGGCGCCGGCCGCCACGTCCACCACCGGTGCGGGCGCCCCGTCCGCGTCGTCGTCGGCCACAGTCCAGCACAACGACGCCGACATCGCCTTCGTCCAGGGCATGATCCCGCACCACACGCAGGCCGTCGCCATGGCCCAGCTCGTGGACGGCCGGGCCTCCTCACCGAAGGTGATCGAGCTCGCCAAGCAGATCGAGCAGGCCCAGGGCCCGGAGATCACCCAGATGCAGGGCTTCCTGAGCAGCTGGAACGTCGCGGCCGCACCGACCGGCAGCATGGGGGGGATGGCCGGTATGGGCGGAATGGGCGGCACATCGGGCATGTCCGGAATGATGACCGACCAGCAGATGCAGCAGCTCGACTCCGCCAACGGCGCGGCGTTCGACCGCATGTGGCTGCAGATGATGACCGAGCACCACAACGGTGCGGTCGAGATGGCGCAGACCGAGCTGCGCGACGGCCAGAACCCCGAGGCCAAGGCTCTCGCACAGAAGATCATCGACGCGCAGCAGGCCGAGATCACGACCATGAAGCAGCTGCTGACCACCGTCTGACCGGTGCCGGGGTGGGCCCGGCACCCTCCGGGCCCACCCCGCGTCCCGCACGTCCCTTTCGACTGCGAAGCCAGGACACACCATGAATCCACTGATCCACCGCACCGAGCCACCCCCCGCGATGACCCGGCGCCGATTCCTCACCGCCACCGGAGGTCTCGGCGCCGGGCTGCTGCTCGCCGGATGCTCCAGCGGCTCCCCGGCGGCCACGTCGAGCACCACCGCCCTGCCCGTCGACCGCATCGCCTCCTCGGCGCCACAGGTGGCCGCCACCGAGACGGCCCGCCGAACCGCCGGACAGCGGACCGTCGACCTGGCGCTGGACGCCCGCGTCGGGCCCGTCGACATCGGCGGCCGGACCGTCACCACCTGGACCTACGGCGGAGCCCTGCCCGGCAAGGAGATCCGGGTCACCGCAGGGGATCTCCTGAAGGCCCGGCTCACCAACAACCTGCCGCAACCCACCACCATCCACTGGCACGGCATCGCGCTGCGCAACGACATGGACGGCGTGCCCGTCCTCAATCAGCCCGAGATCGCGCCGGGCGCCGCGTTCGACTACGGGTTCACCGTGCCCCATCCGGGCACCTACATGTTCCACCCGCACGTCGGCACCCAGCTCGACCGCGGCCTGTACGGCGCGCTGATCGTCGACGACCCCGCGGAGCCCGGTGGCTACGACCACGAACTCGTGGTCGTGTTCGACGACTGGGTGGACGGCACCGGTCGCAGCCCCGACCAGGTCCTCACTGACCTGAAGGCCAACGGGATGGGCGGCGGCACGGGCGGCATGTCGGGCATGTCGGGCATGTCGGGCATGGCCCGCTCCGATCTGCTCGGCGGCGACGCCGGCGACGTCACCTACCCCCACTACCTGGCCAACGGGCGCACCGCCGCGGCCCCGACCTCGTTCCGGGCGAGGCCCGGGCAGCGCATCCGCCTGCGGCTGATCAACATCGGCGGGGACACCGCGTTCCGGGTCGGCGTCCCGGGCAGCCCCGTCACCATCACCCACACCGACGGCTACCCGGTCACCCCGACGGCGGCCGACGCGGTCCTGCTCGGCATGGGTGAACGCGTCGACGCCATCCTCACGATGCCGAGCTCCCCGGTGCCGTTGCTCGGCATCGCCGAGGGCAAGAACGCGAGCGCTCAGGTCGTGCTGCAGCCGGGCGGCGGGAGGGCCCCCGACGTCGGGGCGGCCACCACCGCGCTGTCGGGTCGCCCGGCGATCCTCGTCAACGGGCTGGCCGCAACCGACGCCGTCCGGCTCGCCCCGCGCGACCCCGACGTCACGCACACCCTCACGCTGGAGGGGCCCGGGCCGGGCTACGCGTGGACCATGAACGGCCAGACCTACGACCCCGACAAGGGCCTGCCGGTGCGCTCCGGACAGCGGGTACGGCTGCGGATGACCAACACCACCACCATGTTCCATCCCATGCACCTGCACGGGCACACCTTTCAGGTGGTCACCCCGGACGGGGCCGGACCACGGAAGGACACCGTGAACGTGCTGCCCGGCCGGACGGTGGAGGTCGACTTCGACGCCGACAACCCGGGACAATGGCTCACCCACTGCCACAACGTCTACCACGGGGAGTCCGGGATGATGACCGTCGTGTCCTACCTGCCGTGAGCAGGAGCGGACCCGCGGCGGCAGCCGCGCTGCTCCTCCTGCTGGTGACGGGATGCGGTGGGCGGGGCTCCGATGCCGGCTCCCCCGGCGGCGACCGCAGCGGCGGGCTGGTCCACGTCCACGGCCTGGGCAACAATCCGGCCGACGGACAGGTCTACGCCGCCACGCACACCGGGATCTTCCGGCTCGGGCCAAGCGGCGCGAGCCGGGTGCCCGGCCCCGTGCAGGACACGATGGGTTTCACCGTAGTCGGACCCGACACCTTCCTGGGCAGCGGACACCCGGGACCGGACGCTCCGGGACCGGCCGATCTCGGTCTGATCCGCAGCGACGACGGCGGAACCAGCTGGAAGTCGGTCTCCCTGAGTGGCGAGACCGACTTCCACGCCCTGTCCGCCGGCGGCGGCACCGTCTACGGCTGGGACCCCGCGCGCCGCACGATCCTGCGCAGCGACGACGCCGGCCGCACCTGGGCCGACGGCGCCACCGTCACCGACGTGGGAGCGCTGGCCGCGGATCCGGACAGCGGACAACGGGTCATCGCGACCACCGCCGAGGGCCTGCTCACCAGCACCGACGGCGGGCGGACGTTCGCCGCGCTGCCGGTGCAGCCACCCCGCCCGCTCATCCTGATCGGGCACGCGCCGCGCATCGGGGGTGGCGGCTCCACCACACTCGCGGGCGTGGATGCTGCGGGCACCCCGTGGGCGTTCTCGGGCACGACGTGGACCGGCGGAACCTCGGCGGGCGGGGCGCCGCAGGCGTTCGCGGTCCTCGGTCCCGACCGGTACGTCGTCGCCACCGACCGGGCCGTGCGCTCCACCGAGGATGCGGGAAGGACGTGGACGGACATCGCCGCGACGGGCTGAGCGGCGGCACCTTCGCCGCGCTGGCCGTCCGTCGCGGGCTGCTCCGGCTCGCAGGGATGCTGGCCGTCGTCGCGCTGCTCGTCGGGGTCCTCGCCGTCGGTGCAGCCGCCGTCCTGTGGATGGCCGGGTGGCCGTCGGCGGTCACCGCGACGTGTACAGACCAGGCGGGGTCGGTACCCATCGACCCGAGCGGACCCGCCGCCGCCGACGACGAGCAACGCCGCAACGCCGCCGTCATCGTCGCCACCGGACGCCGCCTGCAGGTGCCCGACCGGGGACTCTGGGTCGCGCTGGCCACCGCGCTGCAGGAATCCGGGCTGCGCAACCTCGACTACGGGGACCGGGACTCCCTCGGCCTCTTCCAGCAACGGCCCTCGCAGGGGTGGGGCTCCCCCGCACAGATCCTCACCCCCGACTATGCCGCAACGCAGTTCTTCACCCGTCTCGTCACCATCCCCGGCTGGACGACGATGCCGTTGTGGCAAGCCGCGCAGTCCGTTCAGCGTTCGGCGTTCCCCCTCGCCTACGCCCGCTGGGAGCAGGACGCCGCCGACCTGCTCGCCGGGGTCGACCGAGCGACGGCCGGGGGCCCTGTCAGACCATGCGTCCCGGCCGGTGCCGTGGCGGGTCTCCCCGACGCGCCCCCCGGCTGCGTCGCGGACGATCCCACGACGAACGGCTGCGTCACCGCGGTCACCCGCAGTGCCCTGATGCAGGCCGAATCCGCGTTCGGTGGGCTCCGCAAGGGCCGGATGATCCGGTCGGCCGGGTGCTTCGCCCCTCGTCCCGCGAACCCGACCAGTGACCACCCGCTCGGCAAGGGATGCGACCTCTTCCCCGGTATGGCCGGCCGGTTCGCCACGGGCGTCGATCTCGAGAACGGATGGCGTGCGGCGGGCTGGTTCCGCAGCAACGCCGCGACCCTGCAGGTCTCCTACGTGATCTGGCAGGGCCGCATCTGGACGCCGGGTCGTCCCGATTCCGGCGGCTGGGGGCAGGAGTACACCGGGGGCGGTGTCTACGACCCGTCCGACCCGGTGGGCGGCCACTACGACCACCTGCACGTCAGCTTCCTGCGCTGACGGTGGCCGCGTCGGGTCGGGTCCTCCAGATGTCACATCCGTCCGCGGCTGACGAACGGACCTGCTCGGCGTTCCTCGACAGCCATCCCGAGAGGGGGCTCGCCGCTGGGACCAGGGACGGGTCATAGACGACGAGGTACTTCGCGCCCCGGCCGACATAGTCCCGCACGATCGCCGGCTGATGCTGATCAGCCGCCAGGCTCCACCCCTTCCGGCCGCTCAGGTAGAAGATGGTGGGCTCCTGAAAGTTGTTCGGGAGCCCACGAACGGTCGACTCGCTGGTCGTGCTCACCATGACCAGGTCCGTCGGCGCCGAGACCTGCGCGAGCAGGCTCGAACACGTGCCGTAGACACCGCTGCGGTCGCGGAAGGACTGGGCGAGGACGTTCGCGCTCGCCGCGAACAGCGCGAGCACCGCGACAGCGGCCAGACCGACCCGCACCGTCGCCGTGGAGCGCCGACGAAGCCACTGCCCGATTCCGGCCAGACCGATGCCGGTGAGGATGGCCGCGAACGGCAACGAGAAGATGTGGTATTGGGGGCCTTCCTCCTGGCTGTAGCGGGCCACCGCGAAGTAGAAGACCACCAGTGCCGGGATTCCCGCGGCGAGGATGACCGGCCCGCGTTGCCGCCAGGCCAACCACGCACCCAGTGCGGCGAGGGGTACACCGGTCACACCGAAGATGAGCAGGGTCTCGATCGTCACGTTCCCGGTGTAGAACAGCTTCGACGTCCAGTACCCGATGTTGCCGAACTTGCTGTCGCCACCGGACGCCAGCCCGAAGGTGTTGCCGTAGGTGAGGTAGAGGTTGCGGGCATGCCACAGCCACAGCGCGGGAGCAACCAGAGCGGCGACACCGGCCAGGTACAGGGACGGTCGACGCAACCGGTCCCGTGCCGCGATCAGGACCCAGATGAGCAATGTGAGGAACACGTGGAGGGAAGTCGGCTTGGCCAACGCGGCCATCGCCGCCGCCGCAGCTGTGGCCGCCAGCCACGGCAGCCGATCGGTCGTCAGCCACCGCTGGAAGCAGGCGAGCGTCGCGATGTAGAACGACAGGACGGTCGCGTCGGGCATGAACGCGTTGCCCCAGGTCATGACGGCCGGGGAGACGACGAAGGCGATCAGCGCCCACCGGGCGGCGTCCGGCGGCAGGATCCGTCGGCCGAGCGACCAGAACGCCGCGGCCCCGGCGAGCATGAAGGCCATCGAGACAAGTCGGCCGACCCACGCGTGCTCACCGAACACGAAGTACAGGGCCGCCGACAGCCACGGCAGGATCTGCAGCTCGGCCTCGACATAACCGGGGCCGGCACCGCCCCAGTCGATCTGCGGATAGAACAGGTTCATCCCGCCGACGAAGAAGTTGTGCGCGATACTCGCGGTATCGGCGGGACGCCAGATGTCGCCCAACCACGGCATCGGCAGTACGGCCCGCACCACCGACAGCACCGTGACCACACCCACCGTGGCCAGCGTCCAGCGCCCGAGCGGGTCGCCATGCAGGGTGGGGAGCGGCATGATCGCTTCCTCGCGGTGACCCCCACGAGGGCGGCCGGGGGCCGACACGGACCTCACCATCGCACCCCTCCATGGTCTCGCCCGGTCGGACGGCCGCAGACCGTCACCACGGAACGCGTCGTATCTGTGCTCGGGGGTGCAGCGGGGACATGGGGCAGGCCTTTCGGTCGGAGTGCGGTCCGCGATGTCATTGCGGTCCCAGCAGGGTGCGCCCCTTGGTCAACAGCACGCGGGGCACGGCACGGCTGATCCTCCGTGGCGGGCTCACCAGCGTGAACCAGTCCCAGGCCGTGCGCCGGACCTTCACCAGCCCGTAGTCGTCGACCCGCCGATAGGCGACGAGACCGCCGCCGAGGTGGGCAATGGGCTGGAACCCGGCCCGTTGCAGATCATGCCGGGCCCGCAGATCGTCGTCGTGCAGGTGCCACGCTGTCTCGGCCGCCGGGGAGCGGACGTCGAAATTCGCGATCAGCACCCCGCCGTGCACGAGCGCACCGTGCAGTTCGCAGGCCGTGCGATGGACGTCGGGCACGTGCGCCAGCGTGTCGATGGCCGTGATCGCGTCATAGGCGCCGGCGGGCAACCCCTGCCGGTGCAGGTCGATGTAGCGGGCGTCCTGCTCCCGCCGCTCGATCCGGAACCTGGCGAAGTCGAGCAGCGTGGACGACAGGTCCGCGAGGGTGCTCGTCCATCCCGTCGCGGCGAAGAGTTGGGCGGTGGCACCGACACCGGCACCGAAGTCCAGGTGCCGGCGTCCTGCGACATTCGCCTGGAGGAAGCGCAGCGCCACCACACTGGCGGGCTCGGCGTGCATCTCGGCCTGCAGGTACGCCCACCACAGGAGATCGAAGCTCCACGACTGCATGGTGCGGTAGAACTCCAGCCTGCCGGAGTCCTCGTCCGCGCCGGCGGACCGCCATTCCTCGACGCTGTACTGCTCCCAGTCCAGGCACCGCTTGAGCGCATCGTCCGCGGATATGCCGTGGTAGGTCGCCAGATCGTCCAGAACGGACTCCCGGATCTCGCGGGCGCCCAGCGTGAGATTGCTGCGGAACGTCGCCATCTCCGGGCTGGCGAAGACCGTCGCATACCCGGCGCCCCACGATGCGGGGTCGACCGCGGGATGGTCGATCGGATCGATGTGTCGACCCTGGGCCGCCTGCGGGGTCCGGGCCGCCACCGCGCCGCGCAGGAACGTCACGGCTCGCTCAACAGGGGGCATGAAGGTCACGCGGACTCATCTCCTCTTCCAACTCGACCACAGTGATCAACTCAGGCGAACGCCGAACAGGGAGCGCCTCACCCGATCCGGCCCGGCCCGATCAGGGGACCGCTTCAGGACACTGCAACTACTACGGATGATAGTAGACGGCACAGCGGTCCCGTCCGGCCACCTCCGACCCGCGCGGGCGTCCAGTGGCCGCGCCGTTCAGATCTCCTGGTCCAGGGGCAAGCCGGTGGACCGCACGGTCCACCGCTCCGGGCCGCCGCGCAGGACGGTGGCGGTCAGGGGTGAGATGTCGATCCTCCAGAAACCCGCCGCCGGAGCGGACATGGTGGCAACGACGACCGCTCGAACGATCGCCGGGTGGGTGACCGCGACGGTGTGCCCGCGCTCGGGGATCGTGCACAGCCAGTCGGCAGCTCGGGCGAGCAGTCCGGCTTGCGGTTCGCCGCCGTGCGGGGCGGCGGTCTCCGCGCCCAGCCAGGCCCTGATCGCGGCCGGCTCCTCGGCCGCCACCTGGTCGAGCGTGCGCCCACGCCACCGGCCCAGGTCCCAGTCCGCCAGCATCGGATCGACGACGGCGTCGAGACCGAGCGCCGACGCCGTCTGCCGGCACGCGAGGGCGGGCGACGACACCGCGCTGCTCACCCGGCCCAGCCGGGCGCGGGCCCGGATCACCGTGGCCAGGCCGCGCTCGTCGAGCGGCTCGTCGTCGCCGAACGCCGCGGCGGTGGTGGCCCGGGTCGAGCCGTGGGCCACCAGGGTCAGGCGGGCACTCACCGGCACAGGGTAGGCCGCCGACCCTGCCGCTGTCTGGTCGTTGACAGTCGTCGATGAGGCCGTCACCATATGAGAACTTGTTCATATATCGGTTCTTTGAGCCCACAGGAGGGTCCGCCATGACCCAGTCGCTGGCCGCCGCGGCGGAGTCCGCAGTTCCCGCCTCGGTGCCTCTGAGGGAGGTGCTGCCGTGGGCGGTGTTCGCCGGAGTGATCATGCTGAGCCTGCTGTACCTGGTCGGAATGGACCAGGGAGCGACTTCCGTGTTCTCCGGCAACATGATCCACGAGTTCGTCCACGACGGTCGACACCTGCTCGGCTTCCCCTGTCACTGACACCCGGCAGGCAGGACACGTGATGATGAGCAGGCTCCTGATCCGCGGCATGATCGCCGGCTTGCTGGCCGGCCTGGCCACATTGCTGTTCGCCCTCGTGTTCGGCGAGCCCGGCGTCAACGGAGGCATCGCCTTCGAGGAACAGGCCGCCGCCGCGTCGGGCGATGCACCGGAGATGGAGCTGGTGTCCCGCGGCGTCCAGTCCACCGCAGGCCTCGCCACGGCAGTGGTGGTGTACGGAGTAGCGATCGGCGGGATCTTCGCGCTGGTCTACACCCTGGCCCAGGGACGGCTCGGCAGGCTCACACCGAGGGCGATGGCCGCGGTGCTAGCCCTGATCGGGTTCCTCGTGGTGTTCGTCGTGCCGTTCGTCAAGTACCCGGCCAACCCGCCCGGCTCCAACGACGGCGATACGATTTCCCAGCGGACCGGGCTGTACCTCGTTCTCGTTCTCGCCTCCGTCCTCGTCGCACTGGCCGGCATCGCCCTGCGGCAACAACTCACCAGCCGACTGGGAACCTGGAACGCCACACTGGTGGGCGTCGCCGTGTACGTCGCGGTGATCGGCGTGATCGAGTATCTGATGCCCGCGATCATCGAGACTCCGGACACCTTCCCCGCTCCGCTGCTCTACGGGTTCCGGCTGGCTTCGCTGGGCGGGCAGCTCATGCTGTGGACCACACTCGGACTGACGTTCGGCGCGCTGGTCGACCGCACGCGCGCGTGTGACCAGTGGGTGGACGCCAGACTCCCGGCCATCAGCTGACCGAGGACGCGAGCCCGCAGTTGGAGTCCCGTTGCCCGCCTTGGTATAAATCATGCATACATTCGCATGTGTAGATGGGTGGAGCGATGGGACACGGGCACGGACACTCGTCCGACAACGACCGCCACCGGCTCGGGGCCGCGCTCGGGGTGACCCTGTTCACCGCAGTGCTCGGCGCGGTCGGGGCCGCGCTCACCGGTTCCCTCGCGCTGCTGGCCGATCTCGGGCACCTGCTCACCGACGCCGGGGCGCTGCTGGCCGCGTTCGTCGCGACGGTACTTGCCGCCCGTCCGCGCACGGCCCGGCGGACCTACGGGTTCAGCCGGGTCGAGGTGCTCGTGGCGGGGCTCAACGCGCTCGCATTGCTGGCGGTCGTCGCGTGGATCGCAGTGGAGGCCGTGCAACGCCTTTCCGATCCCGCGGATGTGCCCGGCGTGCCCATGCTGGTCGTGGGCGTGCTCGGGCTGCTGGGCAACATCGTCTCGCTGCTGATCCTCGGTGGTGGGGACCGGCAGAACATGAACATGCGGGGCGCCGCGATGCACGTCCTCGGTGACGCGCTCGGCTCGGTCGGGGTGCTCGCCGCCGCGATCGTGCTGATCACCACCGGGTGGCCGTACGCCGACACCGTCGCCTCGCTCGCGATCGTCGCCCTGATCGTGCCCCGCGCGGTCCGGCTCGTCCGCGAGGCCTGGCACATCCTCCTCGAAGGCGCACCCGACTCCGTCGACGTCGACGCCGTGCGGCGGTCCCTGCTGACCGTGCCCGGCGTAGCGGACGTGCACGACCTGCATGTCTGGACGATCAACGACCGCACCCCCGCGGCGTCGGCGCATCTCGTCCTGTCCGGCGGGGATGACGCGGCACCGGACCACGGCCGGGTCCTCGACGTCGCGGCTGAGGCGCTGCGCGAGCAGTTCGGCCTGACCCACACCACGCTGCAGATCGAGCCGGTCACCCACGCCGGCCACGAGACGATCTGCCCCTGACCGTCCACGGACCGTCACCGCAGCCGCACCCTCCGTCCGCTCCACGCGTTCTCCGGAGGGAAGGTTGGAGCGAGCACG
>NZ_MKVV01000001.1:16703-27726 GCF_001899645.1 Pseudonocardia sp. 73-21 | reverse complement strand
AGACCCCGGGCGAGTCCCCGGCGGCGCGGGCCGCTCACGCCCAGCCACTGGCCGCCGGCACCCCGTGCACGGTCACCGCCCGTGCGTGCGTCGATCTCGACTCTCAGCGGGCGTGGTTGATGCGCGACGGCGCTATCGTCCGCGGGCCCGTCCCGATCGCGTCGGGCGGCAACGGCGAGGAGACCCCGATCGGACACTCGCTGCGCGTCTACCGCAAAGACAAGGACCACCTCAGCCAGGAGTCCCGGCTGCCCGACGGCCGGCCCGCGCCGATGCCCTGGTCGGTGTTCTTCCAGGACGGCGGCATCGCCTTCCACAGCGGCGACCCAGCCCGCTCGTCGGCCGGATGCATCCATCTCGAGCCCGCCGATGCGGAAGCGTGGTTCAACGACCTGCAGATCGGCGACCAGGTGCAGGTGGTGCGGGCCTCGGAGGAGAAGGCCGCGCGCACGCCCGCCTCCTGACCCCTACTCGCGTCGCCCCTTACGCAGGGCGACAGCGACACCAGCCCCGATCACCACCACTCCCCCGAGAACCCAGGGCCAGATCGGCGTGCTGTCGCCGCTCGTCGTCGACGCGGTGGTTGTGATGACGGTCGGCGCGGGCGTCGTTCCGACCGCCGGCGCGGTCGTGACCGCCGCCGGCGCGGCGCCCGTGCCCGCCGCAGTGAGCGTGAAGGAGATCGTGCCGACCACGGGATGTCCGTCCTCGGAGACAACCCGGTAGCCGATCTCGTAGCGCCCGGCCGGACCCAGCGGCCGCACCTGCGTGCTCACGGACGTCCCAGCACTGCTCACCTGACCGGCCTGCCAGCTCGTACCGTCCGGCCCGACGACCGTGATCGTCGAGAAGTCGGCCTGCATCTCCTGGTTGAAGGTCAGTGTCACCCCGCTGGGGGCGTCGGCGACCGACGCCCCGTCGGCGGGACTGCTGCTCTCCAGCCGCGTATGGGCGAGGGCGGGCGTCGCGCCGAGCAACAGGCCCAGACCGGCCAGAACGACGACGGCCGCCATCCGCCGCCATGATCGTCCGACGTCACGCACGGAAGCACCTCCGAGAAGCGGTTCCGGACACGACCGGGCCCGGTCTGACCCAAGAGTCCCATATCGCCGCTCTGCCCGATCTGGTCCCGGGATCCGAACCGAGTACCTTCTACGCAGAGTAGAGACAAGGTGGTACGCCCATGACGTCGCCCACGACGCACCGCGCCGCCGACCGCCGGGTCGAGGTGGTGGTGTCCGGCATGACGTGTGCCGCCTGCGCCTCCCGCGTCGAGCGCAAGCTCAACCGCGTCGACGGGCTCGACGCCAGCGTGAACTACGCGACCGGGAAGGCCGTGGTCACCGCACCGGCCGCAGTGTCCGACGCGGCCATCGTCGCGACGGTCGAGGGAGCCGGCTACGGCGCGGAGATCGCCGCGCCCTGGCCGCCCGCCGAACCGCCGGCGCCGCAGGACGCGGCCCGGCTGTTCCGCAGGCTGATCGTGTCGGTGCTGTTGTTCGTGCCGGTGGCCGACCTGTCGATCACGCTGACCGTGCTGCCGGACTGGCGGTTCCCGGGCTGGCAGTGGCTGCTGCTGGCGCTCGCTGCCCCGGTGATCGGGTGGGCGGCGTGGCCGTTCCACCGGGTGGCGTGGGCGAACCTGTGCCGCGGTACCGCGTCCATGGACACACTCGTCTCCCTGGGGATCGTGGCCGCGACGTCGTGGTCGGTGTACGCGATGTTCGCCGCGGACCCCCGACCCGGCTCGGCGTCGGGGCTGGCACTGCTGCTGCGGCCCGAAGGTGCGCTCTATCTCGAGGTCGCCGTCGGGCTGACGACGTTCGTGCTGGCGGGGCGCTACTTCGAGGCCAGGGCGAAACGGGCGGCAGGCGGCGCGCTGCGAGAGCTCGCGGCGTTGCGGGTCCGCGACGTCACCGTGCTGACCGACGACGGCTCCCCGCAGGCGGTGCCGATCGAGTCGCTACGGGTCGGGCAGCGGTTCCTCGTGCGCGCCGGGAGCACCGTCGCCACCGACGGCCGCGTCGTGGAGGGCCGTGGCGCGCTCGACACGAGCGCGATGACCGGCGAATCGGTCCCGGTCGAGGTCGGACCCGGGAGCTCCGTCATCGGCGCCACACTGCTGACCGGCGGGGCACTGGTGGTCGAGGCCACCCACGTGGGACGCGACACGCAGCTCGCGGCGATGGTCGAGCTGGTCGAGCGCGCCCAGTCCGGCGAGGCCGGGGTGCAACGGCTGGCCGACCGGATCTGCGGCTGGTTCGTCCCGACGGTCGTCGCGCTCTCCGCGGTGACCTTCGCCGGCTGGCTCGCGCTGGACGGCGGCGTCGAGCGCGCCTTCGCCGCGGCGCTGGCCGTGCTGGTAATCGCATGCCCGTGCGCCCTGGGGCTGGCGACCCCGACCGCGCTGATGGTCGCGTCCGGTCGCGGCGCGCGGCTGGGGATCTTCGTCAAGGGCTACCAGGCACTGGAAGCCACCCAGGGCATCGACACCGTCGTGCTGGACAAGACCGGCACCGTCACCACCGGGGTGATGTCGCTCGTCGAGGTCGCCGGCGCCAATGGCGTGGACCGGGCCGAGCTGCTGCGCCTGGCCGGCGGGCTGGAACAGTCCGCCGAGCACCCCGTCGCCGTCGCGATCACCGCGGTCGCACGAGCCGAGCTCGGCTCCCTGCCTGCCGTGACCGGGTTCGCCGCCGAGCCGGGCCTGGGCGCCGCGGGCGTCGTGGACGGCCACCGGATCGTCGCGGGCCGCGCCCGGCTGATCGACGAGCGCGGGCTCGCCGTGGCGCCGCAGCTGGCTGCGCTGCGCGGGGAGTGGGAGCGGGGCGGGCGGACCGTCGTGCTGCTGAGCCGCGACGAGATCGTGATCGGGATCTTCGCGCTGGCCGACACCGTCAAGCCCTCCGCGGCCGCAGCCGTAGCCGCGCTGCACCGGCTCGGGCTGCGCACCGTCCTGCTGACCGGCGACAACGCCCACACCGCCCGGGCCGTGGCCGACGAGGTCGGGATCGCGACCGTCGTCGCAGAGGTGCTGCCCGCCGACAAGGCCGGCGAGATCACCCGACTGCGGGCCGAGGGCCGGACCGTGGCCATGGTCGGCGACGGAGTGAACGACGCAGCGGCGCTGGCCACCGCCGATCTGGGTATGGCGGTCGGGGCGGGCACCGACATCGCGATCGACGCGGCCGACCTGATCCTGGTCCGCGACGACCTCACGGTGGTGGCCGATGCGATCGTGCTCGCCCGCGCCACCCTGCGCACGATCCGCGGCAACCTGTTCTGGGCGTTCGGCTACAACGTGGCCGCGATCCCGCTGGCCGCCGCCGGGCTGCTCAACCCGCTGGTCGCAGGCGGGGCGATGGCCCTGTCGTCGCTGTTCGTGGTGTCCAACAGCCTGCGGCTGCGCCGCCTGTCCCCCACGGGGTCCCGATGACGACACTGGCCTTCATGCCGCCGGCCGACCAGCCGCCGCTGACCGTGCTCACCGGGCTGACCAGCTGGACGTGGGACCCGTACATGCTCGTCCCGCTGGCCGCCGCAGCCGTGGCCTACCTGTGGGGCGTGCGGGTGCTGCGCCGCCGCGGTGACGTCTGGGAGCCCAAGCGAGTCGCCTACTGGCTTCTCGGGCTGGCGATCGTGCTGCTGGGCACGTCGTCGATGCTGGGGGTCTACGACCGCACGCTGTTCTGGGTGCCGGCGATGCAGCACATGCTGCTGCAGATGATCGCGCCCGTGCCGCTGGTGCTCGGCGCACCGATGACGCTCGCGTTGCGCACCCTGCCCCCACGCTGGCGCGCCGTGCTGCTCGCAGTGGTGCACTGCCCGCCGGCACGGTTCATCGCACACCCGGTGGTCGCGTTCATGCTGTTCGCGGCCACGCAGTTCGCGTTCTACTACACGCGCATCTACGATCTGTCGCTGACCAACGTGTGGGTGCACGACCTCACCCACGTGCACTTCGTGCTGATCGGGTTCCTGTTCTACTGGTCGCTGATCGGGCTCGACCCCGTGCCGCACCGGCCGCCCTTCGTGCTCACGTTCTTCCTCGTGGTCGGGCTCGGCCCGGTGCACATCCTGCTCGGTATCCCGATCATGATGATGAACACGCTGCTCGGCGGGGGCTACTACGAGTCGCTCGATCGCACCTGGGGGCCGACCCTGCTCGGCGACCAGAACCTCGGCGGCGGCATCCTGTGGGGTTTCGGGGACGTCTCCGCTGCCGTGCTGGTGGCCGCGTTCGCGGCCCAGTGGTATCGCACCGACCGACGTGACGCGGTACGCACCGACCGGGCCCTGGACCGGATCTACGGCGACTCCCCCACCATGACGCCGTGGTGGGTGGCCGACGCTACCGACCGGAAGCCGTCCGGGAGCTCCTGAGCGCCTCGAGCATCTCGCGGTAGGCCGCCGCGTCAGTGCTGGAGTCCGGATCGCGCCGGAAGCCGGACATCTGGTCGTACCGGTGCCATTGCACCAGCAGCACCACCTGTGCGGCCACGAGCGCCAGCTCGCCGAGTACCAGCGACACCACACCGGCCAGGCTCTGGTCGGCCAGCAGGTCGGTGGCCCACGGCAGCGTCAGGGTCCGGTAGTAGTTCTGCGCGATCACGTCCGTGCGGCTGATCACGATCACCGCGAACACCGCGTGGAACGGCATGACGGCGAACACCAGCCCGAGCCGTCCCAGATGCGGGAACTCCCGCGGCCGCGGATCGACACCGACCAGGACCCACCAGAACTGGTAGCCGACCGCGACGATCACGACGCTCAGCAGCATCCGCGAGAAGTGCTCGCTCGTCAGTGCCTCGAAGAGGTCCGTGAAGTACAGCAGGTAGTAGGAGCCTGCGAACAGCACGGCCGCGAGGGCGGGATGGGCCAGCAACCGCGCCGCCGGTGAGGTCGTCAGCGACTGCAGCCACTCCCGTGGGCCGGTCTGTCCGGCGGGGGCGGGCGCCAACGTCCGCAGGGCGAGGGTGACCGGCCCGCCGAGCACGAGCGCCAGCGGGGCGAGCATGTTGAGCACCATGTGGGTGGCCATGTGCGCACTCAGGCTGGCGGGGCTGTAGACCGCGATCCCCGACGACGTGCCCAGTACGCCGAGCCCGCAGCCCGCCAGCCACGCCCACGTCCGGCCCGCGGGCCACGTCTCCCCGCGGGCCCGCAGCCGCAGGACCCCGACGAGGTAGACCAGCGCGGCCGCGAGGAACGCCGTGCCGAGCAACAGGTCCCACCGCCAGGTGGTCAGCAGCACCCACGGAGACGGCGCGATCGGCAGCGGGTAGCCCACCCCGATCTCCACCGGGGTCAGCTCGCGGGTGAACACCACCGGCGGCGGCCGCTGCGTCAGCCCCGTGGTGACCCCCATGGTCACCAGCAGCAGGGCGGTCTCCAGTGTGGCGAGCCCGGCGAGGCGCCCGCGCGTCACCAGGCCGTCCGGGGACCGCACGACCCGACGCCGACCCACCAGCCCGGCCCCGCCGACGATCAGCAACGCCACCACCTTGACCAGCACCGTGACGCCGTAAGGGGTGGTCAGCAGCTGGTCCGGCGGCGCAAGCAACACCGCAGCCAGCACCCCCGACGCGCCGAGCACGGCCCAGCACGCCGTGGCGAAGGCCGGGTACCGGCGGACGGCGAGGGCCAGGTCGTCGGTGCGCCGGCGCAGCGCCGACAACAACGCGACCAGCACTCCGAGCCACATCCCGCCCGCGACCACGTGCAGCACCATCGCGTTCATCGTGTAGTCGTGCGCCGCACCCGCCGAGGCGTGCCCGATGAAGACGGGTGGCAGCAGCCCGGCCACGGCGAGGGCGGCCAGCGCCACCGTGGCCCGCCAGCGCAGCACCACCTGGCACCCGACCGCCACCACCAGCGCGGCGACCGCGGACACCACCCAGAACAACGGCTGGTAGAGCGTCGAGAACACCGCGGCCAGTGCCCGTGGCGTCAGCGCTCGGGTGACGGGCTCGCCGATCGAGTTGGCCGCGTCGAACGGAATCAGCAGCACCGCGGCCGCCACCCAGACCCACGCCGCTCGACCCGCGAGCCGTACCGCGGCCCACCCCTCTGCCACGAGCGCACCCGACGGGGACGCCGAGGTGAAGAACGCGCCGAACACCAGCGCTCCCACGGAGACGCCGGCGGCGATGTCGAAGGCCAGCCGCACCACGAACGCACCCACGGCGGTGACCGCACCGGGATCCGGGTAGCCCATCGCCCGGTAGGGCTCCGCTCCCGCCGTGAGCACAAGGGCGACCGCCACTCCGACGGCGACCACCGCGGCGCCCACCACGGCCCAGCGCCGCCACGATCCCGTCACGGTCCCGACCTCCTGTAGCGCGTCCCCGGTGGCGGTCAGTCTCCCCCGCGGCGCGCCCGGTCGTGCGCCCACCCACCGCCCCACACATCGGCGCTGGTCACAACCCATGCACATCCGTGCATCAGTTCATGTACGATTTGGCCTGTTTGCACTAGCCGCGAGGCGCATTCGGCCCTCTCGACGATGCAGTGCCGCATCGAGCACCGCTCCCCCGCTCCGACCTTTCCTGCCAGGAGGAACTGTGGCGTCCGCACCCGTTCGCACCCCGTCCGCTCCCCCACCACTCCCGGAGCCCCGTCGCCCGCGCGGGTTCGCGTGGGCCGCGCTGCGAGCGGACCTCGGAGCGTCCCTGGTGGTCTTCCTGGTCGCCGTGCCGCTGTCGCTGGGCATCGCGCTAGCCTCGGGCGCCCCGGTGATGGCCGGACTGATCGCCGCGGTCGTCGGCGGGATCGTCGCCGGGCTCGTCGGCGGGTCACCGCTGCAGGTCAGCGGGCCGGCCGCCGGACTGACCGTGGTGGTCGCCGAGCTGATCGACAAGTTCGGCTTCCCGGCCACCGCACTGATCACGGTCGCCGCCGGCCTCCTGCAGGTCGTGTTCGGGCTGACACGGGTGGCGCGTTTCGCGGCGGCGATCCCACCCGCGGTGGTGCACGGGATGCTCGCCGGCATCGGGTTGACGATCGCGCTGGCCCAGCTGCACGTCGTGATGGGCGGCCGCCCGCAGACCGGGGCGATCGACAGCGCGCTGGCCCTGCCCGGGCAGATCCTGGGCATCCACGACCACGCCGCCGTCGTCGGTCTCGTGGCGATCGCGCTCGTCGTGGTGTGGCCGCGTCTCCCGCAGAAGGTGCGCGCCGTTCCGGGCCCGCTGGTGGCGGTCGCCGCGGCGACCGGGCTGGCGATGCTGTGGCCTGACGTCCCGCGGGTGGATCTGCCCGGGGGCCTGCTCGACGCGATCGCACTGCCCCATCTGACGTCGCTGCCCGAGGGCCAGTGGGGTGGGCTGCTGGTCGGCGTGCTGACCGTGGCGCTCGTCGCCAGTGTGGAGAGCCTGCTCTCGGCGGTCGCGGTCGACCGGATGCACTCGGGTCCCCGCACCGACGCCGATCGCGAGCTCATCGGGCAGGGCGCGGGCAACACGCTGTCCGGGCTGCTCGGCGGCCTCCCGATCACCGGCGTGATCGTGCGCAGCTCGGCCAACGTGGCGGCCGGCGCCCGGACCCGCGCGTCCGCCGTCCTGCACGGCGTGTGGATCGCGATCTTCGCGATCGCGCTGGTCGGGGCCATCGAGGCCATCCCGCTCGCCGCGCTGGCCGGACTGCTCGTCGTGGTGGGCTCGAAGCTCGTCAAGCGCGACGACCTGCGCACCGCCCACACCCACGGCGAGCTGCCCATCTACCTCGCCACCGCGGGCGGGGTGGTGCTGCTCAACCTGCTGGAGGGCGTGGCGATCGGGCTGGCCGTCGCCGCCGTGGTGATGCTGCACCGCGCCGTGCGGGCCCGCATCCGGCTCGTCTCGCCCACCCAACCCGGCGACCCGCACCACCTCGTCGTCGAGGGCGCACTGGGCTTCCTCGCCGTGCCGACGCTGTCACGGACGCTGTCCCGGGTGCCTGCGGGCGTCGACGTGCGGATCGACCTCGTCGTGGACTACCTCGACCACGCCGCCTACGACCACCTCGACACCTGGGTGGGCCGCCACCGGCTCACCGGCGCCCACGTGGAGATCACCGAGCCCGACCACCGGGAGCACACGGCCCGCTCCCGGCCCCGGTTCGCCAGCTGGTCGCACTGGCAGCACGCCGCGGACGGCACCGGGTCACCCGCCCCGATCCTCGCCGGCGTCGCGGCCTACCACGCGAACACCGCCGGGCTCATCCAGCCGGCACTGCGCGACCTCGCCGCCGGCCAGGCCCCCTCGGCGCTCCTGCTGACCTGCGCGGACTCCCGCGTCGTGCCCAACCTGATCACCCACAGCGGGCCCGGTGACCTGTTCACCGTGCAGAACGTCGGGAATTTCGTCGGCGGCACCGCGTCCGAGGCGGCCATGCAGTACGCCACCACCGTCCTGCGGGTACCGCTGGTGGCCGTGTGCGGCCACTCCGGATGCGGCGCGATGGGCGCCGTGCTCGCCGGGCGGGGCCGCACCGGCGGACGCGGCGCGCTCACCGACTGGCTCGCCGCCGGCGCCCCGAGCCTGCACGCGTTCCACGGCGGGCATCCCGTCGGGCAGGCCGCGCTCGCGGCCGGGTACTCCGACGTCGACGCGCTGGCCATGGTCAACGTCGCGTTGCAGCTCGACGCCTTGCGCGGCCGCAACCCCGGCCAGGGCGGGATCAACCCCGACGTCGAGGCCATGGGACTGTTCTTCGACATCCCCACCGCGCGGGTCCTCGTACTCGATCACGATCGACAGGAGTTCCGCCCGATGTGATCGTGGGCCAGGATGCGCCCTCGTGAGCAACCTCGTTCTGCAGGCGACCGTCCTCGTCGCGTTCCCGGTCGTGGCGGCCGCGGTGGGCTCGGTCCTCGCCGCGTGGCGCCGGCCCGGGCCGAAGCTGACCAGCGGGGTGCAGCACTTCGCCGCCGGCGTCGTCTTCGCCGCCGTGGCCGGGGAGGTGCTGCCCGAGCTGCGGAAGGAGGGCCGGCTCGTCGCGGTGGTGATCGGGTTCGCGGTCGGCGTGGCCCTGCTGCTCACCCTCGGCGCCTACAGCCGCCGCGCCGAGGCCGCCGCCGCGCGGTCCCGGGGCGGCGGCCGGCTTCCGGTCGCGCTGCTCACCCTGGTGGGCATCGACCTGCTCATCGACGGCCTGCTGGTGGGGCTCGGCGTGACCCTCGGTGCCGGGCAGGGCGTCATCCTCACCATCGCCCTGACCATCGAGATCCTGTTCCTGGGCGTGGTCGTGTGCCTGGAGCTGCTCGATCTCGGGGTGAGCCGGGTCCGGTCCGCGTCGATCGCCTCCGCGCTCGGGCTGGTCACGGCCGTCGGTGCGATCGGCGGGGTGCTGCTGCTCGGCGGCGCGGGTCCCACGGTGCTCGCGGGGGTACTGGCGTTCGGGGCGGCCGCGCTGCTCTACCTGGTGGTGGAGGAGCTGCTGGTCGAGGCGCACGAGCAGGCCGAGACCCCGACGCTGGCCGCGATGTTCTTCCTCGGCTTCATCGGGCTCTACGTCCTGGCCGAGCTCGGCGGCTGAGCGCCGCACCCACGAGGACGGCGCCGACCCCGAGCACCACCAGCACCCACTCCGGGCCCGCGCCCGCCCGGGTCGCAGGCGTCAGCGCGGTGTGCAGGGGCACCTGCTCGACCAGGGTGTCCGCGACGAACTGACCGGTCTGCGCCACCACCGTGCCGTCGGGGCCGATGACGGCGCTGGCCCCGGTGGTGGCGGAGACCACCACGGCGCGGTCGTGCTCGACGGCCCGGACCCGCGACATCGCCATCTGCTGGAACGTCATCTCGGTGAGCCCGAAGGTGGCGTTGTTCGACGGCACGGCGAGCAGCTGCGCGCCGAGCCGCACCGGATCGGCCACCGCGCCGTCGAAGGCCACCTCGTAGCAGGTGGCGACCCCCACGACGGCGGGGCCGAGCCGCACCGGGGCCGGGTCGGTGCCGGGCACGAAGTCCTGGGTGACGCGGTCGACGAGCGGGTTGACCAGGCGCAGCACGTCGCGCATCGGCATCGTCTCGCCGAAGGGCTGCAGCCGGCGCTTGGTGTACTCGGCGACCGGACCGCGGCCCGGTTGCCACACCAGCGCCGTGTTGCGCGGCCCTGAGCCCTCGGGGCGCAGCACCGCGCCGACCAGGACCGGCACGCCGAGATCGTCGACGACGCCGCCGATGAGCTCACGGGCCCCGGGCTCGCGGTAGGGGTCGACGTCCGAGGAGTTCTCCGGCCAGACGACCAGATCGGGGCGGGGCACCCGTCCGGCGCGCACGTCCGCGGCCAGCCGGGAGGTCTGGCGCAGGTGGTTGTCGAGCACCGCTCGGCGCTGGGCGTTGAAGTCCAGGCCCAGCCGGGGCACGTTGCCCTGGATCACCGCTACGGTCACCGACCGCTCACCCGACGCGGCCGGGAGCGGGGTGAGCAGCCCGGCCACGACCGGCACCAGCACCGCGGCGACGGCCCCGGCCAGCCCGGCCGGCCCGCGCAGCCCGATCCGGGCCAGCCGCAGCCCCAGCGCGCCGAGCCCGAACCCGCACAGCGCCGTGGCGAACGAGAGCAGCGGAGCCCCACCCAGCGACGCCAGCGACAGGAACGGCCCGTCCGGCTGGCCGAACGCGACCCGCCCCCACGGGAACCCACCGAAGGGCACCCGGGCCCGGGCGGCCTCACCGGCGACCCAGAGGCACGCGGCCCACAAGGGCCACCCCGGCAGCCGCGACGTGACGGCGACCGCCGCTCCCACGGCCGCGGGGAACAGCGACTCGAGCACGACGAGCGCCAGCCACGGCCCGGGCCCGACGTAGGTGCCGGTCCAGACCAGCAACGGCAGCCCGAACGCGAGACCGAACAGCAGCCCCAGTCCGGCGCCGGTACGGACGCGGCGGCCGTGCAGGGCCACCGCCAGCAGCGCGAACGCCGGCAGCGCCAGCCACCACAGGGTGCGCGGGGGGAAGCTCAGGTACAGCAGGTAGCCACCGCTCGCGGCGGCCCCGGCCCGGGCGACGACCATGCCACGTCCACCGATGCGGGGTGCGGC
>NZ_MKVV01000001.1:0-16696 GCF_001899645.1 Pseudonocardia sp. 73-21 | reverse complement strand
ACTGCCGCTTCAGCCACGGGCCGACCGCGCCTGCAACGTCGGCACTCCGCGCACGGCCAGCACGACCGCCAGCAGCGCACCCGCGGTGATCGCGACGTCGGCGAGGTTGAACGCGGCGAACCACGACACGTCGATGTAGTCGACCACCGCGCCTCGCCCCACCCCCGGGGGCCGCAGCAGCCGGTCGGCCAGGTTGCCGGCCGCTCCACCGCCGATCAGGCCGAGCGCGAGCCCCCACCCGGAAGTGGCCACCCGCCGGGCGACCCCGGCGATCCCGAGCACCGCGATCACCGCCACAACCGTGATCAACGGGGTGAGGGTCGTCCCGGTACTGAACGCCGCCCCGGTGTTGAACGACAGCCGCAGCGCGACGCCCGGCAGGATCGTGACCGGCTCGTCGAGCGCGCGCAGGGCGATCGCTTTGGCCGCCTGGTCGACGACGATCACGACAGCGCCGGCCACGGCGAGCGGCTTCCACGGTCGGGACGGCGGATCGGGAACGTCGGCGTCGACCACGGGCGGGGGCACCTCCGAGCTGCGCCGCGGGCCGACTGCCCGAGAACGGCGAATTCTTCGGTCAGCGTAGATGCTGCCGAAATGTCCGTTCGTCGCACCTGACCCGACGGTCGGCGCGGCGACGTGAGCGGAGGGCGCGGACCGGCGTGAGCGTTCCTACTGTCGCACCCACAAGGCCCGGTAACGGAACGGTCTCGGACGCTCCCCGCTCCGCACGCTCCGCCCCGCTCCCGGCCCGACGCCTCACGAAAGGCCCGACCTTGGCGCGCCACAGCGCACCCAGCCGCCGCACCGCCCGGCGCGGCCCCGACGCCGTCGCGCGGCGCGGGCGCACGACCCGTGCCGCCTCAACCGGTGTGCTGACCGCGACCGTCGTCGGGGGCGGTTCGCTGCTCAACGGCGAGCACCTGCCGACGCCACCCGTAGCGGTCGACCGGGCCACCATGACGGTCGCCTCGACCCCGGACGGGGCCGTCCCGACGGTGGGAGTGGCGCCGCTGGAGCAGGCTCCGGACTCGTTCGACGCGGCTGCGCTGGTCAAGGCGGTGCTGCTGACCGAGCGCCGGGAGGCCCAGCAGCGGGAGGCCGAGCAGCGGGAAGCCGAGCGCCGGGCCACCTCGTGCGCCGACGGTGACACCGGGTTCGAGACGGTGCAGAGGCGGGTGTCGGAGGCCGGGGTCGAGCTGCGCTGCCGGTTCGGCGTGGACACCGTCTACGGCGTGGCGGGCCGGTCCGGAGCGTCCGACCATCCCAGCGGACTCGCCCTGGATCTCATGGTGGACCGCGACCCCGGCGAGGACCTCGCCGCCTACGCCGTCGCGAACATGGACCGGCTCGGCATCAAGTACGTGATCTACCGGCAGCGGATCAACTTCGGATCCGGCTGGGAGGCGATGGAGGACCGGGGCGGGGTAACGGCGAACCACATGGATCATGTCCACGTCTCTTTCGACCGGCGGTAGAAGGACGGTAGGGTGACCGCATCGTGAGCACCGCCGACCCCGACCACCGCACCCCACGGAGAAACCTGTGGGCGTCGCGTGTGCTCGTCGTCCTGGTGGTCGTGGCCCAGATGCTCACCTGCCAGTCGCTGCTACCCGCCACGGCAGGCCTCGCAACCGCGATGACCACGCAGCAGCACGGCGTCGAGCACGACGTCGTCTGCGAACCGGGCGCGGCCGCGGTCACCCCTGCGGTGGTCCGCACCGCCGTGAACGCCCCGTGCACGGACCCGTCGCCGCTCCCGGTGGAAACGCCGGAGACCGTCGCTGACACCGGCCCCGGGTCGGCTCCCCCCGCACCGGCGTGGGCTGATCAGCGCCTCCGCCCAGGACGGCACCTCCTGCTCGCCATCGGTATCACGCGCGTCTGACCGACCGGCGGCCCCACGAGGCCGCCCGACCGCTGCCGCATGTCCGCGGCGGGGCCGCACCGTGCGCGCTCTGCCGTGCATCCCTTCCGTCACTGTGCCGGAGGAACGCCCATGAGTCGCCGCGTGCGAGTCGCCGTGACCGCCGTCCTGGTCGCGGCCGCCATCGCCGTGCTCGTCCTGTCGTTGCTCGACCCCACCGTTCCGGTTCCCCAGTTCGCCACCCGGCCCTGAACTGCGCGAACCGACCCGAGGAGTACATCCCGTGACCGCCCTCGCCCCGAAGCCGATCTCGGCGCACCCCGACCCGGTACGCCGCTCTCCGAAGGGGTCGATGCTGCTGAAGATGCTGCGCACGACCGACCCCAAGGACATCGCGATCCTCTACCTGGTCACGTCGTTCGGGTTCTTCCTCGCCGGCGGCGCCATGGCGCTGCTCATGCGCGGCGAGCTCGCCCGGCCCGGCATGCAGTTCCTGTCCAACGAGCAGTACAACCAGCTCTTCACCATGCACGGCACGATCATGCTGCTGCTCTACGCCACCCCGGTCCTGTTCGGGTTCGCCAACTACATCGTGCCGCTGCAGATCGGTGCGCCCGACGTCGCGTTCCCGCGGCTCAACGCGTTCTCCTACTGGCTGTTCCTGTTCGGCGGCCTCGTGGTGATGGCCGGGTTCCTGACCCCGGGCGGGGCGGCGGACTTCGGCTGGTTCGCCTACACCCCGCTCTCGGACGCCATCCACTCCCCGGGAGCCGGGGCGGACCTGTGGATCGTCGGCCTGCTCGTGTCCGGGCTGGGGACGATCCTGGGCGGCGTCAACATGATCACCACGATCGTCTGCATGCGCGCGCCCGGCATGACGATGTTCCGGATGCCGATCTTCACCTGGAACATCTTCGTCACCTCGCTGCTGATCCTCATCGCGTTCCCGGTGCTCACCGCGGCCCTGCTGGGCCTGCTCGTCGACCGCCAGCTCGGCGGGCACGTGTTCGACCCGGCCAACGGTGGCGTGATCCTCTGGCAGCACATGTTCTGGTTCTTCGGCCACCCCGAGGTCTACATCGTCGCGCTGCCGTTCTTCGGCATCGTCTCGGAGATCTTCCCGGTGTTCGCGCGCAAGCCGCTGTTCGGCTACAAGGGCCTGATCTACGCCACCATCTCCATCGGCGCGCTGTCGGTGGCGGTGTGGGCGCACCACATGTACGCCACCGGCGCGGTCCTGCTGGCGTTCTTCTCCTTCACCACCTTCCTCATCGCGATCCCGACGGGCGTCAAGTTCGTCAACTGGATCGGCACACTGTGGAAGGGCCAGATCACCTTCGAGACGCCGATGCTCTTCTCGGTCGGCTTCCTGGTCACGTTCCTGTTCGGCGGCCTGACCGGGGTGCTGCTCGCCTCCCCACCCATCGACTTCAACGTCAGCGACACCTACTTCGTCGTCGCCCACTTCCACTACGTCCTGTTCGGCACGATCGTGTTCGCCACCTACGCCGGCATCTACTTCTGGTTCCCGAAGATGACGGGCCGGATGATGGACGAGACCTTGGGCAAGGTCCACTTCTGGCTCACGTTCATCGGCTTCCACCTGACGTTCCTGGTTCAGCACTGGCTGGGCAACACCGGCATGCCGCGCCGCTACGCCGACTACCTGCCCGTGGACGGCTTCACCACGCTCAACACCATCAGCTCGATCGGTGCGTTCGTGCTCGGGGCGTCGACGCTGCCGTTCATCTGGAACGTCTTCAAGTCCTACCGCTACGGCCGCGTCGTCACCGTCGACGACCCGTGGGGCTTTGGCAACTCGCTCGAGTGGGCCACGTCCTGCCCGCCGCCGCGGCACAACTTCACGGAGCTGCCCCGGATCCGGTCCGAGCGCCCGGCTTTCGAGCTGCACTACCCGCACCTGGTGGAGCGCTTCCGCGAGGAGGCCCACGCCGGACACCGCGCCGCGCCCTCGAAGCTGTTCGCCCAGGGCACGGCGCAGGAGACCCACCCCGGCGACGACCCCCGCTCCCGATGACCCGCCCGGACCGGCAACGGAGCAAGCAGGAGCGACGGGCGCGGGCCGCGCTGCGGGCCGGGCGCAGCTCACCGCCGTGGTCGACCATCGCGGCGGTGGTGGTCGTGGTCCTGTTCGCGGGCGGGGTGTTCGGGTATGCGGCGCTGCGCTCCGGTGCCGCCGACGAGCGGGCGGCGGCGCTGGCCGGGTTCGTGCCGTCGGCCGACCGCCAGGACCCCTCGACGCAGATCCCGGGGATCGTCGAGAAGACCTTCGACGGCGGGCAGCACGTCACCCCGGCCGAGCGGGTCGCTTACACCACAAGCCCGCCACTGGGCGGTACGCACGACCAGTTCTGGGCCGCCTGCACCGGGGTGGTCTACGCGCAGCCGGTGCGCACCGAGAACCTGGTGCACTCGATGGAGCACGGCGCGGCGTGGATCGCCTACGACCCCGCTCGGGTCTCCGGCGGCCAGCTCGATCAGCTCGCCGGCCGGGTGCGCGACCAGCCCTACACGGCGCTGTCGCCCTACCCCGGCCTCGACCAGCCGATCTCGCTGCAGTCCTGGGGGCACCAGCTCACGCTCACCGATGCCGCGGATCCGCGGGTGGACCAGTTCCTGACCGCGCTGCGCCGCAACCCCTACACCCACCCGGAGAACGGGGCCAGCTGCCAGGCGCTCGGGCCCGGGCAGTTCGACCAGGACCGGCCGCCGCCCTACCAGCCCCCGCCACCGAGCTCGACGGTCGGAACCGCCGGGGTCCGGGCGGAGACCGAGGCGGCCGGCGGCCCCGCGCCCGACGGTTCCGGCGGGGCTCTGATGCCCGGCGGCACGGGCTCATGAGCACCCCGTCCCCGTCCGCGGTGGACGTCGGGTCGGGCCCCGTGGGGTTCTGGGCCCGCTCACCACGGTGGTCGCGGTGGGTCATCGCGGTCGGTACGGCACTCACACTGCTGCTCGTGGGCGCGACCGCGGGCCTGCTGATCGAACGCGACCTGTCGGCCGACCCGATCCCGGCGGCGGACTCGGTGGACGTCGGGTTCGCCCAGGACATGAGCGTGCACCACGAGAACGCCGTGCAGATGGCCGGTTGGGTACGCGACCACACGGCCGACCCCGCGGTGCGCCAGCTCGCCTACGACATCGAGTCCGGGCAGACGGCGCAGGTCGGGCAGATGCAGGGCTGGCTCGGGCTCTGGGGCGCGGCGACGCAGTCCACCGGCGGCTACATGACCTGGATGGCCGACATGAACGCCGCGATGGGGATGGGACACGGCAGCGACGGGGCCGCGGCCATGCCCGGCATGGCGTCGCAGGCCGACCTCGCCCGGCTGCGGGCCACCACCGGGACGGCCGCGGACGTCCTGTTCCTGCAGTTGATGCTGCGCCACCACGAGGGTGGGGCCGGCATGCTGCGCTACGCCGCCGACCGCGCCACGATGCCCCAGGTGCGCAACCTCGCCGCACAGATGCTCAGCGCCCAGACCGCGGAGAGCCGGCTGATGGCCCAGATGCTCGTCCAGCGGGGCGCCGGCCCACTGGACGGCTGAGACAGGTCTCCCGCCATCTGTGGCGGGGCCGCCCGGACGCCGGAAGATCGGGACCGCGTCCGGTCGCCCTGTCGATGATCCTCGTCGAACCGCTTTGTCCCTACATGGGGCATTTCCCCGCCGTGTCCGATCGATCCCCTAGTCGACGCCAGAACGATTAGGGGCTTTCACCCGCTGCCCTCCTTTGTGTCCGGCTCTAGGTTTCTGGCACGGATCGAGCTAGATGTTCGGTTCACCACCACTCCCCCAAACCTGGAGATGATCACGATGGCCGAGTCCATGTCACTGATGGAGTTCATCCAGAAGCTGTTCACCGACGGCGACCTCCGCGCCCTGTTCAACAGCGACCCCCAGGCCGTGATGAGCGACTACGGCCTGTCGAGTCTCAGCCCCGACGACGTGTGCGACGCCCTGGTCCTGGCCCAGGACAACCAGACCGCCGACTTCAGCCGCGACTACAACACCGGCGGCAACCACATCCAGCTGCCGCCCGCCCCGCCGGCGCCCCGGCCGGAGCCCGGCGAGTCCGAGCACGAGGCGGCCGTGCGCTACCTCAACACCTACGTCACCAACAACTACGTCGACGACCGCGACACCATCGTCGACAACTCCGTCAACCAGCAGATCGACACCGGCGGCGGCGACTTCGACCAGGACATCGACATCGACTCCGTCGTCGCCTCCGGTGACGGCGCGGTCGCGGCGGGCGGCGACATCGAGGACTCCACCATCACCACCGGCGACGACAACCAGGTCGGCGACGGCAACGTCAAGGGGGACGGCAACGTCGTCGGCGACGACAACCAGGCCGTGACCGGGGACGGCAACACCACCTCGTTCGGCGACGGTGACGCCACCAGCACCAAGGTCGGTGGCGACGTCAACGTGGGTGACGGCGGCGCGTTCGCCTCCGGCGGCAGCGCCTCGGTCGACAACTCCGACAACTCCCTCAACGACGTCGGCAACACCTGGACCGACAACTCGACGAACGACTCGTTCAACGACTCGAGCGACAACAGCGTCCACGACTCCGGCAACACCGCCGTCGACGCCAGCGTCCACGACTCCGGCAACGACAACAGCGAGACCACCGTCGACACCTCGTTCACCGACGAGAGCGACAACAGCGTCGTCAACGACAACAGCCTCGACAACGTCGGCAACATCCACGTCTGAGATCACATCGCGAGAGGCCCCGGCTGCCGTCGGCAGCCGGGGCCTCTCGCGTCAGGAACGATCGGCCGCGGGTCAGAGCGGGAGCGTGTATCCCGCGATCGGAGCCCGCAGCCATGCGACGGCCGCCCCCCCCCCCACAGCCCCGTCAGCAGCAGCAACCCGAGAACGATCATCATCACGCCACCGCCCACCTGGACCGCACGCAGGTGCCGGCGGAGCCATGTGGTCGACTGCACTGCCCACCCGGTGCCCAGGGCCAGCAGGACGAACGGCACGCCGAGACCGGCGCAGTAGGCCAGGACGAGGACCAGCCCGCGCAGGGCGGGCGGCCCGACCTGGGTGCCCGACGCCAGCGCGATGACGCCGGTGAGTGTCGGGCCCAGGCACGGAGTCCAGCCCAGCCCGTACACCGCGCCCAGCACCGGCGCCCCGATCAGGCCGCCGCGGGGCCGCCCCAGCCGGCGGCTGTCGCGCTGCAACGCGGGCACGAACCCGAGGAACACCAGCCCCATCAGGATCGTCACCACCCCACCGGCCCGCTGCAACACGATCTCGCTACCGATCAGCACATCGGACAGCCCGAGAACCAGCAGCACACCGGCGGTGAAGACGACGGTGAAGCCCGCGACGAAGAGCGCGGCGGCGCCAGCCACCCGCCACCGGCCCCTCCTCGCCACGGCGAGCGATCCCGACCCGGTGGCCGGAGGTTCGGCGCCGACGAGGCCCGCCAGGTAGCCGAGATAGCCGGGCACCAGCGGCAGGGCGCAGGGGGAGGCGAACGACAGCAGGCCCGCGGCGAGAGCGAGCAGCATCGCCACAACGATCGGGCCGGAGATCGCGATCTCGGTGAGGGTCACGACGGCGCCGCGGGCACACCCGCCGGGCGCGGCTCGGCCGCGACCCGCTGCACGACTGGGAGCAGCTCGCCGAGCCTGATCGCCGTGAGGTAGACGGCGGCGACACGATGGGCTCGGTCGAGCACGATCGTGGACGGCACGGTGTTGCGCGGGAACCCGTTCAGCGCGCTCAGGGACCGCCCGGGCTGGTCGAAGATCGACGGGTAGGTGACACCGATACTGGCGAGGAAGTCACGTGCTGCGGTGCGGTCATCGCGCACGTCGACGCCCAGGACCGTCACCCCGGCCGGGCCCATCTGCTCGTGGATCTGTTGCAGCGCGGGCATCTCCTCCCGGCACGGCCCGCACCAGGTGCCCCACACGTTGAGCACGACGACCTGCCCGGTGAAGTCGTCCAGGCCGATCGTGCGCCCTGGTTCGAGCAGATCCTCACCGGAGAGCCCGCGCACCGGACCCCGGTTCTCCGGCGGGTCGTAGAAGATGCGCGTCTGCCCACCAGGAGCGGTGAAGGTGAACTCGGTGCTGCCGCTCGTCGCCTGCCCGGAACGGTTCCCGCAGCCTGCGAGCACGCCCGACAGCGTCAGAAGCGCGACCGCCACAGCGACCGCCCTGCGTGGCCTCATCGACCGACCAGGACCCAGAACGACCAGAAGCGCTGGACGATCAGCGCGAGGATCACCAGGACCCACGCGGTGAGCACGACACCGTGGTGGCGACCCGCCGCCGCGGCCACCGTGCGGATGGGGGTAGGGATGCGGCCGACGGACCGGTCGAGCATGCTCAGCGTGACGTAGAAGAAGATCGGGATCGTCACCGCCCACACGGCCATGCAGTACGGGCACAAGGCCCCGATGCGGTAGAGGCTCTGCCCGATCAGCCAGTGCACGAACACGACACCGCCGGTGGCGCCGGCCTGCAGTCCCAGCCAGTACCACCCGCGCAGCCGGGCCCCGGCCAGCAACGCCGCCCCCGTCGCCGTGACCACCGCGAAGCCCGCGACCCCGAGCAGCGAGTTGGGGAACCCGAACACCGACGCCTGCGGGGTGGCCATCACCGACCCGCAGCTGAGCACCGGGTTCAGGCTGCAGCTCGGGCGGTAGGTCGGGTCAGCGATCAGCGCGATCTTCTCGACGGTCAGCACGAACGCCGCGACCAGGCCGATCAGTCCACCGAGCAGGAGCAGCCACGGGAGGCCACGCGGCAGCGGGCCCGGCAGCGCGTCCCGGTCCCCGGCAGTGACCGGGGCTGCGTAGGTCGCCACGCGCTCAGGAGGCCAGTGCGGCGTCGAGGGCGGAGGTCAGGTCGGCATAGGTCCGCGGCTCGATCTTCTGGCCGTTGAGGAACAGCGTGGGCGTGCCCCGGACGCCGAGCGCGGTGCCGTCGGCGACGTCGACGTTGATCCGGGCCAGCGTGGCGGGGTCGGCGTAGGCCCGGTCGTAGGCCGCCATGTCGAGCCCGAGCCCGGCGGCGTAACCGCGGAAGCGGTCGTCCATCGGGACCTGCTGCTCGCCCCACTCGGCCTGCGTCTCGTACATGCGCTGGTACATCTGCTCGAAGCGGCCCTGTTGCGCCGCGGCCTCCACCGACCGGGCGGCGCGCTCGGCGTTGAAGTGCCCGGGAAGCGGGAAGTACCGGGCCACGAAGGTGACCCGGCCCGCGTACTCCGTGCGCAGCTGCTCGACCGCCGGGTACAGCGCGCCGCAGGCCTCGCACTCGAAGTCCAGGAACTCGACGAACGTGACCTTGCCGTCCGCCGCGGTCGAGAGCCGGTGGCTGTCCGCACGGACCGCGGACGACGTGGCGGGGCCCGCCTGACCGGGAGCCGCCGTGCCACCCCCGAACACCAGCAGCGCCCCGACGACCATCGCGAACGCCGCGATCAGGCCGATGGACAGCTTGACGTTCCTGGTCATGGGCACCCACCGCCGGCAACTGGCAAAGCAGACATACCCGTCAGACTAGTCAGCGTTGATATGTCGCCGGCGTTAAGGGGTCACCGGACCTCGACACGGTCACCGACCTGCAGGTAGTCGAAGAACGCCATGGCCTCGTCGCGGACGAGCTTCACGCAACCGGCCGACGGCGTGTCCTGGCGGCCTTCGTGGAACGCGATACCACCCGGCGCGAAGAACACGGAGTACGGCATCTCGGTGCCGTACTCGCGGCTGGTCCACCGCTGGGCCTTCCACTCGACTTTGTACGTGCCCCTGGGCGTGGGCTTGTCGACGGCGCCGTCCACGAAGGGCACGGGTCCACGGACCACCTGACCGTCCCCGATCAGCCACGCCGTGTGACCCGCCAGATCCACGCAGGCGCGAGCGGCCGCCGAGCACGGCGTCCCCGCAGCGGTCGACCCGGCCGCCGGCATCGTGGCCTGCGACGGCCGGGCACCCGGCTCGGGAACGTCGGCGGCCCCGACGCCGGCACCACCCGACATCACGAGCAGGCCGATGGCGACGACGCCGCACAGGCCCAGAACCTCCCAGCGCCGGCTCGCACCGGCCCGTCGATGTACACCCATGCCCGTCCAACGACATTTCGGACACGGAGTGACGAGTCGGTGACGTCAGGTGATCCAGATGCCCCGGGCCGCCAGCCACGAGCGAGGGTCGACCCGGGCGTCGTCGGCATCCCAGATCTCGACGTGCAGGTGAGGACCGGTGGAGCGACCCCGGTTGCCCATCAGCGCGATCCACTCCCCGGCCCGCACCCGCTGCCCCTCCCGCACCAGGCTGCGGTCGATGTGGCCGTACACACTCGTCCAACCGCCGGGGTGGCGGACCCGCACCCACAGACCGAATCCGGACGCGGGCCCCGACTCCACGACCACACCGTCGGTGACCGCGAAGATCGGCGTCCCGACCGCGTTGGCGATGTCGAGGCCGTAGTGGGTGGTGCCCCACCGCGCCCCCGCCATCGAGGTCAGGACACCCGCCGCCGGCCGCACGAACGTGCCCTGCCTGCCCACAGCCACGTCCGGGGCGCCGTCGGCCGCGGCTGCACGCACGGCGGCCGCGCGCCGGGCCAGCTCCTCACCGACCTCCACGGCCTTCACCAGGTTGGACGCGTCCACGACGTCGTGGGCCTCCGCTCCACCCACGGAGGGGACATCTGCGTCGGCGGCTCCGGGCGGGTGGCGCTCGAGGACTCCCCGCTGAGCCACCGGGGAGATCGTCGCCATCAGGGCCGAGGTCGACTCCAGCGAGGTGACCGCGTCCAGGGACCCGACCACCGGAGCGACCAGCACCGCGGCTCCGGTGGCCACCGCACCCGTCGCCATGGACGTCAGCGGCACGGCCGCCGACCGCCGCGGCCCACCCCGGCGTCGACGCGGCGGCGCGGGGACGAGGGGCAGGGGCGTCGTCACCGCATCCGGAACGCTCGCGGCGAACCGGGTGACGCGCACGGGACGCACGTTCACCCCGGATCGCCGTCGATCGGGCGCCTCACCATGCCGAGCCACGCACACCCCGCTCCGGGATCCGACGACAAGAGCGCGTACCGGACGAACGTAGCGAACCTGCGCGACCGTCCGATCCGCCGGGTCACAACGGCCAGTGGTCTCCGAACCGGTTCGCCCGGCGGCGGTCGAACCCCCAGGTCCGACCGTCCGATGAGCAGCAGGTTCCCCGCCGCGGCGGGGCCGCAGCCGTCGATCGGGCGGCCCGATGGCCAGAACGCAGCAACGGTTGTTAGGGTGTTGATGTGTCCCGCGACGAGTGTGAGCTGCTGTGCCTGGACCTCCCCCACGCGGAGGAGGTCCGCCGCCTGATGCCCGACGAGTCGCAGGCGACCGCGGCCGCCACGCAGGCCCGGGCGCTCGGCGACCCGACCCGGTTGCGGCTGGCGTCGGCCCTCGCGGTCGGGTCCGAGCTGTGTGTCTGCGATCTGGCGTGGGTGTGCGGTCTCGCCCAGAACCTGGTGTCGCACCACGTCCGCCAGCTGCGCTCGGCCGGTCTGGCCGCCTCGCGGCGCGACGGAAAGCTCGTGATGTACCGGCTCACCCCCGTCGGCGCAACGCTGCTGGAGGCAGTTCTGGGGGCGGGGGTGAGCACCCGTGAGTGACGCGTGCTGCGGCGGCGACTCGGCCCCCACCGTGATGGGGCAGCCCGACGAGCCGCAGGCGAAGTTCTGGGCGCTGCGGGCAGTCCAGGCCGCCGCCGTCTCCGGGACCCTGCTCGCCGCCGGCCTGGTCGCCGGCTGGTCGGGCGCGGGCCCGGTGTCGGTCGCGTTGCTGGTCGCGGCGCTGCTCGTCGGTGGCGCCACGTTCGTGCCGCAGTCGCTGCGCGGGTTGCTCGCGGGGCGACTGGGGGTCGGCACCCTGATGACGATCGCGGCGATCGGCGCCGTGCTGCTCGGGGAGATCGGCGAGGCGGCCGGGCTCGCGTTCCTGTTCTCCATCTCCGAAGCCCTGGAGTCCTACTCGCTGGACCGCAGCCGCCGCAGCCTGCGCGCGCTGCTGTCACTGGTGCCCGAGCGAGCCACCGTGCTGCGCAGCGGTGTCGAGGCCGATGTCGCCCCGTCCGAGCTCGACCTCGGCGACGTGCTAGTCGTCCGACCCGGCGAGCGCATCGCGACCGACGGCACCGTCCGCACCGGCCGCAGCACCCTCGACGTCTCCGCGATCACCGGCGAGTCCGTCCCGGTCGAGACCGGGCCCGGCCACCCCGTGTACGCCGGATCGATCAACGGCGGCGGCGTCCTGGAGGTCGAGGTCACCGCACGGGCCGAGGCCAACTCGCTGGCCCGCATCGTGCACATCGTCGAGGAGGCACAGGAGCGCAAGGGATCGAGCCAGCGTCTCGCCGAGCGCATTGCCCGCCCGCTGGTCCCCGGCGTGATGGTCCTGGCCGCCGGGATCGCCGTGGTCGGCAGCCTCCTGGGCGATCCGGCGGTGTGGATCGAGCGGGCGCTGGTGGTGCTCGTCGCCGCCGCCCCGTGCGCGTTCGCGATCTCCGTCCCGGTCACCGTGTTCGCCGCCATCGGCGCCGCCAGCCGCTCCGGGATCCTGGTCAAGGGCGGGGCCGCGCTGGAGGCATTGGGCCGGATCCGCACGGTCGCGCTCGACAAGACCGGCACCCTGACCCGCAACGACCCCGCCGTCATCGACGTCGTCACCGCACCCGGGGCGTCCCGGGAGCAGGTCCTGGACGTCGCGGCCGCCCTCGAGGCCCGCAGCGAGCACCCCCTCGCCGCCGCGATCCTGCACGCCACCCCCGTCCACGGCAGCGCGAACGACGTCGAGGCCGTGCCCGGCTCGGGGCTCACCGGCACCCTCGACGGCCGCGCGGCCCGCCTTGGCCGCCCCGGCTTCATCGAGCCCGGACCGCTCCTCGACCGCGTCGCCGCGCTGCAGAGCGCCGGGGCCACCGTCGTGCTCGTCGAGCTCGACGGCGTGCTGCTCGGCGCCGTCGCCGTCCGCGACGAGCTGCGCCCCGAGGCCCCGGCCACCGTCGCCGCGCTCCGGGACGCCGGGCTCGACGTCGTGATGCTCACCGGCGACAACCCGCTCACCGCCGCCGCCCTCGCCCGCCAGGCCGGCGTCGCCGACGTGCACGCCGACCTGCGCCCCGAGGACAAGGCGCGCATCGTCGGCGAGCTGCGGGCCCGCCGACCAGTGGCCATGGTCGGCGACGGCATCAACGACGCGCCCGCCCTCGCCACCGCCGACAGCGGCATCGCCATGGGCGCCATGGGCACCGACGTCGCCATCGAGGCCGCCGACGTCGCCCTCATGGGCGAGGACCTGCGACACCTGCCCGCCGCACTGCTGCACGCCCGCCGCGCCCGCGCCATCATGATCCAGAACCTGGCGATGTCCGGGCTGATCCTGCTCACCCTGGTGCCGCTCGCTGCGTTCGGCGTGCTCGGGCTCGCCGCCGTGGTCGCTTCCCACGAGCTGGCCGAGGTCCTCGTCATCGCCAACGGCGTCCGCGCCGGACGCCGCGGCCGGCTCACGCTGCCCGAGGACACCGCCCGGCCTGCGGCCGCCGTCGATGTCGTCGTCGAGCCGCAGCCGTGCGCCGACGGCTGTTGCGGCCCGACGCCCGCGCCGATCGCCGCGGAGCGCCAGGCCCGCTGACGAGGAGTGTTCAGCTCGACTCGACCCACGACATTGACCGCCCTGCTGCTGCCCACCGCCACCCTGTCGTAGTCGACTCAGCACGCGTGACCCACACCCGAAACGTAAGCGCGTTGCGTGACCTCCCGCGTGCTTGCGTGCGCGGTGTCGCGGGCGAACTCAGCCAGGCGACTCCATCGATCATCGCGCGGTTCGAGGCATCTGGCTGCGCCGGGAGTCTGCCGCCGGCGATGTAGCGGGCGGACGGTGTCGCCGCTGAGGCCCAACAGTCCGGCTGCCTCGGAGATCTTGAACTGCTGCACGCGCGATCGTGGAGCCACATCCCCATACGGCAACAGGGGCCGATGCGGCCGGCGAGGATGGGCTGCCCTCTGGTCCGGACAGCTCGTGGAGAGGGTGTCGCGGCGGCAGGAGGCAGAGCATGCGCTCCGTCGGGATGTCGCGGGGCAGTCCGAGCGGGCGGCGGATGTCCTGATGGTGGATCAGCCCGTCGGTGAGCGCCATCCGGCTACGGAACGTCGAGGTGAGCCCGCGCGGTTCCAGGTGTGTCCTGACCAGGGCGACGAGGTCGTCGGTGGTGTGGTCGGCGAACCGTGCGACACCGCCGGCGTTCACGCGATCCGCGTTGAGCCCACCAGCAAGGAAGCCTCGATTCGACGCCAGCCTGCTTGACGAGGCGCAGCGCGTCGATGGCAGCAATTGGTGTCCGCCATCGGCGCGAGGCACGGTCGGCCACGGGTCCGCCACGCGCTCGACCATGCACGTCAGCACCGTCAGCCGGGCGGGACACCAGGACGTCGGAGGTACCGGCCCGGCCCGAGCGCAGGCCGTCGCGTCGGCAGAACGCACGTAGCTATTCAGCAGGGTGCGGCAGCTGGTGGTAGCCAGGCACCGGCCGTGAACAGCTGGGTGAGGACGTCGTAGCTTCCGAGGCCCCACTTGGTGGCGGTGGACAGGTAGGACGCGACGACGGCGAAGTCTGCCAGTCCGGCGAGGGTGCGCCAGCAGCCACCGGAGGTGCGCTGTTGGATCTTGACCGGGCGGACGTCGCGCTCCGCCTGATTGTTCGTCCAGGGCACGGCGAGGTCGACCACGAAGCGCAGGATCATGTCTTCGTGGTCGCGGAACCGTCTCGCGAGGGTGTGGGCGTCGCGGGCCAGCGGCCCGGCGCGGTCGCGGTTGTCGCTGATCCCGGCGTAGAGGGCGCCGCGGTAGCGGCGGCGGATCCCGAGCAGGACCTCGGGGTCGAGGGTGTCGTGTCCGGCGGCGCGGGCGGCGCCCGCTCGGTGGTGGGCGTCGGTGAGGGTGTTGGCCATCGCCGCGGCCCACATCTGGGCGTCGGGATCGGCGCGGTGAAACGCGGCCAGGTCCCTGATCAAGTGGGCCCCGCACCAGGCATGGTGGGCGTCGATCAGATGCACGTAGCCGGCGTAGCCGTCGCGGACGATGGTGCCGGTGTAGCCAGGCAGCACCTGCCCGGCGTCGATGTCGGCCTTGGACCGCCCGCCGGTGTGCATCGCGGTGAGGAACTCCGTGGCCGCGACGTGCACGTAGCCGAGCGCGCCGTCGGCGCGGGCCGGGGTCTCATCGACGTGCAGCACCCCGACCTTGCGCAACAGCTCACGTACCCGGGGCAGGAAGCTGATCTCCAACAGTCGCGCGGCGCGCGCCCGCACCCCGGCCATGAACCCGGTCGAGACCGCCACACCGAGCATCGAGGCCATCAGTCCGGTGGCTCGGGCGACGGGCAGGTAGTGCCCGCACAGCAGCTCCGCCGCCCGCGCCAGCACCCCCGGCCCGTACTGAGCCCGCGCGGGCACGCCCGCCGGGACGGGTCCGGTCTGGGCGGTGGCGCAGCACGGACAGACCCGGGTGAAGATCAGGTACTCGGTCACCCGCGGCGGTGGCGGGACGATCACGTCGGTGACCTGGCGCCGGGTCGTGGAGGCCACCGGTACCCCGGACAGGTCGGTTCCGCAGTCCCCACACAAGGGCGGGTCGCAGATCACCGTCTCGTCCGGGTCGTCGACCAGCGGCATCGTCGTCCCCGGCGCCCCGGGCTGCTTACCGGGCTTGCGCCCCGACGACGTACGCGAGGAGCGTCGCGCCGGCTTCTGGTACGGCGGGTCCGACGACGGCGGTTTGCTCGAGGTCGAGGAGTCACTGCTCAACCGACGTTCCAGCTCCGCGATCTGCGCGGCCTGCGTCTCGACCCGCGCGATCAACGCCTCGATCTGTGCGGCCTGACCGGCCACCACCTCCCGCAACCCGGAGTTGGTCGACCGCAACCGGGCAACCATCCCTGAGAGCTCAGCAGGCGACGGCTCGGACACCCGCCCATGATCACGCCGCCAGACCGAAGATCAAGCTGCCACGCCGGACGGATCACAGCGTCACGCGGGCCCGCGGTCCTGAATAGCTACGAACGCACGGTCCTGCACATCGTCGCCGTACGGCCGTCACGTTACTGGAGATGGGAATCGGTGATCAGCACGTGAAACATCAGGTGTGGATCCACGAAACGGCGTTCGACGGTTACGACCCGGCCCTCGACCATCTCGGCTGGGCACAACCCATCGGAACGGACGGCAAGCCGATCAACGAGCTGGACCCGCCACCGGGCTCCCCACCCGTCGCCGGATGGCGCTGCTTCTGCGAATGCAGCTGGCAGGGCGCGCAGTACTACCCGCGTGCGGAGTTCCCCTGTGCCGACGACACGAATCCTTACGGCGACCCGCCGCCGGCCGTCGAAGGCACCTCGCTGACCGGCGCCAAGGGAGAGTGGTACCGCCACGTCCACCGCGCGCTGCCGGAGCTGATCGCGCACGATCTGCTCAAGCTGGGGGTCCCGCTGACCCACCAGGAAGTCCGCATGGCGGTGCAGCTGGCGCGCAACGCCGGGAAGAGCTGGTCGCAGATCGCCGCCGCCACCGGGATCCTTCGTGTCGAAGCGGAAACGCTATGGGGTTCCCGGCGACACCCGCCGGCGCAGCGTCCGTGGCCGCACCACGGGCGCCGGCCGGATCCGCCCGCACGCGGGCCGCAGCGATAACCCGGCGTCCGGCATCGCGGACTGATCGAGCCTGTCGCGTAACTGCCCGGGCTGGGGCGGGAATGGTGATCAGCGCGTTGTCGTCTGTCGGCC